>JAGQRV010000107.1 GCA_020425125.1 Paracoccaceae bacterium | reverse complement strand
GCCATTCGAAGCCGTCGGCGGTGACGGTGACGACCTGCTCGACGCCCTGCCATTCGCGGAGGAGCCGCGTGCCGGTGATGGGCATGGCATCGGCGCGGATGCGGCTTTTCTTGCGGTCGCCGCCGTCGAGTTCCTCGCCGAGCCGCTCCAGCCGCCGGATCGTCTCCGGCTTCAGCCCGCCCCACGCCAGCTCCTGGATGCGATAGGCCAGACGAGATTCCAGGTGGCGGCGGTTGTACGGTGGCGGCTCGCCTTGGAACAACTCGCGCCATTGCTGCCTCAGCTCGGGCGTCGGCGTGGTCTTCAGCGCGGCCAGGCGGGCCAGGATCGGGTTGGGTCGGGTCATGCGTCTCTCCGGGTCGGGTTCGCATGACCGCTCCGGCCGGGCGAAAGGTGAAGCGAACTTTCTCCGCTCCGTGCGGATAGATCGCTTGACTGCCGGGCCTTCAGCCGAACGAGGCCAAGTGCCAGGATCGCGCAGAGCGCCGCGCGGCGTTCGGCCGGCGACATCAGGGAGGGAGAAAGCGGATTCGGGCAGCGCATCGGCGGAGATCGGAATTTGTGGGCTCTCATCTCCCTTACTCGGGGCAACGCGAAATCGTCCCACAGGCACGGAATCTCCGACTTGATCGACCCGGCCCGCAGGCCTGAAATCGAGGCGCAATTTCTGCATTTGATCCGGGACATTTCGAACCCAGACGTCACGCATTTGCAGGTCACCGACGGGAAACATGCAATGAGCGCCAATCTCCGGAAATTCGTGAATCCGAAATTCGTCAAGACGATCGATCTGGCGCTGATGGGGCGCCTCTTCCAGCGGTACGACGACGACAGGGCGAAAGCGCTGCTCGGTCTGCTGCAGGGCGACGATGCCGAGGCCCGCGCGGCGCTGGGGGACTTGCTGATGGGGGCCGAGGACAGATACCCCGACGCGCTCCGCGCCGACCTGCACCGGATCGCCGAACTCGGCACGGCGACGGGTCTGGAGATGATCCTGGAGGAAGCCGGGCGGCGCGACATCGACCTCTTTCCGGAGCTCAAGGTCGCCGATCGGGACAGCGCAAATGTCCAGCACGATCCGAAGCATATCGCCCTCCGGACGTTTCTCGAACATCATGCGGTCTTCGAGGCCGCCGCCGACCAGCTGGTTCTGCATTCGGTCGACCGGTTCGCGTCATTCATGGGACCGGAGGGAAACGTCACCGCCGATCCGACCGACGAGAAATGCGAGGCACTGCGCGCCGGAATTGCCGGTCTCTTTCTGGAGGTCTACCAGGGCGACTATTGCCGGATCGGGTCCTACCTCGATGCCGGGGAGATCGACTTCGTGGTCACGCACGGATCGGTCGTGTCGACCCTGCCGGTGATCGAAGGCGAGGAAGAGCGCATCATCAGCCTCCGGTCCGTCACCCAGTCCATTCTGCGTTACGACGAGGTCGCCGGGACGCTGCGAATGGGACGGTTCAAGATGGCGCTCCGGCAGAAGGTCGCGGACCTGTTTGCGGACATCGTTCTGGAGCGTCCCGACTTCTTCCAGGCCGCCAATGCCCAGGACCTCTATACGCTGCGGCCGGTCGAGCGCATGGGCGCCGCCTTTGCGTTCCGGCACGCCTGGGAGCCGGCGATCGAGCGGGTGACCATACTTGGCGCGACCGCGACCCTCGTCGGGGCTGGCGGAGGGAAGGGTTTTCCGTCGCGGAGCATGACCTCGGCCGATCCGCTCGGGAACGCGCTGAAGCATCTGCTCGATGCGCCCGTCCGGTTCGACGCAGGCTGGCGGCTCAGCGAACTCCGGTTTCGCGTGTTCTTCCGGGGCGAGAAGAAGCGCCGGCCCCAGGTCACCGTGACCCTCCGGCCGGAGCGCGTCCTGCAATACCGGTCCGCCGAGCACGAGCGGCGCATCCTCGACCTTCTCGACCGCAACGGCCTGACCAATGAGCGAGACGATCTCCCGACTCTTGCTGCGGCTGAGTGAGGCCGGCAGCGACGGCCTTCTGATCGGCTCCGAAGCCCGGGCGCATCGCGGCCCCGTGTTCGACAGCCTGGTGCGCCGGGGGGTGCTCTGCGAGGAGGCGCCGCTGTCGGAATGGGCACTCTGCGCGGGATGCGAATGTGGCCTCCCCTGGCGCCAGATCGCCGCCGATGGGGATCAGTATCGCGCGCGGTGCCCGCTGGATCGTTCGCGCGACGTGGTCCTCGAGGCGGATGATTTCAGGTTGTTCAGTCTCGATCCGGTGGCGCTCGCACGGTTCATCTCCGCGGCCGCAGGACTGGACGGGCACGCCGAGGAAATCTCTGCCGGCATCTGGAGGCTCGGCCGTCTGTCATCCCGAAGGGACCTTGTCGTGTGTTTCGAACGCAGGGTCCTCGAGCAGCCTCACCTCCCGAGCGTTCTGGCGGCCCGGGAACAGCCGGTCGTGACGCTTCTCGGTCCTCGGCCGGCACCGCGCGTCCGCGAGTCGCTTCACACGGCGGGCGTCGACTGCGTAGACATCGAGAGCGTCGTGTCGACGGATGCCGATCAGACGATTGTGCTGAACCGGACGCGTCTCGACATCGACGGTCCGGCGCGGCTGGTGCTCGACATGCCCAGAGTTCGCGTCGTCATCGATGGAATTGCCCAGAGCGTGTCGGCACAACCCTTCCGGTTGCTCGGCCTGCTTGTCTCCGCTGCCCTGGACGGCAAGGGAAGCGTATCGACGTTCGTGATCGTGGAGCAATTCGGACGAGAGCCGAACGATCTCGTCAGAAACCTGCGGGATGCATTGTCGAAAGGCCGCGACAACGCGACCGAGATCAGGGGATGGATCGTGGCGGTCAGGAGCCAGTCGGCGTTCAGGATCGCTCTCCCCGCGGAGCAGATCGAGGTGCTCCGGTAGCGACGAGCCGGGACGTACCTTCCCATTGGATTTCCCATTCCCTTCCCATCAAAGCCCTCCCGAACGGGCGGATGCTGAGGTCACCGACAACGATGACCGAGGCACGAGCCCATGCAAGTTCCCGCCACCTCTACGCGCATCGCAACCTTCATCGCCGTAGCGGACATTCACGCACGCCGCCTCACGCGGCGCCTCCGGCTGGCGCCTGACGAGATGGACGACCTTCGCCAGGACCTCCTCGCCGACCTTCTCCGGCGGTTGCCGGCCTTCGATCCGGAACGCGGCAGCATCGACGCCTTTGTCCGGCTGGTCCTGAGACATCACGGGACCCGCATTGCCTCCCGTGTGATGGCCGAGCGGCGCGCGCGTGGCGGCGCGATGCTCTCGATCGACCTGCCCCTCGAGGACGCCGATCCGCGTCCGCTCAAGGATCGTCTCGCCGAGGAGGACGGCCTCAGCGCCTGGTCGGGTCATGTCGTCGGCGGCGAGATCGCCCTCGATCTCAGACACGACCTGGGGCGTGTCCTGGCTCTCCTCGCCGATCGCGACCGGCGCGTCTGCATTGGCCTTGCGCACCGCACCCTATCCGAGCTCGCGGTCATGGGCTTCGGCAGCCGCTCGGCGCTCTACCGGCGCCTCGCCGACCTCCGTTTCGTCCTTGCCGCGCACGGCCTCGGTCCCGCCTGGGACGATCGGGCGACAGCGTGAGTAGAGGGAGAGACAGGAGATCACGCCGATGACCGTCACCATTCCTGCACAGCCGCCCAAGTCCCGGTCGCTCACCGAAATCGCGTTCTGCAGCTGGGTCGCGCAGGCCCTGCCGGGCGACACGCTCGCCTATCATCGCGGCTTCCTTGCCCTGGACCGCGAGGGCGGGCGGCTCGGCGAGGCCGAGACGCTGCGGTTGCGTCGGCTGGCGGACCGCGCCCGCTGGGCCGCGGAGACCGGGCTGGTGCATCTCGTCCAGCGCCGCCTCGGACCCGAGCGGTTCGTCTATCTCGCGATCGCGCGCCGCAAGAAGCCGGCCGCCTGCGTCAGCCTGCCGTGGGAGCTGCGCGATGCCGCGTAGCGAGTCCCTACGGCCCGACCAAGCGGCCCCTGCCTACCTCACTCCGCGAGAGCTGGCCGAACACTGGCGGGTGAGCGTGCGCTCGCTCGAACGCTGGCGGGCCGAGGGCTACGGCCCGCGCTGGGTCTGGATCGGCGGGTCGGTTCGCTACGCCGCCGAGGATGTGCGCGCCTGGGAGCAGGCGCGTCGCGGCGACCGGTAGTCCGGGGCCCCGGTGGCGCCGAGGGATCAGGCCCCGCCGGACAATCGAACCGACAGAAGGGTGGCCAGGGGCCGCCCCGCTGGTGCTGGCCATCCCCCTTTCGCCGACACAGCCCTCACGCTTCTCGACCACGGCTATGCGCCGCTGCCGATCAAGCCTCTTTTGAAGGCTCCGGTGCCGGCCCAATGGACCTCCCTGACGATCGACGCGGCGCAGGTCGACGCCTGGGCGACGCACTACCCGCCTCACGGAACCGGTCTCCGGACCGGACATCTCGTCGGGCTCGACATCGACATCCTCGATCCCGACCTGGCGCATGAGATCCATCGCCGGGCCGTGGACCGCTTCGGCGCCACGCTGATGCGCGTCGGGCGCTGGCCGAAGCGGCTGCTTCCCTACCGCACCCTGACGCCGTTCCGGAAGATCAAGGTTCCGGGCATCGAGGTGCTGGGCGCTGGCCAGCAATTCGTGGCCTTCGGGATTCATCCCGTCACCGGACAGCCCTATTCCTGGCCGCTGGGCGACACCCCGCTCGACGTGCCCCTGGACGCGCTGCCGGTCGTCGACGAGGACGGGCTGCGGGCGTTTCTGGGCGAGATCGGGGCGATCCTGCCGCAGGAGGCGTCCGGAAGCCGGGCCCGGCGTGAACCGGGCGTGCGCAGCCCGAGTCTCGGCCCGGTGCGCGACACCGCCGGCCGGGTGTTGGACGGTCGGGACGGCTGGCTGTCCGCCATCGCCTTCCACGCGGTCCACGATGCCGCCGAGCGTGGCGCACCGCGCGACGCGGAAGCACTCACCGCGGAGGTCTGGGCGCGCTTTGCCGCCACCGCCGATCTCGACCGTCCGCGGCAGGGAACGGGGCGCCCCTTCGCGCTCGCCGATGCCCGCGCCAAGGTGGCCGACAAGCTGCGGCTGCTGCACGACGGACGGCTCCCCGGGCGCTCCAGCGACGTGCCCGTGCCGGATGACGCGCCGGCGACGCTGCCGGTGCCCGAGGCCCGGGCGGCGCTCGACGCCGGGCTCGCAGAGGCCTGCGGGGAGATCGAGGCCTGGCAGGCAACGCGTTCGGCGCCGCCGCCCCGGATCGGCTTCCGTGCCAGCGTCGGCCTCGGCAAGAGCGGCCTGTCGCGCCGCCATGTGATGGCGCTCCGGCGGCGTCTGGCGCAACAGGGGCTCCCCGACCGCATCCTGGTCTTCGTGCCCTCCCACGCCCTGGCCGAGGAAGCCGCGGCGGCGTGGCGCCAGGCCGGTGCGGAGGTGGCGGTGCTGCGCGGCTACTCGGCCCGCGACCCGCTCACCGGGCAGCCGCTGTGCCGGGAGACCGGGGCGGTGCAGACCGCCATCGATGCCCGGCTCGAGGTCCAGAAGGCGGTCTGCGACGATGGCGAGGGACGGCGCTGCCGCCATTTCGAGACCTGCGCGAAACAGCGCAACCGCCGCGAGGTCGCCGCGGCGGACATCGTCGTGGCGTCCCACGCGGCGCTCTTCAGCGGCTTTGCCGTGGAGGCGTCGCGCATCGGCGTCCTGCTGATCGATGAAGGGTTCCACGGCCAGGTGGTCGAGATCACCTCGGGCCTGACGGTGGAAGGGCTTGCCGGCATGGCCCTGGCCGGTCTCGGGCGGCAGGCGCTGCACCATCGCGCCGCCGCCGCGACCGCCGATCTCGCCGCGCTTCGGCAGAAGGCGGTCCGGGCACTCGCGGCCAACGGACCGGGCAGCCTCCGGAAATCCGCGCTCCTCGCGGAAGGCCTCACGGGAGAGGCCTGCGGGGCGGCGCTGCGGCTGGAGGCGCGCCGCCGGGAACTCCTGCACCTGCACCCGGGAATGACTGCGGCCGACCAGCAGGCCGCTGCCGGGATCGTGGCGCGGAACGTGGCGGTGGACCGGCTCACGGCGCTCTGGAAGGCCCTGCGCGACCTTGCAAGCGGTCTGCCGGAGAGCGACGGCCGGGTGCGGATCGGCGACCCCGATCCGGTCACCGGGCTGCACGGCATCGCGGTGATCGGGTGCAGGGAATTCCACCCGAATTTCCGCTCACTCCCCGTCCTGCATCTTGACGCAACGCTGCGTCCGGAAATGGCCGGGGCGCTGCTGCCCGGGCTCGAGGTGCGGGAGATCGAGGCGGCCACGCCGCACATGGCTCTCACGCTGGTCGCCGGCCGGTTCGGCAAGACCCGGCTCTGCCAGGATGCCCGGGCGTCGGCAGACGAGAATGCCCGCCGGGCGCGGAAACGGGCGGATTGTGTCGACTACGTGCGCTGGCACGCGCGCCGGGTGGCGCCGGGCCGCACACTGGTGGTCACCTACAAGGATTGCGAGGCGGCGTTCGAGGGCATTCCGGGCGTGGAGGTGGCGCATTTCAACGCCATTGCCGGTCTCGACGCCTGGCGCGACGTGGCGCTGCTGATCGTCATCGGCCGTGTGCTGCCGCGGGACAGCGACCTGCGGGCGCCCGTGGCGGCGCTGTTCGGCCATGCCATCGAAGGCGGCTATTCCCATGCAACGAAGGGCATCCGGATGCGCGATGGTTCCGCCCGAGCCGTCCGGGTCCTGCGCCACGCGGATGACAAGGCCGAGATCCTGCGCGCGGCGATCTGCGACGACGAGATGATCCAGGCCATCGGCCGCGGCCGCGGGGTGAACCGCGATGCTGCCACTCCGCTGGAAGTGCACGTGCTCGCCGATGTCGCGCTGCCGTTGGTCCACGACCGGGTCACCAGCTGGGAGCTGGAGGCGCCCGACCTGTTCCAGCGCATGCTGCTCGCCGGCATTGCGGTGGACAGTCCCGCGGACGCGGCGGCGCTGCATCCGCAGCTGCTGGCGAACAGAAAGCAGGCGCAAATGGCCTTTGCGCGGGCCGGATTTGGGCAACATTTCCATCTAAGAGATCCTTATAGGGAAATGTTGCCTAAATCAGCCCGCTACCGCCGTCCCGGGCGCGGTCGAGGCTGGCAGACGGCCTGGTGGCTGGAGGGCGATGCCGACGCCGCGCAGGCGGCACTGGAGGGCGTCCTGGGCCCGCTGGCAGGCTGGGAGCCGGGGGTGCTCGACGATGAGGGCCGTCGGGCATAGGGCCGCTTGGAGCCCGGTGTGGACACGGCAGCCGGAACCGCCCGGTAACGGACGGGGCACGGCAGGTCAGGCGGCCGCTTGCATCGTGACGGTGTCAAGCATGTTGCGGCCTCACGCGAACTGACCGAGGCGCTAGTAGCCGATCCGCGCCAGCATATCCGGATCAACGGCGTCGCCGGCTTTGCGGAGCAGCCAGCGTTCGACCGCGGCGTCGGGATCGGCTCGAACCTCGCTTCCCTTTTCCGAGCGGACTCGCACGGTGTCGCGGAAGGCGACGAGGCTCCACCCGGGGTCAGCCGGCTTTCGCACCACGATGCCGCGGTAGCCAAGGCCATCGAACCGTGGCGGGGGCTTGACCATGATCGGCAGCGAGGCTGTCATTGCCTCGAGCTCCGCTCCTTCGGCCGCCGTCAGCGTCCACCCGGGGTTCGGACGGCCGCTGAACAGGTCCAGTTCGACGCGCATCGAGTGTCCTCCGTCGCCCTGCGCTCCCGCCGCTACCCCGACGAGCGCGACAAGCACCATTGCGGTTGGAAACTTCATGCGCGCGCGGCTACGTTCATGTGATGACGACGCTCTTCCCTGCATAGAAATAGCCGCAGAAGTCGGTGTAGCCACCCCGGTCGCACGTCTCCGGATCCGTGATGAGCACACCGGAGTTGTCCGTATTCCTCGCGGCGGTGGACCCGGGCTTGTGCCCCCAGAAGCCGCCGCACTGCTTGCGATACCAATGATAGTCCCACCCGGGATCAACCACGAGCGCCACGAGCCGCCGCGGATACTCGCCTTGCGGCAAACAGTTGCAACGATGCACCAGGCCATCGGACATCGCCCCGCCCGCCACGTCGTTGCAGGCCATCGGGTTGGGCCAGTTCCCCGACGCCCTGCCGGGTTGCGCGAACGTGTCGGTGCGCCAGTTGCGCGCATAGTTGTAGCAGTTGTTGTTCAGGCGGACCTGTGGGTCGACATTCCAGAAATCCGGATTGAACCGGCTCTCCTCGTACTCGCAGTCCTTGCATTCGGAGTCGTGGACCGTCTTTCGCAGCGGGCATGGCTTCAATATGCCGAGGACCCAGTCTCGGATGTGTGCCAGCCGAAACTCCTCGAAGCGCTTGAGTACGTAGTCCTGCAGTTCGGGATTGATCGGGGTGAGCTCATGGTCGGGAAAGCGGATCTTGTTGAAGCGCGTCATCGACTGAATGATCTCGCGGGCGATCTCCATGATCTCGGACGGCTCCTCGGAACGACCTGTTGCGACGGCAAGACGCATCGGCAGGCGGTCGCGCTGCGCGTCGTCGCCGAAGCGCTGGATCTGGATGCCGCGAAAGCCGAGGCCAGGAAACACCTCGTCCGGGTCACGGACATGGTCAGCCAATTCCGACAGCTGTGACAGCAGCTTCTCGGAATACTCTTCGTCGGAGATGATCCAGGTGGGGTTCGGCCTTCCCGAGAACAGGTCGACAGTGACGCGTAGCATGGCGTTCTCCTGAAAATGAAGCGAGAAAAGGTGTTCGCCTTGCGGCGAAATGATGCTCTCTGCCCCCTCTACCCATCAAGGCCGGCGCACCGGACTTGACCGCGGTTGCCGCCGCATCCGAACTCGCCGAAATGATGTCCGACGAGTCGGGCGAGGTTTTCCCACCGCCGACGTGCGGCGTGCCACTTTCGACAGCGATGGCGCGCCATTGGTCGAACTCCGCTCTCCTCGACTCGTGTCGGGCTCCGGCTGGCCTCGCGCCGCGTCCCGGAGGTGGGGCTGCGCTACCGCCCTGACGGCTTGCGCCAGCCGACGGAATGATGAGACGCGCAGGGCCCCCGCGGGTGTCGGTCGATGGCGGTTTTTGCGGATTATTGTCGTTATTACAATGATTTGTCCTGCGTGCTAGACTGGGCCCGAGGCAGTGCATCAATAGGCAGGCGGGGCATGGCGAAGTGGTTCGGGGACGTTTTCGACGAGGCGGTGCAGCTGCGAGGCGCGCGGACGATCGCGTTCCGCGCGGTCGCGGATCTGGTCCCCCATGCCCGCAATGCCCGGACCCATTCGGCCGGCCAGGTGGCGCGGATCGCGGGATCG
>JAGQRV010000106.1 GCA_020425125.1 Paracoccaceae bacterium | reverse complement strand
ACGTTCTGACAGGGTTTCCCTGGAATCTGGCCGGTTACGCACTTGTAGACTACGCCGCCCTTCGCCAGACCGCCGCCTGGGTCGGAAGCTATGGGTTAAGCTTTCTCACCGTGTTCGTTGCGGTACTCCCCGGCGCGGCTGCCATGGCGTCCGGGCGGCAACGATTGACCATCTCGCTCATGGCGCTGGCCGGCATAGCGACGATGTGGGCTGTCGGCACACTTCGCCTCCAGTCGGATGCACAACAGCCACCCACTGTCGACCTGCGCATTGTCCAAGGCAACATTCCACAAGAGGAGAAATGGGCGCCCGAGAACCGCGAGGCGACATTCGCGCGCTATCTTGAGCTTTCAACCCGGCGCGGCGATTTCGACGTTCTTCTCTGGCCGGAAACCGCCTTTCCGGGTTTCCTCGATGAGGATACGGAGGCGCAGGCCCGCATTGCCGCCGCGCTACCGGAAGGCAGCGTGCTGCTCACCGGGGTGCCGGACCGTGTACCGAGCGACGATGGCACCCGATATTTCAACACGGTCCAGGCTTTTGGCGAGACGGGCGAGATCCTGACCGGATACGCGAAATACCATCTCGTGCCGTTCGGCGAATATGTCCCATTCCGCGGCTGGTTGCCCATCGAGCGGCTCACGGCGGGTCTGGGCGATTTTACGCCCGGACCGGGCCCGCGAACGCTTGCGCTTCCGGGTGTGCCGCTGGTCGCCGTGGCGATCTGCTATGAGATCATCTTCCCAAGCCATGTGGTCGACGACCTGTTCCGACCCGACTGGATTTTTAACGCGACAAACGATGCCTGGTTCGGCACCAGCATCGGACCCGAGCAGCATCTGGCTTCCGCACGGATGCGCGCCGTAGAGGAAGGCCTTCCTGTCATCCGAGCCGCGAATACGGGCATCTCTGCGGTCATCGACGCGAGCGGAGAGATCGTTGCGCGGCTCGATACCGGCGAAACGGGCATCATCGACGCTAGCCTGCCCTCCGCGCGACCGCCGACACTCTACGCGAGCTTCGGGGACTGGATGCTGTTGGCGCTCATCTTGGCTTCGTGGAGCTCAGCAATGGCGCCAATGCGACGGCTCACTACCGCCGCATGAGAAAGACCGTCATGCAAAGATGTGGATAGGTGTTCCGTCTTTCACCATTGCATAGATGTCCTCGATCTGCCGATCTGTGACCGCGATGCAGCCAGCTGTCCAGTCGCGGACGTCCGTCGGATCGATGCCGGGTCGTGGACCACCATGGATGAAGATGTCGCCCCCCGGGGATCGGCCCTGCGCCTCGGCAAAAGCGATGTCGGCCTGATTCGGATAAGAGATGCCAACCGAAAGATGATACGTACTGTCGGGGTTGCGCTTATCGACTACGTAAGCGCCCTCAGGGGTCCGGCCGTCTCCCTCGAATTGCTTGTGACCCTCAGGAGCGAAACCCAGCCCGACCGGATAGGTTTGCAATACGCGATCGGCTCCGTCGAGAACAAGCAAACGCTGCCCCTTGTAAAGCCGAACACGGGTCACTTCGGGTCCGCCATAGCTGCGGAACTTGCTGGCACAGCCAGACAGAAACGCTGCCAACCCGCCCAACAGGACGGCGCGGCGGGGAAATCGGATGGTTTTCACTGCTCGACGCCTCTTTCGTGAGGTCTGATATGGACATTACGTTACCTTGCAAATGCTGCCTGATCAATGTCCGTGGGCAAGCGCGGCTTTTGTCATCTGTGGGCCAACCTGCTCACCGCCGGACGGCGGCGCCTTGGCCTCTTGGCCGTTCAGCAGGCGCAGGGCATTGGCCACCACCAGCAATGACACCCCTACGTCGGCTGCAATCGCGCCCCACATCGATGCCAGTCCGAACGCGGTAGCGACAACGAAAACGCCCTTGGTCGCCAAGGAAATACCGATGTTCTGATGGATAATCGACATTGTCCGGCGCGAATGACCGATCAGCCAAGGCACCTTCCCGAGGTCGTCGGTCATCAGGGCAATATCAGCCGTCTCGATTGCCGCGTCCGAACCAACAGCACCCATCGCGATGGCGTAATGCGCGCGCGCCATGGCGGGGGCGTCGTTCACCCCGTCGCCGATCATGGCCACCATGTCATGCGTTTCGACCAGTTCTTCGATGGCTGTCACCTTGTCTTCGGGCAGAAGCTCGGCACGGACCTCGTCGATGCCGACCTCGGCGGCAACGGCGCGCGCTGTCCGCTCGTTGTCGCCCGTCAACATGACGATGGTCTTCACGCCTTGCGCGTGGAGCTGTGCCACGATGCCCTTGGCATCGGGGCGGATACGGTCGCGCAATTCCAGGATGCCGGTGACGCCGGTGTCGTCGCCTACGGCAACAAGGGTGCTGCCAGCCCCTTCGATGCGGTCGCGCAAATCCTTCGGAATGGCATCGCCGAATCCCTTCTCCTCGGCAAACCGGTCCGACCCCAGCCAGATCGACCGGCCGTCTGTGCGTCCTTCAAGTCCCCTGCCCGGAACGGTTCGGGTATCTTCCGCGGCGGATACCTTGATGCCGTCGGCTTCTGCCCGCGCGAGAATGGCGCGCGCCAAGGGATGCGAGGAACGTGCCTCCAGCCCAACGGCGAGGGTCATCAGATCTTGCGCCGAAGCCCCGCCCAGCGGATGCACAGCCGCCACTTCGGGCTCGCCCATTGTGATTGTGCCGGTCTTGTCCATGGCCAGCGCGGTGGTCCGACCCGGTGCCTCGACATAGGCACCACCCTTGATGAGTACGCCCGCCCGCGCCGAAGCGGTGAGCGCCGCGACGATGGAGACCGGTGTCGAGATGACCAGAGCACACGGGCAGGCGATCACCAGCAGAACGAGTGCATTGTAGAACCAATAATCCCAGGCCCCCCCGAAAATGAGCGGCGGCAGCAGGGCAATTGCAATGGCGAGAGCCATGACGATAGGCGTGTAGATGCGGGCGAATTTCGCCACCCACTGCTCCACGGGCGCGCGGCGGGCATGGGCGTCACCGACCATGCGGATGATCTTGGCCAACACGGTGTCCGAGGCGGCCTTCGTGGCGCGCACCGTCAGTGTGCCTTCGCCGTTGATCGTACCGGCATAGACTTCGTCGCCTCGTTCCTTTGGGACCAGCGCACTCTCTCCGGTGATTGGCGCCTGATCGACCGCGCCGGCGCCGTCCGTCACCTCACCATCGAGCGGGATACGGTCGCCACCGCGTACTATGAAGCTTGAGCCTACGGCGACTTGGGCCGCCGGAACGTCGGCCTCGCTTCCGTCTTCGCGGATCACGCGCGCCGTCGGTGGTGCAAGGTCCAAGAGCGCCGAGACCGCATTCCTCGCACGCCCGACGCTCCAGCTTTCGAGGTAGAGCGAGAGCGAGAAAAAGAACGCAACCGTCGCCGCCTCGAAGAATTCGCCAAGCCCTATGGCACCGGCCACCGCGACCACCATCAGCAGGTTCATGTCGGGCGACAGTCTCCGTGCGGACGACCATGCCTTGGGTGCCACGAGCCAGACACCGAACAGGATCGCAACCGCGAATAGCCCTGCCTCGACCCGTGGCATCGGCGCTTCGCCGTGCCCTGCGAAGAGGCCGAGTGCCCCCCCCATGCCGGTCTCGATGATGTGCCACAGAAATCCCGCGGCCCAGAAGCCGCCACTGAGCGCCGTATACAGCCGCTGGCGTGCAAGATGGGCCGCCTGGTCGACCGACGCGTTTTCGGCATCCCAGGGCTTGGCGGTCATGCCGGTGCTTGCGACCAGTTCTGCAATTTCGCCGTCCGATACACTCTTGGCGCTGTCGAGAATAGTCATCCGTCCATTGATCACGTCGAACGCGAGATGCTCGGCCCCGCCGATCTTCGGGCCAACCACCTTGTTCAGGATCGCGACCTCCTCGGCGCAATCAAGGCCAGCTTTTCGCCAGCCTTGACCTCCTGTCCGATATGGACCGCGATTTCGCGCAACAGCCCCGGCATTGGGGAC
>JAGQRV010000039.1 GCA_020425125.1 Paracoccaceae bacterium | reverse complement strand
TTCAGCTGGATCGCGACGATGTGGGGCGGTTCGGTCGAATTCAAGACGCCGATGCTCTGGGCCTTCGGCTTCCTGTTCCTGTTCACCGTGGGCGGCGTCACCGGCGTCGTGCTGAGCCAGGCGCCGGTCGACCGCGCCTATCACGACACCTACTTCGTGGTCGCGCACTTCCACTATGTGATGAGTCTCGGGGCGGTGTTCGCGATCTTCGCCGGCATCTACTTCTACATCGGCAAGATATCCGGACGGCAATATCCCGAATTCTGGGGCAAGGTGCAGTTCTGGATGATGTTCATCGGCGCGAACCTGACCTTCTTCCCGCAGCACTTCCTGGGCCGCCAGGGCATGCCGCGGCGCTACATCGACTACCCGGAGGCCTTCGCGACCTGGAACTTCGTCAGCTCGCTGGGCGCTTTCCTGTCCTTCGCCTCGTTCCTGCTGTTCTTCGGGATCATGTACTACACCCTGACCCGGGGCGCCCGCGTGACCCAGAACAACTACTGGAACGAATACGCGGACACGCTGGAATGGACCCTGCCCTCTCCGCCGCCGGCGCACACGTTCGAGACCCTGCCCAAGCGCGAAGACTGGGACAAAGGCCACGCGCATTAAGATGCCCGTGGAATGGGTCGGCTCGGCCAGCGGGGCCCCGGATATTTCCGGGGCCTCTTTTCGTTCCGACGGCGACCCTCCTCTGGTCCGGCTCCACCTCTGGCCGAACCGGTCGCTGCCCCGGCGCGGCTTCGTCGCCTTCATCGGCACGACCTTCGCTCTCGTGCTGGTGCCGCTGCTCGCAGTGGTGGGCACCCCGATCCTCTGGGGCCTCCTGCCCTTCGTCCTGGGAACGCTGGGCCTGCTATGGTTTCTGCTCGCCAAGTCCTACCGCGACGGAGAGATCCTCGAGGAGCTCCAGCTCTGGTCCGACCAGGCACAACTCAGCCGTACCCAGCGCCGCGGCCCGCCGCTCCGCTGGGCGGCCAATCCCTACTGGATCAGTGTGCAGATCTATGAAGAAGGCGGCCCGGTTCCGTCCTACCTGACGCTGAAGGGCGGCGGCCGCGAGGTGGAAATCGGCGCCTTCCTCTCGGCAGAGGAGCGCGCCGCGTTGCATCCCGTCCTTGCGCGCCTGATTTCCCGCGCGGCGCTCAGCGCCGCAGAGGCGCCTGCCGCGCCCCGCTGATCCGGGCGGGCGCGGATCCCCGCCCGCCCGGGCCGTCCTATGACGCCAGCCGGTCCCGCACCTCGGGTCCGACGGCGGCAAAGTCCATCCGGCCGGCATGGCGCTCCTTCAGAAGCCCCATCACCTTGCCCATGTCCCTGAGCGATCCCGCCCCGGCATCGGCAATCGCCGCGTCGATGGCTGCACGCTTCTCGTCCTCGCTCAGAGGCCGCGGCAGGAAGCTGGCAATGATGTCCGCCTCCGCGCGCTCCTGTTCGGCCAGTTCCAGCCGACCGGCTTCCTCATAGGCACGCACGCTCTCCTTGCGCTGCCGGATCATCTTGGCAAGGATCGTGCGAATCTCGTCGTCGCTGCAATCCGACGGCACCCCCTCTTCCGATCCACGCTTGGCAATTTCCTGATCCTTGATCGCAGCCGCGATCAGACGCAGGGTACAAACCCGGGTCCGATCCTTGTCGCGCATCGCCTGCTGAAGGCTTGCGTCGACCCGCTTCTTCAAGCCCATGTCACTACTGACCCCCTCGGGAAACGTGACTCACGGATCTAGGCGTCCGCCCGGCGTGTGACAAGCCCGGATCGACAACGGGCACAGGCTTGACCCCGGCGGTGCACGCCCCTAGGGTCCGGTCGCCCCGTTTCGCCCAAGGACCGACGCCGATGCCCGCCAGTTCGCCGCCCACCGCCTGTCTCGCGCTTGCCGACGGGACGCTCTTCTATGGCCGCGGTTTCGGCGCCACAGGCATCAGGACGGCGGAATTGTGCTTCAATACCGCGATGACCGGCTATCAGGAGATCATGACCGACCCCTCCTATGCCGGGCAGATCGTCACCTTCACCTTTCCCCATATCGGCAATGTCGGCGCCAATGCCGAGGATGACGAGGCCGCCGAGCCGGTGGCCGAGGGCATGGTGGTCAAGTGGGACCCGACCGAACCGTCGAACTGGCGGGCCGCCGAAACTTTGGGCAGCTGGCTGTCGCGGCGTGGCCGGATCGGCATGGGCGGCATCGACACCCGCCGGCTGACCCGGGCGATTCGGCAGCAGGGCGCCCCCCACGTTGCCCTGCAGCACGACCCCGAGGGGCGCTTCGACATCGAGGCGCTGGTCGCCGCGGCGCGCAGGTTTCCCGGCCTTGTCGGCCTCGATCTCGCCCGCGAGGTGACCTGCGCCCAATCCTACCGCTGGGACGAGACCCGCTGGGCCTGGCCCGACGGCTACGGCCGCCGCCAGGGCGATGCGCCGCGGGTGGTCGCGGTCGACTACGGTGCCAAGCGCAACATCCTGCGCTGTCTCTCCAGCGCCGGCTGCGACGTGATCGTTCTGCCCGCCACTGCCACCGCCGACGATGTGCTGGCGCACGATCCGGCGGGCGTGTTCCTGTCGAACGGTCCGGGCGACCCGGCCGCGACCGGCGCATATGCCGTGCCGATGATCCAGGGCGTGCTGGCGACGGATCTGCCCGTCTTCGGCATCTGCCTTGGCCACCAGATGCTGGCATTGGCGCTCGGGGCCCGCACCGTGAAGATGAACCACGGCCATCACGGCGCCAATCATCCGGTGAAGGAGATCGAGACCGGCAAGGTCGAGATCANNTCACCTCGATGAACCACGGCTTCACTGTCGACAGCCAGACCCTGCCCGCAGGCGTGATCGAATCGCATATCTCGCTCTTCGACGGCTCGAACTGCGGCATCCGTGTCGACGGCAAGCCGGTCTTTTCGGTACAGCACCATCCCGAGGCGAGTCCGGGCCCCCAGGACAGTTTCTACCTCTTCGAGAGGTTCCGCGCCGCCATGGGCTGACCGCATCTTGCGCGGAAAACCCGCGCAAGTTGAATAGATTAATCGTCAATTCACTTCGACACGTCAGTCTTGCGGAGTCCGATCTATAGGACTCCGCATGACCCGACCGCCTCTCACTCTCGCTGCCACAGGGACCGGAGGCGCCTCCGCCGGTTCTGCGCGGCCGCGCATTGGCGAGATCCTCGCCGCCCGCGGTGTCGTCACCCGCGACCAGGTCGAAGCCTGCCTGAAGCGCCAGGTGCGGATGCAGGCCCGGCTGGGCGATCTTTTGCGGATGGATCTCGGCGTCAGCGAGTCCGAGGTACGGGACGCGCTGGAAGCACAATGCGCCGCGCGCCATCTCGACCTCCGCCGCGCGCCGCCCGATCCGTTCCTGGTGCGCGCCGTGGGGCTCGAGCATTGCCTCGCCACGCGTACTCTGCCCTGGCGGCGCATCGGCGGCGCGACGGTCATCGCCGCGGTCTACCCCGACAGCTACGAGGCCCACCGCGCCCGGTACGAGGCCGTGTTTGGCCCGGTCATGCTCGCACTTGTCACCCAGGAGGACCTCACGGCCTGCCTGGCCCGGCTCTTTCCGGCCGAGATACGTCAGCGCAGCGAATGCCGCGTACCAGAGGCCGAAAGCTGCCGGTCCTGGGCCGGAGAGCCGTTCCGCGCCGGACTCGCGGCGACCGGGCTGGGGCTTGCCGCGCTTGCCATCTCGGCACCAGCGGCGGCGTTTCTGCTGCTGACCTGTGTCGCGCTTCTCGCCCTCACCGCGCAGGCCGGGCTGAAGGCGTCGGCCGCACTCACTGCCCATCGCCGCGCCGAACCGACCCCGCACGGCAACGTGCTTCCGCTGCACCCGTCCGCCCGGTTGCGCCAGCCCGTCGTCTCGCTGCTCGTGCCGCTTTTCCACGAGGAGAGGATCGCGGACCGGCTGCTCTCCCGCCTCGGCCGTCTGAAATACCCCCGTGCGCTTCTCGACATCTGTCTCGTCGTCGAATCCGACGACGTGGTGACCCGCAAATGCCTCCTCCGCACCAGCCTGCCGCCGCATGTCCGTACGATCGTGGTGCCGCCGGGCAGCGTCCGCACCAAGCCGCGCGCACTCAACTACGCCCTCGACAACTGCCATGGCTCGATCATCGGCGTCTACGATGCCGAAGACGCGCCCTGCCCCGACCAGATCGCCCACGTGGTCAGCCGCTTCGCCGAGGCGCCCGCCGACGTGGCCTGCCTGCAGGGGCGGCTGTCCTTCTACAATGCCCGCCACAACTGGCTCTCGCGCTGTTTCGCCATCGACTACGCGATCTGGTTCGGCGTCGTGCTGCCCGGCATCTCGCGGCTGGGCATACCGATCCCGCTCGGCGGCACCACGCTGTTCTTCCGGCGCGAGACGCTGGAGTCGCTTGGCGGCTGGGACGCCTTCAACGTCACCGAGGACGCCGATCTGGGCATCCGCCTAGCCCGCCGCGGCTACCGCACCGAACTGATCGACTCGACCACGCAGGAAGAGGCCAATGCCCGCCTCTGGCCCTGGGTCAGGCAGCGATCGCGCTGGCTCAAGGGCTACGCCATGACCTATGCCAGCCACATGCGCGACCCGC
Organism: Paracoccaceae bacterium; assembly: GCA_020425125.1. Taxonomy (GTDB): domain Bacteria; phylum Pseudomonadota; class Alphaproteobacteria; order Rhodobacterales; family Rhodobacteraceae; genus Meridianimarinicoccus. Next base: position 4,875 of record JAGQRV010000039.1, on the reverse strand, counting down.
GCCGGCTCTGGCGCGACCTCGGCCCCCGCGGGTTCCTCGGCTTCCAGGTGATGTTCCTCGGCTCGCTCCTGCAGGTGACGCTGGCCCCGCTGCTCTGGACCTGGTGGCTGATCAGCTTCGGCCTGCCGCATCCCCTGACCGCCGCAATCGGTATGCCGGGCGTCGTCGCGGCCACCGGGCTCCTGATCGCCAGCGAGGCGGTGAACATCATCCTCGCAGTGCTCGCCCTGCGCCGCACCGGCCAGACCTGGCTCCTGCCCTGGATCGCCGTGCTCAACCCCTACTTCATGCTCGCGACCCTGGCCGCCTACCGCGCCCTCGCCGAGCTGGTCTACCGCCCGTTCTTCTGGGACAAGACCGAACACGGCGTGGCTTTGGAGGACGACCGCGCGTCGCCCTGAGCTGACCGCAGCGCGCCCGAGCCTATTCCGCAGCGTCCAGATCGGCCGGATTGCTCTTCAGCCGAGTTTCGAAGGCGTGGCTGATATGGGTCTTCAGCGCCGCCTCGGCCGCCGCGCCGTCGCGTGCCTCGATTGCCCCGACGATCGCCGCATGTTCCGCCAGCGCGGCCTCGCCGCGCCCCTCGACCGACAGCGAACTCGTCGCCAGAAGCGCCATCGACCGGTGCACCAGGTCGAGCTGCTGGACCAGGAACCGATTGTGCGACGCAAGGTGAATCTGCTTGTGGAACCGCCGGTTGGCGCGGGCCAGCGCGCGCGGCTCCCGGATCAGCTGCCTGTCCGCCGCCACCATGTCCTGCAGCACCCGGATCTCCTCGACCGTCGCGTGCTGGGCGGCAAGCCGCGCGGCGAGACCTTCGAGTTCGGCCCGGACCACGTAAAGCTCGGCCAGCTGGTTGTGGTCGAGCGAGGCGATGATCAGGCTGCGCCCGTCGCGGGCCAGCAGGCTCTGCGTCTCCAGCCGCTGCAGCGCCTCGCGAATGGGCGTGCGCGACACGCCGAACCGTTCTGCCAGCTCGGATTCGACCAGCCGGTCGCCGGGCCGGTAGATCCCGACGTCGATCGCATCGAGGATGAGATCGTAGGCATCCTTGTGACTGTTCTTCACCACGGACATGCACATCTCCTTGCATACAATCGTATGCCAAACCCCCGGACGCGACAAGATGACAAGCCCGGCTTGCACCGCATCGCCGATCCTGCCACCACTCGGATCATGCCGAACCGCCTTGCCAGCCGCCGCGTCTGGGTCTTCGATCTCGACAACACGCTCTACCCGCCCGAGATCCGTCTCTTCGACCAGATCGAAGCGCGGATGACCGCCTACGTAATGGAAGCGCTCGGCCTTGACCGCACCGAGGCCGACCGCCTGCGCCGCAATTACTGGGCCGAATACGGCACCACCCTGTCGGGACTGATGACCGAACACGGGCTGGATCCGGCCCCCTACCTGGCCGCGGTCCATGACATCTCGCTTGACGCGCTCGACGCCGACCCCGAACTGCGCGCGGCGATTCTCGCGCTGCCCGGGCGGCGGATCGTCCACACCAATGGCTGCGCCGCCTACGCCGCGCGTGTGCTCGAGGCCCGCGGCCTCGCCGGCGTCTTCGACGCGGTCTACGGCATCGCCGAAACCGGATTCGAACCCAAGCCCGTCGCGGCCGCCTTCGCCGCGGTCATCGCCGCCGACGGGATCGTCCCGGCCGCCGCGGTGATGTTCGAAGACGACATCCGTAACCTTGCCGTGCCGCACGCCCTTGGGATGGCGACCGTCCATGTCGCCGCCGAACCGTCCGCGGCAGACCATGTCCACCACCACACCGCCGACCTGCGGACGTTCCTGGCCTGCGCAAGTTCCTGACCGGTGCCCGGCGCGGCTGCCCGGGAACGGGCCGGACGGCTCCGCGATCCGGTTGCCCGTGTGCACCGGACAGGATCTCGCCGCTTTCCTCTGCGGCCCGGCATGGTACCTTCAACCCGGCGCGGCAGCGCACGGTCTGCGACATCGGGGCGCCTCGATTGCCGCGTGGCGGTATGAGACTGCGGAACAAACGAAAGGAGCGATCATGGCCGGGAGCAGCGGAGACGACACTCACGACGGCGATCACGCGGTCACGAAAGGCTGGAACCGAGAAGAGATGATCGCGCTCGCCATCGCCCTTGCTGCCGTGGTGGTCTGGGGCGCGTCGATCCTGCTGTTCGGTTTCGGCGGCCTGATCGTCCCGGCCCTGCTTCTGGTCCTGCTGACCTTCGTGGTGATCATCACCATTTCTCGGGGCTGACAGCGGCCGGTTCCGGCGGCAGCGCCTGACCGCGCGACGCACCACCATGCGGGTGCGGGGCGGCCTGCAGGGCGCGCGAAGCCGGCAGCGCGGGTCGTTCCATCGGGAGCAAAATGACGGAAGCGAGAGAATCCTACGACATCGTCGTCGCTGGAGGTGGCATCGCCGGGATGGCCGCGGCGGCGGCATTCGGCGGGCTCGGCCTGCGGACACTCTGCATCGATCCGGAAGCGCCAGTAACCGACCGGGACGCTGCCGGAGCCGATCTTCGCACCACCGCCTTCCTGCAGCCCTCGCGCGACTTTCTCGACCGGATCGGGCTCTGGCCGCGGCTCGCGCCGCATGCCAGCGCGCTGCAGGTCATGCGCATCGTCGATGCCGGCGGCCCGACGCCTTCCCCACGCACGATCCGCGACTTCGACGCCGCCGAGATCGGCAGCCTCCCGTTCGGATGGAACCTGCCGAACTGGCTGCTGCGCCGGGAATTCGTCGCCGCTCTGGCCGATCTGCCAGCGGTCACCCATCGCTGCGGCGTCGCCGCCAGCGGCCTGCTCTCCCGCACCGGCGCGGCGCAGCTGCGCCTCTCCGACGGCAGCGGCGTCGAGGCCCGCCTGGTGGTCGCCGCCGACGGGCGCAACTCGACCCTGCGCCGCGCCGCCGGAATCGGCGTCTCGACGGCGCGCTACGCACAGAAGGCGCTCGCCTTCGCTGTCACCCATCCCGAACCGCACCGCAACGTCTCGACCGAGGTGCACCGCTCCGGCGGCCCGTTCACGCTGGTGCCGCTGCCGGACCGCGACGGCCTGCCCTGCTCGGCCGTGGTCTGGATGGAGCACGGCCCCGAAGCGGAGCGGCTGATGGCGCTCGATCCCGCCGCGTTCAGCGCCGCCGCCACCCATCGCTCGGGCGGCGTCCAGGGACCGCTGACGCTGACCGGCGGGCGCCGGCTCTGGCCGATCATCAGCCAGGTCGCCCACCGTTTCACCGCCGAACGCCTCGCGCTCGTCGCCGAGGCCGCCCATGTGGTGCCGCCGATCGGCGCGCAGGGGCTCAACATGTCGCTCGCCGACATCCGCACCCTGACCGATCTGATCGACGGCGCCGCCGATCCGGGAGCGCCGACGCTCCTCGACGCCTATGCCCGCGCCCGCCGCGCCGAGGTCCTCACCCGCATTGCCGGGATCGACCTGCTGAACCGCGCCTCGATGCTGGAGCCGCGCCCGCTGCGCGACCTGCGCCGCGCCGGTCTGACGGTGCTGTCGGGCGTCGCGCCCCTCCGCCGCGGGCTGATGCGGCTCGGCCTCGGCGCCCGCGGCTGAGCACGGCTCAGAGCGGCCCCGGCCGCCGCTCCTCGCTCAGAAGCACGTTGGTCTCCACGTCCCCGACCGCCGGCAGCGTCATGATCCGCCGCCGCAGCACCCGCTCGAAATCCGCCAGATCCCGCGCGACGATCCTGAGGCGATAATCGTAGCGCCCCAGCACGTGATGCACCTCCTGCACCTCGGGGATCGCCGTCACCGCGCGCTCGAAATCCTCCAGGCTCGCCCGGCCCCGCGTCGCCAGCTTGATGCCGCAGAACACCGAGACCCCGAAGCCGAGCTTCGCGGCATCGAGGTCGAGCCGCCGTCCGGCCAGGATTCCTGCCTCCTCCAGCCGCCGCACCCGCCGCCAGACGGTCGGCTGGGTCATCCCGAAGCGCCGCGCCAGGGCGCCCGCGCTCAGCGATCCGTCCCGCGCCAGCGCGCGCAGGATCGCCCGGTCCGTCTCGTCCAGCTCGATCATCCGCGCCTCCCCGGTCACAATGGCAGCCGCGCGTCTTCCTTGATCACCGCGACCCGCATCAGCGCCTCGATCTCGGCGATATGCGGCAAGGTCAGGATCCGCTCGCGATAGATCCGCTGCCAGTCGGCCATGTCGCGGGCCAGCACCGACAGGCGCAGGTCGACCCGGCCAAGGAATGTCTGGATCTCGATCACTTCCGGGATCTCGCGCGCCCGCGCCTCGACCCGCTCGAAGGCGGTGGGCACCGACTTGTCGAGCGTGATCCTGAGGCTCACCTCCACCCCGTAGCCGAGCGCGCGCCAGTCGATCACTGCCCGCAGGCCGCGGATCACCCCGGCCGCCTGCAGCTTCTCCAGCCGCCGCCAGCACGCCGCCCGGGTCAGCCCCGCCCGCTCCGCCAGCGCCGCGGCGGTCAGCCCCGGATCCGCCTGGTACTGGCGCAGGATCCTGCGGTCGAGATCGTCCAGATGCATGAATTATCCGGTAGTGGCTGGTTTGACGAATGACAATCTCAGGAAATCCGACAAGGTCAACACGTTCCCTGCACGCCTTCCCGCGTCCGAGCCGCTATGGTCGCCGCCACGACACCACGAGGGGAAGGAGCCCGAACATGCGCGTCTACTACGACCGCGACTGCGACATCAATCTGATCAAGGACAAGAAGGTGGCGATCCTGGGCTACGGCTCCCAGGGCCACGCCCACGCCCTGAACCTGCGCGATTCGGGCGCCAAGAACGTCGCCGTGGCGCTGCGCGAGGGCTCGCCCTCGGCGAAGAAGGCCGAATCCGAGGGCCTGACCGTGATGGGCATTTCGGAAGCTGCCGCCTGGTGCGACCTGATCATGTTCACCA
>JAGQRV010000105.1:1402-1986 GCA_020425125.1 Paracoccaceae bacterium | reverse complement strand
AAAGCCTCGCCCGTGCCGCGAAGTCGCGCTACGGCGCCGAAATGGACATCCGCGTGTCGATTGACCGCAAGACCGGCCGCGCCACCTTTACCCGCGTGCGCACCGTCGTCGAGGATGACGCGGTCGAGAACTATCAGGCGGAACTGACCGCCGCGCAGGCCAAGCAATACCTCGCCGACCCGCAGATCGGTGACGAGATCGTGGATGAGGTTCCGCCGGTGGACCTTGGCCGGATCGCGGCGCAATCGGCCAAGCAGGTCATCCTGCAAAAGGTGCGCGAGGCAGAGCGCGACCGCCAGTTCGAGGAATTCAAGGACCGGAAAGGCACGATCATCAACGGCGTGGTCAAGCGCGAGGAATACGGCAACATCATCGTCGATATCGGCCGGGGCGAGGCGATCCTGCGCCGGAACGAGAAGATCGGCCGCGAAAGCTATCGTCCGAACGACCGTATCCGCTGCTACATCAAGGACGTGCGCCGTGAACCCCGCGGCCCGCAGGTGTTCCTGTCGCGGACCGATCCGCAATTCATGGCGGAACTCTTCAAGATGGAAGTGCCGGAGATCTATGACGGCATCATCGAG
>JAGQRV010000105.1:867-1318 GCA_020425125.1 Paracoccaceae bacterium | reverse complement strand
GCGTCGGCATGCGCGGCAGCCGCGTTCAGGCGGTGGTGAATGAGCTTCAGGGCGAGAAGATCGACATCATTCCGTGGAATGAGGATCAGGCGACCTTCCTCGTGAACGCGCTGCAACCGGCCGAGGTGGCCAAGGTCGTCATCGACGAAGAGGCGGGCAAGATCGAGGTCGTGGTGCCCGATGAGCAGCTTTCGCTCGCCATCGGTCGGCGTGGCCAGAACGTCCGCCTTGCCTCGCAACTGACGGGCCTCGACATCGACATCCTCACCGAAGAGGAGGAAAGCCAGCGCCGTCAGGCCGAATTCGCCGAGCGCACGAAGCTGTTCATGGATGCGCTGGACCTCGACGAGTTCTTCGCCCAGCTTCTGGTCTCCGAAGGTTTCACCAACCTCGAAGAGGTCGCCTATGTCGATCTGGACGAACTTCTGTCCATCGAAGGCGTGGACGAGGC
>JAGQRV010000105.1:362-690 GCA_020425125.1 Paracoccaceae bacterium | reverse complement strand
GACTGGGAACTGGCCGGCGGCTGGACCACCGTCAACGGCGAGCGTGTTAAGGACGACGGCATCCTCGAGAAGTTCGAGATGAGCCTTGAGGAAGCCCAGCACCTCGTGATGACGGCGCGCATCCAGCTTGGCTGGGTCGATCCGGCAGAGCTTGAGGCTGCCGAGGAAACCGAAACCGACGAGGAGGCCGAGGCCTGATATGGGCCTCGGAGGAGCTGCATATGACCCGAGGGGGACGCGACAAGGCAGGGGATGAACCCGAACGGCGCTGCATCGTCACCGGCGATGTGCAGCCGAAGGCGGGACTCATCCGCTTTGTCGTCGGCCC
>JAGQRV010000105.1:0-192 GCA_020425125.1 Paracoccaceae bacterium | reverse complement strand
CGCCGGTGCAGGCGCCCGAGGATCTAGACGGCATGGTCGAACGCGGTCAGGCGAAGCGGGTGGTGGAACTCGTCTCGCTGGCGCGCAAGGCGGGCAGTGCGGTCGCCGGATTCGAGAAGGTAAAGGGCTGGCTCGCCGATGGGAAGGCGCGTGTCCTTCTTCAGGCTTCGGACGGATCGGAGCGCGGAAAAG
>JAGQRV010000104.1 GCA_020425125.1 Paracoccaceae bacterium | reverse complement strand
CGACGCTCGCCGGCTTCGTGCTGATCCCGTTCGGCCTGTTCGGCAAGACCGCCTTCATGGCCGAACGGGTGCTCGGCAACGTCATTTCCTCCGGCATCAAGGTTCTCGTCCTCGCCGTCATCATCGGCATCGGCTCGACCCTGTTCAGCCAGTTCACGCGCGGCTTCGGAGGCGTAACCCCGAGCATCGACGACGCCATGGCCGTCGTGATCGCTGCCCTGTCTCTCCTCGGTCTCGGTATCTTCGGTCCCGGCATTGCCTCCGGCCTTGTCAGCGGCGGCCCGCAGCTCGGCGCTGGCGCTGCCGTCGGCACGGGTCTGGCCGCCGCCGGCGCGACCATGGCCGCAGGCGGTGGCGCGATGCTCGCTGCGCGCGGGGGAGCCGCCATGCTGTCAGGTGGAGCCGCAGCCGTGCGCGGCGGTGCGACAGCCGCCGGTGCGGCGTCCGCGGCCTTCAGCCTTGGTTCGCTCGGCCAGTCCGGCGCGGCGGGTGCCGCATCCGGCATGGGCGGCGTCGGACGCGCGGCAGGCTCCGCCGCCATGTCGCCGCTGCGCCGTGCAGCGGCCAGCGTCAAATCCAGCTTCTCCGATGGCGTGAAAAGCGGCTTCGGCGTCACGGGCGGCTCTTCAACCATGGGGACGGTCGGCGGTTCCGCCGATGCAGCAGCCGACGCCGCTTCCGCCACCCACACCGCCAAGGGCCAGCCCGATTGGGCGAAGCGAATGCAGCGCTCGCAGCGCGTCACCCACGGCGTTCAGGCGACCGCCCATGCCGTCCGCTCCGGCGACAGCCACGCCTCCGGCTCCTCCGTCAACCTCTCAGAAAGTGACCGCTCATGAACCTCTTCAGACGACCCGCCACGCATTACGGCAAGACGCCGCAGCCCGAGACGCCCTATCAGCGCGCCGCCCAGGTCTGGGACGACCGTATCGGCTCGGCCCGCGTTCAGGCGAAGAACTGGCGATACATGGCCTTTGGCTCGCTGTTCCTCTCCGCCGGCTTTGCCGCTGCGCTCGTCATCCAGTCGGCGCGCGGGACTGTCGTGCCGTGGGTGGTGCAGGTCGACAATCTCGGCCACTCCCAGGCGGTGGCGCCGGCGACGGCCGACTATCGGCCAACCGATCCGCAGATCGCATGGCACCTGGCCCGCTTCATCGAGCAGGTCCGCTCCATTCCGGCCGATCCGGTCATCGTCCGGCAGAACTGGCTTCGCGCCTATGAGTGGACCACCGATCGCGGCGCGGGCGCGCTCAACGACTATGCCCGCGCCAACGATCCCTTCGCCAAGGTCGGCAAGCAGCAGGTCGCTGTGGACGTCTCCAGCGTCATCCGCGCTTCGCCAGACAGTTTCCGCGTCGCTTGGACGGAACGGCACTTCGAGAACGGCCAGCTCTCCAGCACGGAACGATGGACCGCGATCCTGACCATTGCCCTCCAGCCGCCCCGAGACGCCGAACGGCTGAAAGCCAATCCGATGGGCATCTATGTCAACGCCATCAACTGGTCACGGGAGATGGGTCAATGAACCGCGCGATCCGCAAGCCCGCAATCGCGGCCGTCATGCTCTCGGCGACCATGCTCGCCGGGTGCGCCACCAACCGCCCGCCGGAAATCAGCTATGACAATAGCGTCCCACCGCTGCCGGCGATTCCCGCGACCGTGACGGACGAGCGGCTGAAACCGATCCATGTTCCGCCGGCCTGGACCGTCGCACGCGGCGGCCAGAGCGCCAGCACGGCGACCGGTCGCGTTGAAAATGCCAATGCCGCAGCCCGCGTTCAGCCGCGCCGCGAGGGCTACTTCAACGCCATTCAGGTCTATCCGTGGTCGGAAGGCGCGCTCTATCAGGTCTATGCCGCGCCCGGCCAGATCACCAACATCGCGCTCGAACCGGGCGAGAGCCTGACCGGCGCAGGCCCGATCGCGGCCGGCGACACCGCCCGCTGGATCATCGGCGACACCGAATCCGGCTCCGGCGTCGCCCGCCGGGTCCATGTGCTGGTGAAGCCGACACGCGCCGACATCACCACCAATCTCGTCATCACCACCGACAGGCGCACCTACATGGTCGAGCTGCGCTCCGGCGAGAAGCCTTATATGCCGGCCGTCTCGTGGGCCTATCCGCAGCCGGCAGGCGGCGGGCGTCAGGCCGTCCCGGCAACGCCGGTCATTCCGGCCGCCGCCGTGCGCAACTACCGCTATGGCCTGACCGGCAGCAGCAATCCGCCATGGAAGCCGGTCGCCGTCTATGACGATGGCCGCCGTGTCTATGTCGAGTTTCCGCGTGGCATCGTCCAAGGCGAAATGCCGCCGATCTTCGTCATCGGCCCCGAGGGCGAGGCGCAGATCGCCAATACCCGAATCTATCAACACATCCTGATCGTCGATCGCCTGTTCGGCGCGGCCGAGCTGCGCCTTGGCAGCGGCGACCGCCAGCAGACCGTCAGGATCGTCCGCACCGACGGGAGACCGCAATCATGACCGAAGTCGAATTCAATGCAGCTCCGATGCGCCTGCGCGCCGAAGCGCCCCGCGTCACGCGCCTGTCCCGCAAGATGCTCGCCAGCGTTGCGGCCGTCGTCCTGGTCGGGATCGGCGGGGCGCTGATCTACGCGCTTCAGACACGCGGCCCTGGCGACGGCGGGGAAGAACTTTATTCCACCGCGAACCGCCAGCCCGCCGATGGTCTCG
>JAGQRV010000038.1:37437-52037 GCA_020425125.1 Paracoccaceae bacterium | reverse complement strand
CGCTTTACGCCCAGTAATTCCGAACAACGCTAACCCCCTCCGTATTACCGCGGCTGCTGGCACGGAGTTAGCCGGGGTTTCTTTACCAGGTACTGTCATTATCATCCCTGGCGAAAGAGCTTTACAACCCTAAGGCCTTCATCGCTCACGCGGCATGGCTCGGTCAGGCTTGCGCCCATTGCCGAAGATTCCCCACTGCTGCCTCCCGTAGGAGTCTGGGCCGTGTCTCAGTCCCAGTGTTGCTGATCATCCTCTCAAACCAGCTATGGATCGTCGGCTTGGTAGGCCATTACCCCACCAACTACCTAATCCAACGCGGGCCGATCCTTCTCCGATAAATCTTTCCCCCGAAGGGCGTATACGGTATTAATCCAAGTTTCCCTGGGCTATTCCGTAGAAAAGGGCACGTTCCCACGCGTTACTAACCCGTCCGCCGCTGACCCCGAAGGGCCCGCTCGACTTGCATGTGTTAGGCCTGCCGCCAGCGTTCGTTCTGAGCCAGGATCAAACTCTCAAGTTGAAACAGGCAATGCCTGTTCTTGACGTTCGAACCTCTGCACATCTTGCCCTGCCGGCTAGGCAGGGCACTTCTGTCTGTCGTGCATCAGTTTCCTCAGGAAACCGAAGCCGCCAAACAGTGAAGCTGACACGCACATCATCGGGGAAACCCCTAGTGCGCCGATATGCAAGAGAGCCGATCCATCGCATGGAACCAGGCCGCCCGCATATCTCTTCAGATACCAGACTGTCAAAAAACGCGGGGAAATATCCCCTCAGAGGCAAAAACGCCGCGTCGCGCACCTTACTCGCTGCGCCACCCGCCCGCTCATGTCACTGTTGTCGATCCCGAAACCTGCACCGCAACCCCGAAAACTTCCGTCCTCTGTGCCGCAGCGCCCGCCCCGGGCCCCGTCAGGGCGTCGCCGCCCCGTCGGTGGAGCGCTATCTACGTGCACTCGACTAACCACGCAACCCCCTTCTCGCACGAATCCCGAAGATTCTTGCAGATTTCCCAGTCAGGGCGTCTTTTCAGGGCGTTACGCTCCCAACTCGTCAAACGCAGCCGGTGGAGCCAGATGGATCTTCTGGGACGACAACCTGCCGGCGTCGGGAATTCCGCATTTCTCGGCCTCCATTCAGCCAAGAAGCCGGCGACGGGCAATCTCGGCTGTCGCGCAACACTCACGTCCCGCAGATCGCGGCGACTCTGGAGCGTGTCTTAGGATCGCTGAACTCCGAAGTGGTCCACCGCGCAAGGTTCCGGTGCCGCCGCAAGGCACGAGTTGCCCGCTTCGACCGCCCCGGTATCGTCTGGAACCGGCGACGCCGCCATTCGAGCCTCGGCTAGCGCGCTCATGCGCTGCCAGGGACCGAAAGAACCGAAGCAAAGGCTGCGTCATGCCCCCCGGCCAAGATCGGCCTGCATCGCCGGACCGTGGCCGGGCGCATGTCAGCGAGCGGCCATGTCGCTGCGCAGGTCGGACGGCACGTCGCGCAGGCGGCCACCGCTGCCGAGGTCCAGCGCGGCGGACCAGACCTCGTGCGCCCGAAGCCACGGCGTGCGAGCGACGGCGATCGTTCCGCCGGCGCCATCCGGAAGGATCTTGCGCCAGTCGGCATCCGTCAGATCCCGCCATTCAACGTTCAGGTGAATCGCGGCATGCTGGACCAGGTGCCGCAGCGCGCGCGCGGGCAGCGTGGCTCCCAGGGCGATCTCGGCGGCGCGCGCCGCATCGGACAGATAGAGCGGCTGCGGCTCGCCGGTCCGGGCCCCTTCGACCACGCGGGCCAGCGCGCGGGCGTGGTACCCCACGTGGGCGATCAGGTGCCTTCGGGTCCATCCGGTCCGCGCGCTCGGAAACCACAGATCCGCGTCGGACAGATCGTTGAGCAGCCGCGCAAAATACGCAGTGCCGCGCCGCGCCAGCGCAAGGTCGCCAGCCGGAGCGGACGGGGCGTCGTAGCGCGCCCCTCCGCCCTGCCGCACACGCAACGCGGCTCTGGCGGCGTCTTCGACCTCGTTCACCGGGTTTCCCTCTCCACCTGGCTCCGGGCGAAATGCAGCCGCTCCATGATCGGCGCGTCCGAAAAGCGGAACAGGTCGAACTGGGTCTCGGCTTGGAGGGACCACGGTATCCAGGACGGCGCCACGAACATGTCGCCCTTTTCCAGTTTGTGCGTGACCCCGTTCAGCACCACTGCGCCGTCGCCCTGGAAGACCTGGAAGACGGTGGAGCCAACTTCGCGCCGGGACGGTGTCTCGGCACCTGCGCGCAGTCGGTGGAACTCGCAGCGGATCGTCGGCATCACATCGCCGCCCGTAGTCGGATTGACGTAGCGGATCGCGGCGTGGCCCTGCTCCACGGTTGCGGGCTGGCCCTCGTCCTCGAGCAGAAGCTGCTCGGTCAGGGCGCGGTCGGTGAATTCCCAGCGATAAGCGCCAATCGGAGACGCGACAGTGTCCTGCAGTTGTGACAGCGGGCGCAGCCCCGGATGGCACCACAGCCGCTCGCCACGAGAGAAGTTCGGCGTCGCGTAGTCGGTGACCCGGTCGGCGCCAAACTCGAAAAAGCCCACATCCATCTGCTGACTGAACGGGATGTCGAGCCCGTCGATCCAGGCCATCGGCGCGTCGGTGTCGTTGTGGTGGCCGTGGAAGTTCCAGCCGGGGGTCAGGAGGAGGTCACCGCGGCTCATCCGAACCGGATCGCCATTGACGACGGTCCAGACGCCCTCGCCCTCGACCACGAAGCGGAACGCATTCTGGGAATGGCGATGTTCGGGTGCGGTTTCGCGCGGGCCGAGATACTGGATCGCCGCCCAGAGCGTGGGCGAGACATAGGCGTGTCCCCCGAGGCCCGGATTGGCGAGGCCGATGGCGCGACGTTCGCCGCCGCGGCCGACCGGTACCAGGCGCCCGGATTCCTCGGCGAGTGGCAGCAGGTTCGACCATTTCCAGACATGCGGCACAGCCTGGGGCTTGGGATGAATCGGCATCAGGTCGCCAAGCTGGGTCCAGAGCGGCAGCAGGTGCTCCCTTTCGAAACCCTTGTAGAGAGCGCGCAGTGCCGGGCTGTCCTCGGGCTGCATGGCATGTTCGACGGAGTCGTGGTCGAGTTCGGTTTGCATCTTCGATCTCCTTGTCCGGATTGGTCGGTCCAGCGGCGGCGTCAGACGGCGTCAGGCTGGCGCGGCGGCGCGGCGTCGCGAAAGGCGGGGATGTCGTCGAGTGCGGCGAAGATCCGCGCGATGGTCGGATATGGATCCAGCGCGATGTCGAAGCGCCGGTTGTTCCAGACCTGGGCATAAAGGCACAGGTCGGCGAGACCCGGCGTGTCGCCGTGGCAGAAGCGGCCGGTCTCCGGGCCGGACGCCAGGGCCGCTTCCAGCGGTCCGAACGTCGTCTCCACCCAGTGGCGGAACCAGGCCGCCTGCTGCGCGTCGGTGGCGCCGAATTCCCGCCCAAGATAGCCGAGCACGCGCAGATTGTTCAGCGGATGGATCTCGCACGCGATCATGTAGGCTAGCGCCCGCACCCGCGCCCGCCCATCCGGGTCCGCCGGCAGCAGCGGCGGCTCGGGATGGGTTTCGTCCAGCCACTCGATGATTGCGAGGGACTGGGTGAAGACCCGGCCATCCTCGCGCTCCAGCGCCGGAACCAGCCCCTGAGGGTTCAGCGCCAGGTAGCCCGGCGTCCGCGTTTCGCCCTTGCGCAGGACGTACGGCACGTAATCGTAGCCCAGCCCCTTGAGATTGAGCGCCGCGCGAAGGCGCGTCGAGGTCGAGCTGCGAAAGAAATTATGCAGCTTCAGGGTCATCGCGTCACTCCCTGGGGCCGATCGTGGTGGTGATCTGTCCCAGACCGTCGATCTCGACCACGCAGACGTCTCCGGGAACGAGCGCGCCGACCCCGGCCGGGGTGCCGGTCATCACAAGGTCTCCGGGACGGAGCGCGATCGAATGCGACAGGATCGAGATGACCTCGGGCACCGACCAGATCAGTTCGGCGAGGTCCGCATCCTGTCTGACTGTGCCGTTCACGCCGAGGCGGATCGATCCCTTGGCCGGATGCCCGACTTCGGCAACTGGATGCACCGGGCCGATCACGGCCGAGCGGTCGAACGCCTTGCCCCAGTCCCAGGGGCGGCCCTGCTCGCGGGCCAGAAGCTGCAGGTCGCGGCGCGTGAGGTCGTTGCCGACGGCATAGCCCCAGACATGGCTCAGCGCCTCTGACTCGGAAATATTCCTGCCGCCCTCGCCGATGACCACGACGAGTTCCGCCTCGTAATGGAAGTTCTCGGTCTCGGGCGGATAGGCCACGGTTTCACCATCCATCACAACCGCGTCGGCGGGTTTGGTGAAGAAGAACGGCGGCTCGCGGTCCGGGTCGCGGCCCATTTCGCGTGCATGGGCCGCATAATTGCGCCCCACACAGAAGATCCGGCGCACCGGGATCCGGTCGTCGCTTCCGGCGACGGCCACAGTCGAGACGGGTGCGGGCGGGAAAACATAAGCCATGGTCATGTCCTTCTCAGATCCGTTCATTCCGCGGCCAGGGCGGCGTCGCCCAGACCGTTCGAGCCGTAGAGCCAGCTCAGCTGGTCGTACCACTGCGTCGGGCTCATGCCCTTCATCACATGATTCCGCACGGCGGCCTTGGCGTCGTCGGGGTGGTAGATGTATTCGCCGATCAGCCGCGAATTCATCTGCACCCGGGCGGTGCGGATCCTGCGCATCTCCTGGTAGCGCTGAAGGGCATCCTCGACATCGGTGCCATGGTGCTGAAGGCAGTGCGATAGCGCGACCGCATCCTCCATCGCCATGCAGGCGCCCTGGGCAAAGTATTGCAGCATCGGATGCGCCGCATCGCCCAGCAGCGCCACGCGACCGTCGACCCAGTTCGAGATCGGATCGCGGTCGCAGAGCACCCAGAGCTTCCAGTTGTCGCCGTGCTCGATGATCTGGCGCGCCTTGGGATGGATGTGCTCGAAGCCCTGGGCAACCTCCTCCTTGGTGACCGGGCGCCCCGCGATCGCTTCCTGCAGATCCCGGTGGTAGGTGACGACAAGGTTGAAGACCTTCCAGCCTTTCAGCGGATAGTGCACGATGTGGCACTTTGGACCGGCCCAGAGCGTCGCCGCGTTCCAGCGCAGATCCTCGGGCATCTGTTCGGTCGGGATCACCGAGCGATAGGTCGTGTGGCCGGAGATCCGCGGCTCGCCATCGCCGATCATCTGCGCCCGGACCGGCGAGCGCAAACCTTCCGCGCCGATCAGCAGCCGACCCTTGATCGGGTCGCGGTCCTTCAGGCGCAGCGTGACGCTGCTGCCATCCTGGTCATAGCCCTCGACCACATGCGCGGTGCGGATGTCGACGAGCGGGCTGTCCTCGCAGAACTTCAGCAGCACCCCGTGCAGGTCCGCCCGATGCACGACGGCGTAGGGATTGCCGAAATACTTGCGGAAGGGTTCGTCCAGCGGGATCGACGTGATGTCCTCCGCGGTCTGGGCGTCCATCAGGCGCAGCGCATCGATATAGACGGCCTTCGACCGCGCCTCGTCTCCGACACCGAGATAATCGAAGCAGTGAAAGGCGTTCGGGCCGATCTGAATGCCGGCGCCGATCTCGCCGAGTTGCGGGGCCTGTTCGACGACGATCGAGCGGATGCCTTTCCGGGCTAGGCCGCAGGCCGCGGCAAGGCCGCCAATGCCACCGCCGGCGATGATGATGGGCAGGTCAGTCATGGGTGGGGTCTCCTCCAGTCAAAGGGGTCAGTGGCCGAGCAGGCTCGGCAGAGCGAGGGTCAGGGCCGGCAGCAGCAGGAGCAGGCCCACGCGCAGGATTTCGGCGCCGAAGAACGGCATCACGCCGGCAAAGATCGTGCCCATCTTCGTGTCCCTGTTGAGCTGGGCGATGATGAAGACGTTCAGTCCCACCGGCGGGGTGATCAGACCCAGCTCCACGACGATCAGGGCGAGGATACCGAACCAGATCTTCAGGCTGTCCGCGTCCATGCCGTAGGCGGCGGTTGCGGCCGTGACGTATTCCCCGCCGTTGAGCGCGACCAGGGTCGGAAAGAAGAACGGCACCACGACCAGGATCATCGCGAGGCTTTCCATGAAGCAGCCGAGCAGGATGAAGATCGCGAGCATCACCACGAGGACGACCCAGGGGTTGTAGCCGCTGGTCGCCGCCCAGTCGGAAAGCGCGGCAGGCAGGCCGGCACGGGTGAAGAAGCCCTTCAGAACCTCGGCACCGAACAGGATCAGGTAGATCATTCCCGAAGTCACCGCCGTCTGACGGACCGCGTTGAGCGTACCCTTGAGGCCGAGCCCCTCGCCCGTCACCAGTCGCATGGCGATGCCGTAGACAAGGATCACGAAGACCCCGATCGAGGCAGCCGGCGTGGGTGTGAAGAGGCCGAAGCCGAGGCCGAGGATGATGCCGCCAAAAATCGCAATCACCGGAACCAGCCGCCGCAGCGCCACGCGCCGCTCTTCGTCCGGCATCGGCCGCGGCTCCGGGGCGAGCGACGGATTGATCCGCACCAGCACCGCGATCACACCGATGAAGGCGACGACCGCAAGCAGGCCCGGGATCACCGCCGCCTGGAACATCTTCAAGATCGAGCCCTCGACGATGATCGCATAGATCACCAGAGCCACCGACGGCGGGATCAGGATGTCCAGCGTGCCACCGGCCGCCAGCGCCCCCGAGGCGAGTTTCGGCGCGTAGCCGAGCTTGCGCAACTCGGGCAATGCGACCTTTCCCATGGTTGCCGCCGTGGCCAGCGACGATCCGCAGACCGCACCGAAGCCGCCGCAGGCCGCCACCGCCGCCATCGCGACACCGCCGCGCATCCGGGACATCAGTGCCTCGAGGCCCTTGAAGAGGTCCTGGCTCAACCGGGCTTCGGCCGCGATGTAGCCCATGAAGACGAAAAGCGGCACAACGCTCAGGTCGTAGCTTGCCACGTTTTCCCACAGGAGCGACTTGAACTGCCGCAGATAGGGAATGAAGCGGACATGGCTGACGGCTTCGCTCAGGGCCCAGGTTCCGCCCACGCCGACCGCGATCATCGCGATGCCGACGGGCATTCTGAGTGCCAGGAGAGCGAACAGCGCGACGAGTCCGAGAATTCCGATGATTTGCGGATCAAGCACGGGAGGGCTCCCCTGCAAGTTGGGCCAGAGCGATCGCCGCCCACAGGACGAGGCTGGCGATGCCGGGCACGTAGAACGGCCATTCGGGCCAGCCCAGAACGCCGGTCACCACCGCGTCGGAGCGGTTCTCCAGCAGGCCGAACACCATCCAGTAGCCCAGGAAAAGTGCTACGGCCGCGGTTGCCGCAAGCCAGATCTGATCGATCCGGCGCTGCACGATCATCGGCGCCCGCTCCATGAACAGATCGACCGCGACATGACCGCGGTGCCATTGGCACCAGGGAAAGAACATCAGGCCGGCGGCGCTGATCGCGAGGCGCACGAAATCCTCGTAGCCCGGCAATCCGGCGACGTCGGTACCGAAGAGCGCCGCGATGCGGTCCAGCGTGAACGCGCCGACATTGAAGGTGGTCACCAGAACGATGGCCAGGAGGATCAGTCCCGCCGCGAGGGCGAACAGATCCGCGAGGCGCTTGAGCAAGCGTCCCATTCGATTGATCCTTGCTGGAGGCGCAGCACCTTCGGCACCGCGCAGTAAAGTCAGTGGCTGGAATGCGCGGCTTCGACAGCAGCTTGCGCGGCTTCGACGAGCGTCGTTCCGTCGATCCCCTTGGCCGAGACTTCCTCGATCCAGCGATCCACGACCTTTTGCTCGGCCTCATAGAACGGTGCTGCCGCCTGTTCGTCGAGAACGGTCGTCTCGACCCCGGCGTCGTTCAGCGCCGTAACTCCGACTTCTTCGAAGCCTTCCCACATCGCACCGATCTCGGCCGCGACATTCATGCCCGAATGCGCATCGATGACCGCCTTCAGGTCGTCCGGCAGATCGTCGTAGACGTCCTGGTTCATGGCCAGCATGAAGACCGCAGTCCCGAACCGATCACCGTTCGGCAACTCGGTGACGTACTTGTCCAGCTCCTGGAGATTGAGCGACGGAACGATCTCGTAGGTGGTCAGCGCGCCGTCCACGACCCCTTTCGACATCGCCTCTGGCAGCGCCGGGACCGGCATGCCAACCGGCTCGGCATTCATCTCCTCGATCATCCATGCTCCGGTCCGGCTGGGCGTGCGCAGCTTGGCGCCCTCGATATCCGAGAAGCTTTTGACCGGCTTCGTCGCCATGTGGATCAGGTTGCCGTCATGGCTGTGCAGGAACAGGACATGCACGTCCTTGAAGTCGTCCGCCAGCATGTCCATCGAGGCGTTGAGCGCGATGGTCGTATCGGTGGCCGAGCCGCGATGCACGAGCGGGAGTTCGAACACCTCGGTGCGCGGAAAGACGCCGGGCGTGTAGCCGAGCAGCGTCCAGACAATGTCGGCCGAACCGTCCCGCACCTGGCCGTAAAGCTCGTTCGGCTTTCCGCCCATCGACATGGACGGAAAGATCTCGACCGCGATGCGCCCGTCGCTGTCGGCTTCGACGGCATCCGCCCATCCCTGCAGCATCTTGGTCTGCGCGTTCGACGACGGCGACAGAAAGTGGTGCAGCGTCAGCGTCACGTCCTGCGCTGCCGCTGCGCCGAATGCCAGCGCCCAGATCGCACCCCCTCCCAGGATCCTCCGCGTGACCATCATCTTCGTTTCCTCCCTCTCGCAAATTCCATGTCATTTGGTAAGCATACATTCAGTTAGCATGCATATCATAATTCCGCAATAGATAAGTGTGCTGTTCATATTTTCGATTGCGCGGTAAGGTGATGGCGGGCGCCGCCAAGGCCGTTCCGTTGGGCAGGCGACCGGCAGGGAGATGACGCTATGGAAATCCACAACATGGCCGGCCACCTGATTCGGCGCCTCAACCAGATCTCGATGTCGGTCTTCCAGGCAGCCATGAAGGAGGCGGGATACGACCTGACCTCGGTGCAGTTCGCCGCGCTCAATGCGATCGCGCAGAATCCCGGCGCCGACCAGGCGACGGTTGCCGGGATGATCGCCTATGACCGCGCGACAATCGGCGGCGTGATCGACCGCTTGGAGAGCAAGGGATTGGTGCAACGCACAATCAGCAAGCGCGACCGCCGGGCGCGCGAATTGAGCTTGACCGATTCAGGACAGGAAACGCTGGGGCGCCTGCGGTCCGTCGTGCGTGCCCTGCAGCCGGACATTCTCACCGGACTCAATGACGAGGAAAAGGCCGAGTTCCTGCGCCTTGCCGCGAAGGCCGCAACTGCGGGAAACAGTCTCAGCCGCTCTCCGCTGATCTCACATCCGGACGATAAGTCGGACAGCGTGTAGTATTACGACACAGCCCCGCCGCCAATCGAGGCGACCAAGACCCGGTACCGTGTCCGGCGCGGCGCGAACGCGGTCTGTCTATCGTCACACGTTGATCCATGGGCCACGCGGCGCCGTGTCACCGGAGGTTGTGGACGATGCCACGTCGCTCGGGACGCGCCTCGATCTTGCCCATCAACATGAATTGGGATCAGTTACGCAGAAAAGATGCAGACTTGGGGCGCGACCTGCATCTGCAAGCCGGCCGCTCAGACCGATGCCTCTGCACTGCCCGATCAACATGTCGCTTGCTTCGGGATTCCGTTGGTCAGGATGTGAGCTGATCGGCTTGTGCCAGATTCGGACATGGCCCCGGCAGAACGCCGACCTGCATCGCGCTGGCCGTCACGTCGTGGGGGCGCAGTATTTGCCGCCGCAAAGAACATCGGCCGGCGCAAATGCGCGCCTGTCACCTGCGCCGAATATCTCCGGCCCTGCCCCTCCAGACACAATCAGGAGATAGATTTGGGAGGTGTCCGGGCCGCATCACGCGCTGCGGCCCGGGTCTTCGATCAGGGATTCTGCCAGGATTGCACCAGCTCGTCATAGGAGATGGTCACCGGCGCCGGCTCCTCGTTCTCCAGCTTCGGCTTCGGAGACCCCGGCTGCGACAGCCAGTATTCCGGATCCTTCTTCTCATTCAGTTTCGGACCGATGTCGCCCTGGATGCCCGCGCGCTCAATCCGTTCGAGGACCTTCTCCATGTCGGAGCACAGGCTGTCGAGCGCCGCTTGCGTCGACTTCGCACCCGACATCGCATCGCCGATATTCTGCCACCACAGTTGCGCCAGCTTCGGATAGTCGGGAACGTTCGTGCCGGTGGGCGACCAGCGCACCCGGTCCGGCGAGCGGTAGAACTCCACCAGACCGCCGAGTTTCGGCGCACGCTCGCTGAAATGCTCGGAATTGATCGTGGAATTGCGGATGAAGGTCAGGCCCACGTCGGATTTCTTCATGTCGACCGTCTTCGACGTGACGAACTGGGCGTAAAGCCAGGCCGCCTTCGCACGATCGACGGGTGTCGACTTCATCAGCGTCCAAGAGCCGACGTCCTGGTACCCGACCTTCATGCCTTCCTCCCAATAGGCACCGTGCGGGCTGGGCGCGAGGCGCCATTTCGGCGTGCCGTCGTCGTTCATCACCGGCAAACCGGGTTCGACAAGCGAGGCCACGAATGTGGTGTACATGAACATCTGCTGGGCGATGTCGCCCTGTGCCGGAACCGGACCGGCTTCGGAGAAGGTCATGCCCTGTGCGGCCGGAGGCGAGTACTTCTGCAGCCACTCGATCGCCTTGTTCACGGCGTAGACCGCCGCGGGCGCGTTGGCGGCACCGCCCCGGTCGACGCAGGCGCCCACCGGACGGCTGTTCTCGTCCACGCGGATGCCCCATTCGTCAACCGGAAGGCCGTTCGGTTCGCCCTTGTCGCCCATCCCGGCCATTGACATCCAGGCATCGGTATAGCGCCACCCGAGCGACGGGTCCTTCTTGCCGTAGTCCATGTTGCCAAAGACCTTCTTGCCGTCGATCTGGCGGCCGGTGAAGAACTCGGCGATGTCCTGATAGGCCGACCAGTTGACCGGGACGCCCAGGTCGTAGCCGTACTTGGCCTTGAAGTCGGCCATGATGTCCGGATCGGTGAACCAGTCGTAGCGGAACCAGTAGAGGTTGGCGAATTGCTGGTCGGGTAGCTGATATAGCTTGCCGTCCGGCGCCGTCGTGAACTGGGTGCCGATGAAATCGTCGACATCGAGCGTGGGCAAGGTGACGTCGGCGCCCTCGTTCGCCATCCAGTCGGTGAGGTTTCGCACCTGCTGATAGCGCCAGTGAGTGCCGATCAGGTCGCTGTCATTGACGTAGGCGTCGTAGATGTTCTCGCCCGATTGCATCTGGGTCTGCAACTTCTCGATCACGTCGCCTTCGCCGATCAGGTCATGGGTGACCTTGATCCCGGTGATGGCGCTGAAGGCCGGCGCGAGAACCTTGGATTCGTATTCGTGCGTGGTGATCGTCTCGGACACGACCTTGATTTCCATGCCCTGGAAGGGCTTGGCCGCATCGATCAGCCATTGCATTTCCTCTTCCTGCTCGCCTCGCGAGAGGACGGACATGCCGGCAATCTCGTTGTCGAGGAATTGCTTGGCCTCCTCCATGCCGGCCCAGCTCGGGCCGGAAAACAGCGCGAAGGCCAGGCCCATCGCGGTGGTGGACGTCAGTAGGCGGTTCATGTGGTACCTCCCATATTTTGAACCGGTTCTTGTTGCCGGACGGCGGGTGTGACCCGCCGTCCGGGATCTTCAGACCCAGCGGAACACCGCTGCGGCGTAAACGGCACAGAGGGCCAGTGCGGCCCATTGCGGGCTGAGTCCGAAACCCAACCAGACGAGATTGATGAAGGCCGAGCCCAGCAACGTGATGAAGAGCCGGTCGCCCCGCGTGGTCTCGATCCGCAGCACCCCCACCCGCGGGGACTCGGGAAAGCGGATCGCAAGCACCGTGAAGAGGATCAGCAGTGCCGCGATCGACGCGAAAAAGGCCGCGGTCGGCCAGGTCCATGCCATCCAGTCCATTGCTGCTCCCCTATGGATAGAATTCGCACCAGGCCGTGTAGAACCAGCCGTGAATATTCGTGGCCTTCCCCGACACTGCCCCGCCCTCGGCCAGGCACCATTTGCCCTGGCACTTCCGCTGATCGAAAAAGAGGGCATCGCCGTTCCGGACGCGCGCAATCTCGGGATGGCTTGACCCGGGCCCGCGCCGGACCGACAGAAACCCATCGCCGTCGGCCTTCAGCCCGGTCACGAGGCAACCCGATTCCCATGGTTCGGCTGCCCCTTGAGCCCAGCTCGCACCGGGACCGCAGATCTGAAGCGCCGCACAGAACGCCGATCCGGCCACGGGCAGTGGAGTTCTGCGCAGGAGGCGCTTCAAAACGGCGCGGACCGAGACTTCCATCACACTCTCCCCAGGGCGAAGCCCTTGGCGATGTAGTTCCGCACGAACCAGATCACCAAGGCGCCCGGAACGATCGTCAGCACACCCGCTGCCGCCAGCACGCCCCAGTCGAGCCCAGCGGCCGAGACGGTCCGCGTCATGGTCGAAGCGATCGCCTTGGCATTGACGCTGGTCAACGTCCGGCTGAGCAGCAGCTCGACCCACGAGAACATGAAGCAGAAGAAGGCCGCCACGCCGATCCCGCTGGCAATCAGCGGCATGAAGATCTTCACGAAGAAGCGTCCGAACGAATAGCCGTCAATATAGGCGGTCTCATCGATCTCCTTCGGCACGCCGCGCATGAAGCCTTCTAGGATCCAGACCGCCAGCGGCACGTTGAACAAGCAATGCGCCAGCGCCACCGCGATATGGGTGTCGAAGAGCCCGATCGAGGAATAGAGCTGGAAGAACGGCAGGGCGAAGACCGCGGGCGGCGCCATCCGGTTGGTCAGCAGCCAGAAGAACAGGTGTTTGTCGCCCATGAACCGGTATCGGCTGAACGCATAGGCCGCGGGCAAGGCGACCGTCAGGCTGATCACCGTGTTCTCCACGACATAGATCAGCGAATTGACGTAGCCCATGTACCAGGACGGGTCGGTCAGGATGGTCACGTAATTCTGGAAGGTCAGGTTCTTCGGCCAGAGCCCGAAGCCGCCGAGGATCTCCGAATTGGTCTTCAGGCTCATGCTGATCAGCCAGTAGATCGGCAGGAACAGGAACAGGAGATAGAGCACCATCACCACGGCGCTCACCTTGACCGCCGGCAGGCCGAGACCGCGGGAACAGGTCGGGGTTGCGGTCAGATCGGACATTACGCGCCTCCCGCCCGGTCCAGGTTGGTCA
Source organism: Paracoccaceae bacterium (assembly GCA_020425125.1). Taxonomy (GTDB): domain Bacteria; phylum Pseudomonadota; class Alphaproteobacteria; order Rhodobacterales; family Rhodobacteraceae; genus Meridianimarinicoccus. Next base: position 38,763 of record JAGQRV010000038.1, on the reverse strand, counting down.
TCACCGTGTAGAAGACCCAGCTGATCAGCAGGACGACCAGGAAATACATCAGCGAGAAGGCTGCCGCGGGGCCGAGGTCGAACTGGCCGAGCGCCATCTTGACCAGATCAATGGACAGGAAGGTGGTCGCATTGCCGGGTCCGCCACCGGTAACCACGAAGGGCTCCGTGTAGATCATGAAGCTGTCCATGAACCGCAGCAGAATCGCGATCATCAGCACGCCCTGCATCTTCGGCAGCTCAATGTAGCGGAACACCTTCCAGCGGCTGGCCTGGTCGATCTTGGCTGCCTGGTAATAGGCGTCGGGGATCGACTGCAGCCCGGCATAGGCGAGAAGAGCCACGAGCGAGGTCCAGTGCCACACATCCATCACGATGACGGTAATCCAGGCCGCCAGGGTGCCCTGTGTGTAGTTGTAGGGAATTCCAAGCTTGTTCAGCGTGTAGCCCAGAAGGCCGATGTCCTCGCGCGCGAAGATCTGCCAGATCGTCCCGACGACGTTCCACGGGATCAGCAGAGGCAGCGCCATCAGCACGAGGCACACCGAAACCCAGAATCCCCGTTTCGGCATCGACAACGCGACAATGATTCCGAGCGGCACCTCGATCGCGAGGATGATGGCCGAGAACACCGCCTGCCGGCCGAGCGCGTTCCACATCCGGTCGCTGTGCAGCATCTCGTCGAACCATTCGAGTCCCGCCCAGAAGAACTGGTTGTTCCCGAATGTGTCCTGAACCGAATAATTGACCACGGTCATCAGCGGGATCACCGCCGAGAAGCCGACCAGCAGCAGGACCGGCAGCACCAGGAACCAGGCCTTCTGATTGACGGTCTTTTCCATCAGGCGGCCTCCCCCGCGCCGCGGCGTGTGCCATCCGGCCCCACGAGCCAGGCATCGGCATAGACGTTGATGTTGGCCGGGTCGAAGACGGCTCGCGCGCGGTCCGAGCTGATCGGTTCGCCCTCGCCCACGATGATGTTGATGTCCTTCCCGACGAACTCCGCGCGCACGATCTTGTGCCGGCCGACATCCTCGACCCGGCGCACCCTCACAGGCAGGCCTTCATGCGCCGAAAGCCGGACGAATTCCGGCCGCACGCCGATTTCGGTCGCTCCGGAGAGCGGGCGGTATCCTTGCGCAAGCGGGATGGTGGCGCCATCGACGATGGCCTTATCGCCCTCGATCCGCGCCGGAAGGACGTTCATCCCCGGCGAGCCGATGAAATAGCCGACGAAGGTGTGGGCGGGACGCCGGAACAGCTCTTCGGGCGTGCCGATCTGCACGACGCGCCCGTCATACATCACCACCACCTTGTCGGCGAAGGT
>JAGQRV010000038.1:0-37432 GCA_020425125.1 Paracoccaceae bacterium | reverse complement strand
TCGTGGGTGACGTAGATCATCGTGTGGCCGAACTGGTGGTGCAGCGACTTGAGCTGGGTGCGCAGCGCCCATTTCATGTGCGGGTCGATCACCGTCAGCGGCTCATCGAATAAGAGCGCGTTGACGTCCTTGCGGACCATGCCACGTCCGAGGCTGATCTTCTGCTTGGCATCGGCGGTGAGACCGCGCGCCTTGCGGTTCAGGTCGGCCTCCATCCCGATCATGCGCGCGATCTCCTGGACCCTCTCCGCCACATAGGTCTCGTCCCGCCCCCGGTTCCTGAGCGGGAAGGCGAGATTGTCGCGCACCGTCATGGTGTCGTAGACCACCGGGAACTGGAAGACCTGCGCGATGTTGCGCTCTGCCGTGGGCGCGTCGGTCACATCGACATCATCGAACAGGATGCGGCCGCGGCTGGGGCGCAGCAGCCCCGAGATGATGTTGAGCAGCGTCGACTTCCCGCAGCCCGATGCGCCCAGAAGCGCATAGGCCTCGCCATCGCCCCAGACGTGGTTCAGTTCCTTCAGGGCGTAGTCATCCTCGTTCGCCGGATTGGGCAGGTAGGAATGCGCCAGGTTGTCCAGAGTGATCTTGGCCATGCTCCGCCCCCTCAGGCCGCCAGCGCGTAGGTCGCCGGCGCCACCAGCCGGCCGTCCTCGCCAAAGACATAGACATGCGCCGGGTCGAGATAGACCGGCAGTTCGGCTCCGATCTCCAGATCCCGCACCCCTTCGATCAGGCCGACCCAGCGGGCGCCATGGTGATCGAGATGGATGAAGGTCTCGGATCCGGTGATCTCGTAGATCGCCAGCGTCGTCGTGAAGAGCATCGCCTCGGGCGTGTGCCGTTCGATCTCGACATGATTGGGACGGAAGCCGGCCAGGTAGCGACCGTTCTCAAGTCCCGCAAGGGCGCCGCGCGCCTCGACCCATTGGCCGTCGCCGAACATCAGACGGCTGCCGGTCTTCGAGATCTGCAGGAAGTTCATCGGCGGGTCCGAGAACACCCGTGCGGTCGTCGCGTCGTTCGGCTTGCGATAGACCTCGGCGGTCGGCCCGAACTGGGTCACCCGGCCTTCCCAGAGCGTCGCCGTGTTCCCGCCGAGCAGAAGTGCCTCCTCCGGCTCGGTCGTCGCATAGACGAAGATCGCGCCGGAGGCTTCGAAGATCTTCGGGATCTCGACCCGCAATTCCTCGCGGAGCTTGTAGTCGAGATTGGCCAGCGGTTCGTCGAGCAGGACCAGCCCTGCATCCTTGACCAGCGCGCGGGCCAGCGCGCAGCGCTGCTGCTGCCCACCCGAAAGCTCCAGGGGCTTCCGCGCCAGGAACGGCGTCAGCTTCATCATGTCGGCCGCCTTCTTCACCGCTGGTTCGATCTCGGCCGCGGACTTGCCCAGCAGGCGCAGCGGCGAGGCAATGTTGTCGAAGACCGTCATCGACGGGTAGTTGATGAACTGCTGATAGACCATGGCGACGCCGCGGTCCTGGACACGCATTCCGGTGACATCCGTGCCGTTCCACAGAATGCGGCCGGAATTGGGCTTGTCGAGACCGGCCATCAACCGCATCAGCGAGGTCTTTCCCGCCAGCGTCGGACCCAGAAGGACATTCATCGTGCCCTTCTCAAGCGTCAGATCCGTCGGATGGATATGCACCCTGCCATCGACGACCTTCGACACGCCCTCCAGCGTCAATGCCATCGCGCGTCTCCTCCCATTCTCCCCTCCGCGCAGCCTATCGCCAATCCGTCCCCACCACCACTAGCCCGCGCCAACGGCGATGCGCGGCGCAAATTCGGCATTCATCCAGGCGTCGAGCGACGCCGCCTCGTCTTCGGTCAGGCGCAGCCCCAGCTTCGAGCGGCGCCACAGCACGTCCTCGGACGTGCGCGCGAATTCCTGCCGGATCATCCAGCGCACTTCGCGCTCGGTCAGGGTTGCGCCGAAGGCACGACCGAGATCGGCCGCACTGGCCGCGTCGCCCAGCATGTCCCTTCCTTCGGTGCCATAGGCACGGACCAGCCGCGTCGCCCATCCCTGCGTCAGGAACGCATGGGTGGCCCGCAGCTCCGCGACAAGATGTTCGACGCCGTCGACCGGGAAATCGCCACCCGGAAGCGGCGCGCCTGCCGTCCAGGCCGCACCCATTTGCGGAAAGCTCGAAGCGACCTTTTCAAGCGCGGCCTCGGCCAACCGGCGGTGCGTGGTGATCTTGCCCCCGAACACGCTCAGCACCGGCGCGCCGCCGACCGAGTCGAGTTTCAGCACATAGTCTCGCGTGGCTGCCGTGGCCGAACTGGACCCGTCGTCAAAAAGTGCGCGCACGCCGGAATAGGTCCAGACGATATCGTCCGCAGATACCTCGCGATCGAAATAGACCGACGCATGCGCCAGCAGATAGGCGCGCTCCTCCTCCGTACAGACCGGTGGCTCGGACGGGTCGTCATGGTCCGCGTCGGTGGTCCCGATCAGCGTGAAGTCGCTCTCGTAGGGGATGGCGAAGATGATCCGCCCATCTGTTCCCTGAAAGAAATAGCACTTGTCGTGGTCGAAGAGCTTGCGGGTGACGATGTGGCTGCCGCGCACGAGGCGGACGCCGGCTCCAGTCTCGTGGCCAAGGACTCGGCGCGCGATTTCGGCAACCCAGGGTCCCGACGCATTGATCACGGCCTTTGCGCGGCGGACCATCCGTTGCCCCGTCTCCGCGTCTTCCAGGGTGAGCAGCCAGGTTCCTTCCCGGGCCGACGCCTGAACAAGCCGCGTCCGGGTCAGGATTTCGGCGCCGCGCGCGGCCGCGTCCCGGGCGGTGAGCGCCACCAGTCGGGCATCGTCGACCCAGCAGTCGGAATATTCCAGCGCACGCTTGAAGGTCGCCTTCAGCGGGACTCCTTCGGGAGTTCTCTGCAAATCCAGTACCGACGTACCGGGCAGAATGGTCCGGCCGCCGAGACGGTCGTAGAGAAACAGCCCCGCACGGATCACCCAGATCGGACGCCGTCCCCTCGCCCAAGGCATCACGGCACCCAGCAGCCGCGCGGCGGGCGTTCCCCCGTCGAACCGCATGTCGGGATGATACGGCAGGACGAACCGCATCGGCCGGCTGATATGCGGCATCGCCCGCAGCAGCACTTCACGCTCGGACAGGGCTTCGCGCACGAGGCGGAACTTGAAATAGTCGAGGTAACGCAGGCCGCCATGAAACAGCTTGGTAGAGGCCGACGAGGTCGCCGACGCGAGATCGCCCATTTCGACGACGGATACCGAAAGGCCTCGCCCGGCGGCGTCACGCGCAATTCCGCACCCGTTAATTCCGCCGCCGACGATCAAAAGATCGCCAACCGGCGCGGAGCCTGTCGACACGTTCACGTCCTCCCCTGACCACACAACGAAAACACGGTGCGCGAATTTCGTCAATTATTTTTCGCTTTTTTTCTATTTGGCCTGATATTAATATTTATCAGTGCGTTGTGGCGGATAGGCCATCCTTTTGAAGCCCCAGACGGGTCTGCATCCGAAGTCCGCGCCTTTGATCGCTCGCGACTCACGTCATTTCGAACAGAATCGCGCGCAATCAGTGGCAGAACGAATATCTCTTGGCTGCACGCTTGCGCTTCACCAACTTTCCGCTAAGGAAACTTCATTCGAAAGGAGGGCGGCTTGTCCCAGGCGTTCCGTCACCCCGACATTCTCGAACTCGCACGTCGCGACGGCAAGGTGACCGTCGAGGATTTGGCGGAACGATTCGGCGTTACCGTACAGACGATACGCCGCGATCTGGCCGAACTCGCCGAAGCTGGAAAGCTTGAACGCGTACATGGCGGCGCGATCCTGCCCTCCGGCGTGACGAACATCGGCTACTCGGACCGCCGCGATCTGGCGGCTGCGGCCAAGGCGGCCATTGGAGACTGCTGCGCGCGAAGCATCCCCGACAATTCGGCGGTCTTCATCGGCATCGGAACCAGCACCGAAGCCGTGGCGCGGGCGCTCTCAAGGCATCGCAACCTTCTGATCGTCACCAACAACATGAATGTGGCAAACATCCTGCAGGAAACGCACGATTGCGAGATCATCGTCGCCGGAGGGACGCTGCGTCGCTCGGACGGCGGTCTCGTCGGCGCGTTGACCATGCGCACGATCGAACAGTTCAAGTTCGATATCGCCGTGATCGGCTGCTCCGCACTCGACCACGAAGGTGATCTTCTCGACTTCGACATCCAGGAAGTCGGGGTCAACCAGACCATCATCAGACGGGCACGCTCTACCTGCCTTGTTGCCGATGCGACCAAGTTCGAGCGCGTGGCCCCGGTGCGGATAGCCTCACTTCGCGACGTACATCACTTCTTCACCGACCGGCAGCTTGCTCCCGACCTCGCCCAGCTCTGCGCGACATGGTCGACTGAGGTGCATCTGACAGCACCGGTCAGTACCGGCGCATCGGCCCCCGACACTTCGGTGCCGTCTGCGTCCTGATTGGCGTGATGTCACGGCGGCTCCATCAGGGCGATCAGAACCGCACCGACTTCTTGCCGAGGCGATGTCCGCCCTGGTGAAAGGTTGGTCCGACGCCCATGGCGGTGGTTGAACAACCGTGTCCGGCCGCCGCGAGATGACCGTTGGATAGCCCGCGGAGCGCGTGGCCTACACCCGAGCGCAACGCGGAGCCACGTCTCATCGTGGAAACGCCCCGCGGCCATCCCTCCCACCTTGAGGGTCTTCTGGAGAATGCGAGCGTTGCCCCAAGCTTCGAGTCGAACCTGCAGTCTGGAGGACCAACGCAGGCGAAAATGCATTACCATCCTTGGTCCCCTGAAACCTTGACCGCTACTTTCTGATGATGTGCCCCAAAGTTCGCATCCATATCCGATCCGTCCACGCGTTCCAGGCCCCGGACTGTAGCGCGCCAATGGCGTAGTGCTGCGTGGGCAATTGATTCAGGTCATACGGCGGGTATCCCGAACGTGATAGATAACAGGAATGGATCTGGTCTCGTTGCTCGACCTTGTGGGGGAAGGGCCGGCTGCCGCGCTTCTCGGTGCGGCGACCGGTGCGATCTTCGGCGTCGCCGCACAGCGGTCAGCTTTCTGTCTGCGCGCCGCCACGGTCGAGTTCGCGCGAGGACAGGCGGGCCTGCGCACGACCGTGTGGCTTCTGTGCTTTTCCACTGCGCTCGTCTGGGTGCAGGCTGCTGCCCTGTTCGGTCTCTTCCGTCCCGCGGACGCGCGGATCATGGCGGTGCCGGGATCGCTTTCGGGCGCGGTGATCGGCGGTCTCCTGTTCGGCGCCGGCATGGTGCTGGCGCGCGGATGCTCCGGCCGGCTGCTGGTCCTGGCGGCGACCGGCAACCTGCGCGCCGTCGTCTCGGGCCTGATCTTTGCGGTGGTGGCACAGATGTCGCTGCATGGCTGGCTGGCTCCGGCGCGCCAGGCCATTGCAGGGCATTGGACGACTCCGGGCGGACGGAATCTGGACCTGCTGGCATGGGTCGGGCTGCCCACAGGCAGCGGGCTTGTGCTCGGCTGCGGTTTCGCGGCCATTGCACTCTACCTGGCGCGCCGCAATCGGGTTGGTCCCCGCATCCTGTTTCACGCCTCGGGTGTCGGCTTTGCGGTGGCTGTCGGCTGGGTTGCGACCTTCCGGCTGTCGCAGGCGGCATTCGACCCGGTCAGCGTGACGTCGGTCACCTTCTCGGGCCCCTCGGCGAACACGCTGATGTTCTTCCTCGTGCCTGCACCCGATCTCAGTTTCGACATTGGCCTTGTGCCCGGCGTCTTCCTCGGTGCCGCCGGCGCCGCGCTCCTGTCCCGCGAATGGGTGCTCCAGGGATTCGACGGCGCCAGCCAGATGCGCCGCTCGATGCTGGGCGCGGCGCTGATGGGATTTGGCGCGATGCTGGCCGGCGGCTGTGCCATCGGCAATGGCGTGACCGGCACCTCGGTACTGGCCTTGACCTCGTGGCTGGCGCTTTGCGCAATGTGGGCGGGCGCGATGCTGACGGATCTCGTGGTGGACCAGCGCGGCGGGGCGCTTCAGCCGGCGTCGAACCGGTAGCCGGCCCCTGCGGCCTCGATCACACCGATTCCGCCGTCCGGCAGGTGAAAGCCAATGACTCCGCGCCCTGTCCCGGAGAGGTCGGCGAAGAGCCGCATGCGCGTATCGGCGGCCAGATCCGGATCCTGATCCGACGCGGTGAGGGCTCCCGGCAGGTCGAAGGCCACATGGCCGTTGCCGATCGCGTCGCCGACCAGCAGCGTGGCATCGAGTTCGTAAGCCACGTGGCCCGGCGTGTGGCCCGGGGTCAGGCGTGCGATCACACCCGGTATCGGACTGTCGCCCTCATCGATCAGCGTCACAAGGTCACCGATTTCCGCAAGCCGTCGCGCCGCGCCGACGGCGAAGCCCTGGCGGCCCGGATCGATGCTGCCGATTGTTGCGGGGTCGGTCCAGTAGGCGAATTCGGTGCCGCCCATGAAGATCTGCGCCTTAGGAAAGGCCAGATCCCCGAAATCGTCCAGCACTCCCCAAAGATGGTCGGGATGGCCATGGGTGAAGATCAGGTGGGTGACGTCCCCGGGCGCGACGCCAAGCGCGTCCAGTGCCTCGGGCAGGCGTCCGGCGGTCGCCATGAAATCCTGCCCGGCACCGGCGTCGAACAGGACGAGGTTGGATCCGTCGCGAAAGAGCGTCACGTTGCAGGGGGCAATCAGCGGCCCCTCTGTCAGGCCATGTGCCGAGCGGATCGCAGCGGCCTCATCAGGCGGAAGCAGACCGAAGACGAAGTCCGGCGGCAATTCCAGATGTCCGTCCGACAGGGTGACCAGCGTTCGCCCGCCGCCCAGATCCAGTTCTGTCGCGCTCCAGGCCCGGGATGGCAGCATTGCGGCGCTGGCGGCCAGGAAACGGCGGCGGGTAAAACGCATCGGCAGGCTCCGGTTCAGCCGAAGATTTCGGCGGTGATGCTGGCATACCAGGAAAACGCATTGTCCCAGTTGGCGCGACGGACCGCAGCGTCCTCGCCGGTCTGGCTGATCTCGTGAGCGACCGCTTCCAGTCCGTCCGGGCCGGGCCGAAAGCTCGTTGCCTCGCTCACCGAGTCGTCGCCTGCGATTGCCGACCAGCAGGCGCTGGCATAGCTGGGCTCGGGCAAAGGCGCGCCGGTCAGTTCGGCGACGATTGCCGCGGCAGCGACGCGGGCCTCGCTGACCGCGGCCGAGGCGGCCTTGGGGATGCCGCCCGGATGCGCCGCGTCGCCGACCACGTGAACGTCGGGGCGCAAGCGCGACCGCATCGCGGTCGGCTCGACCGGCGCCCAGCCGGTATCGTCGGTCACCCCCGCCAGATGGGCGATGGCACCGGCCTGCTGCGCCGGGATCACGTTGATTGCATCCGCCGCCTCGGCCATGCCGTCAACAACCACCTCCATCGCATCGGGACGGATTTCCAGATTGCCGGTGCCGAAATCCGGGCCGAGCCGGTCGATCATGCCCGTGTAGTGTTCCTGCCAGCCCTCTTCGAACAAAGCTTGCTTTGCGTATTTCGCTTTCGGATCGACGATCAGGATCTTGGCACGGGGATTGTTCTGCTTCAGGAGATGCGCTGCCATGGACGCCCTTTCGTACGGCGCTGGAGGGCACCGCGACGGGTCGGGCGGGGCGACAAGGCACCAGGTTCCGCCTTCGGGCAGGTTCAGGATCTGCTCCCGGATCCTCTCCGGACGGCCGCCGGTCATATAGGCCGAAGGGATGCGCTCCTCGTCGGACGGTGACCACCCCGGAAGACTGTCCTCGCGGAACGCGATCCCGGGCGCCAGGACACACCGGTCGAAGGCAAGCTGCGTCCCGTCCTCCAGTTTTACCGCGCCCTCGTCGACGCCCGCGGCCCTGGCCTGGATCAGCCGGACACCGGTTGCGGTGACGCCGGTATAGTCATGCGCCAGCGCATCGAAGGCAACGAAGCCGCCGATCGCGAGGTTCGAGAAGAAGCAGCTCCGATAGACCGGATTCGGTTCCACCAGCGTGACATCAAGCGTCTCGGCCATATGTCTCGCGGCCGTCGCGCCGCCGGCCCCACCCCCGACGACGACCACGCGCGGGCGCGCCTGTCCAATTACCGCCGGCGCGCTCAGAATCACGCCGGCCGCGGTCAGTCCGTGCAGAACCTGGCGCCGCGTCGCCTCGCTGCCGGAGAGGTGCAGCCGGGCTACGCCCCGCATGCGCATCTCAGCCTCCGAGGCTTTCGAGATAAGCGATGACGTCGGCCCGGTCCTCGGGCGATTTCAGGCCCGTGAAGCTCATCTTGGTCTTCGGAACCGATGCCTTCGGAGCTTCCAGATAGGCATCGAGGGTCTCGTCTGTCCAGACCAGCCCGCCGGCACCGGCCTCCGCCATGGCCTTCGAATACTTGTACCCATCGACGGTCCCGGCTGTCCGGCCGACAATACCGTTCAGGACCGGACCGACCGAATTCTTCGCGCCTTCCCCGACCTTGTGGCAGGCGGCGCATTTCTTGAACACCTTCTCGCCCGCGGCAATCGCCGCCGGATCGGGACCGGCATCGGCCGGTTTCGCAATCTCCTGCACCTCGTCTGAAGGCACGGTCCCGGACGGCGACCCGGCATTCTCCGTGGCCGCCGCAACCGCGATGGCGGGAAGCGTTCCCGCGGGCTTTCCGTCCGGGTCCGTCGGTGTCACGTTCAGGTCCACCGCGCGCTTGGTGATCTTCACCGGCGCGGTGCAATCGGCCATGCAGGGCGCGGAACGAAAGGCGGGATATTCGGTCTCGGGCCGGTCGTCGGCATAGAAGCCGCCCGCGTTCGGCATCGTGACCTCGGTGAAGTTCTCGTTCGAGAGAACGAAGTCGTCCTCGACGATGCCGTTCGAGTAGAGAAGGAACGCCACGATCGCGTAGGTTTCGTCCGGTGTCACCGTCTGCGCCGCGCCGAACGGCATCGAGCGGTGAACGTAGTCGAAGACGGTCGAAAGATGCGGCCAGTAGCTGCCGATGGTCTTGACCGGGCGGCGGTTGGTCAGGGTGCCCTGCCCACCGGCAAGGACCGGCCAGTTGTCGATCCCTTCGGCGAAGTCGCCATGGCACATGGCGCATTTCTCCGCAAAGACCTCGTCGCCGGTGGTGACGTCGCCCGACCCGGTCGGCAGCCCCTGCCCGTCAGGCAGGACCGCCACGTCCCAGGCCGTGATCTCTTCGGGAAGCGCGGGCCGGCCCAGCCCGAGCTTGTCGGCCGCGGCCGGAAGCGCCATCGCTGCGACGGCGGCGCCAAGCGCCAGGTCACGCCACTTCGACATTCTCGACCTCCCCGTCCGCACGGACCCACCAGGTCTGGATGCCGTTGTTATGGTAGACATTGTTCAGCCCGCGGATCGCGCGCAGCGCATCTTTGGTCGGCTGGACGTAGCCCGTCTCGTCGATGGCGCGCGATTGCAGCAGCATCTCGGACCCGTCCCAATCGATGTCGAGATAGAACCGGGTCAGCGCCTTCGGCTTCGCCTCGCCCTCGATTCGCGCCTTCTGCCAGTTCACGCCGCCGTCGAGAGAAACATCGACTTCGGCGATCCGCCCGTTACCCGACCACGCGAGCCCGGTAATGACCAGCGGACCGGCACCATGCCGGATCGGGGCCTGCGGCGACGGCGACGTGATGACGGACTTCGCGTCCATCACCCATGTCCATTTCCGCGCCCGGCCGTCCGGCATCAGATCGGTATACTTGGAGGTCTCCTCGCGGCTGTCGACGGCCTGGTCATAGACCCCGATCCGGCGCAGCCATTTCACCCACATGTTGCCTTCCCAGCCCGGCACGACCAGCCGCACGGGATAGCCATGTTCCTTCCGAAGCGCCTCGCCATTGGCAAAGAACGCGACCAGAACGTCGTCCATCGCCTTGTCCAGGGGCATCGACCGGCCATTCGACGACGCATCGGCGCCTTCGGCGTAAATCCAGGACCCTTCGGGTTTCACCCCGGCCTCCGCGAGCAGCGTCCGCAGCGGCACGCCGACATATTCCATGTTGTGGATCATGCCCTGGGTGAACTGGCAGCCCTCGAGCTGCGCCCCGCCCCATTCCATGCCGCCGTTCGCGGCGCATTCCAGGAAGGCCACGGCCGACTTGCGCGGGAAGCGGGTCAGATCCTCGTAGGTGAACACCAGCGGGGTCTCCACCAGCCCGTCGATCATCAGGCGGTAGTCCTGCTTCGACAGTTCGATCGCACCCGAATGATGCCGCTCGAACGCACATCCCTGGGGCGTGATGGTTCCTTCCAGCGCATGGATTGGCGTGAAGTTGATCGACGATTCGGCGGATTCGGTCAGCCACTCGACGTTGCGACGGACCACATGGCTTTCGAAACGGATCGGCATGCCATAGGGAACCGCATCCACCGGATCGCCGAATTCGCTGGCCCAGGGTTGCACCTCGGTGATGAGGGGATCAGGGGCCTGGGTCTGTGCCCGGACGGCCCCCGCCGCCATCGCGGCGCCACCCGCCGCCATCCCGCTCAGGAAGCCGCGGCGCGAAGGGCCCTTCTTGCTTGCGTCGGTCATGCGTTCCTTTCTCCTTTCAGGCGCCGATCACCGTCACGGTCTCGGCCGGTGCCCGCGTGACGGTGCCGAGCGCCTTCACATGCGCCTCGATCACGTCCCAGATCTGCGGCCCCTCGGTACCCTCGTTCACGCTCGCCCAGCCGGCGACGACATAGCTTTTCGCAGGATCGATGGCCTCTCCCGTCTCGGTCAGGGTCATCTCGTCGATGCGGCTGCCGATCTCCTGCGTGATATCGATGCGATAGGACATGCCGCCCACCCGCACCATGTCGCCGCCCTGCTGGTAGTAGGGGTCGGTGTTGAAGATGTTGTCGGCGACGTCCTCCATGATCAGCTTCAGCTGTTCGCCGGTCATCTCGCTTCGGTAGCATTCGCCGTAGGTCATCGCGGTGACGTTGAAGATGTCCTCGCGGGTGATCGGATCGCCGGGCATCAGCGTCGGCCCCCAGCGCACCCCTGGCGACATTGCGATCTGCGCGTCGCGCTCGGCACGGATCGCGTCGCAGATCAGGTCGTCCCAGGTACCGTTGAAATTGCCCCGACGGTAGAGAAGGCTTTCGGTCGTGCCGATCTGCTCGCCCAGTTCGGCCTCGAACGGCGCGCGCTGGGTGTCGATGAGCCCGGCCATCTCGGCATCGGGCGCGATCACGTCCGAGAAGATCGGGATCAGCTTGTGCCGAAATCCCATCATCCGCCCGTCGCGCACGTCGAGATCGACCCGGCTGACGAACTTGCCGTTCGAGCCGCTGGCGATCAGGATCGTCTCGCCGACCAGTACCGGTTCGGGGATCGCATCGTGGGTGTGGCCGGTAAGGATCACGTCGATCCCGCGCACGTTGCCTGCCATCTTCCGGTCGACGTCGAAGCCGTTATGGGAAAGACACACGACCAGGTCGACGCCTTCACCGCGCGCCTCGTCCACCACCTCCTGCATCCGCTCCTGCCGGATCCCGAAGGCATATTCAGGGAACATCCAGTTCGGGTTGGCGATCGGCGTGTAAGGGAAGGCCTGGCCGATCACGGCGATACGTGTGCCGTTCCGCTCGAAGATCGTATAGGCGTCGAAAGCGGGTTCGTCCCACTCGGCGTCGAAGATGTTCGCGCCGAGGAAGGGGAACGGCAGACCGGACACGATTTCCTGCACCCGCTCGCTTCCCAGCGTCCATTCCCAGTGGCTGGTCATCGCCTCGACGCCGAGCAGGTTCATCGCCTCGACCATGTCCTGGCCCTGGGTCCTCAGCGTCGTCATAGACCCGTGCCAGGTATCGCCGCCATCAAGCAGGATCGCCTGGGGCCGGGCGGCCCGGATCGCCTTCACCACGGTTGCGACCCGGTCGAGCCCGCCCATCCGGCCATAGGTCTGGCCGAGCGCCACGAAGTCCTCATAGGTCAGCGCGTAGGCGCCAGCGCTGCCGGGCGCGATGTCGAACGCCTTGAGAAAATCGGCGCCGGTCAGATGCGGCGGCAAGCCCCTGACCGGACCGACACCGATATTGACCGACGGCTCGCGGAACCAGATTGGTTTGAGCTGCGCATGGATGTCGGTGACATGGATCAGCGTGACATTGCCGAAATCCTCGAATGCCAGAAGCTGGTCCTGGCTCAGCGACTGCTGTGCCGCCAGCCGCGACCAGTTGCCGAAGCCCGACGCTCCGACGATGGCCGAGGCCGCCATCCCCGCCTGCAGAAACTCGCGCCGCGAAATCATCTCTGGCTAATCCTCCGGCAATGGACATCCGTTCGGCGTACCGCGCGGCCGCCGTCGGGTCGTGATCAGGAGGACGCGGTGCTCCGCGCCCGGTTCAGGTCAGTGTCTGACGCCGACGCCTTCGACATCGAGCCCGGCGCCGCGCGAGGCGACGTAAAGCTCGAGCGCACGGAATTCGGGCGAACCTTCCTTGTAGGTTTCGGCCCGCGTATCGCGGATGCAGCCCTTGAAGCGGTTGTGGATCGATACCAGCCCGGCATTCTTCAGACGGTAGACCGGGAAGCCCGAGAGCTGCCCCTGGCTCAGGTGGTCCGACCGGATGTAGCGGCCGTTGTTCTGCTCGTGGCAGTTGGCGCAGGACAACTCGAGCTGACCGTACCGGGTATAGTAGATTTCCTTGCCCTTCTCCCACCAGTCGTGGGCCGGGCCGTCAGTTTCCACCGCAACCGGCAGGCCGCGCGACTGGAGCGAGATCGCCGCCGTCATGTTCAGCATTTCGGGCGAATTCCAGCCCCATGCCTCTGCGCCCATCCGGTTGGTCCGGCAATTGTTGATGAAGTTCTCCAGCGACCACAGATCGTCGCCGGCCGCGTTCATCTTCGGCATCCCGGCGCGCACGCCGGCCATGGACTCGATCCCCTGATGGCATGAGGCGCAGGACTTGCCTTCGCTCCCGTCCTCCGCCGCCCAGGTGTCGAGCGCCTGATCGACGAAGACCATGCCGGGATTGTCGAAATCATCCTCTTCCATCGCGCGGGTGGCCTCGTCGCGATAGAGCCAGCCGGAATAGACCTCGTCGAAGATGTCCGACACCGCCGGCGGCGCCGGGGCGCGGATGACCAGTGTCTCGTCACCGTTGATGACCAGATCGACCCCTTCGACCGGATCGGCGAACGCAGACCCGGCCAGAAGCGCCGCAATTGCGACGAGGCCCATGCGTCTCTTCATGTGCTTCTCCTCCCTCGGAAGCGGTCGCCTCTTGCGGGCGACCCGTAGCGTCAACCGATCTTGATCGCCTTGCTTTCCTCGTAGACGCTGCCATCGTCGTCGTACCAGGTGAACTTGAACTCGCCTGCCTGATCGACCCTGGCATCGAATTCGAAGTAGGGATTGGTCGATACGGCCGGGTCGATCGCCACGTCGATCACCATCTGGCCACCGAACTCGCAGGTGAACCGGTTGATGATCTCGCGCGGAATCAGATTGCCGGCATCGTCCTTGCGCTGACCGGACTCCATCGGATGCGAGATCAGCGTCTTGATCGTCACGACCTCACCGGCCGAGGCCGAACTCGGCACCTTGACGCGGGGTTTGACACCTTCAGCCATGTTCCGTCTCCTTTCCGCTCAGCCGCCGCAGCCGCCGATGGTGACCTTCACGGTCGACGTTGCCTGCACGAAGCTGCCATCGGCCATCTTCGCCACGGCCAGCACATCCTGGGTCTTTGCAAGCCGGATCCGCGTGGCCACGCTCTGCGAGCCTGCAGCAGGACCGAACGTGAACGTGGCAACGCCGGGTTCGGGGTTTCCGGTGGCAAAGAGCGCGATGGACACCGCTCCGGGCGCCGAGACGGCGATGGGCACGGTGTTGCCATTCTCGGCAATCTCGGGCGCCGTCAGGGTCAGGCCGCCCTCGCCGGCCGTCGCCCCGCCGGTATAGGCAGCGACCGCGTCGTCTAGCTTCGCCGCCCAAAGTCGTGCAGGCAGCGCGGCTGCGGCGATCCCACCGAGCCCCAGCGCCATCGCGTTCCGTCTGGTGATGTGCATTTCGCTCCTCCTCGGACCTCCGCGGCTCATTCCTTGAGTGTGACCAGATAGGCGACCACGTCCTCGACCTGGGACGCGTTCAGCAGCGGCGGCAGCGGGCCGTCCGCCGCCTTCCCGGTAAAGGCGTCGCCGGGCCGGATATAGGGGCCGGTCTTGTAGAACGACGGCATCACGGTGCCGTCGAACGTGTGCTTGGCGTCGATCACGATACCGCGCAGTTCGGCTTCGGACCAGCGGTCGCCCACCCCGTCGAGTGACGGCCCCACATTGCCCTGGAAATCCGCGCTCAGCGAACTCACGACATGGCAGGCAACGCAATTGCCGTCGGCTCGCGAACTCATCACCGCGGCGCCATTTTCGGGATCGCCCGGCGTTCCGGTCAGCGAGGCGTCGACGGCAGAGCCGTCCCAGGCGACATCGTCGGGCGCTGGCCCGGCGGCGGCCGCACAGCCGAAAGAAATCAGGACGGCCGCGGCCGGCCAGATCCGCTGCATCATTATCTTCCTCCCTCTCCTCCCGCGGACTCTGCCGCGGGTTTCCACATCATGCAATAGTATATTTATACCTTTGCATGCGTATCTCCATCGGGACCGGTCAGTTCCCCTCCCGCGTCAGGGGCGCGTAATACTCCTGGAACATCTCGCCGGTCTCGTATCGCCGGGCCAGAACCCAATCCAGCAACGCCTTCGTCGTGCCCCGGCCGAAGGCTCCGGGCATCGTGACCACCGCGGCTTCGGCCGCCGTTTCGCCATCGGGCACGTCGTCGGGCAGGAACAGAAGCGTCGGCGTGAAGGCGATGTGCCAGTGCCGCGCCATCTCCTTCTCGGGCAGCACCGTGCCATCGAAATCGGTCACATCGGTCGCACCGAACAGGTTGATCTGGATGACATAATATTTCTCGCGCAGCAGGGCATCGATCGCCGGATCGGGATAGACCTTCTCGTGCATCTCGGCGCAGTAGATGCAGCCGCGCTGTTCGACCATGATCAGAAGTCGCTTCCCCTCGGCATTGGCCTCCGCCAGGTCCTCACGCAGATCCTTGAACGTGTCCTGGAACCAGTCGGGCTTGTGAAGGCCGTCGTCCCCGAGCGGCACGGCACAGGCGGGCATCGCCAGGGCGGCGGAAACTGCGACGGCGGCGAAGAGACGGCGCATCGGGTCCTCCTAGGTCAGGGTGGCGGTCCAGTCGAAGGTGTCGAGAAGCCACGCAGCGATCCGGTTCACCGAATCGGTGGCGATCAGCAGGGCAAAGAGGATCAGCATCGCGCCCATGGCCTTTTCCACCCACGCGAAGGATCTGCGGTTGCGGGACACCCAGGCCAGGAACGGCCGCGCGAACAGGGCCGCGACGACAAAGGGCAAGGTCATCGACATGCCGTAGACCAGAAGCAAGGTTCCGCCGCGCCAAAGATCTCCCATCCCGGACGCAACCAGAAGGATCGCCGCGAGCGCCGGACCGACACAGGGAGTCCATCCGAATCCGAAGGCCAGCCCCATGACGTAGGCGCCAAGCATGCTGCTCGGATCGGATTTCGTCTCGATCCGGGCCTCGCGATAGAGAAACGGAATCCGCACGACACCCAGGAAATGCAGGCCGAAGACGAACAGGACCGCCGCCGCGACGTAGGACAACGTTCCCTTCCATTCGATGAACAGCTGTCCTGCCGCGGTGGCGCCGAGCCCCAGAAGCACGAAGATCGATGTTACGCCCAGCGCGAAGGCGACTGCCGAGGCGAAGAGCCGCCGCTGGGCGCCGGGCGCGATTGCATCGTCGCCGCGAACCTCCTGCATCGACAGGCCAGCCATGTAGCTGAGATAGAACGGAACCATGGGCAGGATGCAGGGCGACAGAAAGGACAGGAACCCTGCCAGGGCTGCGCCTCCATAGCTGATCTGCAGCATCCAAGGGCCCCTCCCCGGCCAAGACTTGCCGACCACAGTTCCAGTCATTAATATATTTCTATACATCGGAGCGTCCGTCAATGCACCGCCTTCTCGGTCTCGCCGCCTTCGCCGTCTTCCTCGGTACCGTCCCGGCCGCGCCGGCGTGGGCCGAACTGCGGCTGGCAATGTTCCAGCAGGCCGGCTGCGCCTATTGCCGCCAATGGGACCGCGAGATTGCAGAGATCTATCCGAAGACGTCCGAGGGCCGGGCCGCGCCACTGATGCGCCTCGACATTCGCGCTCCGTTGCCGGACGGGATCACGCTGGATCGCAAGCCGCAATTCACGCCGACATTCGTGCTCCTCGACGACGGGCACGAGATCGGCCGGATCGAGGGCTATCCGGGCGAGGACTTCTTTTGGGGGCTGCTGGGAGGTCTTCTTCCATAATCGCCCACGACCATCCTCGCCGAGCAACGGCTGCGGAATTCCGGGAGGTGTCCGCGAGGTTGCCTTGGCGCAGGTTTGGCAGGCCTCGCTCACCTTGATCTCCGCACCGATAGCGTCGAGAACAGGTCCTGAGGCCCGACGTTCCGTGACTCTGCGCCATGCGTGGAACCACCGCCCCCAATCTTCGACAATCGCGACTTCACCTGGGCCTTCCTGACGTCTTCCGACGCGCTCTCGGGCACCGGCGTGCAGACCGCGCCGGAAGGGTTCCAGGCAGCGCGGATCAAGGACACTCTGAAAACGATCGCGACGCGCCGGGCAGCATCGGCATGTCGAATTCCCGATATCTTGAAGGTGGGCATGAATTGAGCCAAAGACGCCCGTCGTCCACGAGGACGCAGACCTTGCGATCAACACGGTCCCGCCGAACGATTGCAGCCACTATCCGAAGCTGCACCGGCTGGTGACGGCCGAGCCCACCTGCTTCGGCAAGTCACGGCGGCCGAGCGGGACCGGGGCCGTCCGATAACCCGGAAGGCAGGTCGCAACCAGTGTCGTCCCGAACTCCGCGCGCCGGGAGGCCAGACGGCCAGTTGTGCCGGCTGCTAAGGCGCCCGATCATCCCGTTCCGACCGGCTCGTCGCCGTCCGCGAAACGGCGCAAGCGGCGGGCGTCGAGCACCTCGATGGAAGCGTAGGACCGCCGGATGACGCCCAGTTCGTCCAGACGCTTCAAGGCACCCAGCGTCTCCTTGCGCGACGTGTTGGCGATCTGTCGAAGCTCGGCCTGGGTAACCGGCAAGCGATAATCCGACTGGCCGCCCGCGCCGCGCCACAGAACCGCAGCAATGCGGCGGCTCGCATCCGGGCGGAGCAGATCTTCGACTGCGAGCAGTGCGAGGTCGATATTCAGCATTGCGATCTGGGCGAACCGGCGCATCGCTTCCGCATCCTCGGACACCAGCCGGTTCATCTCGGGCAGCGACAGGGCAACCAGGGTGCAATCGGTCACGGCCTGCAAGCTGATCCGACGCGGCATGCCAGTGAGGAAGCACCCCTCACCGAACCACCAGCCCGGAGCGGCAAGATGGACCAGATGAGGACCGGTTTCCCCCGGCGCGATCGAGACCGCCAGTGTCCCCGCAACAAGTCCGAAGATGCCCCCCGGAGGATCCCCGGTGACATACACATACTCGTTCGCCGTTGCGCGACGCAGGGTCGCCTTCGCGATCACGAGGTGCTGAAACCTGCTTGGCTGGTGCGACAGCCAACCGTGGGTGGTCAGGACGGAAGACGCGGCGTTTTTTTCGTGCGGCATGGTCGGGTTTGTCCCCCCGGGGACAATCTGGCTCGAGTTGAAGCGTATCGTCATCACCAAATTGCTGCGGAGGGAAGCGACATGTTCAAATTGATTGCAGGGGCCAGCTGCGTCGCCGTGGCCTTGTTGGCCGGACCAGGGCAGGCGCAGGAACAGGCGCCGCCGAACATCCTGGTCATCTGGGGCGATGATATCGGGTGGCAGAACGTTTCGGCCTACGGCATGGGCACGATGGGCTACACCACTCCCAACATCGACCGGATCGGCATGGAGGGAATTCGCTTCACCGACCACTATGCACAGCCGAGTTGCACGGCGGGTCGGGCATCGTTCATCACCGGCCAGTATCCGATCCGCTCGGGCATGACGACGGTCGGCCAGCCGGGCTCGCCGCTGGGGCTGCAGGCGGCCTCACCGTCGCTGGCGGAAGAGCTGAAGGCGGTCGGATACGCCACCGGCCATTTCGGCAAGAACCACCTCGGCGACCGCAACGAGCACCTGCCGACCGTGCACGGCTTCGACGAATTCTTCGGCAACCTCTATCACCTCAACACCCAGGAGGAGGCGGAGCAGCGCGACTACCAGCGGTTCGGCACGGCATTTTCAGGGAACCTCGAGGATTACGAAGCCCAGTTCGGCACGCGCGGTGTGATCCACAGCTTCGCGTCGGAGGTGGACGATCAGACCGAGGATCCGCGCTTCGGCAAGGTCGGCAAGCAGACGATCGAGGACACCGGGCCGCTTACCCAGGAAAGGATGAAGAACTTCGATGCCGGCGAGGTCATCCCGCTGGCCGAGGATTTCATGCGGAAGGCCAAGGAGGAGAACAAGCCGTTCTTCGTCTGGCTCAATACCAGCCGCATGCACCTCTACACCCGCCTGAACGACGAATGGCGCTATGCCGCCGAGACCTACACCTCCGAGGCCGACTATCACGGCTCGGGCATGTTGCAGCACGACCACGACATCGGCACGGTGTTGGACTGGCTCGAGCAACAGGGTCTCGCGGACAACACAATCATCTGGTACTCGACCGATAACGGGCCGGAGCATTCGTCCTGGCCGCATGGCGCCACCACGCCGTTTCGGGGCGAGAAGATGACCACGTACGAGGGCGGCGTCCGGGTGATCTCGATGCTGCGCTGGCCGGGTGTCCTTGATCCGGGACAGGTCCTCAACGGGATCCAGTCACACATGGACATGTTCACTTCGCTCGCCGCCGCCGCGGGGATCGACGACGTGGCCGCCGAGGTCATGGACGAGAAGCAGCAATACATCGACGGAGTGAACAACCTTCCCTACTGGACCGGCGAGCAGGACCACTCCAACCGGGACAGCCTCTTCTACTACTACGAAAGCATCCTGACGGCGATCCGCATGGGGCCGTGGAAGTTCCACTTCTCGACCAAGGAGGACTACTACGCCAACGTCGTGCCGCGAACGGTGCCGCTCGTCTTCAACATCCGGATGGACCCTTTCGAGAGCTACGACAGTTCCGATGCCTACGGCCACCTGATGCAGAAGGTCTCGTGGCTGATTCAGCCGATGTCGGTTCTGATGGCACAGCACCTGCAGACGCTCGCCGACTATCCGCCGGTGCAGGGCGGGGCATCCTTCAACATGTCGAACGCTGTGGAGGACTTCCTGAGCAAGTCGATACAATAGGCGTTCGCGGCGCCGCTGGGGCACACCTCCCTCGTTCGTGCACCAGCGGCAATCTCGGCGGTCCGCGGCGAATGGCAGGACAGAGCGAACCGTCGGACGTTCGAAGCAGTCGGACGTTCGAAGCAATGGCAAACGAAGCGCCACGGGACTCGGCGCTCCGCCAAGATGGAGATCTCGCAATCACGGCGGCATGACGCGTTCAGGCGAGCACGACGTGATCGCAAACGGATAAGGTCGCCCGTGACGGACATTTCTCTGCACGAGTCGCGCCATGCTGTCCACGACCTCAGCCGCTCTCTACCAACAACTGACGCTGTCCCGCCTGCATCTCGGAGAGATCGCGACGATCCTGGCCGTGTCCCTGTCACTTGCCGTGTTTGCCGGCTATTATGCCGGACGGGCCCGGCGCCGCCGCCTCAGGGAACGGGCCGACGCAATCGACAAGGTTGTCAGCGAGACGACGATGAATGCCTTTCTGGCACTTGTCGGCCTGCTTCTTGCCTTCACATTCGCGAACTCGCTCTCCGTTTCCCAGGCGATCAAGGGCGCGATCACCGACGAGGCCGCGGCGCTCGGCACGGCTTTTCTCCGCGCCGACTATCTCGCTGAACCCGGTCGGACCGCGCTTCAGACGGCCCTTCTCGACTACGCCAGAACCCGGGTGGTACCGCGGGGAACACCCGTAGACACGCCGGAAAAGGCACAGGCCTTCCTGGACAGAACGCTGACGGCACAGGCTCGATTGTGGCCGCTGACCCTCGAAGGCACCCGCGATCCGACGCCGCCGCCGATCCAGGCTTTCGTAGCCGGCGCCGTGAACGGAGCCCTCGACGCACACCTATATCGAATGGCGACGTTTTCGGTACCGGTATCGGTCTTTACGCAGGCTATGGTTCTTGCCGCATCGGTGACGGCGGTCTTTCTGGTCGGCGACCGGATGGGCATGCTCGGCCACGCGCTGACCTGGCGCGCCTTCCTGTTCGCGTTTCTTCTGGGGCTGATCATGTATACCATCGTGGACATCCGCCGCAGCAGCGAAGGGCTGATCCGCGTTGACGACAGCGCACTCCGCGCGACGATCTTCGACATGGAACACGCTCTCGCGGCGCGGCTTCAAGCCCGGAACTGATGCCGGCGCCGCGCGGTGCCGGATCCCGCTCAGGGCGGTCACCTTGACGCTCTATCCTCCGACTCTCCGGGATCCCCGCCCGGATGACGCTTATCCTGACTGCCGGGGTGCCCGGCAGCCGGCGATCCTGGACGCCACGCACCGCGTCGCGCGGTGCAATCGGATCATGTTCAGGTGCGACAGAGTCGGGGAGCGTAGGCGCGTCGTCGCTCACCACGACAAACCGGAAAAGAGCGGGAGATGGTGCCGCAGGGGAGGATTGAACTCCCGACCTCACCCTTACCAAGGGTGCGCTCTACCACTGAGCTACTGCGGCCGGACACGGTCGGCATGGCCTCCCGGATGTGGCAGGGCTGATACGCGCAAAGCGCTGACCGCGCAAGGGGAGGTGGCGCATTTTCCGGCGCCCGTATGGCGCTCCGCACGCATTCAGGCGGCGTGATGATCTGGACCGCCCGTTTGACGCAGGATATGCAGTCTCATGGATGAGAAGACCGGGAACGCCGGCCCTGACCGGATCGAACACAGCCGCGACGACAGGCTGAAAGCCGCGCTGAAGGCCAATCTGGCGCGGCGCAAGCGGCAGGTCCGTGCCCGACAGAACGCGCGCGAGAGCGACGCGGCCCCGCGGGACGAGAACGAGGACTGAAAGCATGGACAGAATCGTCGTGCAGGGCGGCCGACCGCTGTCGGGGACGATCCCGATTGCGGGCGCCAAGAATGCCTGTCTGCCACTGATGCCGGCGACGCTCCTGACCGAGGAGCCACTGACCCTGACCAACGTGCCGCGACTCTCGGATATTGTCACGATGGGCCGTCTGCTGGAATCGCTTGGCGTCGAGGTGTCGCCGATGCGCGACGGCAAGGTGATGGCCCTGTCGAGCCATGCGCTGACCGGCCATCTGGCCGATTACGAAATCGTGCGCCAGATGCGCGCCTCGAACCTCGTTCTCGGCCCCCTGCTGGCGCGCGCGGGTCACGCGGTGGTCTCGCTGCCTGGCGGCTGCGCCATCGGCGCCCGCCCCATGGACATCCATGTCACCGCACTCGAGGCGATGGGGGCAAAGATCGAGCTCCGCGACGGGTACCTCCACGCCGCGGCGCCCGGAGGTCTCAAGGGCGCCGAGATCGAACTGCGGTTTCCGTCGGTCGGCGCGACCGAGAACACGCTGATGGCGGCAGCTCTCGCGAAGGGCACCACCGTGATCCGCAACGCCGCGCGCGAGCCGGAGATTCGCGATCTGGCCGACTGCCTGATCAAGATGGGCGCCGATATCGAAGGCGCCGGCACGCCCGAGATCGTGATTTCGGGCGTCGACCGTCTGCATGGTGCCACCCATGCAGTCCTGCCGGACAGGATCGAGCTTGGAACCTACATGCTTGCCCCCGCCATTGCCGGCGGGTCCGTCGAGCTGATCGGCGGACGGCTCGACCTGCTGGGCGCCTTCTGCGAGAAACTCGACGCTGCGGAAATCGACGTGGTGCCGACCGAGAACGGCCTGCGCGTCACCCGTCGGAACGGCAGGGTGGCGGCGGTCGACGTGGTGACCGAGGTCTTTCCGGGATTTCCCACCGACCTGCAGGCGCAGATGATGGCGCTGATGTGCACCGCGGACGGCGTCAGCGTGCTGGAGGAGCGCATCTTCGAGAACCGCTTCATGCATGCGCCCGAACTCGTCCGCATGGGCGCGCAGATCGAGGTCCATGGCGGTGTCGCCACCGTGACCGGGGTCGAACGGCTGAAGGGCGCGCCGGTAATGGCGACCGATCTCAGGGCCAGCGTTTCGCTGATCCTTGCGGGGCTCGCCGCCGAGGGCGAGACGGTGGTGCACCGGGTCTATCATCTGGACCGCGGCTACGAGCGCGTCGAGGAGAAGCTCGGGGCCTGTGGCGCCCAAATCGAACGGGTGAGCGAATGAGCGACGACGCACGGTTCGAAGATGCCGACGAGGGTCCGATCCGCCTTGTCGCCCGTGAGGCGGACGATCTTCCGGTGATCTCGGCCCTGCTTCAGGACGCGATCTTTCCGGTCACCGAGATGGTCTGGGACCGGCGCCATCGGCGGTTCCACATCCTCCTCAACCGCTTTCGGTGGGAAGACCGCGCCGCCGCCCAGACCAGCGGTCGCGCGTTTGAGCGGGTGCGCTCCCTTCTCACCGTCAGCGACGTGCTGGCGGCTGGCGTGCAGGGCTTCGACCGGACCGACCGCGACCTGGTACTGTCGCTTCTTGCGATCGACTTCGTGCCGGGTGCCGACGGAACCGGGGACGTGATCCTCACGCTCGCCGGCGATGGCGCAATCCGGCTGTCGGTCGAATGCCTCGACCTCCATCTGCGCGACGTGACACGCCCCTATGCGGCGCCGTCGGGCAAGGCGCCGGCGCACGACGTCTAGCCCTTTGGCCGGCGCGGCATTTTCAACCTATGGGAGCCATCTTGCGCTTCCGGCGATCTGGCCGGAACCAATGCCCCCAAACGCCGCAAGATTTGGGAAACGGTTCCGTTCGGGCGGTGCCGCGATTACTTGAGACCGCGCAAGCAAGCACGTATTGAAATGCGCGAAGGAGTCTCCGCGCATGCCCGTCCACCTGTCCACCCAGTCGCCGGATTTCGCGTCCGCCTTCGCGGCGCTGCTTGCGGCCAAGCGCGAGGATGCGCCGGACGTCGACACGGCGGTGGCCGAGATCATCGCGGATGTGCGCAGTCGGGGCGACGATGCGGTGATCGAACTCACCGAACGCTTCGACCGCCTCCGCCTGACACCTAAAACCCTGGCCTTTTCGGCTGCCGAGATCGACGCGGCGATCGCCCGGGTGCCGCGCGACGAGCGCGACGCGCTCGAACTCGCTGCCGAACGGATCCGCGCCTATCATGTCCGCCAGATGCCGCAGGACGACCTCTGGACCGACCCGAGCGGGGCGACCCTCGGCTGGCGATGGACGGCAGTGTCGACCGTCGGCCTCTACGTTCCCGGAGGGATGGCTTCCTATCCGTCGTCGGTCCTGATGAACGCGATTCCGGCCCGCGTCGCGGGGGTCGAGCGCATGGTGATCTGCGCACCGACACCGGACGGGGTTGCCAATCCGCTGGTCCTGCTGGCCGCCCGGCTGGCCGGCGTCGAGACCGTCTATCGCATCGGCGGCGCCCAGGCGATCGCGGCCATGGCCTATGGAACCCCGACCATCGTCGCGGTCGACAAGATCACCGGACCGGGAAATGCCTATGTGGCCGCTGCAAAGCGGCGTGTGTTTGGACGTGTAGGTATCGACATGATTGCGGGGCCATCCGAGATTCTGGTGATCGCGGACTCCGCGAACGATCCGGATTGGGTGGCCCTTGACTTGCTGTCGCAGGCCGAACACGACCAGAGCGCGCAGGCGATCCTCATGACCGACGATGCCGATTTCGGGCGCGCCGTGACCGCGGCCGTCGACGCACGCCTCGAACGCCTTGAGCGGCGCGAAATTGCCGAAGCCAGCTGGCGGGATTTCGGCGCGGTGATCACGGTGCGCGACCTCGACGAGGCGGCAAGCCTGGCGAACCGGATCGCCCCCGAACACCTGGAACTCTGCGTGGCCGAGCCCGAGGCCCTGGCCGAGCGGATCCCCCATGCCGGCGCGATCTTCCTCGGTGCCTGGACGCCCGAGGCGATCGGCGACTATGTCGGCGGGCCGAACCACGTGCTGCCGACGGCGCGCTCCGCACGGTTTTCAAGCGGGCTGAGCGTTCTCGATTTCCTGAAGCGCACGACGATCGCCCGGATGACGCCGGGCGCGCTGCGCGCCGTCGGACCGGCGGCCGAATGCCTCGCGATATCGGAAAGCTTGCAGGCCCACGGCCTGTCGGTCCGCGCGCGTCTCGACCGCCTGAACGAGGCCGCAGAATGAACGCCCGGCTCTACGATCTCACCGTCGACAGCGGCACCGACCGCGCGCCGCCACCGGAACTGGAGCAGGAGCGCCAGGTCGCGATCTTCGACCTGCTGGAAGAAAACCGGTTCGAGCCGGTGGGCGCGCCGGAAGGCCCCTACCGCCTGCGCATCGGGGTCGTCGGCAGCAAGCTTGCCTTCGCCCTCACCACCAAGACCGGCGCCGAGGCGGCCGCATTCACCCTCTCGCTCGGGCCGCTGCGTCAGATCGTGAAGGATTACACCCAGATCTGCACGAGCTACTATGAGGCGGTGAAATCGCGGCCGCCCTCCGAGATCGAAGCGCTGGACGAGGCACGCCGGGCGATTCACCATGAAGGCGCCGATGCGCTGCAGACGGCGCTTGCAGGCAAGGCGGACGTGGACGAGGCGACCGGGCGGCGGCTGTTCACGCTGGTCTGTGCGCTGATGGCGGGCTCCTGAGACCGCCGCGTCGAGGCCTGCTCTGCGCCGCAATACCGACCTTCTGCGGGGCTTGCCGGCGGCGCGGCATCGTTTAGGTGAGGCCCCCGACCGGGCGGCGCACCCGCGCCCCAAGAGGGAGATCGGACCATGAACGAGGACGTGATCGAGCGTTACTTCGCCGCCTTCAACTGCGACGACACTGCCGCGATGCTGGACGAGTTGTCCGACGACGTCGCGCATCACGTCAACGAAGGCGAGATCCGGCGCGGGAAGGACCTTTTCGCGGATTTCTGCGCCCACATGTCCGACTGCTATGCCGAGCGGCTGACCGACATGGTGATCTTCGCCAGCCCGGACGGGACACGTGCCGCGGCGGAATACGTCGTCAACGGGACCTATCTGAAGACAGACGGCTCGCTGCCCGAGGCCAGGGGCCAAAAATACCTCCTGCCGGCGGGGTCGTTCTTCACCCTGAAGGACGGCAAGATCGCCCGCGTGACCACCTACTACAACCTCTCGGACTGGCTGCGGCAGGTGAACGGATGACGCTTCGGATCGAGGCGCTTAAGGGCGATGCCCTGGCCGCGGCGATCGACGACGTCGCGCGCCTGCGGATTGCGGTGTTCCGCGACTGGCCCTATCTCTACGACGGCGATCTCGATTATGAACGGCGGTACCTGCGTCCCTATCTGGATAGTCCCGGCGCCATCGTGGTCGGCGCCTTCGACGGCGACAGGCTGGTGGGCGCAGCGACCGGCACGCCGATGGCGGATCATGCCGACGACCTCGCCGCGCCGCTCGCAGGGGCCGGAATTCCAGTCGACAAGACGTTCTATTGCGCCGAAAGCGTCCTGTTGCCGGCCTATCGCGGACGCGGAGCCGGCCACCGGTTCTTCGACTTGCGCGAAGCCCATGGCCGGGCATTGGGTGCGGTCTGGTCGGTCTTCTGCTCGGTGGTGCGCCCCGCGGATCATCCCCTGCGGCCGGCCGGGTACCGGCCGCTCGACGCGTTCTGGCGCGCCCGCGGCTATGCACCGCTCGACGGCGCGGTGGCGCGGTTCTCATGGAAGGATGTGGGCGAGTCGAAGGCGACCGAGAAACCGCTCCAGCTCTGGATACGGCGGCTGTGATCCCGCCGCGCCCGATCCGGCTTGCTGCCGCCGCCTATCCGGTCGAACGCCTGCCCGACCGCAGCGCCCTCGCCGGCAAGCTCGCCGACTGGGCGGCACGGGCCGCGGACGCAGATGTGCTCGTCTTTCCGGAATATGCCGGGATGGAGGCCGCTCTCGCCGGAGGGCCCGCCACGGCCAGCGTCGCCGAATGGTGCGGCCACGCGGCCGAGGCGGCTGATTGGTACGTATCGACACTGCGCGCTCTTGCGGTCCGGCACGGGTGCTACATCCTGGCCGGGTCGCTGCCGGCACAGGCCCCGCAGGGCCTTGTCAACCGGGCGTTCTTCCTGTCGCCCGACGGCGCTGTCGCGCATCAGGACAAGCACATCCTCACGCCGTGGGAACGGCGGGAGACGCCGCTTTGCGCAGGCGACGGGTTGCATGCCTTCGACACGCGGCTGGGCAGGATCGGCGTTCTGATCTGCTATGACTGCGAATTTCCGCTGCATGCAAGGGCGCTCGGCGCCGACATCCTGCTGGTGCCGTCCTGCACCGACTTGCCGGCAGGCGATGCGCGGGTCCGCGCCGGCGCCCGCGCGCGGGCGCTCGAAGGACAGGCCATCGCGGTTCATGCGCCGATCCTCGGCGCCGTCGAAGGCTGCGAACTGGTCGACCAGAACCGCGGTCGGGCCGGCATCTACGCGCCGCCGGATCACGGCTTTCCGGCCGACGGCGTGCTCGCGCGCGGCGCCATGGATACGTCCGGATGGGTCTTCGCCGACCTCGAAGCAGGCGCGATTTCCGCGCCGCGGTCCCGCGCCGCCGTCAACGTTCCGGGCCACTGGAACGAAAGCGCAACGGCCGCGCCGCCCGTATCCGTGACATTCTGAGACGTTCCTGCCTTGATTTGCAGGCCGATTGCGCGCATTTAACGGACGCCTGCGACGCGGCAGGCGCACCAATACGGAGTGACCATGGCCAAGGAAGAAATGCTCGAATTTCCCGGTGTCGTGAAAGAACTCCTGCCCAACGCGACGTTCCGGGTCGAGCTTGACAACGGCCATGAGATCATCGCGCATACGGCAGGAAAGATGCGGAAGAACCGCATCCGGGTTCTTGCAGGCGACCGGGTTCAGGTCGAAATGACCCCCTACGATCTGACCAAGGGCCGGATCAACTACCGATTCAAGTAGTGGCGGCACCAGACCGGCAGGATACCCCGGACACGGGTCCGGGGTCTGCCCGGCCGCGCCTGATCCTCGGGTCGGCCAGCCCGCGGCGGCGCGAGCTTCTGGCGATGCTCGGGGTCGTCCCCGATGCCGTCTGCCCGCCGGAGATCGACGAGACCCCGCGCAAGGCGGAACCGCCCCGCGCCTATTGCGCACGGATCGCCCGCGAGAAGGTTGCAGCCATCTCGGCCGCGGATGACGCGGTCGTGCTCTGCGCCGACACCACCGTCGCGATGGGCCGCCGCATCCTCGGCAAGCCTGCCGACGCCGCCGAGGCGGCCGTCTTCCTGCGCGCCTTGTCCGGGCGGCGTCATCGCGTGGTGACCGCAGTCGCGTTGCGCCGTGGCGGCCGGATCTGGGAACGCAGCGTGGAAAGCCGGGTGAAGATGAAGGCGCTCTCCGACGCCGAGCTTGCCGCCTACCTCACCAGCGGCGACTGGCAGGGCAAGGCCGGCGCCTATGGCATTCAGGGACCGGCGGGCGCCTTCATTCCCTGGATCAGCGGTTCGTTCTCCGCCATCGTCGGTCTGCCGCTGGCCGAGACCGCGGGATTGTTGCAGGCGGCCGGCTATCCGCTCTACGGGCCGAAATCGTGACGGGCGCGCAGATCCTGATCGGCCGGATCAAGGGGCGCCCCGCGGCGGCACGGATGCGCGACGGGGTTCTCGACGACCTCCTGATCGACCCTCCCGCCGGCATTCCGCGGCCGGGAACCATCTTCCGCGGAACCGTCTCGCGGGCCCTGAAAGGGATCGGCGGGCGCTTCGTGCGGCTTCCCGGCCAGACCGGATTCCTGCGCCAGGCGGCGGGACATCCCGAAGGCGCGCCACTGCTGGTCCAGGTGACCGGCTACGCCGAACCCGGCAAGGCCGTTCCGGTGACGACCCGACTTCTCTTCAAATCGCGCTACGTGATCGCGACCCCGGACAATCCCGGCGTGAACCTGTCGCGGACCATCCGGGACGAGGCCGCGCGCGACCGCCTTCTCGCGCTCGCCGGCACCGTCGCTCTGCCCGAGGGCCTCGGTCTGATCCTGCGGACCGAGGCCGGAGAGGCCGACAGCGATGCATTGATCGAGGATATCTCCGAAACCGTCGACCGGGCCCGAGGTGTTCTCTCGGCCGCGCGCGGCGGGCCGGAGCGTCTTCTCGACGGCCCGACGCCGGAGCGCATGGCCTGGCGCGATTGGGCCGGCGAGGCCGGCGCCACCTGGATCGACGCGCCCGACGCCTTCGAGACGCACGGCATCATCGACGCCATTGAGGCCCTGGCCGTCTCGCGCGTGGATCTTCCGGGCGGCGCCTGGATCGAGGTCGAACCGACCCGCGCCCTCGTCGCGGTCGATGTCAATACCGGCCCCGACACCAGTTCCGCCGCCGGTCTCAAGGCCAACATCGCCGCCGCACGGGCCCTGCCCCGCGCGCTTCGGCTGCGCGGCCTCGGCGGCCAGATCGTGGTGGACTTCGCGCCGATGCCCAAGAAGGACCGCCGCACGCTGGACCAGGTTCTGACCTCCGCGTTCCGCGCCGACAGCGTGGAAACCGCGCTGGTCGGGTGGACGACGCTCGGCCATGTGGAACTGAGCCGCAAGCGCGAACGGCTTCCGCTGACGGAGGCCGGATTGTGACCTGCCCGATCTGCCGCAAGCCGTCCGCGCCCGACTACCGGCCCTTCTGCTCCCGCCGTTGCGCCGACATCGACCTTGGCCGCTGGCTGACCGGCAGCTATGCGATCCCGGACGAGCATAGCGAGGTTGACGGCGCGTCCGATGACGCGGGCGATCCCGACCGCCAACGCCACTGAGAATCCTCGAATTCGGCTCTGGACAGCAGCCGGAGGCTCGCTTATCACGCGCCCACCCGAACGCCAGCGCGTTCCCCGTGCCCGGGTAGCTCAGGGGTAGAGCAGTGGATTGAAAATCCTCGTGTCGGTGGTTCGATTCCGCCCCCGGGCACCACGAAATTCCGGTTAAACAGCGTCTTGCGTGCCGGTGTCTCAGCGTTCAAGCACCGGACGGCGGCTCACTCCGCTTCCGTCGTAGACCATCTGGCCAATCTGCTCGTGCAAGGACAGGCACGTCTCGTAATACTCCGAGAAGGGAAGGCGCTGGTGGCGGCCGAGCCTGATGTAGCGGGAACTGATGACATTGTCGGTATCGGACATCAGGTTAATGACCTGTTCGGCGTCAAGGCTCAGCTGCAGACCCTGTTGCTGGCAAAGTTTGGCCAGGGGACGCACCCTGTGACCGTGCGCTTTGCGGAGATCGTCCAGGTCGTGGTCAAGCCTGACCAGAAGCGCCTTCAAGTAGAGTTCGATGCCATGGAAATAGAGAAAATGCATCGGCGCCTCCCAGTGGGTCGCGTCGGTCCGATTGACGTCGAGCGTCACTGCGGACTGCGCGTATGAGTGAGCATAGTTGAAGAGGGCGACGGCGGTCCGATGCGGTTCGTCCAAATGTGCCTCCGAGACCGGGGCGGCCGCAGACCCGGCCGCCCATCGGTCGATGTTGGCGTCCCAAAGCCCGGGCGTCACTCAGTTTTTCCGGGCGCTGCATCCCCAGGATGGAGCCGGGTCGATATGGTGTCCCGCCCTTCCGCCGTGCGACAGGCTGTGCCGGGAGCGCCACACCTACCCTGACGTCACGCCCCCTTGCGGTCTTGCGGCCCGCCGGCGGAAGGCGCATGTCCTGAACACGCAGATGCCGCACTGCGGCGAAAACGCGGAGGCAGGGCAATGACGGTCGAGGAGCTTGGCCCCGAGGCAGGGCCCGACCAGTCGGGATGGCGCCGGTTCGAGGCGTCGGGGAACTCGGTCGGCGGGGCTCTCTATGTCCCGCCCAAGGCAGGCTGGCTGCCGTTCCTCGGGACGCAGGACCGGTCCCTGCCGCTGATCGTGGCGCTGCACGGCTGCGGCCAGACCGCCGGAGACTTCGCGATCGGCACCCGCTTTGCCGAACTCGCCGAGGAAAAGGGCTTTGCCGTCCTCTTTCCGGAATCCCAGCGCAGCCCCGAAACCGTGGCGCTCAACCCGTTCGGCTGCTGGGTCTGGTGGTCGAGCGTCAACCAGACCCGTGGCGGCGAGCCGGCCAGGATCATCGCGCTGATCGAGCGCGCCCGTGCCTTCGAACCGCGGCTTGCGACGGGGCGCGTCTGCGTCGCCGGTCTGTCCTCCGGCGCGGCGATGGCAACGATCCTCGGGGCGGTCTATCCCGATCAGGTCGCCGCCGTCGCCGCCCATGCCGGCGTTGCCTTCAGCGCCATGGAGGTGGAGCAGCCGAACCTGCCCGGCTGGTACGGCCAGTCCACCGATCCGGTCGCCGCGCTGTCCGCATTCAACCCGCTCAACCTCTTCAACCTCGCGCGCTGGGGCAACTCGTCGCTTTCGGCGCTTGAAAAGGCCGACGGGACGGCCGTCTCCCAGGCGCGCCGGATCGTCGCCACCCGCCGCGAGGTCCAGGCCCACGAACAGGACGTCGCCCTGCTCGTCGTGCACGGCGACGACGACCGGACGGTCGATCCCAGCCACGCGCGGCAGCTGATCCTGCAGGCACTCCAGGTTGCCGACCTGCTCGACAACGACAGCGACGACGACACTGTCGACAGCGTCGTGGACCGGCGCAGCAGGGGCATCGGCGGGCCGGGGGACTATCCCTACGAACTCAGCGACTATCACGACCGCTCCGGGCGCTTCGTCGCGCGGCTGATCCGTATCGGCCGGCTCGGCCATGCCTGGTCGGGCGGATCGCCCGCCGGGTCCTTCACCGACCCGCTCGGACCCGATGCGACCACGCTGACCTGGGAGTTCTTCCGCGACCAGGGTTGTCTCTGAACCGGCCCGCATGCGGTGCGCCATGCCCGTGGATCTCGCGCCGGTGCAAGACAAGGCGTCGCTTCCTGCCGCGCGCCGGTCCGATGGAAGTCCGACGAAAGTCCGATCAAGGTCCGATCCGGCGCCCCAAAGATTTCGCCGCCTTTTCAGACCCTTGGAAAACTCGCCGTCCGCACCCCGAAGGGCCCGGCGTCATCGCCATTTGCTCCGCCAGTCCGCTCCGCTACCTTGAGGTTCGGACCACGGGACTCGGGATCAGATGACCTTCAGCCGCCTGAAATACTCCCTCGCCCGCCTTGGCGAGCAGCTCTGGTTCTGGCCCGCGGTCTACGCCCTGCTCGCTCTCTGCGCCATCGGCATCTCGGTCGCCTCGGACGAGGTGCCGCTACCGTTCGATCTGCCTGATATATCGACGGAAACCTTGCGCAGCCTGCTCAATGTGCTGGCCTCCACCCTGCTCGGCGTGGCCACCTTCGCGGTCGCCTCCATGGTCGCGGCGTATACCTCCGCCAGCACCACCGCGACCCCCCGGGCCTTCGCCCTCGTCATTGCCGACAGCATGTCCCGCCGCGCCCTGTCGGTCTTCATCGCCGGCTACATATTCTCGATCATCGGTCTGATCACCGTCCACGTCCACACCCTCGGGACCACCGGCCATCTGGCCCTCTTCATCATGATCATCGCCGTCATTTCCTGGGTCGTGCTGACCTTCGTCGCCTGGGTCGACAGCATTGCCCGCCTCGGCCGCCTGGGCGATACGATCAGCAAGCTCGAAGGGGCCACGCTCGCCGCAATCCGGCAATGGGGGCCGGATTGCCGGATGGGAACCGCCGCCGCGGTGGTGCCCGAAAGCGCCCACGAAGTCTATGCCGGCCTGGCCGATCCCGACAGCGATTCCGACATCGACAGCCGGATCGGACATCTCCAGCATGTCGATCTCTCCGGACTGCAATCCTGGGCGGAGCGGACCGACGCACGGGTCTGGCTCCACGCGGCGCCGGGCAGTTTCGTCACCATGCACCGGCCTCTGGCGAGCGTCGCCTTCGGGCCTGAAAGCGGTCTCACTCCCGAAACGGCCGCGCATGCCGTGCGCCGCTCCCTGGTGATCGGTGTGGACCGGTCGTTCACTCAGGACCCGCGCTTCGGCTTCATCTGCCTCTCCGAGATCGGCTCGCGCGCGTTGTCTCCGGGCATCAACGACCCCGGCACCGCCATCGACGTGATCCGAAGGCACACGCGGCTCTTTTCGGTCTGGGCCGAACTTCGCACCGAAACACCGGTTCTGCGCCATGACCGGCTCCATCTTCCGCCGCTCGACGCCGAGACCCTGATGGAGGACGCCTTCCTTGGGCTCGAGCGCGACGGCGCGTCTCTGGTCGAGGTCGGCATCTGGCTCCAGCACGCCTATGCCAGCCTCGCCGCTCTGCCCGATACCGACATTGCCGCCGCTGCCCGCGCCCGTTCGGTCGAAGCCGACCGGCGGAGCCGCGAAACGCTGTCCTTCGAGCCCGACAAGGCGCGTGTCGCCCAGGCCGCGGCAGTCGTGGGGGAGTTGCGCCTGAGGTCCTGAACGGGCCGGGCTGCCGCGATCTCAGGGCCCCTGAGCCAGGTCGTTACGCGGCGCGGTAGCGGTCATGTGGTACGCCGCCTCGCCATCGCGTTCGAGAACCGTTCGAACCGCCAGACGGAACAGCCTGTGGTCCGGCGTGGGTTCGTCGTCGGGACGTGCCACGAGCCCGACCGGGCCGGTGGTCAGACCGGTTTCGAACGGCAGCGCCACGAGGCGTCCGTCGGCCATCTCGTTCGCGACGACGCCGCGCGAGATAATCCAGACCGCGTCGCTCATCCGCGTGTAGACCCGTCCGAACGCGCCGGAAACTGTCTCCAGTCGGTTGGGAAACTCACCGATCCCATGGGCAATCAGGAAGCTTTCGACGAGCGGGCGGATCACCGCGGCCGGCGGCGGATAGATCACCTGAAACTCGCCGACGCGGTCGAGCTTCGGGGCCTCGAGGATCGGGTGGCCGGGCCGGACCACGAAGACCACGGTGTCGTTGTAGATCTGGGTGAAGCTGAGGCCGGTGAGCAGTTCGGGCGTGCCGAGGCGGCCGATCACCAGTTCCAGCGTCCCGCCGCGGAGCCGGTCGATCAGGAAATCATGCGGTCCGTCGACGATCCGAAGCATCGTGTCGGGAGCCATCGCTGTGAATTCGGCTGCGACCCGCGGCATCAGTCCGGCCGCGACACTGGGCAGAACCCCGACGGTCAGCTGGGTCTTGCCCCGGCGCGCCACCTGATCGACGCTGTCCGCCCCCTGCTGCAGGGCGGCCAGGCTCATTTCCGCGAAATGGCGAAACACTTCGCCCTGACGGGTCAGCGCGACGCCGCCCCGGTCGCGGGTCAGCAGCGTCGCGCCCAGCATGTCTTCCAGCTCCTTCAGCGTCTTCGAGATCGCCGGCTGTGTCAGATACAACCGTTCGGCCGCCCGCTTGAGGCTTCTTTGCCGGACGATTTCGACGAAGCTTTCGATGTGGCGAAGCTTGATGCGGCGGTCGAGCAATTGGTTTCCGTTTTCGGAAAGTAATATGGCGATTTCCTCATTTTACATTTCCTTTTGGCTCGAACAAGGTGTGTCCAACGAGGAGGAGACACAATGCGCACACAGGTGGCGATCATCGGCGGCGGACCGTCCGGACTGCTTCTGTCGCAGCTTCTGCACCGCAAGGGGATCGACAGCGTGGTGCTGGAACGGAAGACCCGCGGATACGTGCTCAGCCGTATCCGTGCCGGCATCCTCGAGACCGGCCTCGTGGCGCTGATGCGCGAGGCGGGTGTCGCCGACCGGCTGGACAGGGAGGGGTTCGTCCACGACGGCACCCATATCGCATTCGACGGCGAGATGTTCGGCCTCAGCTTCACCGAGCACACCGGAACGCCGGTTGTGGTCTACGGACAGACCGAACTGACCCGCGACCTCTACGACGCACGCGAAGCGGCGGGCGGCAGGATCGTCTTCAATGTCGAGGATGTCGTCATCAACGACACCGACGGCGACGCCCCCTTCGTAACCTACAATGTCGCCGGCAAGTCCGAGCGGCTCGACTGCGACTATGTCGCCGGCTGCGACGGCTTCCACGGCGTCAGCCGCCAGACCATTCCACTCGATATCCGCAAGGAATACGAAAAGGTCTACCCGTTCGGCTGGCTCGGCGTCCTGTCCGAGACGCCCCCGGTCAATGACGAACTGATCTACTCGAATTCCCGACGCGGCTTTGCACTCTGCTCGATGCGCAATGCCAATCTCAGCCGCTATTACATCCAGTGCTCGCTGAGCGACCACGTCGAGGACTGGACCGATCAGGCCTTCTGGGACGAACTGCGCCGCCGTCTTCCCGCCGACGTCGCCGACGCACTGGTCACCGGGCCGTCGATCGAGAAATCCATCGCGCCGCTCCGGTCTTTCGTGACCGAGCCGATGCAATGGGGACGGCTGTTCCTGTGCGGCGACGCGGCCCACATCGTGCCGCCCACCGGCGCCAAGGGACTCAACACCGCGGCGTCCGATGTCCATTATCTCTATCACGGGCTCGTGGATTTCTACCGGGACGGCGACCGGACGGGACTCGACGGGTATTCGCAGAAGGCGCTCGCGCGCATCTGGCAGGCCGAGCGGTTCTCCTGGTCGATGACGAACCTGCTGCACCGCTTCCCCGACCAGAGCACCTTCGACGTGAAGATGCAGGCTGCCGATCTCGCCTTCCTGCGCGACAGCCCGTCGGCACAGAGGCTTCTGGCACAGAACTATGTGGGGCTGCCCTACTGATGCCGATGCTCGACCGAACCGGGATGCAGATTCACTGGCGCGAAGACGGGGACCCCTCCGGAACGCCGGTCGTCTTCGCCAATTCACTGGGCACCGACCTGACCCTCTGGGATGCGGTGCTGCCGCTCCTTCCCGACAGGCTGCGGCTGATCCGCTTCGACCTGCGCGGTCATGGGCGTTCCGGCGTGCCGCCCGCGCCCTACACCCTCGACGACCTCGTGGGCGATGCCGAGGCGCTGCTGGATCACCTGGGCGTCCGGGGCGCGGTCTTCGTCGGGCTGTCGCTCGGCGGGCTGATCGCCCAGGGGCTCGCGGCCCGGCGCCCGGACCAGGTCGCCGCGCTGGTGCTCTCCAACACGGCGGCGAAGATGGGCAGCGCCGAGATGTGGCGCGACCGGATCGCAAAGATCGAGGCCGGCGGAATCGCGTCCATCGCCGACCCGATCCTCGACCGCTGGTTCGGACCCGCCTTTCGCGCCTCCGCCGCCGTGGCCCCTTGGCGGGCGATGCTCGTGGGCACGCCGCAAGAGGGATATGTCGGCTGCTGCCAAGCGCTCGCCGGTGCGGACCTCACGCGGTCGACCGCGGGATTGCGCCTACCCGCTCTGGCCATCGGAGGATCGGCCGACGGCGCCTCGCCGAGCGAGATCGTGCGCGCCACCGCCGCCCTGATCCCCGGCGCGAAGTTCGTCGAGATCGAGGATGCCGGGCATCTTCCCTGCGTCGAGGCGCCTGATGCCCACGCTGCAATCCTGCGCCAATTCATCGAGGAGGTGACCGATGCCTGACCGCTACGAGACCGGCATGAAGGTGCGGCGGGGCGTTCTGGGCGATGCCCATGTGGACCGCGCCGAGGCCGCAAAGACCGAATTCGACCTGCCGTTCCAGCGCCTGATCACCGAGGCCGCCTGGGGCACGGTCTGGGCGTCGGACGCCATCAGCCCGCGGGAACGGTCGATGCTGACCCTCGCCCTGCTGGCGGCCATGGGAAATTTCGACGAGATCCCGATGCACATCCGCGCGACGGTCCGGACCGGTGCCAGCAAGCAGGACGTGATCGAGGCCTTCCAGCATGTGGCGATCTATGCCGGCGTGCCCAAGGCGAACCACGCCATCAAGCTCGCGAAGGAGACCTATCGCGAGATGGAACAGGACTGACCGCGCAGACGCGCGCCCCGGATGGAGGAGGAACGACATCATGCTTGACCCAGCGGAATTCTACCAGCGCGACAGGACCCGGCATCCGCCGGCGCTGACGCCCGACTACAAGACCAGCGTCGCCCGCTCGCCGCGCTATTCGCTGATCAGCCTCCAGAACTCGATGAGCGAGATCACCGGCCCGGTCTTCGGCCACAACGACATCGACCCGCTCGACAGGGATCTGCTGCACAACTACGCCAAGCCCGGCGAAAGCGCCATCGGCGAGCGGATCATCCTGCACGGCCGGGTTCTGGACGAGAACGGCCGCCCGGTTCCGAACACGCTGGTCGAGGCCTGGCAGGCCAATGCGGGCGGTCGCTACCGCCACAAGAAGGACACCTATCTCGCCCCCATCGACCCCAATTTCGGCGGCTGCGGGCGAACCCTGACGGACGAGAACGGCTATTACTATTTCCGCACCGTGAAGCCCGGCGCCTATCCCTGGCGGAACTGGGTGAACAACTGGCGGCCGGCGCATATCCACATGTCGATCTTCGGCACCGCCTTCGTCCAGCGGCTGATCACCCAATGCTATTTCGAAGGCGATCCGCTGATCCCGCTCTGCCCGATCGTGAAGACGATTCCCGATCCGGACGCCATCGAGCAGCTCACCGCCAAACTCGACCTCAATGCCACGATCCCGCTCGACACCATCGCCTACAAGTTCGACATCGTGTTGCGCGGCCGGCGCTCCACACTGTTCGAAAACCGACTGGAGGGGAACTGAGCCATGCCTCAGGAACTGACCTATCTCAAGGAATCCCCGTCGCAGACGGCAGGTCCCTACGTTCATATCGGCCTCGCGCCGGGGGCCGCCGGTTTCGACATCTACAAGCAGGAACTGGGCTGGGACATTGCCGGGCCGAACGCGAAGGGCGAGCGGATCCGCGTCGAAGGCGTCGTCATCGACGGCATGGGCAGCCCGATCAAGGACGTCCTGCTGGAAGCCTGGCAGGCCAATGCCGACGGCGTCTACGCCCATCCCGAGCACCCCGGCGCGGTCGAGGAAGGCTTCCGCGGCTGGGGCCGGGTGATCACCGATTTCGAGACCGGCGAATGGGGGTTCGACACTGTCAAGCCGGGCGCGGTGATGGGCCGTCACGGCCGGCTCATGGCGCCGCACATCAACCTCTGGATCGTGGCGCGGGGGATCAATATCGGCCTCAACACGCGCCTCTATTTCTCGGACGAGGACGCGGCGAACGCGGCCGACCCGGTGATCGGACTGATCGAATGGGAACGGCGCCGGAAGACGCTGATTGCCACGCGCGGCGAGCGCGACGGCAAGACTGTCTACCGCTTCGAGATTCGCATCCAGGGCGAGGACGAGACCGTCTTCTTCGACGTGTGAATCGAGGTGGGCCCGCGCGCCGGGCCCCCCGTCCCTCTGCCCTCAAGGAGGCCAAGAATGACCAAGCCCTGCATCCTGTGCTGCGC
>JAGQRV010000037.1 GCA_020425125.1 Paracoccaceae bacterium | reverse complement strand
AACAGGACGCGTGATCGGCGACGCAATTCGGAAGGATACCGCCATGGACTTCGCCCTGAACCAGAAGACGGCGTCCGCGCTGAGCTTTCCCGACTTTCTCGACCTGGCCGCGGATCTCGGCTGCGTCGGCGTCGAACCCCGGACCGACCTCGGGCGGCCCGTCTTCGACGGGGTCGCACCGGACCGGGCGGGCGAGATGGCTCGCGGCCGCGGCTTGCGGTTCGTCGGTCTGAGCGAGATCTATCCGTTCGACGACTGGAACGACGCGCGGCGCGCCGCGGTCAAGACCCTGATCGAGACCGCCGATGCCGCCGGTGCCGAGACCGTCAGCCTGATTCCGCGGGTCGACTTCCGCGATCCCGATGCGGAGGCGCGGGCCGCGACGCTCCGCAGGGTGGTTGCCGAGATCGCCCCGATGCTCGCCGGGACCAACGTGACCGCGCTTCTCGAGCCGATCGGCTTTGCGCACTGCTCGATGAAGTTCCAGCGCGAGGCGGTCGCGGCGATCGACGCCCTCGGTCTCGGCGACCGCTTCGGCATCGTGCACGATACCTTCCAGCACGCGCTGGCAGGAGATGACGATTACCTCGTCCCGCATATCCGCATGGTCCATATCTCCGGCGTCTCTCCGGGCCCCGACGCTCTGACCGACGCGCAGGATGGCGAGCGCGGTCTTGTCGGCGAGCCCGACCGCATCGATACGCTCGGCCAGATGCGCGCCCTGATTGCCGCGGGGTATCGGGGGCCGTTCTCCTTCGAATGCACTGCGTCCAGCGTCCGCGAGTTGGACGATCCCAGAGAGCCGATTGCCCGGTCGATGGCCTATCTTCGCCGGGCGCTCCAGACGGGCTGATGGCGCAGGCGATGCGGTCCTGCAGGCCAGTGCGTCCGCGCCAGGGGACCGCCGGAAGGGAGCGGGACGCCGGCATCGGAGACCCGTGCCGACAGGCCGCGCTGATGACGGTGCCCGCCTTCAGGACGCTCGCGCCCGCCAACACTGTCTCGCTGGATCTGTCTGAGACACGGACATGGCTGAAGAAAGCCCGTGACAGCCTGCGCTCCAGCGTGAGGATCGGCAGGGCCAATCTGGCAAAGGGCGCAGCGGCACTGGTCGGAACAGTCTTTGCGGAAACGCTTCAGTTCCAGAGCGGGTTCTCCGCACTCGGGCATACGGCCTGCGTCGGCGAAGTGGTTTCGGTCTCCGTTTTTTGGTGTGGAGGCATCGCCTGCGTCGCCGATCGTGTGTCACTGCCGGTCGGGGGGTGCAGGTGGCGACCCTCAGCAGCAGCGTCTTGAGCTTCGAGAGGGCAGTCTCGATGGGGTCGCGGTCCTGGCTGCAGTGCGGCGGGAAAGTTGCCGCCGAACGGGATCGATGGAATGCGTGCCGTCGCCCCGAGAAGACCCGGCGCCGCTGCGTTCATGTCAGACACTGCGATCCTGATCGTCTCGCTCTTGTCCGGCTGTCATTTCGATCGAGACGGGGCCACCGAAAGCGCCCGGGATTTCCCTCT
Organism: Paracoccaceae bacterium; assembly: GCA_020425125.1. Taxonomy (GTDB): domain Bacteria; phylum Pseudomonadota; class Alphaproteobacteria; order Rhodobacterales; family Rhodobacteraceae; genus Meridianimarinicoccus. The sequence continues at coordinate 146,709 of JAGQRV010000037.1, read as the reverse complement.
CGGCTCCGTTGCGGTGGCGTCGTGCCAGGCTTTGCCTTCCCGTCGGGGCGGGTCAGGTTGCCGATGGCGGTGTGAGCGCCGCAGGCCGTGCCAACTCCCGGGACCGGCACGACCGCAACCCAACCCCGGCAAGAACGTCACTCCGGCAGCCCGGCGCGACGCAAAGAGGCCGTCCATCGGTCCAGGTCCGCGGCGCGCCTGATCGGAAAGGTGGCCAGAAGGTCTGGAATGCGAAGGTCGGGAGAGAGCTGCCGCAGCTTCCGGCCGGTGTCCTGCGCGGAGGAGCACTTTCCCGCCGCTGCCTGGCTGGCCGCGAGGATACAGAGCGCAATCCGGTAGTTGGGCTGAAGCTGGACGGATTTTTCGGCCCAGCCGATCGCCTCGCTGTTCGCTCCCGAGAGGAAGTGCGCGCAGGCCGTTGCCGCGTACATCATCGCATGTTGCGGATCCTGCGGACTGAGCCGCATTGCCCGGCCGAGATGGTCGAGTGCGGCGCTCTGGTCTCCGAGCCAGATCCGGGTCCATCCGCTGAACAGCCAGGCCATGCCGAGGTTCGGATTGATCTCGCGGGCGCGGTCGATCAGCGTTGCGCCCGCGTCGAGATCGCCGGCGACGAAAGACAGACCAATTCCCGCTGTGGCGAGCGCGACGGCGTCGTCCCAGCCTGTCTGCAGGACGCATCCTGACAGGCGTCGGACCTCGCTGACCTCTCGTTCGGCGTCGACGGCCCAGCCGCAGGCCCGCCGCTGGCTGTAGCATCGGGCGGCCATGCCGTAGGCGGCGCCGTAGCCGGGATCGAGGCGAACCGCACGCTCGAACATGGCAAGCGCTTCGGCGTTCCCCCTGCGGGTCCAGAGATGAACGGCCGCCATGCCACGGAGAAAGCAGTCGTAAGCGTCGAGGCTTGCGGTCGGCTTGTCCTTGACGCGCTCGATTTCCACGCGTTCGAGCGTCGGTGCAAGCGCTCCGGCGACTTCGGCTGCGACCCGGTCCTGAAGTGCGAAGATGTCCTCGATCTCGCCGTCGAACGACTCGGACCAGAGTTGCCCCCCCGTCGCGGCTTCGACGAGCCGTCCGGTGATCCGTACTTTGCCCAAGGCCCGGCGCACGCTGCCTTCCAGCAGGTAGCGGACCCCAAGCTCACGCCCGATCTGCCGTACGTCAACGGCCTTGCCCTTGAACGTGAAACTGGAACTGCGTGAAATCACGAAGAGGCCGGCAATGCGCGAAAGCGCGGTCGTCAGGTCTTCGACAACGCCGTCCGCGAAATACTCCTGATCCGGATCTCCGCTGAGGTTCTGAAAAGGAAGAACGGCGATCGACGGCTTGTCGGGCAGGGGCAGCGCCGCAGCCCGCGGCGGCGCTCCGGACAGCGGCTCGATCAGGCTGAGCGGTGCCCCGGTCCGGCGCTGGTGAATTGCCTCGGCAAGCCGGACGGTCTCGTCCTCGGGGTCAATGCCGAGATCGGATTTCAGCCGAGCGCGCAGCCGCTCGTAGGTCCTCAGCGCGAGAGCCGTCTCGCCGATGGCCGTGTGCTGGCGCATCAGCGCGCGGCAGGCGGTCTCGCGAAGCGGATCGCGGGCGAGCAGCCATTCGGCCACGGCCAGGATCTTTTCGCGCGGACCATCGGGCTCCAGTGAAGCGAGAACCTCGCCGCCCACGGTTTCGGCCTTTCGCCGCAAATCCTCGCGGGCGACTATCAGCCAGTCCTCGAAGGCAGGGTCTGCGACCTGCAGATCCTCCAGTAGCTCGCCGCGATAGAGCGTCATGATCTTCTCGATGTCCGGGCCCGGACGCTGTGCGATCAGCCGCTCGAATTCGGCAACATCGACCCGAAGTGAAGCGGGATCGATCCCCACGGTCTGCCGGTCCGTACGCAGGCACTCCACACCAGCGGGCTCGAGGCACGCGCGAAGGCGCGACAGTGAATGTTTCAGGCTGTCGCGCGCATGCGCCTCGTCGTGTTCGCTCCAGAGCAGGCCCGCCAGACGGCCGCGCGCATGGCGGGTTCCGGGACTGATCGCCAGGACCGCAAGCAGAGCCCGATCCTTCTGCCCACGCAGGGTCAGATGGCCGGCGGTGCCGAACGCAAGCTCGAAGTGCCCGAAAAGTCTGAGTTCGCCCTGCGCCATGCCGCAGCCGCCCCACAAGATTGGCGCCACGCTTCGACATTAGGCGCGGATGTCCGGTTCCACCCAAGGAAAAAGACGTCCATTCCCGATCGAATCCCGTTCGCCGTCCCCATGGCATCCCACCACCGGGATTAGAAGTGACGGCGGGCTCGGTCGGAACCGGTACCGGTGGCGTCTTCGGGGGCTCCGGACGGCAAAGGATCCGGGGAGTAGGGAGGAGATCATGCTTCAGATCGTCGGACATCCGCCGTCGGACCCCGTCTCGACCTGGTTTGCTGAGTTCGAGGCCGCCGCCGTTTCGCCGGGCGCCAGAGCCTTCCTTGACCTCCTGTCGTCCGACGCCTGCTGGAGGGACCTGCTGGGCCTTACCTGGGACTTGCAGACGGTATGCGGGTCGGCCGGCACCGCGCGCGCCCTCGCGTCTGCCGTTGCGACTTCGGGAGCGAAGGCATTCAGGGTGGAAGACATCCACCTTGCGACGCGGGTGGGGCGCGAGACCGCAGAGGTCTTCTTCCGCTTCGAGACGCGGGTCGGCCGGGGGCGCGGCATCGTTCGCCTGCTCTCCGATCCCGGCGCGCCGTCCCGCTTGCGTGCCTGGACGCTCCTGACGGCGCTCGAGGATCTCAAGGGATTCGAGGAACGGAGCGGGCGCAACCGGCCGCGCGGCCAGTCGCATTCACGCGACTTCCGCGGGCCCAACTGGCTGGACAAGCGCCGGAATGCCCAGATCTACGACGGGGCGGAACCGGCGGCGCTTGTCATCGGCGGCGGCCAGGCCGGTCTGGCGATCGCTGCGCGGCTTCGGACGCTCGGGGTCGATACGCTGCTGATCGAGCGTAACGCACGGATCGGCGACAACTGGCGGCACCGCTACCACGCGCTGACGCTGCACAATCAGGTTCAGGTCAACCATCTGCCCTACATGCCGTTTCCGCCGAACTGGCCAACCTACATCCCGAAGGACAAGCTCGCGAACTGGCTTGAATCCTATGCCGAGGCGATGGAACTGAACGTCTGGACCGGCACCGAGATGCTCGGCGGAGACTACGACGAGGCCGCGGGCCGCTGGACCGTCACGCTGCGCAGGGAGGATGGCAGCCGGCGGGAGATGCATCCCCGGCACGTCATCATGGCGACCGGCGTCAGCGGCATACCGAACCGGCCCGACATTCCCTCCCTCCGCGATTTCGCGGGCGCCGTGCTCCATTCAAGCGAGTACCGGGACGGGGAGGACTGGTCAGGCAGGCGCGCCATCGTCATCGGCACCGGCAACAGCGGCCATGACATCGCGCAGGATCTGCAGTCGAGCGGGGCGCGTGTGACGGTGGTGCAGCGAAGCCCGACGCTGGTCGTGAATATCGAACCCAGCGCGCAGTTGCCCTACGGCCTCTATGACGAGGGCCGCCCTCTGGATGAGTGCGACCTGATTACCGTGTCGATGCCGTTCCCGCTCCTTAGGGAGGCCCACCGTGCTTTTACCGAACGTGCGCGCGCTCTGGACAGAACGCTCCTCGACCGGCTGGAGATGGCGGGATTCCGGCTCGATTTCGGCGAGGATGGAACGGGGTGGCAGTTCAAATACCTGACCCGCGGTGGGGGATACTATTTCAACGTCGGGTGCTCGGACCTGATCGCCGACGGAAAGATCGGCGTCGTGCAGTACGAACGGATCGACCGTTTCGTTGCGGATGGCGTGCGCATGACGGACGGACGCATGATCGACGCCGATCTCGTGGTGCTCGCCACCGGATACAAAGGGCAGGAGCATCTCGTCGCCCGGCTGTTCGGTCCTGATACCGCGCGCCGCGTCGGACCGATCTGGGGCTTCGGCGACGGCCTTGAGCTTCGGAACATGTATTGCCGCACCCGGCAGCCGGGTCTGTGGTTCATTGCCGGGAGCCTGGCGCAGTGCAGGATCTATTCCAGGTATCTCGGCCTGCAGATCAAGGCCGTCGAGGAAGGCCTTCTCCCGCGGACGATCTGAGCGCCCAACTCCGCACAATCGGGATATAGCGGACATTGCGCTCACCAACCGTCGCGGAAGAGGGGGCCCGTCGGCACGGGGATCTGCCTGGCGCAGACCTTTGCCGGCACGATGACGCGGTAGCGGCCGTTCTTCGCGATTGACGAGGAGTTGCTGCTTGCGCCCGCTCTCAGACTGTCGCGATCTGGTCTTCGTTCTGCAGGGCCGTGTTTCCATCCAGGAAATTCAGATGCGGGTCGCAGTGGACCATCGTTCCGGATCGCCGAAAGGAACCGCCAGTGACCGATCGCTCTTCTCGGCTCGTGCCGCGTGACGATCAGGTATCGCACCCGACACAACGGAACGGCCGGATCGAAAGGCATGCACTGGGCACGGGCGTCACGGTGCTGTTTTCTGCCACCGGCATCCATGCGAGAGTGTGTGTTGGATCCAGAGCGAATTTCCCGGCCCGGATCTCGACCGCGGATGTCGCAATGCCCGTTCGAGCGGCGAAGCTGACTGGAGTGGCAGATCGAGTCGAGGGCCGGGCCGTCGCGATCTTGGGGCGGCCCTTGATGTCGGCCTGACGCCCCGCGACCTCTGCGACCGCCTGCAAGCATCCGCGATCCGGGCAGATTTGACGCATGCCCCATCGGCTTTGAGGCGATTGCCAATGCACGTGCGGACCCTTGCAGGGCCGAAGATGCGCGGACGTGATCCCGCCGCTTCGTCCGGTCAGCGGCTCGGGATACCGGACTGGCGCATGAAGCGCTTTTGTGCGGCGATGCGGAAGGGCGCGTTGGGGGCGCCGTAGCCGGCATAGCCGTTGCGGCGCTCGAGGATCTCGATGAACATTCCGTTGGCGAAGGGCCGGCTGTAGAGCTGATAGAAGGCGCCATGCGCGTCCTCGTCATAGAGGATGTTCGCGGCGCGCATCCGATCCAGCGTGTCGGCCGGAATGTCGAACCGTGCGGCCAGGTCGGCATAATAGTTCTGCGAAATCGGCAGCGCCTCGAACCCGCGGTCGGCGAGTGCCGCCGCCGTCGCGAAGATGTCATTCGTCGCTAACGCAAGGTGTTGTACCGGAGCGCCGAAGCTTTCCGACAGGAACGCGCCGGCAAGCGTGCGATGGCTCTCGGCCCCGTTCAGGGTGATGCGGAAGCTGCCGGTATCGGTCTCGAGCGCCTGACTTCGTACCAGGCCGTCAGGGTCGACCACATCCACCATCGGGCTTTTGCCCATCCGGAACAGGGACGTGTAGAACAGCGACCAGCTGAGCATCTCGCCATAGGTCATGGTCTGTGCGATGTGGTCGATCGCGACCAGTCCTGCGCCCGTGACGTCGCGCGCGCTGCCGGCGCCGAATTCTATCGACCAGACATCCGCCAGCTTGCCGGTATCGTCGAGGAAGTGGAGCACCGAGCCGCCGAGGCCGCGGATCGCCGGAATGTCGAGCTGCCCCGGACCGAGCGGTTGCGAGAAGGGGCTGGCGCCAAGCGCGGTCGCCCGCACCACGGTGTCGGCCGCCGAATCCACCGACAGGCCGATGTCGCAGACGTTCGTGCCATGGACGTTGAAGGCCGTACCGGCGAAATCGTCAGCCTCCTCGTTGACGACGATTCGGATGCCGCCCTGCTGCCAGAGCGTGATGTCCTTGGCGATGTGGCTCGCCACCGCTTCGAAGCCGAGCGCGGCCAGAAGCTGCTTGAGGCTCTGCGCTTCGCCGTTGCGGGTCGCGAACTCCACGAAGGCGATCCCCTGCACCGGAATGCGCGCGGGCATCGGCGGCAGGTCGACGGTCAGTTCGGGCTCGCTGCGGCGGACATCGTCGAGCGTGGCGATCAGCGCGCGATAGCCGTCCCGCGTGATGGTGCGCGCGCTGCTGCCGCGGAACTGGTCATTGAAGATCTCGAGACTGACCGGCCCGGCATACCCGGTTGCCAGCACCGCGCGCGTGAAGGCCTCAACCGGCAGATCGCCTTCGCCCGGCATGTTGCGGAAGTGCCGCGACCAGTAGAGCAGGTCCATGTCGATGGCCGGCGCGTCCGCCAGTTGAACGAAGAAGATCCGGTCGCCGGGGATGCGGCGGATGGTGTCGGGGTCGATCTTGCGCGCGAGGGTGTGGAAGCTGTCGAGGATGAGGCCGACATTGGGGTGATCGGCGCGGCGGACGACCTCCCAGGCGTCGCGATGGTCGTTGACATGGCGGCCCCAGGCCAGCGCCTCGTAGCCGACCCGAAGCCCACGCCGCGCCGCCCGGTCGCCGAGTTCGGCGAAATCGGCGGCGGCCCGGTCGATACCGCCGAGCGCTTCGGGATGAACCGAGGAGCAGAGCAGGATCAGGTCGGTGCCCAGGTCCTGCATCAGGTCGAACTTGCGTTCGGCGCGGTCGAAGGCCTTGGCGCGCAGCCCGGCGGGAAGCCCTTCGAAATCGCGGAAGGGCTGGAACAGGGTGATCTCGAGTCCGTGGTCGCGGATCATCCGGCCGACATCCCGCGGGCTGCCGGCATCGGCGATGAAATCCTGCTCGAAGATCTCGATCCCGTCGAAGCCGGCATCCGCGATTGCCCCCAGCTTCTCACGCAGGTTGCCGGCGATGGAGACTGTGGCGATCGAGGTCTTCATGGGTCTTCTCCTGCATCGATGAGCGCCTGACGCAAGGCTGCCTCGTCCAGGGGCAGGCCCGCGAATAGTGCCCAGGCATGCACGCCCTGATAGATGAAGAGTTCATAGCCGGAAACCACGTCGAGCCCCTCTGCGGTGGCATCGGTCAGGAACTGGGTATCGACCGGCGTATAGACCGCGTCGAAGGCCCATTCCGCCCCCGTCATGGCGGCGCGGGGCAACGGCGTGCCGCCGTAACCGACCATGCCGACCGGGGTGCAATTGACCAGCCCCTGCGCACCTGCGGCAGCGCTCTCGGCCGATAGGCCGACGGTCACGATCAGGCCGGGATCCGCCTGCCGCAGATCCGCGGCGAGCGCCTCGGCCTTGGCGAGGTCGCGGTCGACCAGCCGGATCTCGCTGGCCTCGAGCGCCACCAGGCCGAAGGCCACCGCACGGCCGACGCCGCCCGTGCCGATCAGGCAGACGATGCCGGGCGCCCGGTCACCGCGCACGCCGCGATAGGCGGCAACGAAGCCGGAATGGTCGGTGTTGTAGCCCTTCGGCCCGTCCGGGCCGAAGATCACCGTGTTCACCGCCCCGACCGCGCGCACCAGCGCATCGTCGACGGTCACGAAGGGCACCACCCGTTCCTTGTAGGGATAGGTGACGTTGATCCCGCGATAGCCGCCGGTCCGGCACTTGTCGAACACGGCCTCGAAGGGCAGGCCGAGCTCCACCGGGATGAGGCGGTCATAGGCCACGTCGATGCCGTTCTGGCGGCCGGCAAGGCGGTGCAGCAGGGGAGAGCGCGACCGGGCAATGTTGTCGCCGATCAGGCCAAGCTGCAGGTCGACCCGGGTGTGCGTCGTTGCGGTCACTTCGAGGCTCCATCGGTTCCGGTGCGGGCAAAGAGGCGGCTCTTGATCATCGGCACGAGCGGGGTCTGCGAGACGAAGATCCAGATCACGGCGAGAAACAGGACCATCGACAGCGGGCTCGTGAAGATGCCGTGGAAGAAGGCGCCGAGGTTCTCGTTCTCCGAGATGATGGCGCGGCGCCAGTTGTCGTCGAAGAGCCGGCTGAGGATCAGGCCCAGGATGACCGGTCCGAGAGGATAGCCGTAGAGCCGCATGAAGTAGCCCAGCACCCCGAAGCCCAGCATCCAGTAGACGTCGGTCACCGAGTTGTTGACCGCATAGGCGCCGACGATGGAGAGCAGCATGATCAGCGGCACCAGCACGGCGCGGGGCATCTCGACGATCTTGGTGAAGAGACGGATCCCGGTCAGACCGAAGATCAGCATGAAGACGTTGGCCACGACCAGGGCGCCGACGATGAACCAGAACATCTCGGGGCGGTCGATCATCAGCATCGGTCCCGGGTTGAGACCATGGATGAAGAGCGCGCCGATCATGATCGCGGTCACCGCGTCGCCGGGAATGCCGAGCGTCATCATCGGGATGAAGGCACCGCCGACGGCCGCGTTGTTGGCGGTCTCGGGGGCGACGAGGCCCTCGATCGCACCCTGTCCGAAGGGCCGCGCCGGTTTGCGGGTGACGCGCTTGGCATAGTCATAGGCCATCAGAGCCGCGATGTCGCCGCCGGTGCCCGGAAGTGCGCCGATGAAGACGCCGATCGACGAGGTCTGCAGCGACAGCGGCAGGTACTTCTTGATCGTGCCGAACGAGGGGACGATGCGGGTGATCTTCTGCTTGATCGCCGGCGTGTCGATGTGATGGAGCTGAGCCAGCGCCTCCGAGACGCCGAACATGCCGATCATCACCGCCACGAACGAGATGCCGGATTGCAGCAGCGGCACGCCGAAGGTGAAGCGCTCGGTGAAGGTCAGCGGGTCCATGCCCACCGCGCCCAGGGCGATGCCGAAGGCCCCGGCGAAGATGCCCTTGACCAGGCTGCCGCCGGACAGCGAGCCCACCAGCAGGATGCCGAGCAGCGCCAGAAGCATGTAGTCCCGCGGCTGGAAGGCGAGCGCCACGCCCGAGACGAACGGTGCAGCGATGGCGAGTGCCGCGATGCCCACGAAGCCGCCGAAGAAGGACATCACCGTGGTGATGCCGATCGCCGTGCCGGCTTCGCCCCGCTGTGCCATGGGATAGCCGTCCAGCGCAGTGGCGATCGCCGAGGGCGCGCCGGGAATATTCAGCAGGATCGCCGTCCGGGACCCGCCATAGACGCCGCCCATGAAGATGCCGATCATCAGCGCCAGCGCAGGAAGGACGTCCCAGGAGAAGGTGAACGAGATCAGGATCGATACCGCCATGGTGACCGAAAGGCCCGGAATGGCACCGATATAGACCCCGGCGAAAGTACCCAGCCCCACCAGCAGCAGAAGCTGGGGATGGGTGAACACCATGAAGAAGTTGAGAAGCGCGTCCATCAGGCCTGTCCCCCCGACAAGAGGTTGCGGATCCACTGGATCATTTCGGCTTCGGGCACGATGCCGGTCGGCATCAGCACGGTGAAGACGATGCGGAAAACGAGATAGATCAGGACCAGCGCAAAGGCTGACACACCGAAGGTGACCAGCCAGCTGCGCTGCCACAGCAGCTTGATCGCGAGGATCAGGAACAGTGCGGAAGTGGGCAGGAAGCCGAGCGGGACCAGAAGCACCGCATAGCCGACCAGAAGCAGCGTCAGCACGATGACATAGAAGGGCAGGATGTCGTGCTTCACGGTCTCGCGCCCGTCGATGGGCAGCCGGATCGACCGGTACAGTACCAGTCCTGCGGTAATCACCATCACGAGGGTGGTCATCATCGGGACCGTACCCGGCGCCGACAATGCCTCGAAGCCCGAGATGTCATAGGCACTCCAGAGCAGCGCCAGGCTCGCCACAAGGATGACGGCGTCGAACACGGCTTCGCCGGGGCGGCGCATGTCGGGCACTCCGCCCGGATCGGCATCCGACGTCAGCGCCGGATCTGGGATGGAATTGGGATCTTGCATGGCAGTCTCCTTGCGGGGAGTGCGGAGAATTTGTGTGGATGGGCGGTGCATGCGGCAATGCCGGGGCGGCCGCCGGACAACTCCGCCGGTCGCATCGGGGAGGCGCCGGCTTGGCGCGGCAGCCTTGGAAGAGGCGGGACGGACCGGATCCGTCCCGCCGCAATGGTCACTCGGCGGGGCGGGCGATCCCGAACTTTTCGGGCGAAGCCTTGGTCAGGCCGGCATCCTGCATCAGCCAGGCCGTCGTTTCCTGCCACTGGTCGAGGAAGTCCTGTGCCTCGGCACCGCTGAGATTGAGGAGGGTGAAGCCGCGGTTCTTCATCAGATCCGTGAACTCAGGCTGCGTTGCCGCCTCGGTATATGCGGCGGTCAGCTTCTCCACCGCCTCGTCGGGCGTGCCCTTCTTCACGAAGATGCCGAAGAACGGGCCCCAGGGCAGGTATTTCTCATAGGCCGGATTGGCCGAGACGGCGGTCGGCACGTCCGGCAGCGCCGCGACGGGTTCGGTCTCGAAGATCGCGATCGGCTTCATGGTGCCGGCACGGATGCCTTCGACCGCGGCTCCGAGGACCGCCGGCATCACGTTGATCGCGTTGCCCTGAAGTGCGGTCAGGGCCGGGCCGTCGCCGTCATACGGCACGAAGATCACCGGCAACTCGCCTTCGACTTCCTTGATCATCGCGGTGACCACCGAGGGCAGGCCGCCGGGACCGGTGGAGCCGAACTTGACGGTCTTCGGGTTGGCCTTGATGTAATCGATCATGCCCGCGTAATCGTCGAAGGGTGCGTCCGGATTGGCCACCAGGATCGGCGTGCCACGGGCGAGGATGTCGATCGGGACGAAGTCGGAATAGTCCTTCTGGCCCAGGCCCATCACCTTGTAGAGCAGCGGATTCTCCGCTCCCATGAGCAGCGTGTAGCCATCCGCCTTGCCGTTGGCCACCTGGTTCAGGGCGATGGCGCCGACGCCGCCGGTGACGTTCTGCATGACGACGGTGCCGCCGAGGACATCCTCGGCATGGGGCGTCACAGCCCGCATCACGGTATCGGTGGACCCGCCGGCCCCCCACTGGATGATCCCCTGGATTTCCTTCGACGGGAAGTCCTGCGCGAGCGCCCCGGTCGAACCCATTGCAAGCACCGAAACGGCGCCAAGAACGAAAGCTTTCATGTGTCTCCTCCCAGAGTCAGTGGTTTCATGGTGAGCCTCAGAGTCACCATTGCCAACCCGAGTATGCGCGGGCCGAGAAGTAACTACAAATACCTATATGTCGCCGAGCGTAACGTGATGTTAGCTCAGCTGCAGTGCGCCGTCGTCCCAGTCCCGCACCGACCGGACCAGTTCCCGGCGGAATTGCTGGATCGCCGTTTCGGCAAAGGTGGACAGGATGCGCCCCTTCTTGCGGGCCACGAAGATGCGGATCGGGGCGCTTTCGGCCAGAGGGCGACGGACGAGCCCCGGCATGTACACCTCCGCGACCGAAAACGCATCGATCAACGCGACGCCGAGCCCGTGGCGCACCAGACTGACGACAGTCTGGGCGAAGCGGCCGCGCATGCTGTGGCGCAGTTCGATCCCCGCATCGCGGAAGGGTTGCGCCACCAGCGCGCCATAGGGGTCCGAAGGGTTCACCCCGATCAGCGGTTCGTCCGCAAGGTCGTGGACAGAGATCACCTTCCGCGCGCTCAGCGGGTGTCCTTCCGGCAGGATGACGACCACCTGTCCGGTCGCAATCTCCTCGTTCTCGACCCCGGCATTCTGGACGGCGGAACTCATCACGACGAACTCTCCGCGCTCCAGCAGGATGTAGTCCACGGTCTCCTCGATCTTGAGGATGTTCAGGTCGATGAAGAGGTCGGGAAAGCTGCGTCGCAGGTTGCGGATGACCCGTGCGGCAATGAACTGCGCCACAGAGGGGGCCGAGGCGAAGGCCAGCTGAACGTCCTCGCCCTTCTGCAGAGACCCCAGCGCCAGCTGCAGGTTTTCGACCCCCTTGTAGACTTCGCGGATCTGATCGAACACCGCGCTCGCCTCGATCGACGGAACGAAGAGTCCGGCGCGCCGCTCGAACAACCGGATGCCGAGCGATTCCTCGGTGTGCTTGACCAGACGGCTGATCCCTGGCGCCGACACGCCCAGATGTTCCGCCGCGCCGGCGATGGTGCCCCGAAGCATGACCGCGCGGATCACTTCGATCTGGCGCAAGGTCATCTCGCGCATCCGTTCCTCCCCTTGCCCGCTGACCGGGCTATTGGGGACGATTAACGCCATAGGACACGCGATGCTCAACCGCTTTTCCGGCGCGCACGCCTTCGGATGGCGCCAAAGAATGGCGCGGGAAGCAGCAGGGGCCGCGCGAAGCAGGGACCGCGTCCCGCACTTGCAACGACGATCTGCAACAGATCAGTCGGCTTCAGGCTTCAGGCTTCAGGCTTCAGGCTTCAGGCTTCAGGCGTCGCCAAGCGATGCCAGAAGATCCACGGTCGATCGGTAAAGGTGGGCCAGAACCCGGTCGGCCCCGTCGCGGGCCGTGCGCGCCAGCATCGGAACTTCGAGTCCGAGGGGCGTCCCGGCCGGGAGGCCAGTCAGGAAACCGGCAAGGTCGATCTGCCCGTCGCCCGGAGCGAGCCTCTCCGCACGGGCGGTTTCAAGAAGCTCTTGGGTCGTGTACGCGCTCTGGACGCGCGCATCACACAGATGCGCGAAGGGAAGTCGCTCCGGCGGCAGGGAGCGAAGGAGTTCCCTTGAAGACCCTGACCTGTCGAAATGCAGGCTGTCCGCGAGGATGCCCACAGCGCTTCCGGCCTGCTGCACAACGTTCCAGCAAGTCGCGAGATCGGGTACGGATGTCCACGGAAAGAATTCCAGCACGACGCCGATACCGCGGTTCCGGGCGAGGTCCGACATCGCACCCAGTCGATCGGCGAGGCGCGAAAGGTCGTCGTCGTAGGGGGCCATGATCGCATGCCGCGCGCCGAGTTCGGCACCGGCATCGAAGAACGGCGCGAGCGTGTGCGGATCCGTCTCCGGGGTGATCTTGACGAATTCGATATCCGAGACTTCGACGCCAGTGTCCCGTGAGGCCCTCTTTGTCGCACGGAGCAACGCCTGGTCGTCCATCAGGGGATAGCCTGCCGTATCCGCGGTCACCTGTATCAGCCGCAGACCGACACCATCGAAGCCCGCACGGGCGGCCGCTTCGATGAAATCCGGCGGGGGCAGATCCAGAGCGGACAGATGGGCGACGGTCAGCCTGCGTGTCACGAAGTCCGCCTTCCTTGCGCCGCGTGACGTCCGGCGATGAAGCCGAAGGTCATCGCCGGGCCGAGATTGATGCCCCCGGCCGGATAGAAGCCACCAAACACGCTGGCGCAGTCCGTACCTGCGGCATAGAGGCCGGGAATGGCACTGCCGTTCGCGTCGACCACACGCGCATGCTGGTCCGTCGCGAGACCGGCGAAGGTTCCGAAACTGCCAGGAACCACTTCGACCGCGTAGAACGGTCCGGTCTCGATCGGCGCGACATTCGGATTGGGGGTTTGGTCGGGGTCGCCCTGCAGGCGCATGTAGGGCGTGGTCCCGCGTCCGAACAGTGGGTCTTCGCCGCGACGCGCGCCCTCGTTCCATTCGGTGACCGTCCGTTCAAGGCCGGCTGGGTCGATGCCGCAGGTCCGCGCCAGATCGGCGATGCTCCGTCCGCGCTTGAGGTAGCCGGATTTCAGCCAATTCCCGAACGGCAAAGGTTGGGGACGAACGATGCCCAGGCCGAACCGGCGCAGGAACCTGTGGTCGCACACCAGCCAGGATCGCGCCGGCGTCCCGTCCGGCACGGAGGCCATCATCGCCCGGACGTAGTCGTGATAGCCGAGCCCTTCGTTGCAGAAGCGCCTGCCGGTTGCGAGCACGCCGATGACACCGGGCTTGCCGCGGTCGATGATGTGCGGGAACCGGCCAACGTGCCCGTCGGGCCAGGGAACCGAGGATACCGGGCAGAGCGCCGCCGGGGAGGCCAGATCCGTCCGGACCACCCCTCCCGCGGCTTCTCCCAGACGCAGGCCGTCGCCGGCGGCGGAGGGAACTGCCAGTGTCAGGTGTTCGCCGTCGCGCTGAAACGTCTCCGCGCGGCACGCCGCGTCACGTGGATAGCCACCGCAGGCCAGAACCACGCCGCAGGTCGCGCGAATTTCGCTCTCGTCCGCCAGCCGCACCCCTGAAACCCGCCCGGATTCGACGATCAGACCCCCGACGGAGGTATTGGTGCGGATGTTCACCCCCTTCGCGCGCGCTGACAGCAGCAGGCGACCGACAAGGGCCGCGCCGTTCCTGAGCTCCATCCCCCGTCCGTGAAGCAGAAGGTCGAGACAGTGCCTAAGTGTTCGCCGGGTGGCGTAAAGGCACGATCTGAACGATCGTGTCATGGTCATGAAGGCGCGAAGATCGGGTCCGGCCTGGATCGTCATTCCGAGGAATGTCGTCTCTGGCAACGGTTTGCGCAGCAGGGCGAGATCGTCGCGGAGGGCGCGCGCGTCGAACGGCCTGGCGATGACAGAACGACCGCCGGTTCCGGCACCGGGCAGGTGGCCGTAGGTATCCGGAATCTTCAGACCGCCATCGAATTCAACGGCCGATTTCTGTTCGAAGAACGCGATCATCTCGGGTGCCGCGTCGAGAAAGGCGTCGACGCGCAGGGGATCGAAATGATTACCGGTGACCGCCTGGAGATACTGCCGGGCTGCGGCCTTGTCGTCCCGAATGCCCGCCCGGTGTGCGACCGGATTGCCCGGGCACCAGATCCATCCGCCCGACCACGCGGTGGTTCCGCCGATCACGTCTTCCTTTTCGATCACGAGAACCTTCAGGCCACCATCCGCTGCGGTCACGGCTGCGGAAAGGCCAGCCGCGCCGGAACCGAGAACGATCAGGTCGAATTCCGTGCAGTTCGGGATCGGGTCGGCAGAAGTCATGCGCATCCTCCCCAAAAGGCGCTTCATCCGTGTGATGCTCCGGGAGGGACGTAACGTCAAATTCTCAGATGTGTACCTGCGTAACATAAGGTTATTTTGCTGGCGCGCGGGAGTCAGACCAACTCCGCATCGGCGCAGGCCTGATTGCCCCAAACGTGCGGCGGATCGGAGACCGAGCCGCGTTCCGGTTGGAAGACCTGCCCGGTCGCAGTGACAGCGACGTCTGACAGGGCAGGTGCACACCCGAGGCCCGCAGTCCCATGTGGCGCATCCCGGGGCGGTCCTTTCGGATGGTGCCCACTGAAAGATCCGAGGAGAGTGAGCGCGGGCACTTGCATCCATCGGCGCGGCGCGCAACGCCATTGCCATCGTGTGACAGGTCGGCAATCCTGCAGGCCATCGGCACGCGGGGACGGCGATCGCAATGGCAGAAACTGCAGACCCGGCCCGGATCGAGACCCTGTTCAGGTTCTTCGATACCCCGTCCAACAAGGCGTCGATCCTGTCGGTCAGCGACGAAACGCGGTATGCTTGGCGGCACATGTCAAACTTTTTCCCGACCGAGCAGGTGCTGCGGGATGGGCCGGTTCGCCAACTTCCGGAACGACCGGATCCGGCCATCGCTAGGCTTGTGGTCAGATTCGCGGACGGGTCGGTGGCGACGGTCGATGACTATTTCGCGGCTTCGACGATGGATGCCATGGTCGTGCTTCGGGGCGGGGATGTCGTCTACGAGCGCTACAAGTCGTTGCGGCCCATCGACAAGCGGGCGTGGTTCTCCTGCAGCAAGATCATCGTCGGCACGTTGATGGCATTGCTGGAACATGAGGGCAGAATCGACGTCTCGAAGCCGGTTTCGGTCTATCTGCCCGATCTGGTGGGATCGGTCTGGGACTCGGTTCTGGTCGAGGCGGCGCTCGACATGGCCACGGGGCTCGACTCGACCGAGCATGAAGAGCCCGACGCGCGCACCAATCCAGCCCGAGGATGGTACCGATGGGCCGCAAGCATCGGCCTGTTCGGGGATGTCGAGGCGCGCAACGAAACCCCGGTTGACGTGCTGCGCGGCATGACCCGCCGGAGGGCGGCACACGAGGTCTTCGAGTACAATTCCATCAACACCTATGTTTGCCAGATGATCATCGAGAAACTGGCGGGCCTGCCGCTGGCCGAATTCTTCGGTAGCCGGATCTGGCGGCGTATCGGCGTCCAGGGCGACGGCTATCTGGTGGTCAGCAAGCAGGGACGCGCGCTGGGCTTCGGCTTCATGAACTCCACGTTGCGTGATCTGGCCAGGTTCGGCCTGATCTTCACGACAGACCGTGTGGCGCCCGGCGAAGCCCCGATCCTTCCCGATGCCGTTCTTGCCAGGGTACATTCCGGACTTCGGCCCGGAATGTACGACAAGGGCGCATTCGGCCGCGTGTTCCGGAAGGATTTCCCGCTTCCCGGTATCGCCAACCGGTACCAGTGGGACATCGTCACCCCCGACGGCGATCAGTTCAAGGCCGGATTTGCGGGGCAGGGGCTCTACGTATCCCGGCCGCGAGACAGCGTCGTCGCCTTCTTCAGTACCGGCACCCAGCGCGACGAGGCGCTGGCGGCCTGGGTCGCGCGCACCATCACCCAGTCGTTTGACGTTGCCACCGGGTCAGCGCGCAGTTGAACCGGGCTCATCAGCCGACAACCGATTGCTCGAACAGGTCACGGCACCGGCAGCAGCGGGTCACATCGTGCGATCTCCGCGACGTGCTGGGGCTGTCTGCAATCGCGGCCGGCCGCTCGCCGCCGGGTTTCCGGAGCCGGTCCGGCAGCGGCGTCTCAGAACCGGATCGGCGGAAGCGAGAAGATGCGCGGGCCGGGCACCTCGCGCACGTTCGGACCATAGGGCAGGGGCGGCGGAGTGGAGGGCGATCCGGCGATCCCGGTGACGATCGACCGCAGGGCCGCCCGCAACCCCGCCTCGCCGCCATTGACCATCTGGTCGTCCAGCCACCGGCGCACTTCGGCCTCCGAGACGTTCGCGCCGAACGCGTTGGCGATGCCCCGCGCCAGAGGCGCGAGTCCGGACGCCAGGGGCTGGCGGAGCCCGTCGGTGATGGCGCGGGACAGCGCGTTCAGATCGACGTTCGACCGGTTCGGCGGCTGCAGGTTCTGCCACATCCAGGGCGGAAAGCCCCCTGTCGGTGGAAGCGGGATCTGCGGCCCCGGAAGGGGTGGGGGCACGGTTACGGCGTCGTTCTGACCGGGGGGCGTGAGAGTGAGCCCGCCACTGAGGATTCCGGGCGGGAGTTGCCGCCGCGTGACCGTGATCTCGACCTTGCGCAGCGATGGGTCGTCCGTCTCCGGCCCTTCCTCGGGCTCGCCGAAGGAGTAGGCGCGTATCTCGCTCCTCGTTTCGGAATCGGTGACAAGTTGGAGTAGCGCGGCCCGCACGGCATCGGCGCGTTGCTGTCCGAGACGGTCGTTATGGGCCTCCTCACCGCGCCGGTCTGCGAATCCCCAGATCGTCACGAACCCGCCCATGATCAGCGGCTGGGCATTGAGAGCATCGGCAATCCTCTGGATTTCCTGCTGATGCTCCGAGGTGAGTTCGTCCGAGTCGGTGCCGAAGCCGGTCAGCTCGTAACGGGTCGTCGTCGTCGTGCTGCCGAGCCCGCCGCCGAACGCGCCGGGCTGGTCGAGTCCCTGTTGAAGCTGGGGCGCGGCCGTGTCCGTGTCTCCGTCTGGAAACCGCAGCGGCACATCGGGCGAGACGCCTGTCCCGATCTCCGGTTGGCCGCGCGGGCCCGCGCCACCGGCGATCCGGGTCGCCTCGGCTTCGGCTCGCGCGACATTCGACTGGCCCGCGCCGCCGCCCTGACGATGTTGCAGCACATGGGTAAGCTCATGGGCCAGCACGCGACGCAGTCCGGGCGTGCCGGGCGTCGGCGCGTGGCGGCCAAGCACGATCTGCTCGCCCTGCGCGAAGGCCAGCGCCGAGTGCTGCCGCGCCAGTGCCTGGGCCTCATTGCCGGAGTGAACGCGCACGGTGCCGAAATCCGCTCCGAATGCGGCCTCGAAATGTTGCCTGTCCGCAGCGTGAAGCGGCGCACCGCCGCCTGTGACCTGGCCGGGGTTGCGATGTGTCGGCTGCCATTGCGGGCGGTGCATGTGTTGGACGGCAATCGTGGGCATGTCTGAGTCTACCACAACTTTCCGGTGTGAGGCCTGGCGCGTATCAAAGGCCCTCGATATAGATCTTGGCGAGGTTGCGGACCGCCGGGGCCACATCCGTCCGGGCGACGGACCTCAGCGCCTCACGCGCGTCTTCTCCGTGGGCATTCAGGGCATGCACGATCTCGAACCGCACGCCCGCGTCCGGTTCGACGCCCGCTGCGCGTGAAAGTTCGGCGACGGCGCCCGGTCCTCTCAGCTGACCAAGCGCCTGGGCGCAGGCCCGCCGTATCGCGGTGGTTTCCGCCTCGCGCAACGTCGTTCCCAGCAGTGTCGCCGCCGCGTCGATGTCGAGGCGGGCCAGAGTTCCGGCGGCGAGCGACCGTGTCGCGTCGCTTGCCGCCGGGTCCATCAGCAGAGCGGCAACCGCCGGCGCGGCGCGGGGATCGCTTGCGTCGGAAATCGCCTGCAGCGCCCAGAGCCGGTCCGGCTCGTCGCCCTTCGCGAGTAGTTCTGTCGCCCTTGCCAGGGTCTCCTCGGGTCTGGCGACGAAGAGCGCAGCGGCGGCCTGCCGGTCAATCCGCGCATTTCCCCGAGGTGGCGCCGTCACGATCCAGCGGACGAGGTCGGCTTCGTCTTCCAGGAGCCACATCTGCAGGATCAGCGTTCCGTCTGGCGTGGCGCTCAATGTGGGTTCCGCCGCCATTGCACGAAGGCTCGGATCGGTCGGCGTCGTCAGGCTGCGTCCCGGCCGCACGACGACAGTCCGGGAGGGGGTGACGATCCCGGGGCCGCGCGCTTCATCGGTTTCAAGCCAGGCGATCCGCTCTGCAAGCAGGCCAGCCCCGGCTGAGGCTGCGAGTAGCCCGCGCCAGTCATCTTCCGCATGTCGCCCGGACCGCACGAGGCCCGCTTCGGTAACGGCCGCCTTCAGCCGAATGCCTTGATCGTCCTCGAAGGCGAAGAACCGCACATGTGCCAGATCAAGCTCGCGCATCGCGAGGACGCTCTCCGGGTGACCGGAAATGCCGAAGCTTTGCAGGTATCTCCGGTAGCGGTCTTCGGGTGAGGCGGTCGGCTTGGTCATCGTGCCCTTCGCCATTCTGCTTGGCGTCAGTGTACCGGGATCAGAAGTCGGTGGCCCTGGGTGAGCCGGGGCCAGCTGCTTGTGGCGGGATCGAGGGCGATGTCCGGGTTGGCCCGCACCAGGTCGGATTCAGAGACGCCGTTCTGCCGGGCGATCCCGGCGCGGGTCTCTCCGCGCACCACGAGATGCTCCCGGCATCCGGGCAGGACGGCTGTCGCGGGCAGCGCATCTGTGATGCCCGGATTGTTGGCCATGATCGTCTGCCGCGTCACACCGGACCGGTTGGCCAGATCGTCGAGGTCGGTGATGCTGCCCGGGATTTGGATCTGGCGCGGAGCCCCGGCGGCAGGCAGGTTGGAGATTTGCGCGCCGGTTGGAGTGAGGCCGATCAGTTCGACATGGCCCTGGAAATAGGCCGCACGTACGGCGGCCTCGCCGACGCCGGCATGCGCCGTCCCGCCCGGCGGCGTGCCGCCATCGCGGATGCGTTCGGCCTGAGCGCGATGCGCGCGATACTGTGTGGGCGTCGTGTGGTTCGGTACCAGGGACGTGTCGACGGAAGCCGGACTCTGGGCACCTTCCACACGACGCCGCAGCGACTCGGCATTGCCGGCGCGCACCCGCGGGAGCACGTCGGTATTGAGCGTCGAGACCGTGAACATCTCGGTGAACCCCTCCCGCATCGTGCCACGTCCCTGATCGGCATTAGTAAAAGCCGGATGGGCGCGCAGGTGCAGGCTCTCGTGAACGGCGGTCGCGAAGACCTGCCATCGACGGGCCAGTTCCGCGCGATTGGGATCCGTACCGGGATCGAACGAAGATTGCAGCGTGATGCCGCGGCCGCCGCGCTCGCTCCATCCCGTCAGCCGGTACTCGATCAATTGCTGCCGATTGTTCGGGGAGAGGGTCGAAGCCGCCGCGTAATCTCGGGCGACATCCGTACGAAACTGTGTCGCGCCAGGATCCTGAGATGACCAGTGATGAGACCGGAGAATCTCGCTTGCGAATGTCCGCGAGCCTGCTGCGCCGGCGGCTCCGGGTACATCGTTCTGGAAAAGCCACCAGGCGACGCCCTCGGCAAGATCAGTGGCCCCGGTCAGGGTGGTCCGGTCGGCTGCGCTCAGAGGGTCGAAGATGTTCTGAGGCCCGGCCGCCGTGGCCGTCGCCCTGCGGGCAGACCGACCTTCGACCTGTCGCGGCGAAGAACTCGCCGCGTCCATCGAGGTTGCGTAGCGACGCTCCAGTTCGGCGCGGGCGGAGTTGGCGATATCGACCACCCCCGTGGCGGCCGGACCGCTGCCCGACCCGCCAGTGGGGGCCGTGAATGGAACGCGCGGTCGTGACAGTGTCGCCACGGTGGTGGGACGGAAATGTGTCAAGTAGGCGTCATACGCGGCGAAAAGCTCCTGCTTCATCGCTGTCTGCGCCGCAGCGGCCCCCGTTGCACCCGTACTCCCATCCCAAGGCGTGCGCGGAGGGGTGACGGGCGGTGGCGCAGGTGGCGGTGGCGATGAGCCCGAACTGGGAGGCGGCGTCGGCGGGGTAGGTGGCGCTGGCGGTGGCCGGCTGCTTGGGTCGAGTTCGAACCCGATCTCCCGCGCCAGGGCCGCGTCCGGCACCTCGGCGGTCGCGCCGCCCGGCCCCGCGCGCTGATCGACGGATCGGATCCGCGGGACGCGCACGAAATGGCGGAGCTCATCCTGCTCGGCCGCCGGCAGGCCGGAGCCATCGATCGTGGCATTCGCGCTGGCGGGGCTTCCGCCGGATCCGAGCGTGTCGTAGACCACGTCGATGGCCGTCATCGCCCGCGCATAGTAACGTACCAGCAAAGGGCTGGCATCGGATCTGAGCTGGCTCAGCGTTCCGTCCAGCTGCATGCGTGCGAGCCGGGCCAGAAGTGCGCTGACCGAAAGCCGGTTCAGGCTCGATACCGTCAGCCAGGCCGTGTAGCCGGCACTTTGCACTGCGGCCTGGTCGCGGGGGGTACCGGTTTCGCGGCTGTAGGCATCCAGCAGAGAGGCGTGGAACGGGTCCTCGGGACTTCGCTGAATGCAGGCAGCCGCCACAATTCGCGGCGCGGCGGGATACGTGCCGGCCGCCGCTGGAGGTTGCGTGCCAGCATTCCGCAAGGCGCGGGCCGCATGCGCCTCGGCGTCGTGCTCCAGCCGGGCTTCGGCGTTCAGCTTCTGTCCGCCCGTCTCGCCCGTCGGCCTGACCCGTCCGGTGCGCTGCTGCAGAACATGTGCCAGTTCATGGGCCAGCAATGCGCGACCGGCCGGTGCTTCGGGGCGCCACTGGCCCGGCGCGACGTGGATATCGGACCCGGCCACGAAGGCACGCGCTCCGACGCCCCTTGCCTGTACCGAGTCCGGAAAGATCCGCACGTCGGCGAAACTCGCGGAAAAGCCGCTCTCCATCCGCGCGCGCAAGTCGTCCGGCATCGCCACAGATCCCGGAGCCAGAGCCGCGGCCGGTGGCGCAGCGAGGTTCAGGACCGGTACGGGCGGCGCCTGCTTCGGGGCCGGCACGGCGTGCCGGGTGCGGCCTCCGGCAGATTTCCCGCCGGGATCTGGGGACGCCGTATCGGTCATCTTCGGCCCCTCCCAGGGCTACCCGCGCGTCAGGCGCTTCGCCTCCTTCACGTACTCGGCCGCCTTGTCCGGGGTGATTCCCAGCAACTGGGCCACCCTGTCCTCCGAGGTCCGGCTCAGGATCGCGATGTCGGTGATCCCGCCTGCCGCAAGCCGGCTCTCCGTCTTCGGGCCGATACCGCCGATCTGCTTCAGGAGCAGGTTGCCGGATCCGCCTGTGAAGCTCCCCGGGGTGGTGGGCTTCTGGCTCTTGCTGCTGCCGTCCTTGAACTGCTCGACCTGCCGCTCAAGCTCGACGATCCGGTCCTCGCGCGCCTTGATCTCGGCGTCGAAGCGGCGGCTGGCTTCGGCCTGCGCTTCCCTTGCCGCCGCGACCTGCGCTTTTTGCCCGGCGATCATCAGATCCAGCCGCGCGATCGCCTCTGCCGGATCGGCCGCCTTGCCGACGGCGACTTTTTTCAGCGACTCGGTGACCAGTTCACGCGCTTCGTCCTGCCGCTTGATCAGTTCCGATACTGTCATTCCAGCCATGTCCGGACCCTCCTTCCGCGGGCTGTCCGCTATCGATTGAACGCATTCTGCGGCGAAGGCAGGATGCTTGTTCCCTGGGCGAAAACGCCGTCTGCGGCGTTTCCCATGTAAAGCGCATTGGTCGCTCCGAAGTCGATGGGCGTGATCCGCTGGAGCCACTTGAAGTGATTGCCCATCGCCGAAGCGGTGGCCGAAGCGATGACGACCGATGCACCGGTTTGTGTTTGCCTGTTCAGGTGCCAGCAGAAATTGTCGCTGTACTGGACGCGGTTGAAGCGCATGTTGAAGACATCGTTCACCGGAAAGCCGGCGATCTCGACCACAGGGAAATCGCCGAGCCCGGTAAAGCGGTTGTCCAGCAATTGTGCGGGGAAGCCGAGATCGACCAGATCCGAGATCTGCAGGTCCATGAAGCCCAGCAGATAGACGGCGCGGTGCTGCCCTTGCAGCGCATTGGCCCCCGCATCGCCCACGGCGGCGGCGATGTTGTTGCTCTGCAGACTCGCCTGGAGGATCAGGAGTCCCAGCACGCCGAAGATCGCCTGAGCCACGCTGCCGTCTTCGGGCGACACGCCGGTATGGTGCAGCTCGCAGTGCTCGATCTGCAGTTCGCCCAGCCCGACATAGGCGAAGACGGCCGCCGTCAGCTGTGGCAGCCCATGGCCGCAGTATTCGCACCGGTTGTGGTGCAGCCGCGCGGTGCCTTGCCAGAACCCGATCTGGATCGGCACCTGGCCGGTCTCCCGCAGCCGGTTGCCGTCGATCTCGATCCAGTCATCCGAGTCCACGAGCAGACCGACGCCGCCGCGGGACACCTCGTTTCCGCCGATCCTGTTGCCGCTTCCGTCGACGAAGTTGACCGCGGTCCGGGCATCGCTGATCCGGTTGCCTTCGGCGCGGCTTTCGCTGACGGCGTCGAACAGGATGCCGGTGCGCACCTCTCCGCTGGGCGCGCCGATGTCGTTCCCTGCGACGACGATACGCGCGGCGTTGCGGACGACGATGCCATCCTGCAACCCGTCCAGCCGGTTGGCCTGAACGCGGGTTTCGCTCACCGGTCCCGCTGCCGCGTCGCCAACGAGGATGCCCACGGGCTGTTCCGTGCTTTGTGCGTCGCCAAAGCCGCTGACGATCCGGTTGTCGGCAAGAACGTTGCGGGATCCCGTCGACCTGATGCCGCCATAAAGCGCCGACGCGAACTCGATCTGATTTTCCGCGATCCGGCAGTCCGACGCCGCCACGTCGATCCCGAAGAGCCGCGCGGCGTCGTCTGTTGTCGCCGCAAGACCGCGCAGGATCCGGTTGCGAAAGACTAGCGAACCATGCGCGCTGGAGATACCGGGGCCGCCGAACGGGTCGCGCGTCAGTGCGACGCCGACGGCAAAGCCCGAGATCTCGTTGCTAATGATCGTGCAGGGCGAAAAGGCCATCTCCGCAAAGATCCCCACGAGTCCGCCATCCCCGCCATTGGCATCGCTCGGGGCTTCGATCCGGTTCTCCGCGGCCCTGAGCCGGAAGGAATCCTCTGTCACCCAGATCCCGTTCGCGCGAGCCTCGATCCGGCACCGCTCGATCCCGATGTCGTCGGTGTCCCAGATCGTCACCCCGGAGATCCCGTCGGTCTCGCTGCGCATGCCGAGGCGGCGCAGACGGACGGCGTCGCAGGACCTGAGTGCGATCACTGCCGGTTCGGCAACGATCTCGACCTCGACATCGGCCTCGAAGCGGATCTGGTCCACGTCGATCCGCTGTGCGCGCGGCGCGAGAACGCCGATCTCGAGCAGTGGCAGCACGTTGCCTGTCACTCTGGCACCGGCGCTTTCGCCCTTCAGCACCACGTCGCTGCGGTCGATGCGGATGGTCTCGTCGATTCGATGCTCGCCGCTTTTCAGGCAGACGCAGCCGCCTTCCGGGGGCAGGGAGTCGATTGCCTCCTGGATGTTCTCTCCGGGTTCGACGACGACGGTGCAGCAGCCTTCCTCAAGCGCGCAGAGGCCGTTGAAGCTGTGGCGGCAGTCTTCCTCGAAGGTGAACGCGGTGCCGTCGAAGCTGACCAGCGCGAGCTTGCAGTAATGGTGGGCCACGCCGTGAGGCGGCTGGACTTCCGGCAGGCTTGTCGCGGGATCGACGGGCCATTCGATGTCGCCCTGGAATTCGCCGATGAAGGCGCGCGCCGGGATGAGCCAGTACCTGCCGGCCACGAATTCGCCGGCTTCGAACAGGATCTCGACGCCGGACTCGATCCGCAGATAGCCGTCATTGTCCGCCGCGATCTCGATCGGGATGGCGCCGGTATCGGTATCCATGTCCCAGCGGCGGACCTTTGGGTGCGTGCCGAAATCCGCGATGTCGATGGTGAACGCGCCGGGATCGATCTCGATCACGTCATCCTCGACGAAAAGCACCTCCACCAGCAGCCCGGATTCGCCGCGGAGTTCGCGGTCGTCATCGGTCAGTTCCACCCAGCGGGCGTCGTGGAACCCCAGAAGCTCGTCCCGACCGGTGCTGCGCACCATAAGGCGGTTCGGGTTCGTCACCTCCTGGCCGAGCCATTCCGTCACGATGCTGGCATTGTTGCGGGACCATTTGAAGCTGGGCGTGTCGACGCCGAGCTGGCCGCCCTCGTGCACCTCGATGCGATAGAGGTAGTTTTCCAGCCGCGTATAGCCCGCGCTGGCCGGCACGATGCACACGCTGTCGGGATCGTCCTCCGGTTGGGACCGCGCGGCGAGGCCGGCATGGTCCGGCACATCGACGCTGACATCGCGGCACTCGGAGCCATCCTCCACTTGCTGCAGCCGGACCTGGCAGACCGTCTTCAGCCGGGTCGTCGTGTCGCGTCCGCCGAGTGCTGTCTCGAGGATGCCCGGATCCTCAAGCGCGGTGACATGCCATTTCCAGACGTCGAGATAGACGAGGAAGGTCCCGGCCCCCTCCGGAAGCGCCGTGCCCGGATAGTCGGGCTGGGCCAGATAGCTCAGCGCCGGGTCGAGCTGTTCGCAGAGGATGCCGTCGACATAGAGCCGGCCTTCCGAGATCGAGAGATCGCTGCCCGCCGTCGCGATCTCGAAGCCGGCGGCACCTTCCGGTGTGCAGCACCGGCCGATCAGGTCGGCGAGCGCCTGTTCCCGGAGATGCGTATCGATATCGACCTGTTCGTTCCAGTCGGCGTCGAGTTGCACCCGTCCCTGCTGCATGCGCACACTGTCGTAGCGCTTCGCCGGGTTCCAGGTCAGCCGTGAGAAATCACCTTTCATCGTCTTGCTCCTCTAGACCGTCCCGGTTTCCAGCCGCAGGCGGGCGTAAAGAATGCCGGCTTCCAGCCCTACGGGCAGGTATTCGTCCAGCCGGGTTCTGAGCGCATCCGTCCGCTGCGGCTGCTGCGTGCCCGAAAACACCCCCATCTCCGACTCGTCCTCGGCGCCGCGCAGGATTTCCCGCCGCGAACGCCAGTGAAGCTGGCAGTAGCGCGGATCGCCGTAACGCAGGGAGGTGAAGCGCGGCTCGACACGGCGCTGCGCCATCACGGCCTGGGCTGGGGTCGAGCCTTCCGGCACCACGGGCTGGCACCGGTAGCGCCGCGGCACCCGGCTTGCCACCGGCACGAAGCTGTAGCGCATGCAGCCCTGCTGGCGGCGTTCGGCCGTGACGGTCCCGAGGAACAGCGAGCTGTCGCCGAGGCTCAGGATCCGCGTGCGGATCGTGCCGATCACGGTCGCGTGGCGGATGACGAGCGGCGCACCGTAGCCCGCTCCGCTCAGATCGGCAAAGGCGGCAGAGTCGCGCGCGCCGGCATCGATCACGCAATCGGCCATGCCGACCTGGGCATTCTCGTCGCTCAGGATTGGTCCGGTGATGCAGCGTAGGATTGTGGCCTCGAGCTGGTCGCTGTCCAGGATCAGGCTCGGCTGCCCCGGCTGAACGGGCGTTCCGTCGACCTGCAATTCGCGGCCGGGCACGAAGGTCGTGTGGCGCAGACTGAGCCGGTTCGTCTCGCCGTCGACGCGCAGCGGATGATTGGCCACCAGAAGGCCGTTCAGTTCGAAGGCGCTGCCTTCGCCGCCGGTGATGTGCATCTCCCCGCCGAGCAGAAGGGTCGGGCGCGC
Organism: Paracoccaceae bacterium; assembly: GCA_020425125.1. Lineage (GTDB taxonomy): Bacteria > Pseudomonadota > Alphaproteobacteria > Rhodobacterales > Rhodobacteraceae > Meridianimarinicoccus. The sequence continues at coordinate 120,604 of JAGQRV010000037.1, read as the reverse complement.
CTCGTTCGCCGCCCGGATTTCCAGCCGGACGTTGTCGGGGATCGTGGCCGTGATCGTCTCCGCATAGGTGTGGCTGTCGTGGATGACGATCACGGCGGATGGCTGCGAGATCGCGCTCCAGTGCGTCAGGGCATCGCCGATCGTGGCAAACGTCCGACCTTCGCCGACATCGAGGACGGTCTGTCCCGCGATGTCGCTCAGATCGTCCGCACGTTCGTAGGAACCGCCGCCGATATCGTCGGTGAATCCGTAGCTGTAGCTCACGCGCGCGCTTTCGGTCGGCCCCTCGCCTGGCGGGAAGGCGAGGCGGCCGAGCGCCGGGTCGATCGCCACCTCGCCGGCACCGGGCGCGTGGAGCCAGCCGTCGAGATTGCAGATCACGATGTCCTCCGGCGGAATGTCGATGCCGTCGCGTGCGACGAGCAGGCTCAGCCCCGGACCGTAGTACGCTTCTTTCGCGGCATGCACGCGGCGCCGGCGGAGCGGCTGCGGCACGTTGATCTCCTCGGCGATATGGGCGGGGCCGACTTCGGTGCGCGGCTGGTTGAAGAGCGCCGTGTCGTTGCCGAGGGAACTGAACGTGTAGTGCAGCCCGGTGCCATCGGGGACCTCGCGCGCATCGGCCGCCAGCAGCGGATATGCTGTCAACCGCCAGACATGCAGTCCCACATTCGGTACGTTGTATTTGCCGAGTTGCGGCGCGATCCGACGGACCTCGCCGGTGTGGGCGATGCTGTCGAACGGCCCGTCGAGCAGCTCCAATGCATCGACCTGCCGCAGGTCCGGCGACTGCAGGCTATGCGGACGGACGTGGTTGACGATGTACTGGGTCGTGTTGAGGAGTTCGAAATACTCGACGACGCGCGCGGGCCAGCCCGTCACGTCGCGCGCCAATTGCTCCAGTACGGCCGCCGTGCCTTTCCGGCGGCGATAGCCGATGGTGTTGGCCACTTCCGTCCGGCGGCTGTAGCGGGCGTGGCGTCCGATATGGATGTCCCGGACGCCGATTACATCGCCGATATAGGGGACGACCCACTCGTCGCAGGTCTCGATGAACCAGTTGTCGTAGAGTCGCGCGATGTCGCGCTCCATGCCCTGGGCTTCTGTGGCCAGGATGCCGATGAGGTCACGCAGCGGATAGCCGAGCCCGGCATCGCGGACGCGGTAGACCGCAGGTAGCAGATCGTAGAGATGCTCTTGATCGTAGTAGCTCACGTCATCTCCTTCAGGCTGAGAGGCTCCGGCGTGATGACCAGAAGCTGCGCGCCCTGCAGCTCGTCCTTGCCGTCGGCATCCTGGCCGAGCACCGCGGGCCGCGCGTCGACCCGGGCGACGGGCGGGTCGCCCGCGACCGGAGGCACAGGGGCCAGCATGTTGAGATCGACTCCGAGGATTCCGTCGACCCCGTGGAGCACCAGGATCACGTCGCTGGGATGCACGCTCTGTGCGAATTGCCGGGCGTCGAACGCGAACTTTTCGCGAAGCGCGGCCTCGGCGGCGCTCAGGACCTCCGCCTCCACGTAGTCGGCATCTATCCTGATGTCGGCATCGAGAGTGAAATAGCGCCGCCTGTAGCGCCGGATCTGCACCGGCTGGAACGGATCGCGCCGCGCGTCCATGGAGTCGCGCAGTTTGTCGATCAGCGTGTCGGGAACCTCGTCGCCGTCGACGCCCGAAACCGTGACGACGATCACCCGCCACGCGCCGTCCCACACCCAGTCGGCACGCGCCTTGGCGATGCCGCCGAAGGTGCGTGCGTAATCCTCGAAATCGGTCAGCGATACGACACGGTCGAGCGTCTTGACGGTGGTCGGCGCATTGACGCGCGCGTCGTCGCGTTTTTCCGGGTCTTCGCCGCCGGCCGCCTCGACCGGATTGGTCACCTCGCGCACCCCGAGCGGGGGACTCGCGAGAAGCGTGATGCGGTCACGGTCGAGATGCCCGGCCGTGCCGATTCCGATCCGGTAGGTGACCGCCACGTTCTCGGCCCCTGTCGGAAGCCGCGCGCCTCTGAGCCCGTCGCCGAACTGGATGGATGTCTCGCCGTTGTCGTCCCGCCGCAGGACGTACCGGCGGTCCTTCGGGCCGAGCCCATAGAAATCCGGCGCCTCGTGCCAGAGGACGTTCTCGACGCGGACCTCGGCAGTGCTGTCCGCGCCGCCGGCCGACGTCCCGGACACATAGGTGAGCGGCGATTTCTGCAGCTTGAAGTTCTGGAACGGCTTCGACGCGTCTCCGCTTCCGAGGATCTGTTTCCGCGTCTCGCCATGCGTTGCCGCCGCCACGTTGGCGTAGATGGCCACGGTATCCCGCAAGTACGCATGTTCCAGGTCCTCGGCGAGGATCAGGCGCGTATAGCCGTTCACCTGCTGGATCTCCCGGATCGTCGCCGCTTCGCTGTCCGTCACCCCGCGCATGTCGCTGCGCTCTCCGCGCACCACGATCAGGCGACCGGGTTCGAGAAGGAGGTGGACATCCTCAAGCTCGATCGTGTCGCCTTCGACATCGTCTTCGATCGGAAGCTCGCTGAGCTTGAGCGCCTCACTTTGCGTGAAGATCGTGGCCTTGCGGAACGGCACGCCGGACAGGTCGTCGACATCGGACGGGGTAGCGTCGGTAATCTCGTTCAGCGTGAGCTTGCTGGCGCGCAGGCTCAGCCCGAAATCGGCGCGCGATTCCGCCTCAACTCCGCCGACCGTGAAGACCTGTGTTTCGGGGCCCCCGGCCACGACCACGAAGCTGCCCTCGACAATGTCCTTGTATTCGCGGTCGAGATAGATCGTGTTCGATGGCGCGTGCGGATTTGCCATCGATGTCTCGTTGACCGCCGGTATGTCCGCCGAGGCCGGCACCGATGTGTTGGAGTTGTTGTCGAAGACCGTGCTCTCGCCGTCCCAGTCGTTGGAGTAGGGATTGGCCCGCCAATCCCAGGGCATGGTCAGCCAGCGCGGTGCGTTGTGTCCGAAGGCCGATGCGCGTGTCCGCAGCGCGTAGAGGCCGTCCGTGGCCTCCTCGCTCGGCGGTGTGTGGCGGTTCTGGGTCAGAAAGTCGCCGAGCGCGCTGGACGGCCAGGACTGCACCTGGGTGTAGGCGTTCAGCAGCCCGGTATCCCAGGTCTGCCCGAAAAGCTGGGACTGCACGCTCGGTCCGGTGAAGGGCTGCAGGTCGTAGCTGAAGATCGCGGCGGCCTGCTGGATCGCCACGAAACTCGCGACAAGGCCCGACGCCGGCGGGTTCACGTCAAGCGTGAGCCTTGTCCATTGCGTGCTCTGATCGACAGAGCTGAAGGTCTCGATCTTCACGACCTTGAGGGGCACGAGCTGCTGATCGGTGCTCGTCGTGTCAGGTCCCGGCGGCGCCACCAGAAGAACCGGATCGCCCTTGGCAAGGCCAGTGTTCAGCCCTTCGACATGGAAGACGCGGGTCTGGGAATGGAAGGTCTGCGTGTGCGTCAGCCGTGGCCTCAGCTTGCTCCATTCCGGCCGTGCCAGCAGGTCGGCGGAGGTTTCGAAGGTCTGCGGCAGCTCGTCCTGCCCCGGAATGCTCTGGGCCTTCGTGCCCCTGGCGATGGTGATTTCGGTGGGCGAGCCTTCCTTGTCGTCGAGGATGAAGGCAAGGAACGTGCCGGCCGCCACGCCGGGGGCGAGTTCGTAGCCGATGAGCCGCGCCAGTTCCAGAAGCGACCGGCGTTCGACCGCCGTGCGCAGGAAGCCCTCGTTGGCGATGCGTTCCTGGTAGAAGCTCAGGATGTCCAGCACGACGGCAAAGGAATCCATGAGCGCAACGCTCATGTCGTCGTCCTGGCGCGTGGTCAGCTCGCGCAGCCGCGGCTGCGCGCTGATCTGAGCGAGCATCGAGCGCTTGAACCGCGCGTGTGTGCCGATGCGGTAGACGAGTTCGTCGAGTCCCGGTCGGTTGTACAGATCCTGCGGCGTGAGTTGCGTGATCCCTTCGCAGCAGCCGCATGCGGTCAGACGCTCGCCACTACTCATCGACCGCCTCCCATCTTCAATGTGATCAGGCCGTTCTCCTGAGCGCTCGGGTCGTTGTCGAGCCGCGCGATCTCCAGCCGTTCAGTGGTCAGGACACCGTCGTCGAGCTCCCCCGCCGCATCGCGATCCCACCGCTTGAAGACGAGCGGGTCGACCGAGGCGACGCCGGTGACCTTCGCCGCCGTAGCGACGATTTCGCTCAGATAGACAGGCTGCGCAAAGGTCCAGTTGTCGGGGTGGAAGAGGCCCTTGCTGCCGTCGCCGCGCACCCGGCAGCTCAGGACGTCGAGCACTGCCTGCTTCACCGCGCTGCGCTGGAAGCCCGGCTTGACGCAGACCAGGAGGGAGATTTCCAGGGGCACGAAGCGGGGCGGATCGATCTCCAGATCGTAGCCCGCCATACGGTAGAACGAGAGATGCTGGCGCATCCGCGTCTCGAAATCCGCGTCCACCGGCAGCCCGCCGCGCCGGTCGATGGTCACGAAGACCGTGTACCAGCTGCCCGTCCATCGGAAGGTGGCCGCGGCACGCTGCACCTCGGGGTGTTTCTCCGCCGCGTCGGCGTAGTCCTTCTCGGTGACCGCGCGCAATTGCTGGCGGAAGGCTTGCGGTGCGTAGCGGCGGACCTCTTCCAGCGCTTCGGGATCGATCCCGCCTTGCGCGGCGATCGGATTTCGCACCGTCTCGATTCCACCCTGCGTGGTGAAGATCTGCGAGATCGCCTGTGCGCCCACGTTGCCGGCGCGGCCGTTGCCGACCCGGTAATTGGCAGTGAAGGTTAGCCCGGGCTCCGGCGCCAGCCCGTTCAGATCGTCGCCCGTGCGGATGCGTGCGCTGTCCTGATCGACTTCCAGCACGAATTCCCGCTTGAAGCGGTCGCTGGCCAGCAGGTCGGGCATCGGGTCCCAGTCCTCACCGTCCGAAGACGTGAGCCGCACCCAGGGAACCGCCTCGCGCGGGGCGTATTGCATCAGCGCGGTCGCGCTGGATGGGGATGCTTCGTCCGGAAAGTCCTTGGCCAGCGGGGCGGCATGAGTGACCGGTGCGCCTGCCAGGGCAGGTCGGAATAGCCGCGGATCGTCGGGGACCGTTCCGACGGCCTCGCCGGACACATCGAGGCCGTGATCGGCCAGAACAAGGTTGCCGCGCGCAAGGCTCACCTCCGGCAGGAAGACGGCGCCATGCGCGTCATCCGTTGTGGCTGACAGGCAGAGCGCGAAGGGCAGGGCGTCTTCCGCGCTCCAGGCGATTTCGATGATCGCCGTGCTGTCGAGCGGGTCGGTCCCGGTTTCGACCTCGGTCAGCCGCACGACATGCCGGTGCAGCGGATCGGCATCTGCCGCGGCTCCGGTCGCTGGCCCCAACACCTCCTCGAACAACAGCACCGAGCCGGACTGAAGGCCGGGAATGGGATCGGATCGCAGCGTGGCGCGCGTGGCGCCCTTGGGCAGGCAGCAGCCGAGATCGGTCCAGGTGTGGAACGGAATATCGTTCAGGGCCATGCGTGGTGTCACGGCGTGCATCGTCTCGAAGAAGATGCCGCCTTCCCGCTGCACCGCTTCGACATCTGACGGGTCGCGGGTTGTGATGCGCTCGTTTCCGGCCGTCGACAGCACCGTGCGCGCGGGGATCAAGGCGCCGTCCGCCCCGGCGCCCACCCTGAGATGCACCCAGGTCCGGGCATTCGCGCCCTCGTGCATCCGGTAATCGACGAGCCGCGCATGGCGGCGGACGGAGACCCGCCGCCGCGCCGTGCCCAGATAGGCCTCCGTTGCGACCGCGTCCTGGAAGTAGCTCAGCCGGTCGCCGACATAGGCCAGAAGCTCCACCATCGCGATGCCGAAATCGGCGGGGCTGCGCTCCTGCCAGGCGGGCGCGATGGCGCTCAGCCGGTCGAGCATCACGCGCCGGAAGCTGGCGTAGTCCTTGGCGAGATAGTTGAGGCGCGGCTCCTCCATGAGTTCGGGCGGGCAGACCTCCTCAACCCGGCAGTCGAAATCGCTCGGGCACTCCACCTTGAACGAGAACGGAACGGCCGATAGCCGCGGGTCGAAGCCGGTCGGCGGCGTGCCCGGATCGGAGGGGTCGACCAGTGCAAAGGTATAGGTGGAATAGTCGCCTTCGCTGTCCGTGTAGACGAGGAAGACGCGTTGCGGGTCGGGCTCGGCGGCGAAATGCGCGGCAATGGCGCCGGCATGAGTGGCCGGCACCAGAGCCGGATCGGCCCCCGCCACGTCGCCAAGCGGCATCGCCCAGTCGATGCCGATGGGCGTGATCCGCACGCCGCCGGTGATCCGCACGTGTTGCGGCCCGAGCGCGGCGGCCAGCGGATGCAGCATCCGCACGATCAGCAGGCGCTGGCGCATTTCTTCGACGGTCGAGTCGCGGTCGAGCACTTCGAGGTAGTCGATCCCGTTCAGCGCCGAGCCCAGCACGGCGGCACGGCGTTCGTCGTCCGAGCAGATGTACTGAACGTTCATGCGCGGCGCCCTCCCGATTCCGTCCCGGATGCACGCATTGCCCTAGATCTCCTGCACGAACTCTTCGGTCCGCTCGTCGCCGCTGAGCAGCGGCCGGTAGCGCACGGTGACGCGGAGTGTGGCATCGTCGGTCGCCACCGCCACCTCGCCGACCTCGATGCGGTCGCCCAGCCATTGCTGGAGCGAGGCCTGAACGGTGAATTGCAGCGTCGCGGCGAGGCTCTCGCTGTTCGGGGCGAAGACGAGCTGCAGAAGCCCGCTGCCAAAATCCGGTCGGTTGACCCGTTCACCCGGCGTCGTGAACAGGATCTGTTCGATCATGTCGCGCAGATGGTCGGCGGCTCCGGTTCGGGCGGTGCGCCCGCTGCGGTCGATATGGAAGGGAAAGTCAGTCTCCATCTCCGTTTCCTCAGATCGCCGTTACCCGGGACTGCACGACGAGCGGCAGCAGCGGGGTCCCCGTCGGCGCGCAGATCGCCTGGGAATCCTGCAGCAGCACCGGCTGGCCGTTCACTGTGACCCGTGTGGCACTTGTGACGTATTGCGCCGTCACGCAGGGGCCGCCGGAGACCGGAGGCAGGGCGCAGCCGGCGACCGCGTAGGGACTCGTCAGCGTGGCGACGGGTTGGCCCGAGACGGTCACCCGCGGCTGGGTGACGAGGGGCGTGGCCTGGCCCCCATGTGCACAGAGGACCGTGGCACCGAGATGAAGGATGAATCCTGGCATCTGCCGACCTCACACCACCACGAGCGCGCCGTTGTTGATCGTCACCGTCGGACCCGTCATGACCAGCGACGCGCCGCGCCCGTTCTGGATGTAGATGCCGGTATCGTTGACGATGATCGTGGCGCCGGTCGCGCTTTTCAGCATGATCCCGCCGCTCGGGCCGGGCACGTCGCTCACCACGATCCCGTTCTGGCCCACGGTCTGCAGCGCGATGCCGGAAAGCCCTGGCGGAATGGTCCGCGCCAGTGCGGGGACCTCTGCCGCGCTGCCCCAGAAGCAGCCGACCCAGATCGGCCGGTCAAGCTCGCCCTGCTCGAACTCCACCCAGACCCCGGACCCGATTGGTGGCGGCGTGTAGATCCCGGTCTGCAATCCGGCCAGAGGCACGCAAGGGCGCGCCCAGCTGGATGGCAGCGGCCCGGCCAGGTCCGGCACGTCCACCTGGATCCGGCCCTCCTGCATCGGGTCGACATTGTTCAGGACGCGTGCCCGGAACTTGCCGTAATGGCGATTGCCGTTGCTCATGGCGGGACCTCCGGCAGAAGCGAGATCAGCCCGTTGCGAGCGAGTTCGAAGCTCTGCTGATACTGGCCGGGCTTGATGCGATGCGTCACGCTCGAGACGTAGTGGAGCCCGTCGAAGGCGGGGCCCGCGCCGCGGACGCCGACGAGAGCGCGCGCCTTCAGCACGCGTCCATAGCGCAGCACATCGAGCGTGCCGGACCCGCGCACCACGTCCGACGATCGCGAGGCTTCTGCCGCCCCGCGCGAAATCGCCTGGGTCGGCGAGAGCTTGGCGGTGCCGGGAAGGAACCGGAACTCCTTCGGTAGGCCTGGAACTGCGGCGAGCGGCGGGTTTAGGGGATCGATGTCCGGGATCGGTAACGGGATCGAGACGCGGGTCTGCGGGTTCTGCACCCAGACGATAGGCAGTTTCTTGGACTGGGAGTCGAACCGGAAGTTGAGCGATTCGACATTCCGGTGCGCGTCCATGTCCATGTTGAGCGCCGGCTGTGGCACGCCCACTTTGATCTCCGGCCCCCAATAGGCCACGTTGGTGCCGGGTGCCGGGCCGGGATCGATGTAGAAGACGTAGCCCGCCTCGTCGGCCAGATGCTTGACGTAGTCGAGGTCGGTGCCCTCGTGGGCCGGAATGCGCTCCACCGGGATCGGGATGTCGGTGAAGATGCTCGGTACGACGAGGGGGATCATCCCGAACATGGCGTATTTGGCAATCACCAGCGCGATGCGCGCCTCGGCGGGCATGGCGGGATAGGGGATGCCGGTGAACTCGATGTAATCCATCACCCGGGTCAGATCCTCGCCGCGCACGGTCAGCGTTGACTGGCCGGGCTTGTCGCCGGGAGAGACGTCCTGCTCGGTGATGACACCGTCCATCAGCACGTTGGGGATCCCGCGGACCGTCACGATGATGATCACCCGGATGACGGGGACCATGCTGCCGCCCTGAAGCATGAAGAGCGTGTGCAACGGCGAGCGGGTGCTGAGCCCGAAGCTGAGCTGGAACATGCTCGGCCCGGTCGTGCTGGTCGTTACTTCCACGGCGGTCAGGGCGTCCGTCACCTCCTTCGGCACGGGCACCGGCACCATCGGGCCGATCATCAGGGTGAGGAAGATTCCGCTAACCACCGCGACCTCCCGGAATGCCGGCCGGCATCGAGATCCGGATCCTCACGCCGATCACGTAGGTCAGGTCCTGCGGCTCCATTGCCCGGTTGGCGTCGCAGATCTGCCAGAAGAGCTCCGGATCGCCGAAATACTGTGCCGAAAGCTTGTCGAGCCTGTCGCCGCCCTCGATCAGATGCTCGGCGATGGTCGTCATGGCTTCCGGCGCCGGGATGAAGCGCCGCTGCAGGTAGAGGAGGATTTCACCGTCCTCGCGCGTCAGCGTCGCCGTTCCGATCGTGTGGTAGCGGCTGTTCTGCGGAAACGGGCGGACGGAGGCCGCGCTGGCGAGCAGGATGTCTTCGAGGCTGGTGCTCATGGAATCTCTCCGATGCCGAGCACGCCGAGATCGCCGCCCGGGTGCCGCTCTGCCAGCCGCTCCTTCTGCTGCTGGTAGATCATGTACAGGCTGCCGCCCTTGTGATCGAAGCCGAGATCGGTGACGCTCAGGACGCGCAGGCCCAGGCTGATCTTGGCCCGGATCGGGTTCAGCGCCGGATCGAACGCCTCCTCGGTGATCTGGAGCTGCGTGATCCGCGCCGGCATCAGCCGGTTGCGGTTCCAGACGAACAGCGTCAGCGGCGCTTCCATCGGGGTGATCTCGAGCGTGCCGAGACCCGCGAGCCTGTTGTTGGCGGTGAGCCGCTCGCTTTCGGGATAGAGGATGGTCTCCAGTGCGGCGAGATGCGCCGCGAGCCCGACTTCGCCCGCCAGCGCATCCCCGTCCTCGAGCGCGTCGGTCGCGTCGATCTCGGCTTCCAGCGTGATTGTCTCGACCGGCGGACCGGTCAGGCGCAACGGCTCCGAGCGCTCGCCCTGGCCGCCGGATTCGGTGCCCTTCACCTCGATCGTGCGGCTGATCGTGTCGGGATTGTATTGCAGCGGGATGATGCGGCGCACGGCGGACGTCTTGGGGTCGATCAGCACGATCCCCCCCTTGATCAGCCGCGGCGATTGCGGAAACGAGCTGGTCATCGCGCATCTCCATCCCTGGACGCCGGTGCACTTTGCCGCGCCGCGCCGTCGCGTCCGGGCGCGGCACCAAGGCCCGCGCAGAACCGCGCGGCAAGTCCGTCGGCGAGCCGCGCCTCGGCGCCCGGTCCGGGTGCGTGGCTCAGGATCGGTGCGTTCAGCCGGGCCACGCGGCCCTGCGCCCGGAGTGCTCCAGGAAGGCCGTCGCGAAGCAGCGCCGTCCGCAACTCGCGCGCGATCGCATCGGACAATGCCGCGCGCAGCCGCTCCTGCGAGCCTGCCGGGATCCCCCGCATGGAAAGGTGCCTGATCGTCACTTCGAGCCGCATTCGCTCCAGCTCCTGAATTCGCGCGCCTGCAGCGGGCGGTCGAGTTTGCGGTATTCGCACCGTGCGGCGTCCAGCACGTGCCGCATGGTGATCGCGGTACCCTGGTCGGCGGCATCGAAGGCGGCGGCAAGGGCAATGTTGCGGATGTTGCCGCCGGCGAGATTGAGGTGCGAAAGCCTGCCGAAATCGAGCCCGTCCGTCGGCGTCGCGCCGGGGAAGATGCCCTGCCAGATCCGCCTGCGCGCGCCCTCGTCGGGGAACGGAAACTCGATCACGAAGCGCAGGCGGCGCAGGAAGGCCTGGTCGAGCGCGCTTTTCATGTTGGTGGTGAGGATCGCGAGGCCCTGATAGGCCTCCATGCGCTGCAGAAGGTAGCTGACCTCGATATTGGCGAAGCGGTCGTGGCTGTCCTTCACTTCGCTGCGCTTGCCGAACAGGGCGTCGGCCTCGTCGAAGAGCAGGATCGCGCCGCCTTCTTCGGCCGCATCGAAGACCCGCCGCAGGTTCTTCTCGGTCTCGCCGATATACTTGCTGACCACGGCGGACACATCGATCCGGTAGAGATCGAGCCGCAGGGAGTGCGCCAGCACCTCGGCCGCCATGGTCTTGCCGGTGCCGCTGCCGCCCGAGAAGAGCGCGCTGACCCCCAGCCCGCGCGTGTCCCGCGCGTCGAGGCGCCAGAGCCGCAGGACCTGATGGCGATTGCGCACATGGGCCGTGATCTGCCGCAATGCGTCCAGCTGGGCAGCGGGCAGGATCAGGTCCTCCCAGCGCGCCAGCGGTTCGATGCGCTCGGCAAGGTCGTCGAGCCGCGGCCGCGCCTGCCGGCGGCAACTGTCCCAGAGCGCGCGGGCGATCCCGTCCGTCCCATCCTCGGCCGAGTGTTCCTCGGCCAGCAATCCTGACATCTCCGTCCCGGCCGCACGCAGACTGTCGAGGTCCAGCCGGAACTGGGTCGTGACCCGGTGCAGATCGCCCTCGAATGCCTCCGTGCGTTCGCCGAAGAGCCTGCCCCAGAGCATGTGCTGCTCGTCCGGCCGTGGCCGCGGTACCTCGAAACTCACGACGGGCCGGAAACGCAGACGCGCCCGCTCCTGCAGGGAAACGAAGACCACGCCGCCGAGGTTGTCCACCAGCCGTGCCACGCGCGCCAGGACCGACCCGGCAGAGACGGACGGGTCGTCGGCAACCATCCCGGTATCGCAATCGATGTAGAGCGCGCGGGCGCTCAGCGCGACTTCCCGGCTCCAGAGAACGCCGAGCGCGTGCAACTCGCGGCCGAGTGCGGGAATGTCGCTCGCGGTCAGGAGATGAAGCTGCACGCCAAGTGCGCGCGCGGCGCGCCAGGCTACCGCCCGCTTGCCGCCGCTGTCGCGGCCTATGAGCTCGACCACTGCGGGCCTCGGATCGCCGGCATGGCGTTCGAGCGCGTCCAGCACCGCATCGGCGATCCCGGCATGGCCTGGCGTCATGAGCGGCTGGTCCGGCAGCTGCTCGACGAACGGCGTGAGCCGCTCGTCCAGCGTCTGCACTCCGGTCAGGAAATGCAGCACCCGTTCGTCGATGGCGAGCCGCGAGCCGGTCAGCGAACCGCCCTGGGCGAGCGAGATCAGCTGCCAGTAGCGCAGGGGCGCCGACGGCGCGAGCGCGCTCCAATGTGCCGACGGCAAGTGCTGAAGGGCGAGCCCGAAGCACGGGACCGTCGCCCTGTCCTTTCCGACCAATTCGGAGACCGCGTCGCGGATGCCGGCATCGATTTCCATGCCGGCGCAGAGAAGCAGAACATCGCGCTCGAACGCGGACAGGCCGAAACGTTCGGCAACAAGCTCCAGTGCCGGCGGCCATTCAGGCCCGGCATGAAGACCTGCCTCATGCGCTTGCGGCTCCGCATCGGCTGCCGCCCCATGCGCCAGAACCGCCTTCAGCCGGGCGAACTCCGCGATCAGATGCCGCCGGTTCGCCTCCTGCCAATCCTCATGCGGCGGAAGCATCATGGCGTCACCACGAGCGTCGGGCCGGTATAGCTGTCGGGCACCGTGTCTGCGTCGGTGTCGGTGAAGGCGAGCAGGCTGTCGGCGCCTTCGACCTGCACCCGGATCAGGTAGGTCCCGGCCGCGACGCCGCTCAGATCGAATTCCAGCGACGTGGTTTCGGTGGTGCGGGCCGCCGCCTCGATGGAATGACGTCCGGCGCTGCCGGTCAGAAACAGCCGCGCCCGCTGCCGCGGCCCGACCGTCGGCTCGACATTGAGAGCGTAGGTGTTCACCGGTCCCGTCGGCGGCAGCGGCACGCCGGGAAGCCGCGGATGGACCACGATGGCAAAGAGGTTCGAATTGGGCCCTGTATGCGGAACTTCGGGCGTCCCCATCAGGCGTGTGTGAACCACGCGGACGCCGACCGGCCCGGCACGCAGGGTCCCTGCGGGAAACGGTCCCTCCGTCAGGGCGATACGGATTTCCCGAGCGGTGACGAGGCTCGGCACCGCCTGATGCTCGCCCAGAGCGACGAAGGTCTCGTCGCCGCGCAGGTTGTGGCCGCGGATCACGATCTCGTCGCCCGCCACGACCGGCGCGCGCGGGCCGGCCACGCTGCTCACGGCCTCGATCCGGGGCGGTGCCAGCGCCTCCACATAGAGATTGCGTACCGCCACCGGAAGGGTGGGGCGCGGCACCGCATCTTCGGGCGAGATCAGCACCACCGAGCCCTTGTAGGCCACCGACAACCGGTAATTGGTCTGGAAGAAGACCGACCAGAGCTTCGACAGTTCCTCGAGGCTGAGTTCCATCGGCGCAAAGCGTACGAGTTCCGGCTGTGCGGCGAGATCGGAGGCCGCCAGATGCGCCTCTGCCAGGACCACATTCTCGATCCGGTCCCGCGACAGCATTGGTTCCCGGTGCAGCGCGCTGGTGACCGCGCCGAGCAGAATCTCGGGATGCTGCTGGCCCTCGACGCCGAAGAAGGTGAGCAGGTAATAGACGTCGATGGCTGCCTGCGGCCTGCGCACGAGGTTCCCGCTCATATTGCGTGTCGCCAGGTCGTCGTTGCGCCAATGCGGGTTCTGCGTGATCTGGTAGAGGAAGATGCTGATCGCCGCCTCGTCGTCCGGCGGCACCAGCCGGTCGGGACGGCCGGTCTCGACGTTGATCGAGACGCCGGTGAGGGCGGCGCTCGCGGCATCGTCCACCAGATCCCTGAGCGTCGCGCTGACGGTGGCGATCGCGAGGTGATTGCTCATCGCCGCCGCTCCTGCCGCCGGCGCGCGTAATCGGCGAGCGAATCCTCCTGAACGGCCCGCGTGCGGGGCTCGGGCTTGGGCGGTGCGCCGACCAGCGCCCGTACCTCGAAATGCTCGATCGTGACGTGAACGACATTCTCCGGCGCGTCGCGTTGCGCTGGCGCCAGTTCGCCCCACCGGGCGACCCGATGCGTCTGCGGCGAAGGTGGCGCGGTCAGACGGACGGCGGCCGGCACGGCAGGGATGGGCCGCGACCGTTTCGCCGGGGACGTGTCCGCGTCGGGCGGGGCGCCGGCCTTGGACCGTGCCTGGTCTGGGAGAGGGAACCGCAAGTCGGCCGGATCGGGCCGGACGATCGCGGTCGACGGGTGGTCTGCATCCATTCCGCGCGCCCGCGCCCGGTTCGCACTGCCGTCCTGCCGCGTTCTCGCAACCCGATCGGCCGTACCTCTTTCGGACCTCGCCGTTGGCGCCACGGCAGGTTCGACGAGGGGCGCGCCCGTCTCCGGCAGTGTGACGCCCCGGTGCCAGGGGCGCGCTTCCGCTGACGTTTCCACTGGCAGGATTTGCGCCGGATGGTTCCAATCCGCGCCCCGGTCGTCGGTGACGCGCATCGGCCGTGCGACGTGGGTATCGGCGGCAAGGTCCGTGCGGCGCGTAGGTGCCTCCTGCGCGTCGGCCTCGAAAGGCGGCACCCATGCCGCTGCGGGTGGTACCGCCGCGGAAGCCCGCATCGACAGCCCGCTTCCCGCCGGTTCGAACAGCGCCCTTGGGGACGCCTTCAGCGCGTCTTCGGTCCCGTTCGCCCGCCGGATCAGCTTCTGCAGGAAGCGGCTCATGGCGCCAGCATCTCCAGGTAGGCCTGCCGCCGCCACGCGCTCATCCCGAGGATCTGGGCTTCGCTGAAGCCGTAGCCGCGGGCCAGCGCGTGCACGTCGCAGAAGATCCTGCGGGAGACGTTCACCAGTTCGTCGACCAGGACCCGCGCGATGTCGAACGAGCGGCCGAAGCGGTGCCCGCAATCGGCGCAGGCCAGGTCGAGCGTCAAATCCGCCTGCGGATCGGCCAGCGCCATGGCCTCGCCGAGCCGCGCGATCGTCTCGTCCCCGATCTCCTCTGGCGCCAGCTCGGTGTCGCCGCGCTGCGCGGTCTCGATGCAGCGCAATGCGAGCGCCCGAGCCGCGTCCGCCTCGTCGGACGCGCCTTCGATTGCCAGAAGGTCGTGGCTCGCGGTCGGCCGGAACCGGAGTGTGACGCCATCATGCTGCAGGCATGTCGGGCCGGAGGCCGCAATTGCGTCCAATGCCAGATCGGCGGGCCGCAATTCCACTTCGAGTTCCGCGCCGCATTCGGGGCAGGCTTCGCGCGCCCGAATCGGACCGGCGAAGCATTCCCCGTAAAGGCGCAGGAGCAGCCTGTCGCGCGTGCCAAGCGGCAGGGCCGCCAATGTCTCCGAGTCGAGCCCGGTCCCGGCCCGGTCGAGCAGGTACAGCGCCGTGGACGTCAGCGAATGGCTCGTGCCCCATTCGACGACCTCAAGAACATCGCTGGCGCTCAGGGCCTGCATCGCGTCAATCCGCTCCGGTGAAGCTCGGCTCCGTCGGCTCCGCGACCTCCACGTCGCGCTCCCATCCCTCGTTCTCGAGCTTCAGCGTTTGGATCGCGACCGCGTTGCCGCTCGCGTCCAGTTCCGGCAAGGCCTGGAATTCCGATACCCAGCAGCGGTAGATCTTGTAGGCCACGGCGAGTTGCCCCGCCTCGTTGTACATCTCAAGCGTCACGTCCTTGCGGAAGTCCTTGAGCGAGACCTCGGCGCCGAGACCGGACCCGAAATTCCAGACCTTGTTGGCCCAAAGCTCGAATTCCGGGTCGTGCGTCACGCCGCGCTCCAGCGTGATCGCCTCGTATTTGGACTGTCCCGGCGACTTGCGCACGGTGCTGGGGTCGCCGCCCTCGCGATGCTCGACAACATCCGTCGTCCGCTTCAGCGCCGAGACCTTGCTGATCCCGGCCACGAACCGGCCGTCCCAGCGGACACGGAACTTGAAGTTCTTGTAGGGGTCGAATCTTTGCGTGTTCACACTGAATTGCGCCATGGGGAATCCGTCCTATGTCTGGATCTGGCCAGCGAGCTGCTGGATCTGGATGATGACGAATTCCGCCGGCTTCAGCGGCGCGAAGCCGACGAGGATGTTGACCACGCCGCGGTCGATGTCGTTCTGCGTCGTGGTCTCGCTGTCGCATTTCACGAGATAGGCTTCGCGCGGCGTGCGGCCCTGGAAGGCGCCCTGACGGAAGAGATTGTTCATGAATCCGCCGATATTGAGCCGGATCTGTGCCCAGAGGGGCTCGTCGTTGGGTTCGAACACCACCCACTGCGTACCCCGGTAGAGGCTCTCTTCGATGAAGAGCGCGAGCCTCCTGACGGGGATGTATTTCCACTGCGAGGCGAGCGCATCCGCGCCGTCAAGCGTCCGCGCACCCCAGGAGACATTGCCGTAGATGTCGAAGTTGCGCAGGCTGTTCAGCCCCAGGGGATTGAGCTGACCGTTCTGCGGATCGGTGAGCTTCACGGCGAGCTGCGAGATGCCGCGCAGCGTCCCTTCGGTGCCCGCCGGTGCCTTCCACACGCCGCGATTGGAATCCGTTCGCGCGAACACCCCGGCCATGGTGCCGCTCGCACCCACGTTGCGCAATCGGAAGTCGTTTGGTGGGTCGGGCATCAATGCGCGCGGGAAATAGGCCGCTGCGTTGGCATGGCGCAGGGTTGCGTTCTGGTCGAGCCAGTCCCGCGCGCCCTGGAGCGTCGCCACGTTCGCCGGCAGATCGATGATCAGGAACGCCCGGCGCCGTTCGCAATAGGCTTCGGCCGCGCTGTAGACGGCCTGGATCTCCGCCGAGTCGCCCAGCTCCGCCGCACGGGGAATGCAAAGGATGTTGAATAGGTCCACATCCTCGAGCGCGTGCATCCCGGTCATCTGCACGGGATCGCCGGTCAATTCCGCGGCCGTGGGCGGATCGCCGTCAACGCCTGCCGTGCCGCCGCCCTGGAAGCCGATGTTGGTCGTATCGCCGACCTGGTATTGCTGCACGTTCTCAAGTGCGCCGCCACCGGTGACCAGCCCGGCATTCGTGGCAGGTGTTCCAGTCGTGTCTGCGAATGTCAGGATCGCATCTTCGAAACCAGCGCCGGAGCGACCGGCGAGCACACGGAAATGCGTGTTGGTTCCGTCGAGATGATCGACGATTTCCACGACCGCGTCCGCCAGAAGCGGCTCGTCATCGTCCGCGCGCCGGATCGCGGTCTGCAGGATGGCCCGGGCCTCCTGCATCGTCGTCGGTGCCGCCGTGACCTCGAGTGTCGCCACGGCCGCGCCGCCGGGGTAGTTGACCGTGAATTGCTCGCCATTGGCCAAGGCCGGCACGGCGGTCAGCGCGATCCCCGCAGTGCCCGTTTCGGCGGGCCGGCGCGTTTCGGCGGCGCCGATCTCCCGGGTCAGCTGAACGAGCCGCGACGCCTGATTGACCACGTCCGGCGCATGCCGCGGATGTCCGAGTTCCATCGAGAGGTTGCGGTATTGTTCCGTTTGCAGATCCACACGCCGGCCGTTGCGGATGGCGGTTTCCGTAAGTGTCAGGTTGAACAGGCTTGTTGGATCGGTGGTCGCGTAGTCGATGTCGATCCGGAGCGCATTGGCCCAGGCGCCCGGATCCTCGATGCTGTCCTCGCGCGCCGCGCGCCCGGCGCTCACGCCCAGAACGTCACCGCCGCTATCCTGCAGCGTGACGCTTGCCGTGGCGTAGGTCGTCGCCTCGGCGGTTCGCACCACCCAGGCTTCGCTGCCGCCATTGGTGAAGAACTGACGAATTCCGTAGCTCGCCTCGCTGTCCGGATCGAGTCCGCCGAACTCGCGCTGAAAATCGCCGAAGCTGAAGACCTGAACCGCGTGATCGATCGGTCCGCGGCCGAAATAGTCGATGAAGGCGGCCACCGAGGTAGAGACTCCGACGATCGTCCTGACGCCGCTCGGAAGCTCCTCGATGTACACACCTGGATAGGTAGGTGTTACTGGCATGCTGCCGCTCCTTCATGAATCGCTTCGGTTCGTTCGTATCCGCCGTCTTTCGGTCTCACGGCGTGGCATCGCGGGCGACGAGGATCTCGACGGTCGCGTTCGCCCCGAGGGCGTTGGAAAAGAGAAGGGAGGTCGGGCTGAAGCCCAGAAGGCCGATCGCGCCGGCCCCGGCCAGCAGCAGCGGGCGGTCGAGCGCGTGCGCGGGATTGCCCCCGTCGTTGACCCTGTAGGTCAGTCCATCGCCATAGGTGCTGGCGGTGACGAGCAGGAACAGGACGTCGCCTGTCGCTGCGCCGATCTCCACGGCCTGGTCCGCCGCTGCGTCGGCGATCTCGACCGTCACCTTGTCATAGGCCTCGGCCGCCACGCTTTGTGCCAGCGCTGCACCGGGGCCCCCCGCCACGGCGACATCCAGTTTCCAGCTAACGGTTGCCATCTTCGCTCCTCGCATTGGCTGGCCCCCCGGGGCCGGAAGGGCGCCGGACCGGCGTGATCGCGGGCCTGGCTGGCGCGCCGGTCCCTGAATTGGGCGAGAGTGCGGCGATCGGAATGTGCGGGTCAGTCATGTGCCCATCCGTTCGCGCACGGATCCTCGACGGCGATCCGCAGCGTCGAGATCAGATCGTCTGTTGCCGGCGAGAGCGCCGCGCGTGCAGACGGACACCGCTGATGAAGGGACGCCCATCCTGAATCGAAGAGGAACAGGATGGTGAGGTCGGGGAATTCGGAGAACAGATGACTCGTCACCCCAAGCGTTCCTTCGCGGCAATAGAATACGACCACATCGGCGCGTTTCCTCTGCACATCGAGCAGCAGTCCGACCGGGTCCGTCGCACCCTCGGTGCTTTCGAAGCCCGGATCGCGCATCAGCCCCATGTGGAATTCGCGCCAAAGGGGGGCTACCGTCCCCGAAGAGACGATACTGATGCGGCGCTGGCGCATGTTCGCGGCTCGCTTTGATCGACTTGGCGAAGGCTAGCTGCGTCCTGGCCGGCGTTCCATGGACCGGGGGGTTCAAATTGGACCCATGCCTGAGCCGTGGCCTCCCGGACCACCACGATCTCAAGCAGCTCCCGAAAGGACCGTGCCCTCAAATCTTGAAGGGGCACTGGGTTCGGGGATCTAGACCCCCGGGCTCATGTCGATCCAGGCCCCGTGCGCGGTCCGGTCTACCAGTCTTGACGCGCCAGGATTGTGGAACGGGCAATCAACGTGGTGTAGAGTGGGATCGGTCAAGGGCCTTCCGCCGTCCCTGATTGTTGTGCGCTTCAGGCAAGTTTCCCTGACCGGGCCGCTCAGGTGGACCGTCATTGCAGTCTGTTCTCGAACGGCAGGATTGCAAGAGGAGCCAAGCATGTTCCGAATCCTGGTGTTCTCGACGACCAGAGTCTTTGCCGAAAGTCTCGCGGACTTCCTCAACAACTGCGACGAGTTCCAGGTGCCTGACCCCGCCACGACACTCGACGGCATCGAGTCGCAGCTCGATCTGTCGCTGCCCGATCTTCTGCTGCTCGATGTCACTGGCCTGCCGGTGGCCTCCACACTCAGACCGCTGCTCGACCGGCGCCCGGATCTGCCCGCGATCGCGCTCGCACTTTCCGAGGAGCCGTCGCAGGTCATTGCCTGCGCCGATTGCGGCTTCGCAGGCTACCTGCCGTCCGGGTCGTCGCTGGAGGATCTGTGCGGCGTCATCCATGCGACGCTCCGGGGAGAACTCATCTGTTCGCGCCGCGTTGCCGGCAGCCTGATGCACGAACTCCGGCACCGCAAGCGCCCGCCGGAGCCGGGCGACCCCGACCAGAAGGAGCTGACCGGCCGCGAGCGGCAGATCCTCAGCCTCGTTTCGCTGGACTATTCGAACAAGGACATCGCCCGCGAATTGTCGCTCAGCGTCGCGACGGTCAAGAACCACGTCCACAACATCCTGCAGAAGCTGGGCGCCGAGAACCGGCGTGCCGCGGTCTCGCATCTCCGCGCGGATCTCGACCTGCGAATGTCCACCCGGCAGGCTGATCCTCCGGGATCGGATCCGCGTGTTGCCGTGCGGTCGGAGGACGGCATAGCGGCGAGCGGACCGGCACGGCGGGACCCGGCGTGCGAACCGCGTCCTGTTGGCATTGCCGGAGCCGCCGCACTTCAGAGGGGCCGAGCGCTCTGATAGCGCAGCCTTTCAGGCGCGCCATCCTCGCGCACCCGACAAGGGTCGCCCGCCCGCGCAACTTGTTCGCAAGCGCCAGGCTCGCCCCGCGGAAGGCTGGACATCCGTAGCGTCGTCGCCCTGCACTGGTCCGCATCGCCAATTCCTGTCTTCCGCACGTCTCGGGCTTGCTGTCGCACCATGATGGCGGTCTGGCCGGACCCCGTCATCGTCCGGCTCCAATTGCGATGTGATGAGTGTCCTCTGGATGCGGATGTGTGAAGGCGCTGGCCGCCACATGAAACTGGCACGATCGACGGAGTCCGCGGCACGTCATTCGGCAGAGGGCGGTTCGAGAGACGCCTGCGCGCCGCCGGTCCCGGCATCCGGGCCGCCCAGGGAGGCCGGCGCGCTGGAGCCGTGTCCATTCGGGCCTTATAGGGCTCGTCGAAGCGCCGCCGCCTGTGGGTCTCACGGGCATCGGCGCTTGTGAAGCCCGGATAGACCTTTCTCGGAACATGAACCTTGTCGCGAGGCTCGTCGAGCCGCCCAAGATTGGGCAGCTTGTAGGCGAGATGCAGGTGGGTGTGCCAGTCGTTCTCGGCAAAACCGCGCAGAAAGGCATCTGGTGCCGCTTGGTAATCGCCGTCCAGCCAGGCATGCTTGCCAATCGCCCAATACTACCGGCGCTAGTCATTCTCCTGCGCGAGTGCGATCCCGCAGCGCGCAAGCGAGACGCCGTCCTCCCAGTCGCCGGAATACGCCATGCAGTTTCCGGCCGTACCGAGAATGGCCGGATCGTCGGGATTGAGCTGCATCGCCTGATGCAGCGTGGCGATCATGTGTGCCGTCTTGCAGTTTCCGTATTACGCCGTCGGACCGCGAGGTGGACCTGCCCATCGTCGGGAAGACCAGCGTCCTCGGCCGCGCCCACCGACGCGAGCGCTACCTGGGCCAGCGGCAGCCGAAGGCCGGTCGTCGCGCGCCGGTCCATCCAGTCCTGTCCCGTACCAGTACCGCGCTACGTAGGTCGCTCCCAGGAACGCCAGCGCCGTGGCGTTTTCAGGATCCCGTTCGGCGAGGGTCGTCAGACAGGCCTGGGCGCGCCGAAACAGCGCCTCGAACCGCCACCGGAAGGAATGGAGATAACACACGTACGTGGTCAGCGCGGCTATCGGCTTGTCGCGGAGGGTTCCGATCAGCGCCTGTGCGATTGCACCGCTTGTGGGGGAGGCCACGCGGGTTGCGAGGCGCACGCCCTCAATTTCCACCGTGTCCTGCCGCGTGACATCGGGCAACGACTGCGACAGCAGGACTGCCGAAGTCGACGTGTCGACAAGCTCGGCCGTGATCGGGTGTGCCGACGGCTTGGACAATTCGAGGACGAAGCGACCGCCTTCCGACAACCGGCAGATTCTGGTGTCGCGGTCCAAGGGCACGCCAACTTCCGCGGACAGCGGATCTGTCCCCTGCGCCGCCACAATCGAAACGGTTGGCCCACGCATTTGCCGACCACTGTCGCGCCACACCGCCCCGGCCAGAAGGAGCGCCGCCGCACCAAGGAGCGCGGGCATGACCGGTCCGAAGGGAAATCGGCGTGCCGGAGCCGGATCCGGGTGAAGCCGGAAGCCGCAGCGCGGAATCGTCTCCAGAATGCGGCGGTCCATGTTGCCGAGTGCGCCGCGGATATCGCCGATGCACTGGGTGAGGCTGTCGTCCGTGACTGCCGGGTCCGGCCAGACCTCGGCGAAGATCTCGTCACGGGTCACGACCTTGCCGGCGCGGGTCGAAAAAAGACTCAGCGCCCGAACGGACTGGGGACGCAGCGGATGCAATTCGCCCTGGGGATCGACCACGCGCCGCGATCCGGACCGAACCAGCGGCCGGTGTAACACACCGGTCCCGGCGTGACGCCGCGACGTAGGATTTCGGAGATTTTCATGCGTTTTCGGACGCGGTTTCGGGACTTTCCTCTCTCTCGGGGCGATCGTCCCGCTTGCAGGTTCCGGCAGGGCCGTCCATCCGGAGGAGACCATCATGCGCCTTCCGAAAACGACGGGCTCGTGCGTGCTTGCGCTGGTGCTGGCGGCACCGAGCCTTGCCTCAGCCGAGCAGGTGATATTTCCGTTTCGCTAGGTGACGCAGGAAGTGGCGGCAACGAACCTGAAAGCCCCGACCGGGGAGCGGCGCACGGTCAGCGTCTCCCGGAATGTCGGATCAGCAGTGTTTGAGGGCGGCCGCATCGCGCACAAGACCTTCGTGACCTCGGCGATGACCGTGCCGAAAGCGGGACGTTCAATAGCTACAGTTCTTACATGTTCGAGAACGGCGACCGGCTGTCGCTGAAGGTCACGGGAGGATGGTCGGCCGAAGGCGCCGGCGGAGATTGCGAGGATCGTTCGGGAACGGGCGCATTCGCTGGGGCCGCCGGAACCGGACGCTTCGCCGCGGCCGGCGCCGATTGGGATGGCGCAACATTGTGGAGCGGGCAACTGACGCTCGACCTTCCCGGGAGCTGGCCTCCACTGGCCGCGGATGCACCGCGGCCCCGCCTTGCATTGTCGCTGGGGTCAGCACACGGGCCACGACTCCCTCCGGGCGCCTCGGTCTAGGGGCGCCCCGCGACGTCATCTGTTCGGGTCGGATTTTCGTGCCGGACGGAGCCATGGCCGGTCAGACCTTCAAGTCATCAGGATTGGCCGCCGCCGCTTCGTCCGGTGCCGTGTGTCGGCTCGGTGCGGTGGCGGTCTCTTTGCCGCCACGCCAATCCGATGACTGCGATGTTTCGGGCTTGCGCCGGGCGTCTGCAGCGGCGACGCTTGGTCAGGGATATCCGAGGCAGGTGTCATGTACCGGGTCAGGCTCTTCGCTATCCGGCATTCCCGGAGCTTCGAGTGGCTCTATCGGCGGCTCGAAGCGTTCATGATCGCCTGTGACCCGCTATTCGGGCGTATCGGTTATGACCGGGTCGAACCCTTCGTCGCGGTCGTCGAGCGCGTCACCAAGGGCCTCCTGTTCGATTGCCGGATGTGCGGGCAATGCGCCCTGTCCTCGACCGGAATGTCCTGCCCGATGAACTGCCCGAAGCAGCTGCGCAACGGACCGTGCGGCGGCGTGCGGCCCGGCGGATATTGCGAGGTCATCCCCGAGATGCGCTGTGTCTGGACCCTCGCCTGGCAGGGTGCGAGCCGGATGCGCGATGGCGACAGGATCCGCAATGTCCTGCCCCCGGTGGATCGGTCGCTGCAGGGGTCGTCGTCCTGGCTGAGAGTGAGCCGCGAGAAGGCGGCGGCGCTGCGGGAGTCGCGCGAGGCGGGGCGCACCGTCATCGCCCAGGCGTTTCCGAAAGCGCGCGCCAACGAGCCTGCGACGGCGCCCCTCGCCGACGAGCCGGCACGGGCCAAGACCGCAGGGTCACGGCGATGAGCGATCCCGGAGATCTGGGCGACATCGTCCGTCCCTATGCGGCTCCGCCTCCGGGCCACGTTTCGGACAGCCGGCTCGAACGGGTGCTGCGGTCCGGCCGGTTTGCAGTGACGGCCGAACTGAATCCGCCCGACAGCGCCGATCCCGAGGACGTGTTCGAAGCCGCGAGGCCGCTTGGCGAGGTCGCCGACGCCCTGAACGCGACCGACGCTTCGGGCGCCAACTGTCACATGTCGTCGATCGGGATCTGCGCGCTGCTGACCCGCGCCGGGTACGGCACCGTCTACCAGATCTCCTGCCGGGACAGAAACCGCATCGCGATCCAGGGCGACGTGCTGGGCGCTGCGGCGATGGGGGTGCGCAATGTCCTGTGCCTGACCGGCGACGGCGTCGGCGTCGGCGATCAGCCCGGCGCGCAGCCGGTCTTCGACCTCGATTCGATTTCGCTGATCCGGACCATCCGGACAATGCGGGACGCCGGCGTATTCCTGTCCGGCCGCAAGATCAGCAGGCCCCCGAGGATGTTCATCGGCGCGGCCGAGAACCCTTGCATCGAGCCGCGCGAATGGCGGCCCGAGCGGCTGGCGAAGAAGGTCGAGGCGGGGGCGGATTTCATCCAGACCAACTACATCTTCGACGTGCCGGTCTTTGCGGCGTTCATGGCCCGGATCCGCGACCTTGGACTGCACGACAGGGTGTTCATTCTCGCCGGCGTCGGCCCCCTCGCTTCGGCAAAGGCCGCCCGCTGGATGCGCTCGAACGTGCCCGGCATCCACATTCCCGACGCGGTCATCGACCGGATCGAGAAGGCGGCAAAGCCCGCCGAGGAAGGCAAGCGGATCTGCATCGAACTGATCCGGCAGATACGGGAGATCCCCGGCGTCGCGGGCATTCACGTGATGGCCTACCGGCGCGAGCACCAGGTTTCGGAAATCATCCTCGAATCGGGTGTACTGGCCGGCCGCAGGCCCCGGCGCCGGGGGGCTGGCTGGTGAGGGCAGGGCAGGTCGGAACAGGCGACCCGTGGCGGGCCGAATGGTTCTTTGCGACATCCGCGCGGCGATCGTCGGCTGACGCTCTGGCGTCGTGCCCTCGCTTCACCGGGGTTGGGCCGGGGCGCCGGACCGGAGGGAACCGAAATCCCAGCCGGGCGTCAAGCTCGGCGCCTGCAATGTCCGGTGCACGGACGGCAATGCGCGGCGGCTGATCGAGTTGGCGCGGCGGGCCGCCGCGACACCGGTGAGAAACAGTATCCCAGCCGCAGCCCGAAAACCCCCCTTGGCTTCCGGATTTCCGGACTCGCGTTCGGAATTGTCTGTTCGCCCGTGGGTGGTGAGGCGTAGGGTCAGCCTCGGCGTGATGCCTGTTTCAGGAGGCCGACATGAACTACTCCGAATATGTTCTGTCAACGTCCCAGCCCTATAGCGCGATCCTGCGGGACTTCGTCTGGTTCTCGTCCAAGCAGTTGAGCTTCGACATGCAACTCCAGACCCAAGGCAACTGGTGCTGGGCCGCGACCGCAACCAGTGTTTCGCACTTCTACTGGCGTTTCAGCAGCTGGACCCAGTGCAAGGTGGCGAGCGCGGAACTCGACCGGACCGACTGCTGCAACGGCACGGTGCCGTCACCCTGCAACGTGCCCTGGTATCTGGACAGGGCGCTGAGCCGGACCAACAACTTCGTCAGCTATATGGGCGGGCAGGCCAGCTTCGCGACGGTCAAGGCCGAAATCGATGCCGGCAGACCGGTCGGCGCACGCATCGGCTGGAGCGGCGGCGGCGGTCACTTCATGGTGATCTATGGCTACAGCAGGGTAGGAGCGGTCGAATATTTCGATATCGACGATCCGATCTATGGCAAGACTCACCTGACCGTCGCGGACTTCGCCTCGAACTATCAGGGCTCGGGAAGCTGGACCCACACCTACTTCACGAAGAGCTACTTCAAATTGCCGATCAAGTTCCTCTACCCGTCCGAACTCGTCCTGCAACGCATCGGGGACCTCCGTCCGGTCCTTGCCGCCAAGATCGACCCGGGCTTCGGCGGCCAGTTGCCGGCCGAGGCGCTGAAGGCCGAACTTGGTGGAGCCCAGCATGTCTTTGCGCTGGGGCTGGACAGTCTTCTTGGAAGAGAGAGCGGTCGCCGGTCGCCCGAGGTGGTGGCGCTGAGGGTTTTCGAAGTGAGCGATGGCGGGCCGCGCGCGTTCTTCGATTTCTCCGACGAGGCGGAGCCGCGGATGCTGCAGATGTCGGCGTCCACCTCCTATCTCGGGGCATACCGCAAGGCGCTGGCACACGCGCTGGCGGCGGTCGACGAAAAGAGGGAGGCCGAGATCCGGACTCTGCGGGTCCCGGCCCTGAATTTCGAGGCGCTCTGGCTGAGCTATGGCGATGAGGACGAGGACCAGGTGATCCCGATGCGGCCTGTGGCGGGACTGACGGTCGATGAGGCGATACCCTACGCGAAAGCGATCGAAGCCTTGCGCGACGCGGCGCGACCGCTGGCCGACATGGATGACGAAATGGGCGCGTGATCGCGCCGTGCGCTGACGGCGGCCGCTGTTTTGCGGGATCGGTTCTGCGGGTCCCGCCCACGCAAGGTGACTCGGGTCACAGGCGGCCGCCAACGTGACGCCGGCCGGAAATTGCAAACGTGACGCAAGAGTGCTGCAGCAGATCGGGTAGGTCACCAAACAGCGCCGCGTGCGGCTCGCCTGTTGCGTGAGGCCGGTGGCGGCGGTCCAGATTCCGGCGCGTGCGCTGCGGCAAGAGGTCGACGCATTGACCGTCTGACTTTCCGATGGTGCGCAGATGGCGCGGCTTGTGCCGCGGTCAGCCACGCAGACATCGGCGTCGCAGGGTGCATTGCGGCGGTGGCCGAAGCAAATGGTGCCCACCGACGAACTCTGGTCGGCCTCTGGGATGCGCGCGGCGAATCGACTCGTACGACGTAAGGTGAGAAACGGCGGGGCTGCGGGCGGCCTGCGGCGCGGATGCTGCGCCGCATCTGTCCGCTGGCTGGGCCAAATATGGCCAGGATCGGCCCTCGGACGCTATTTCTAGTAGACCTGACGACCCTGAACGACTAAAAATTGGGGAAACCGCGGCGGTCCCGATCCTGGGGCATGACCAGCACAAACAGGGCATCGAATCGAGCGTGAAGACATCTCAAGCAACAGAGATCGGCGTGGAGTCCGTCACGGCGATCAGACCGTTCCAGATCCGCGGACGGTTCTTCACCGCCATCGCGCTGCGGCTGACGGGCGAAGCGGACGAGAGCTTTTACGAGGCTCTGGACCGGCAGCTGCGGCAGATGCCGCATTTCTTCGCCAACGCGCCTTTCGTGATCGATCTGGAGCGGGCCGAAGGGCTTGACCATGCCCCCGAGCTGAACCGGCTGATTGGCGAATTGCGCAGCCGCAAGCTCTCGGTCTTTGCGGTGCAGAACGGCGACCAGGTGCAAACCAATTTTGCGCTGGAGGCGGGGCTGATCTCGCTGCCCGATGGCCGCGACGCGCCGCTAGAGAAGGTCGAGCGTGGGGGCGCGCGGGCCGCGGCGCCGGAGCCCGCACCGGCCGTGCTGACGCCGTCCTCGCGTCTGATCACCGATCCGGTGCGCTCGGGCCAGAAGATTTTCGCCGATCGCGGCGACCTGGTGATCGTGGCGTCGGTGAGCGCGGGGGCGGAACTGGTCGCTGTCGGCAACATCCACGTCTACGGCACACTGCGCGGCCGGGCTCTGGCCGGCGTCAACGGCGACGAGACCGCGCGCATCTTCTGCCAAAGCCTCGACGCGGAACTGCTGGCGATTGCCGGGCTCTACCGGACCAGCGAGGATCTGGGGCCCGAGATCCGCAAGAAGCGGGTGCAGGCCTTCCTGCAGGACGAAAAGCTGTGCGTGGAAACGCTCAAGTAACACAATAAGCGAGAGGAGAGCATACGTGGCGAAGATCATCGTTGTCACATCCGGCAAGGGCGGTGTCGGCAAGACGACGTCCGCCGCCGCCGTCAGCGCGGGTCTTGCGCTGCGCGGCTACAAGACCGTCGTCATCGATTTCGACGTGGGCCTGCGCAACCTTGACATGATCATGGGCTGCGAGCGGCGGGTCGTCTTCGACTTCATCAACGTCATCCAGGGCGACGCCAAGCTGAAGCAGGCGCTGATCAAGGACCGGCGGCTCGAGAATCTGTCGATCCTGCCGACCTCGCAGACCCGCGACAAGGACTCGCTGACCCGCGAAGGCGTGGAGACGGTGCTGAACGAACTCAAGGAAGAGTTCGACTACATCGTCTGCGACAGCCCGGCCGGGATCGAGCGCGGTGCGCATCTGGCGATGTACTACGCGGACGAGGCGATCGTCGTGACCAACCCCGAAGTGTCGTCGGTTCGGGACAGTGACCGGGTTCTGGGACTGCTGAACAGCAAGACCCACCGGGCGGAGAACGGCAGTGCGGAGCCGATCAAGGCGCATCTGCTGCTGACACGGTACGACAACCAGCGGGTCTCCAAGGGCGAGATGATGCCTGTGGAGGACGTGCTGGAAATTCTGGCCATTCCGCTTCTGGGCATCATCCCGGAAAGCACCACCGTGCTGCGGGCCTCGAACGTCGGCATGCCCGTCGTGTTCGACGAGAAATCGGCGGCCGGAAAGGCCTATGAGGAAACCGTCGGGCGGCTCATCGGCGAGCAGATCGAGATCCGGCTCGACCCGGCGGAACGGCCGGGCTTCTTCCAGCGGCTATTGCGGCGGACGGCATGAGCATGTTCGGGTTCTTCTTCAAGCCGCGGCCGGCCAATTCGGCCCAGACCGCGAAGGAGCGGCTGCAAATCCTGCTGGCGCACGAGCGGGTCGACCGGTCGAACGCCGAACTGCTGCCGCTTCTGCAGCGGGACATCCTCGAGGTGATCCGGCGGCACATGCAGGTCAACAGCGATACGGTGGACATCAAGCTGGAACGGGGCGAGGAGATCTCCAGCCTCGAAATCAACATCGAGCTTCCCGGTGCCTCACTCGGCGCCGGCACTGCCCTCAGACCGCAAGGCGCGATGTAGGGCAGGCGCCGCGGGCTTCTGCCCCCGATGCCCGCGGGACTCGAGATGGATGGCGGCGGGATTGACCTGTTGCAGGACGGTGCCGCGTGCCGGGATCAATCGGTGCTGTAGCGCTGTTCCCGCCAGGGATCGCCGTACATGTGATAGCCGTTGCGCTCCCAGAAGCCGGGCCTGTCGCCGGACATGAGTTCGATGCCGCGCAGCCACTTGGCGCTTTTCCAGAAATAGAGATGCGGCACCATGGCTCGCATTGGGCCGCCGTGATCCTGGGTCAGCGGGCGGCCCTGCCAGTGGGTGGCCAGAAGTGCACCGTCTGTGAGGAAGTCCTCCAGCGGCAGGTTCGTCGTGTAGCCGTCGAACGACGACAGCATGACGTGGCTCGCCTCGGTCAACGGGTTCGCCATCACCAGCAGGTCGCGGGGATGCACGCCCTGCCAATCGTTGTCGTAACGTGACCACGTTGTGACGCAGTGGATGTCGGAGCGCAGTTCGGCCTTGGGGAGTGCCTCGAAGGCGGCCCAGTCGAGCGACAGCGGGGTTTCCACGAGCCCGGTGACGTCAAGGCGCCAGGTGGCTGTGGCGACATGGGGCTGGCTGCCGAGGTCGAGCACGGGCCAGTTCTGGACCTGATGCTGGCCCGGTGGCAGGCGGTCCACGCCGGTGCGCCCGGTCAGAAACTTGCCTGCCTCCGCCCACTGGCGCTTGGTGCGTGTGAGCTTGCTGTCTTCCGGAAGATCGTCCTGCATCATCGGTTCCCGAAATAGTAGCCTAACCTTGGACGCATCCGCTGCGACAGGGCGAGATTGAGACTATGGCCATTCCCGTCATCCGGCGCCAGTCTGCTCCGGAAAGCGGACCGTCCGGCCGCAATGTCAGCTCACGAAGATGCGGCCGATCGTGTTGAGCAGCAATTGTGCGGCGAGTATCTGGGTGATGCCGGACGGATCGTAATCCGGTGCCACCTCGACAAGGTCGATCCCGACAATCGAGCCGCGGCGGGCCAGCCCCGCCAGAAGCTCAAGCACCTCGTAATAGATGAAGCCGCCATGGCTGGGCGTACCGGTGCCCGGCGCGATCGAGGGATCGAAACCGTCGATGTCGACCGAGAGGTAATAGCGCTTGCCTGCGGGGATCCGCTCCAGGACTGCCGCGACGCCCAGCGTGCGGACCTGGCGCACCGAGAGGATGTCCGAGCCCATGGTGCGCGCGGCCTCGTAGCCGTCCTTTGCGGTCGAGGAGACGTTGCGGATGCCGAGCTGGCTGAGCCCGGTCACCCAGGGCTTCTCGGCCGCCCGACGCATCGGGTTGCCATGGCCGAACCGTACCCCATGACGTTCGTCCACGAAGTCGAGATGGGCATCGATCTGCACCAGATGGACCGGCGCCTGATCGGAAAACGCGTCGATGCAGGGGATGTTGACGGAGTGGTCGCCGCCAAGGATCACGGGCAGAGCGCCGGCCTTCAGAATGGCGCGAACGCCCGCCTCGATATTTGCGTGGCTCCCGAGCGTGTCGGTGTGGATGATGTCGGCGTCGCCGATATCGACGATCCGCACGCCATCGAGATAGGTGGCGTCGTCTTCATGGTCATAGGCGCCGGAATGGCCGAACGAGAACAGGGTGGACGCTTCGCGGATCGCCCGTGGTCCGAAGCGGGCTCCGGCGCGCCACTGGGTTCCGGCATCGAACGGGGCACCCAGGATGGCGACGTCGGCGCTTAGCGCATCCCAGTCGGGCTGGTAGGGCGCCTTGGCGAAGGTGGAGATGCCGACGAAGGGCAGGTTGAGGCGGCCGGTTTCGTATCCGTGGGCCATGGAGCTTTCTTTCGCTTTCGGGGCTGGGTCAGGCAGGTAAGGCCGGGGGCCGGGGGCCGCCGGTCGCCCAGTCGAGAAGCTCGGCGGTATGGACCACGGGCAGGTCGGTCGCGGCGCCGATCTGCATCATGCAGCCGATGTTGCCGGCGGCGATGGCGTCTGGATGGGTCTCGTTCAGAGTCGCCACCTTGCGCGCGCGCAGCTCGGCCGAGAGTGCGGGCTGCAGGAGATTGTAGGTGCCCGCCGAACCGCAGCAGAGATGCACATCGCGCGGCTCCAGCACCTCGAAGCCCGCTGCGCGCAAAAGCGTCTTCGGATGAGTGCGAATCTGCTGGCCATGCTGCAGCGAACAGGCCGCGTGATAGGCGATCCGCATCGGTCGGGCGTGACGCGGGTCGGCGAGCCCGAGGTCGGCCATGACCTCGGTGATGTCGCGGGCGCGGGCCGCAACGCGGCCGGCGGCGTCGGCCAGTGGGGTGTCGCGGAAGATGTGTCCGTAATCCTTGACCGTGGTCCCGCAGCCCGATGTCGTGATGACAATGGCGTCAAGCCCGGCGTCGTCGATCTCGCGCGCCCAGGCCCGGATGTTGGCGGCAGCCGCAACGTGGCTGTCGGTCGTGCGGCCCATATGGTGGGTCAGTGCACCGCAGCAGCCGGCGCCCTCGGCGATCACCACCTCGCAGCCATGGCGGCGAAGCATGCGGATCGTGGCGTCGGTGATGTCGGTGTTCAGCACCCGCTGGGCGCAGCCGGTCATCAGCGCCACGCGCATGCGCCGAACACCTTCGGGGGCGAAGACCTGCGGCGTGGCGTTCGGGCTGTCCGCCGGGATGGTTGCCGGAGCCATGTCGAGCATCGCCCGCAGCCGCGCATCGGGCAGCCAGCGCCGGAACGGGCGGGCAAGCCGTGCCGCGCGCAGCGCCAGGCGGAACCGCGCCGGATCGGGCAGCACCCGGGCCAGCAGCCAGCGCAGCGCCCGTTCGTCGACGGGGCGGCGATAGCGCGCCTCGATATAGGCGCGGGCATGGTCGACCAGATGCATGTAATGCACCCCGGACGGGCAGGTCGTCATGCAGGAGAGGCAGGACAGGCACCGGTCGATATGCCGGACGGTCTTGGCGTCCGGGGTGCGGCCGGATTCCAGCATCTCCTTGATGAGGTAAATGCGCCCGCGGGGGCTGTCGAGTTCGTCGCCAAGCACCTGGTAGGTTGGGCAGGTCGCGGTGCAAAAGCCGCAATGGACGCAGGCGCGCAGGATGCGGTTCGATTGCGCCGTGTCGGGGTCCTGGAGCTGTTCGGGGGTGAAATGGGTCTGCATGGCGGCTGGCTCGTCACATCGCGGCGAGACGCGGGTTGAGGATATGTGCCGGGTCGAAGCGGTCCTTGAGGGCGCGCGAGACGGCGGCGACGCGCGGCGCGGTGGTCTCGGCTACCGGGGCGGCCCCGGCCGGGGGGCGCAGCCGCCGCGCGTGTCCCTTTGCGCCGGTCAGGCAGTTCTGGACGGCGCTGGGGGCAAGATCCGGTCCGGCCGCCCAGATCAGCCCGCCGCCCCAGTCGAGCGAGGTCGCCGCACCGAGCCGGTCGCGGAGCGCGGCGCAGATGGCCGGGGCATCGGTGGGCCGGGCGACGATGCGCCAGAGATCGCCGGGGCCGGCGAAATGAGTCACGTCTCGGAAACCTCGCCACAAATCCGCATGGGCGGCGCCCTCGATCACTTCCGCAGCGCCGAACCGGGCCAGCAGCCGCTCGCGGCGGTAGGCGACCTGGGTGTCGCTGCCCTCGATCCTGAGATGGGCCGTGCCGTCGCGCCAGGCCGCTCCGGAAATCTCGAACGGGGTCCGCAGCGCGTCGCAAAAGAGCGTCACGGCCGCTGACCGGTCGCGATCGGGATAAGAGAGCGTCGTGCCGAGGCGCGGGGCAGGGAGCACCTTGAGCGCCACTTCGGTCAGCACACCGAGCGTACCGCCCGCACCGCAGAGGAGCTTGCCAAGGTCGAGTCCGGTGACGTTCTTCATCACCCGCCCGCCGCTTCGGATGATCTGGCCGCTGCCGTCGACGAAGCGGACGCCGAGAAGATGGTCGCGGCAAGCGCCGGCAGCGACCCGGCGCGGTCCCGACGCATTCGTGGCGACGGCGCCGCCGATGGTGGGCGCGCCATTCGTGCCGAGGATGGCGCGGTGGTCCATCGGCTCGAAGGGCAGGGACTGGTTCTCGGACGCCAGAAGCGCGTCGATCTCGTGCATCGGGGTGCCGGCGGCGGCGACCAGAGTCAGCGCGCCGGGATCGTAGATGCGGATGCCCGAGAGCCCCGCGAGCGAGACATGACGGGCATTGTCCGGAATTGGTGCCGCGACGGTCCTGGTGCCACCGCCGCGAATGAAGAGCGGCGTGCCTGACGCAGCGGCGTCGCGGATCGTGACCGCCAGTTCGGCCTCGTCGCCGGGACGCGTCGCCATGTCTGTCATGCGCGCTCCCCGGCTTTCGGGTCGCGGCGCGGGGCACTGGCGTCGAGAGGAAAGACCTTGGCAGGGTTGAGCAGCCAGCCGGGATCGAAGACGTCCTTGACCTGCATCTGGATCTCCAGATCCGCCGCGGCGAACTGTTCGTGCATCAGCTCGCGCTTCTCGATGCCCACACCATGCTCGCCGGTCAGACATCCGCCCGCCTCGACGCAGACACGCAGTATCTCGGCACCGAGCACTTCGGCCCGGTCCTGATCGCCGGGCGTGTTGGCATCGTAGAGGATCAGCGGGTGCATGTTGCCATCGCCGGCATGGAAGACATTTGCGACGTCGAGCCCGTGCGCCTTCGACAATTCACCGATCCGGCGTAGCGTTGCGGGCAGGGCCGAGACCGGCACCGTCCCGTCGAGGCACATGTAGTCGTTGATCTGGCCCATGGCGCCGAAGGCGGATTTCCGTCCCTTCCAGATCAGCGCCGCTTCCTCGGCGCCGCGGCTGAGGCGGAACTCGACCGGATCGAGGCCGCGGGCGATCTGTTCGACCGTGGCGAGCTGTTCGGCGATCTCGGCTTCGGCCCCCTCGACCTCGACGATCAGCAGGGCCTCGCACATCGGATAGCCCGCATGGGTGAAGGCTTCGACCGCTTCGATGCAGATGCGGTCCATGTACTCGATGGCCACCGGCAGCACGCCCGAGCGGATGATGCGCGCCACGCATTCGCCCGCGACCTCGGCATTGTCGAAGCCGATCAGCACCGGCCGCGCGCCTTCGGGGGAGGGCAGGATCCGCAAGGTCGCTTCGGTGACGATGCCAAGCTGGCCCTCCGATCCGCAGACAAGGCCCAGAAGGTCGAGCCCCTCCGGCTCCAGATACGGGCCGCCCAGTTCGACGATCTCGCCATCCGCCATCACCATGCGGACCCCGAGCAGGTTGTTGGCGGTCACGCCATAGCGCAGGCAGTGCGCGCCACCGGAATTGTTGGCGATGTTGCCGGCGATGGTGCAGGCGAGTTGCGAAGACGGGTCCGGCGCGTAGAAGAAGCCGTCGGCAACGATCGCCCCGGTGACCGAAAGATTGGTCACGCCGGTTTCGACGCGCACGAAACGGTTGTCGAAATCGGTTTCGAGGATGCGGTTCAACCGGGCGACACCGATGATGACGCTGTCCGCGGTCGGCAGGGCGCCGCCGGCAAGCGAGGTCCCTGCGCCGCGTGGCACGACCTTCACGCCCGCCGCATGGCACAGCCGCATCGCGGTCGCCACTTCCTCGGTGGAGCGGGGCAGCACAACGGCGAGCGGCGGGCAGCGGTAGGCGGTCAGCGCGTCGCATTCATAGGCGCGGGTCTCGGCCGGGTCGAAGATCACGGTTTCGGGGGGCAGGGCCTCGGTCAGCGCCCGCACGATCCGGTCTTTCGCGGCAAGGAGACCCGCGTCGGGCAATGGCATCGCGATGCTGGACATGTCCCCCTCCTTCCGGCGCGCCGCGGCGATTTCCCGTGACCGCGACTCTGGCCGAGCCTAGCAAGTCGCCGCGTGCGGTGCGACCGGCATCATGCGGGAGGCCGTGTCCTCAGCTTTCAGACGTCGACCTCGATCGCCACACCCTTACGGATCGCCAGGTCGACAGCGGCGGCGGCGACAGCGAGATCCTGAAGGCCGATGCCGGTGCCGTCATAGAGGGTGATTTCCTCGGCCGACCTGCGGCCAGGATGGGTGCCGTTGACGACCGCACCCAGCTCGGAAATGCCAGTCTCGCCAATGAGCCCGCGCGCCACCGCATGCTGGCATTCGCCGATTGTGATCGACTGGACGATCTCGTCGGTAAAGACCGTCGCCCTTGCGACCAGTTCGGCTTCGACCTCCTGCTTTCCCTTGGTGTCGGTGCCCATGCAGGCAAGGTGGGTCCCCGGGCGGACCTGCGCGGCGGTCAGGATTGGAGCGTAGGACGAGACAATGGTGACGATCACGTCGGCTTCGGCCCCGAGCCGGTCGAGATCCACCGCCTCGAACGGCAGCCCGAGGTCGTCGGCAACGGATTGCAGCCGTGAAAGGGCCGCGGGATGGCGGTTCCAGCCGATCACGCGCCGGAACCGGCGCTGTTCGGCCACCGCGCGAAGCTGGAAGGCCGATTGATGACCGGCGCCGAGGATCCCAAGGACCTCGGCGTCGGGACGCGCCAGATGCTTTACCGACACGGCGGCGGCGGCAGCCGTGCGGAGCGCGGTCAGCAGGTTCCCGCCCACGACCGCCCGGCAGCGCCCGGTATCGGCGTCGAACAGGAAAACCGTCGACTGGTGATTGGTCAGCCCGCGCGCGGAATTGTGCGGCCAGTAGCCGCCCGATTTCAGACCCAGCGCGAGGCTGTCGCGGTCAAAGCCGGACTTGAACCCGTAAAGCGCGTCGGCATGGCCGAGCGACTCGCGGATCACCGGGAAATTCACCGCCGCACCGCGCGCCGTGGCGGCGAAGACCTTCTCGACCGCGTCGAAGCAATCGGCGCGCGAGACCAGCCCGGCGATCTCGGATTCAGGGACGATATGCATCGGCGCGCCTCCGTTCGGTCGCTGGGGCGGTGCCCCGGTCAGTAGGCCTTGCCGCGAGCCGAGACCGGCCAGACCAGCTCCACCTTGCCTCCCCTGACGCCGACATACCAGTCATGGACGTTGCAGGTCGGGTCGCAATGCCCGGGCACCAGGCGCAGCTTGTCATTGACTTTCAGGGCGCCGTTCGGGTCGTCGATCACGCCGTGTTCGTCGGAACACTTCACGTATGTCACGTCGTCCCGCCCGAAGATCACCGGCAGGCCGGAATCGACCGACTGCGCCTTGAGCCCCGCATCGCAGATCGCCTTGCCCGGCTTGGCATGGCTCATCACGCTGGTCAGGATGAACAGCGCGTTTTCCCACTCGCCCCGGTCAATTCGGTTGCCGTCGGCATCGTGGATGCGTCCGTAATCCGCATCCATGAAGGCGTAGGACCCGCATTGAAGCTCGTTGTAGACACCCGAGGCGCTTTCGAAATAGTAGGACCCCGTGCCGCCGCCCGAGACCAGTTCGGGTTTGAGCCCGACAGCTTCAAGCGCGGCGACCGCTTCCTTCACCTGTGCGATCGCGGCATCGAGCTTCGCCTTGCGGTCGGCGTACGAGTCGAGATGCTGCATCGCGCCCTGATAGGCCTGGATGCCGGCGAAATGCAGCCCCGGGGCAGCGTCCACGGCTTTTGCGATCTCGACCACGGCGTCGGCCGAGGTCACGCCGCAGCGCCCTGCGCCGCAATCGATCTCGACGAACACGTCAAGTCGGATGCCGTGGCGCTCGGCGGCTGCGGACAGGTCCGCCACGTTGGCGACATCGTCGACGCAGACGATTACCCGGCAGCCCAGCTTCGGCATCCGCGCCAGCCGGTCGATCTTCAGGGGATCGCGGACCTGGTTCGACACCAGGATGTCCTTGATGCCGCCGCGGGCGAAGACCTCGGCTTCGCTGACCTTCTGGCAGCAGACCCCGACCGCACCGCCGAGGCGCTCCTGCAGCTTCAGCACGTCCACGGATTTGTGCATCTTGCCGTGAGCACGGTGGCGCATGCCGTGTGACGCCGCGTAGTCGCCCATCTTGCGGATGTTGCGCTCCAGCGCGTCCAGGTCGAGGATCAGGCAGGGCGTCTGGATCTCGGCCTCGTCCATGCCGGGCAGGGCGGGGATGTCGTAGCCGACCTCCAGTTCGTTGAAATTGGCGGGTGCGTTCATGTCGGATCCTCCGTTCAGCGGGTCATCCAGGGCAGCCGGTCAAGGTCGACATTGCCGCCGGTGACGATGACGCCCACGCGCTTGCCGCGGAACGTCTCTGGGTTCTTCAGGATGGTGGCAAGCGGCACGGCCGAGCTCGGCTCCATCACGATCTTCATGCGTTTCCAGATCAGCTTCATCGCCTCGACGATCTCGGGGTCCGAAGCGGTCAGGATGTCGGTCACATAGGTCTTCACGAAATGCCAGGTCAGCTCCTTCAGCGGCACCTTGAGCCCGTCGGCCACGGTCTCGGGCGCGTCGTCGGCGATGATGTGCCCCGCACGGAAGCTGCGCATCGCATCGTCTGCCTGTTCGGGTTCGGCGGCGTAGATCTTCATGCTTGGCGCCAGCGCCGAGAGCGTCAGGCAGGTGCCCGAGACCATCCCGCCGCCGCCGATCGGGGCGATGACCGCGTCGAGCCCCTCGACCTCGTCGATCAGTTCGCGCGCGCAGGTGCCCTGGCCTGCGATCACGCGAGGGTCATTGTAGGGATGGACGAACTCGGCGCCGGTCTCGGCCACGACCTCGGCAAAGACCGCCTCGCGCGAGGAGGTGGAGGGTTCGCACTCCACCACGCGTGCGCCATAGCCCCGGACGGCATCCTTCTTGGCCTGCGGCGCGGTGCGCGGCATGACCACGGTGCAGGGAATTCCGCGCCGGCCCGCGGCGAAGCTGAGGCAGGAGCCGTGATTGCCCGAGGAATGCGTGGCGACCCCGTTGGCGGCCCCGGCATCGGACAGCCCGAACACCGCGTTCGATGCGCCCCGCGCCTTGAAGGCCCCGGCCTTCTGGAAGTTCTCGCACTTGAAGAACAGCTCGGCCCCGGTCAGGTCGTTCAGCATCCGTGAGGTCAGAACCGGGGTGCGGTGGATATGCGGCGCGATGCGCGCATGCGCCGCCACGACGTCGTCGTATGTGGGGATCTGCATTCCGGCGATGTCCTTCATCATGCGGCCTTTCTGGCGCTTGTGGCGGCGGTGGCGCGGTAGGTCTCCTGCGCCGCTGCGACGCCCGACCCCAAGCGGACCGGCAGGCCGAGATCGGCCATGCACATCTCGGCTGTGGCGAGACCCGACAATGCCATGACGTCGGTCAGATGGCCGAGATGGCCGATCCGGAAGACCTTGCCCGCAACTTCGCCCAAGCCAACGCCGAAAGCCACATCATAGACCGTGGCGGCGTGGGTGACGAGGGCCGTGGCATCGAACCCCGCAGGCGTCCGCACCGCGCTGACCGTGTCCGAATGGAGCGCGGGCGCCGTGGCGCAAAGCTCCATCCCCCAGGCACGGACTGCCGCCCGAACGCCGTCGGCAATGCGCCGGTGACGGGCGAAGACTGCGTCGAGGCCTTCGGCCAGCAGAAGCTCGGTCGACAGCTTCAGTCCGTTCAGCAGCCCGACTGCGGGCGTGTAGGGATAGCCGTTCGCGGCATAGCCCCGGCGCATGTCCCGGATGTCGAAAAAGGTCCGCGGCAGCTTGGCGGTGTCGACCAGCGCCAGGGCGCGCGGCGAGAAGGCGGTGATCGCCAGCCCCGCCGGCAGCATGAAGCCCTTCTGCGAGCCGGTGACGGCGATATCGACGCCCCATTCGTCCATCCGGAAGTCCATCGAGGCGATCGAACTGACCCCATCGACATAGAGCAGCGCCGGATGCCCCGCGGCATCGAGAGCACGGCGCACCGCGGCGATGTCCGAGCGCACGCCGGTGGCGGTCTCGTTGTGGGTGGCGAGGACAGCTTTGATCTCATGCGACCGGTCGGCGGTCAGAATCTCCTCGAACCGGTCTGCAGGAATGCCGTCGCCCCAGGGCGTCTCGACCACCGTCACGTCGAGACCGTGGCGCTGGCACATGTCGATCCAGCGCTGCGAGAACATGCCGTTGCGCGCGGCAAGGATCCGGTCGCCGGGCGACAGTGTGTTGGTGATTGCGGTTTCCCAGCCGCCGGTGCCGGTTGACGGGAAGACGAAGATCTCCGCCGTCTCGGTTTTCAGCACCGCCTTCACCCCCCGCAGCGCCGGGTGCAGGATTTCGGCGAAAAGCGCCGACCGATGGTCGAGCGTCGGCATGTCGACGGCGCGCCGCAGCACTTCCGGCATGTTGGTCGGGCCGGGAATGAACACCGGGTTCTGCATGTACATGATCTGCCTCCTCCACCGTCCGAGTCGTTTCGAAGGCAAGATAGCAGAGGGCATCGGGGCGGAAAATTTTCTTGAAAATGAATTTCTTCAGCCGAAAAATGTCAAATACATACTATATATCAGACGCTTGAATTTTTCATTGACCGAAATGGTTTTCTGTAATCCCATAATTTGTAGCGATGACGCGGCCCGGAGCCAACCCAGTGCCCCCAGAACCGAGTCGCCGGGGACGCCCGCGCGGTTTCAACAGCGAACCCGGACAGACCACGATCCAGGCACTGGACCGGGCGCTTGAGGTCATGCAGCTGCTCGCCGCGCATGAAGGACTGTCGCTGAGCGAGATCGCACGGGCGCTCGGCCAGTCGGTCGCCACCATGCACCGAGTCCTCGCCACGCTGGAAGCACGGGAATTCGCCGAACTCAGTGCGGAGCGTCAGGAATGGCATGTGGGCCCGGCGGCGTTTCGGGTCGGTTCGGCCTTCCTGCGCCGCAGCAACTTACTTAGCCGCAGCCGTGGCACCATGCATGGGCTGATGCAGGCGACGGGAGAGACCTCGAATCTGGGTGTCGAATGGAAGGGGAGCGTGCTGTTCGTAAGCCAGGTCGAGACACACGAGGTGATCCGGGCCTTCTTTCCGCCGGGTACGGTGTCGCCGCTGCACGCCTCCGGGATCGGCAAGGCGTTGCTTGCGGGGTGGGATGCCGCCCGGCTGGATTCATTCCTCGGGACGGCAGATCTGGCGCGGTTTACGGTCAAGACCCTGACCGCACCGGACCGCTTGCGCGACGACCTGGGCCGGTCCCGGGCGCAGGGATATGCGGTCGACGACGAGGAGCGGACCGAGGGGATGCGCTGTGTGGCTGCGGCGATCCGGGATGTGCATGGCGAGGCCGTTGCCGGAATCTCGGTCTCCGGTCCGACCTCGCGCATGTCCGACATGCGGATTGCCGAGATCGGTGCCGCCGTCCGCACAGCGGCGGACGAGGTGTCGCGGCGGATCGGGGCGCCGCTCCGATCGTGAGTTTCTACGGTGCAGGACGCGGATGCAGACGCGAAAGGGGCCGCTGCCGCGGCCCCGATCCGGTGTAGGAAATGGTGGACGGCGCTCAGGCGGCGTCGGCCAGCGGGATGCCTTCCTCGTCGATCTCGACCTTGCCGCTGAGCACCGCCTCCAGGCGGTCCCGGTCCAGCTCGCCCTCCCAGCGGGCCACGACCAGCGTCGCCACGGCATTGCCGACGAAATTGGTCAGCGCCCGCACTTCGGACATGAACCGGTCCACGCCGAGGATCAGCGCCATCCCGGCGACCGGCACCGACGGTACAACCGATAGGGTCGCGGCCAGGGTGATGAAGCCGGCGCCGGTGATCCCCGCCGCGCCCTTCGAGGACAACATGGCGACGAGCAGCAGCAGGATCTGGTCGCCGATTGCCAGGTGGATGCCGCAGGCCTGGGCAATGAAGAGTGCGGCTAGCGTCATGTAGATGTTGGTGCCGTCGAGGTTGAAGGAATAGCCGGTCGGAACCACCAGACCCACCACGGACCGCTTCGCACCGGCACGCTCCAGCTTCTCCATCAGCGAGGGCAGCGCGGCCTCGGACGACGAGGTGCCGAGAACCAGAAGCAGTTCTTCCTTGAGGTAGCGGATCAGCTTCAGGATCGAGAACCCGTTTGCCCAGGCCACCGCGCCGAGGACGCCGAGCACGAAGATCAGCGCCGTCAGGTAGAAGGTGCCGACCAGCATCGCGAGGTTGATGACCGAGCCGATGCCATACTTGCCGATGGTGAAGGACATCGCGCCGAAGGCGCCGATCGGGGCGGCCTTCATCAGGATTTCGACGAGCTTGAACATCGGGGTCGTCAGGGCCTGCAGGAAGTTCAGGACCGGCGCACCGCGCTCGCCCACTGCGGCAAGGGCGACACCGAAAAGGACAGAGAAGAACAGGACCTGAAGAATGTCGCCGGAGGCGAAGGCACCGACCACGGTTTGCGGGATGATGCCGGTGAGAAAGCCGACCACCGTAGTGTCATGCGCCCTGGATGCGTAATCCGCCACGGCCGCGCCGTCGAGCGTTGCGGGGTCGATGTTGAGACCCGCCCCGGGCTGGATCACGTTCCCGACGATCAGGCCGACGACCAGCGCGAGGGTCGAGAACGTCAGGAAATAGGCGAAGGCCTTGCCCGCCACCCGGCCGACCTTCTTGAGATCGGACATGCCGGCGATGCCGGTCGTTACCGTCAGGAAGATCACCGGAGCGATGATCATCTTCACGAGCTTCACGAAGGCGTCGCCCAAGGGCTTCAGGTTGGCGCCGATCTCGGGCCAGAAATGGCCGACGGTGACGCCGAGGGCGATCGCCGTCAGGACCTGGAAGTAGAGCTGACGGTAGATCGGCTTCGGCGCATGGGCCTCGGCCGGGGAATGGGCGGCTAGGTGCATCGGGATCCTCCGGAATGTGGGGCACGCGGCCCTCGTGATCGTTGCTGCCCACGGGCCTTGCCGCGGTCATGCCGGAGAAGAAGCAAATTCTGTGCCAATATCTTCCGATGAATAAAAGCACACAAGAACAATATGGTGGGAGACTCTCCCAGCCCGAGATCCGTGCGGATTACCGCACAGGCCCGCTGGTCAAGTGCGGCCGCCCGCATTAGCATCCGCACGGGGAGGGTGCCGACGTGGCGATCATGCATGCAGGAGAGCGGCCCTCCGGCAAGGACCGTACCGGAAGCCTTTCAGCCTTCGTCTTCGCAGTCGCTGCGGTCGCGATGCTGGGGGCCGTGGCCGCGGCCGGACGCATTGCCCGCGACCGGGCCGCAGCCGAACTGGGCGCCCGCGCGGCCGCGGCGCAATCGCTTGCAGGCGCCTCGCTCGCCTCGGTGATCGAGAAGCAGCGGCTGATCCCCATGGTGCTCGCCCGCGACCCCGAGGTTCAGGCGCTGCTGGAGGCGCCTGCCGGCAATCCGCGCAACCGGCTGGATGCCAAGCTTGCAGCCATTGCTGACGAGGCTGCGTCCTCGGTTCTTTACGTGGTGGGCGCGGATGGCGTGGCGGTCGCGGCGAGCAACGACAATGGACCCGACAGCTTTGTCGGCAGCAATTACGGCTTCCGCATCTACTTTATCGCGGCGATGAAGCACGGTGCCGCGCAGCAATACGCCCTCGGTACCGTCAGCAACCGTCCCGGCCTCTATCTGTCGCACCGGGTCGAAGGGCTGGACGGCCCGCTGGGCGTCGTCGTCGTCAAGGTCGAGTTCGGCGACCTGGAGGCGCGCTGGCGAAGCAGTGGCCTTGTGGTACAGGTCACCGACGCGAACGGGGTGGTTCTGGCGACGACCAACCCCGTCTGGCGGTTCGGTGCGACCCGGCCCCTGACCAACCCAGCCGCCGAGCGCGCGGCGCTGCAGATCGGCGATGCAGAATTGCCGCCGGTGCCGCTGGAAGGATCCGGCGACGAGATGGCGACGCTGGATGGACGGGACTATGTGCCCGCGTCGGGATCGGTCGGTGCCGCGGCGCCCGGCTGGAACCTTTCGGTGTTCCTTCCGGCCGAGCCTGCCCTGTCGATAGCTGCACGCAGCGCGCAGTTGACGACCTTGCTGGCCGGGCTTCTGCTGGGCCTCGCCCTCTACGCCGCGCTCCGCCGCCGCCGCTGGGCGCTGGCCCGGCAGGCCGCCCTAGCGGCAATGAACACGGAGCTTGAACGCCGCGTCGCCAGTCGTACCGAGGAGCTCAACCGCAGCAACACGGCACTGGCGGGCGAGATCGCCGAGCGCGCGGCCGCCGAAACCCGTGCCCGCGCCCTGCGGGACGATCTCGCGCAGGCCAACCGGCTGTCGATCCTCGGCCAGGTGGCGGCCGGAGTTGCGCATGAGATCAACCAGCCGGTCGCCGCGATCCGGGCCTACGCCGAAACCGGTGCCCGGCTGATCGATGCCGGCCAGATGGGGGACGCCCGCGAGAATTTCGGCGAGATCGCCGGCATCACCGGCCGGGTCGGTGCGATCACCCAGTCGCTGCGCGGCTTCGCCCGGCGCGGCAAGGGGGAACTGCGACCGATCGAGGTCGAGGCGGCGATCGACGGCGCGCTGTCGCTTCTGGCCGGACGTATCCGGGATGCAGGCGTGGCGATCCTGCGTGAACCGCACGCGCCGGGGGTTGCCGTGATCGCCGGGCGAATCCGGCTGGAGCAGATCCTCGTCAATCTTTTGCAGAACGCGCTCGACGCCTTGGCCGGTCTGTCCGATCCGACCATCACCATCGGGATTGCGGCCGGACCGGACAGCGTCGCCATCACCATCCGCGATACCGGGGCCGGGATTCCGCCCGACCTTCGCAACCAGCTTTTCATGCCCTTCACAACAACCAAGGCGAAGGGACTCGGCCTGGGGCTGGTGATCTCGGGGGATCTCGCGCGCGAATTCGGCGGCGCGCTGCGGCTGGAGCCCGATACCCCCGGCGGGGCCGCCGGCACCGCCTTCACTCTCGACCTTCCGAGGGCCCCATGACGACGCCCGTGATCTTTGTCGACGACGATCCCGACCTGCGCCGCGCCACCGTGCAGATGCTGAAGCTTGCGGGCTTTGCGGTGGACGCCTTCGACACTGCCGAAGCCGCACTGGCGCGGGTCAGCGACGGCTTCGAGGGACCGGTTGTCACCGACATCCGGATGCCGCGCATGGACGGGCTGGAACTCTTCCGCAGGGTGAAGGCTTTGGATCCGGAACTACCCGTGCTGTTCATTACTGGCCATGGCGATGTCGACCTCGCTGTGTCGGCGATCAAGGACGGCGCGTATGACTTCATCGCCAAGCCGTTCGACGGCGAGAGGCTGACTACCGCGGTTGCCCATGCGGCCGAAAAACGGCGGCTGGTGCTGGAAAACCGCCGCCTGCGTGCCGCGGCAGAGGCGCCAGCGGATCTGCCGCTGATCGGCGACAGCTCGGCGATCCGGCGCCTGCGCGAGACCATCCGCCAGATCGCAGACGCCGACGTGGATGTGCTGCTTCTGGGCGAGACCGGCACCGGCAAGGAAGTGGTGGCGAACCTCTTGCACCAGTGGAGCCGCCGGAAGGCGAAGAACTTCGTCGCGCTGAATTGCGGCGCGCTGCCCGAAACGGTGCTGGAAAGCGAGCTGTTCGGCCACGAGGCCGGAGCGTTCACTGGCGCCGACCGCCGAAGGGTCGGCCGGATCGAACATGCGAATGGCGGAACGCTCTTC
This sequence comes from Paracoccaceae bacterium, assembly GCA_020425125.1. Lineage (GTDB taxonomy): Bacteria > Pseudomonadota > Alphaproteobacteria > Rhodobacterales > Rhodobacteraceae > Meridianimarinicoccus. Next base: position 77,079 of record JAGQRV010000037.1, on the reverse strand, counting down.
CTCGACGAGATCGAGTCCTGCCCGCCGGCGATCCAGGTTAAGCTCCTGCGGGTGCTCGAGACCCGCGAAGTGGAACCTCTCGGGACCAACGACCGCCGGCGCCTGGACCTGCGCGTCGTCGCGGCCACCAAGGTCGACCTCGGCGACCCGTCGCGCCGGGGCAGTTTCCGCGAGGATCTTTATTACCGGCTCAATGTCGTCACCCTCGTCATTCCGCCCCTGCGTGACCGGCGCGGCGACATTCCTTTGCTCTTCGCGCATTTCCTGAACCGGGCCGCCGCGCGTTTCGGGCGCCCGGTGCCCGAGATTGATGCAGCCGAGCGCACGTGGCTCGACCGGCACGACTGGCCCGGAAATGTCCGCGAACTGCTTCATTTCGCCGACCGCGTTGCGCTGGGTCTGAGCCCCGTACCGATGGCCGTCGCTCCGGCGTCGGCGAGTTCAGCACCGCCGACGGGCACGTTGCCCGAACAGCTCGACCGGATCGAGGCGGACATCCTGCGTACGGCCCTGCGCTCGCATGACGGCGACGTCAAGGCCACGCTCGTTGCCCTCGGGATCCCCCGCAAGACCTTCTACGACAAGCTCAAGCGCCACGGCATCCAGCGCGCCGATTTCGATCCCGATCGGTGACGTCCACGTCCGGGGCCGGAGCACCCGCTCAGGGCGGCACCCCAGTTCCATCTGCTGGCAGCAGTCCAACTTCCCGGAAATATTTCAGCGCCCCGGCGTGCATCGGTGCCGTCAGCCCTTCGCTGAGCATCTGGGTTACCTTGAATTCGCCGAAGGCCGGATGCAGTGCGCGGAACTCTCCGAGCGCCGCGAAGATGTCCTTGACCACGTCATAGACCACATTGCTCGGGGTTTCGGAGGTGGTGACCAAGGTCGCGGCCAGCGCGAAAACCGGCACGGTCGCAGGCTGGCGAGGGTAGGTGCCGCCGGGGATGGCATAGCTGAGGTAATAGGGATGCGCGGCGACCAGCCGGTCGATGCCCGGCCCCTCGACCGGCACCAGAGAGGCGTCGCACCCGGTGATCATTTCCTCCACCGCCAGGTTCGGATGGGCGATGATCGCGACCGCGGCATCGACCTCGCCGTCGCAGATCGCCTGGGTGAGCTTTTCGCCATCAAGCTCCGAGAGTTGCTGGAAGTCCTTTTCCTGCCAGCCCATCGCCGCCATCACCACTTCCATCGTTGCCCGGCTGCCCGATCCCGGAAGCCCGACATTGACCCGTTTGCCGACGAGGTCGGAAAAGCGGGTGATGCCGCTGCCGGCGCTGGCGATCACCGTGAAGGGCTCGGGATAGATCGCGAAGACCGAGCGCAAGTCGGTATCCGGTCCGGTCCCGGTGAAGACGCCTGTGCCGTGAAAGGCATTGTCCTGCCAGTCGGACTGCACGATGCCGAAGGTCGCGTCGCCCGTGCGCAAATTCCGCAGATTGGAGATCGAGCCGGCGCTCTGGTCGGTGACGCAGCGGATGCCCTGGTCCCAGCGGTGGTCGTTGACCAGCCCGCAGATGGCCCCGCCGGCGAAATAGTAGACCCCGGTACGCGATCCGGTGTCGATGGAGATCAGACGCAGGTCCTGGCCTGCCGACCAACGCGACAGGGCCAGCGCGGCGAGCGCTGCGGCGACGGCCGCCGCAACGACCACAAGCCGCCAGAACCAGCGTCGAAGCGCGCTCAGGCGCATGTGCCAACCTGTTGCAATTAGGCCCTCTCATTCGATCCCGCGCGACAACAGGTTATACCGGGCCCGAACGGATGCGAAAGCCGCGCGACGCCGGATGTTGATTTTGGCGCGGACCGGTGCGGATACTGGCACAAGCGCAATCGGTTCGGGGCGGGCATGGAAAGTTTTCAACGGCTGGTCGATGTCATCGCACTGGAAAACCTGCAGATGCGGGCCGAGTTCTGGCTGCTGACACAGCTGTTCGTCAGTTCGACGCTTTGGCAGATCGCCGCGATCCTCGCTGGCTTCGCTGTGGCGATGGTCGCGGCCGAGCCGCTTGGTGCCTGGCTCCGGGATCGGGCTGCGCGCATCAGCACCGCGCGGATTCTGGTCCATGGCCTGACCGAAGCGGCCATTGCAGCGATCTTTCCGCTGCTCGCGCTGCTGGTAATCCTGGCACAGATGACGGTCGCCCGCGCCAATGCCTGGCCGGGCCTGCTGCTGTCCACGGCGGCCAATCTGCTTGCCGCGTGGATCGTGATCCGGCTCCTCTCCATGCTGATCCGCAACGACTTCTGGTCGCGCGTGGTGGCAGTGGTCGGCTTTGGCGTCGCCATGCTCAACATCGTCGGGCTGCTCGGAACCACGATTGTCCGACTCGATCAGATCGGCATCCGGATCGGATCGATCCACCTGTCTCTGCTCGATATCATCCGGGGCGGCGTGCAGTTGACGGTGCTGCTGTGGGTCGCACTCACCGCCGCCCGCCTGCTGGAAACCCGCGTGCTGCGGGCCCAGGCGCTGACGCCGTCGCTGCGCGTGCTTACCGGCAAGCTCCTGCGCTTCGTCCTCGTCACCGTTGCTCTGATCATGGCGCTCTCCAGCGTCGGGATCGATCTCACTGCCTTCGCGCTGTTTTCCGGGGCCCTCGGCGTCGGCGTGGGCTTCGGAATGCAGAAGTCGATCTCCAACGTACTCAGCGGCCTGCTGCTCTTGTCGGACCGCTCGATCAAGCCGGGCGACGTCCTCGAACTCAGCGATCCCTCGGACCATTCGGTGCAGGTGTTCGGCTGGGTCACCGCGCTGAATGCCCGCTATGTGTCGCTCACCACGCGCGACGGCACCGAGTGGCTGGTCCCGAACGAGGAACTGATCTCGAAGCGGATCGTGAACTGGTCCTATTCGCACAACCGTTTACGTCTGCTGACGCCGATCAGCATCACCTTCGACGCCGACGTTCCGCTGGCGATGCAGATCATAGAGGAGGCCGCGGCCATCAACCCGCGCGTCCTCAAGGACCCCGCGCCGGTCTGCCGGTTGATGAGCTTCGGTGACAGTGCGGTCAATCTCCAGATGCGGTTCTGGATCGAGGATCCGGTCAATGGCATCATCAATGTGCGCAGCCAGGTGCTGCTGACGATCTGGCACAAGTTCCGCGAACACGGCATCCGCACGCCGCTAGGCCACCGCGATCTGCTGATCAAGAAGGATTCCGAATTGACCGTGACGCTGAACCGACGTTCCGGTCCGGCGATGTCCTGAGATTGTCTCGCGGAGAGACCGAATCGGTCGTGCTCCTGCAGGTGGCTATCCTCAGCGGCAGGCAATTCGGTCGCGTGAAGATGGGTTCGTCGTATTCGTTGGTCGGAACTGGCGCCTCTTCACAGACGGCGGCAGAGGAAGAGCCGGCCGATCAGCCGCACCGCGGCGACGCGTTCCCGATGTTGAATCTGATGGAACGCGCGCTGTGGCGACCTCGACCAGGCTCCGTAGGGTTTCTAAGCCGTCATGTCGGGCTTTGGTCAACAACGCTCAGAGGGCACCGAGACCTCCGTGCCCGAACCCCCGGCTTCAGACGTCGGGTTGATCGGGAAGTTCGCTGATCGCACCGAGAAGGGCGACTTCGGCGCCGTTGATGTGGTCGGTGACCAGCGCGACGGCCCGTTCTGCATCCCCGTTGACGATGGCATCAAGGACGTCTTGATGCTGCTCCCAGACCAGTTGGCCACGCTCGGCATAGCTCAGGACGGTGATCATCACGCGGCGAAGATAGTGCCACAGCGGTTCCGATGTGATCGCGATCATCGGATTTCCAGACATCTCGTACAGGAAGAAGTGGAACTCGACGTCGTGGCCGACCGCTTCCCGGTACTTGTCTTCGGCGGCGGCGCGCATGCCCCGCGCCAGGATTTCCTCGCCACGTTCACGAAGCTCCGCGGCGATCTCCGCGGAGGTCGCCGCCCGTTCGGCGCACAGGCGCGCCGCAAGCTGATCGAGACCGATGCGGATCTGGTAGCGGTGAACCGTCGCCTCCGCGTCTAGCGGTGCGACGTAAAGCCCGCGGCTGCCACGCTCCAGCACGAGGCCATCATTCTTCAGCAGCACCATCGCCTGCTGGACAGGTTGGCGGGACACACCCAGCCGCGCCGCGAGGTTCTCCTGGACGAGATGCGTGCCTGCCTTGAGAACGCCATCGCAGATGCTGTCCCTGATCGAGACATAAACCTGTTCGGCTCGATTGGGGGTGGTGGAAATAGGTTTCATGACGTGTCCAGAGGTGCATCTGGCAATACCGTACTTACGCCGTTCACGCAAGAACGGCGCATGACAATCGTATGTTTTTCTTACGGTTCCGGCGCGGATGGCCGCGCCGGAGCCGCAGTCGCTTCAGGTCTGGATGTAGGCCAAGTGGGTTTGGGTGTACTCGAGAAGTCCGTGCTTGCCATCGGCACCACCGATGCCCGACCGTCCGTGGCCGGCATGGTAGCCCTGCATCGCCTCGAAATTCTCGCGGTTGATGTAGGTTTCGCCGAAATGGAGCTCGTTGGCAGCCCGAAGGGCCGTGTTCAGATTGGTCGTGTAGATCGACGAGGTCAGACCGAAGACGGTATCATTGGCATAGTCGATCGCCTGATCGATATCCGAGAAGGTGATTACCGGAAGGACTGGCCCGAAAATCTCCTTCTGAATGATATCCATGTCCTGACGGCAATTCGTCAGGACCGTCGGCTCATAGTGGTTGCCCATGCCGAGGTCGGCGACCTTGCCGCCAAGGACGCACTGGGCGCCGCCGCTCATCGCGCTGGTCACAAGCTCGTCGATCTTCGCCAGGCCCGCCTTGTTGATGATCGGCCCCATGTCGAGTTCGTCATTGCCCAGCGGATCGCCGTACCGGGTCGCCTTCATCTCGGCGGACAGCTTCTCGACGAATTCTTCGGCGATCGTCTCATCGACATAGACGCGCTCGGCCGCGTTGCAGACCTGGCCGGTGTTCAGCACGCGCGACTGCTTGATGCAGCGGGCCGCGAGGTCAAGATCGGCGTCCTTCACGACGATGGCCGGGGCCTTGCCGCCGAGTTCGAGATTGACCTTGGTGATGTTCTTCGCGCAGTCCGCCATGATCTTGGAGCCGGTATCCACGCTGCCGGTGAAGCTGACCATCTTGACGTCCGGATGCAGCGAGATCGCCCGGCCGGTGGTGCCGCCGCGGCCATAGACGATGTTGAAGATGCCGTCCGGCAGGTCGGTTTCGGTCACGAGTCGGGCGAAGAGGGCCGCATTGTTGGGTGTCTCTTCGGACGGCTTGATGACGATGCTGTTCCCGGTGATCAGCGCCGGCGCCATCTTCCGTGCGATCAGGAAGAAGGGAAAGTTCCAGGGAAGGATGCCGCCGACAACCCCCAGCGGCTGCCGGAACAGGAGAACCGTTTCGCCCGCCCGGTCGCTCTGGATGATCTCGCCCTCGATGCGGCGTGCCCATTCCGCCATGTAGTCGATATAGTTGGCGGTGAAATGCGCCTCGACCGTGGCCAGCGGCAGGATCTTGCCCTGTTCCTCCGAAATCACGCGCGCGATTTCATCAGCATTCTCGCGGATCTTCGCGGAGATCTGGCGCAGAAAGCCGGCGCGCTCGATGGCCGGAAGCTTCTCCCAGCTGGTTTGCGCCTTCCTGGCGGCTGCAACGGCCTGATCGACGGCGTCGGCCGACGAGTCGGGTATTTCCGAGATCACCGTATCGCGGGCAGGGTTGAGGACCGGGATCCCCTCTCCCCCTACCGCCTCGAAGCGGCCGTTGATGAAATTCTGGTGCATTACCATGTGGTCCTCCCTTACCGGTTCCTTTGACGCGGAGCCGTCATCCGGCCAACAGGACATGCGCCGCACGTTTCGGCGCCGCGTCATCCCCTTGGCCTTTGCTCCCTGTAGCAGGGTTATCAATGATTCGGAATTCAGTATTCAGTATGTCGAGCCGCTGACGGCGGAATTCTGCATTCCGTCGCCGAACGGACTTGACACGAATCGAAAGGTTATCTGAATTCAGAATGCGGACGACGGGTCAAACTAGTCGCCGGGGGAGGAATTGCCTGATGATTGCACGCAGCCAGCTTCGCGCCGGCGTGGGAAGTCTTGTGTTCTGCGCGAGCGCTCTCATCGCCCATGTCGGCATCGCACAGGATCAGTCGGCAGCACCATCAGATGCCGCCGCGCCGGCGGCTGAGGATGCCGCGCCAGCCGATCCCGAACTCGCCGCCATGATCGAAACTGGCCATACCGAGTATCTCAAGAACTGCCGTCCCTGTCATGGAAGCAAGGGGACCGCTGGCGTTCCTCTCGCCGGAAACGAAAAGGTGTCGGGCGGTCCCGACTATCTGATCTGGGCGATCCTCACGGGCCCGGGCTACATGCCGGAATTTGCACCCGCGCTCTCCAACGAGCAGATCGCGGCGATTGCGACCTACATCGAAAACAGCTGGGGCAACTCTAACGGGCTGGTCACGCCCGATGACGTGCAGTCCGCCCGCTGAGGGCGCGACGGACCAAGCAGATCTTACTGGGAGGAGAAAGAATGAAGCGCATTCCGTTGCTTGCGACGGTCTCGGCCGCGGCCATCGTCCTTGGCGGCCTGGCGGTGGCTCAAGGCATAGACAACTATTCGCCTGTCACCGCCGACCGCTTGGCGAATCCGGAGCCTGGGAACTGGCTGATCATCCGGCGGACCTATGACGGCCAGTCGCACAGCCCTCTGAAGGAAATCACGCCCGAGAACGTCAGCCAGCTGAAGGAAGTGTGGAGTTCCGCGACCGGTCCCCGTCAGACGCTGACTGCCTTCGCTGCGCTTCCGGCAGACCCGGCGAACGAAGCGCCGGTCATGGTCAACGACGGCGTGATGATCGTCTCGGCGGGCGACAACCAGATCATCGCGTTTGACGCGAAGGATGGAAAGGAACTCTGGCGATACGTCTACAAGCTGCCCGAAGGGCTCATTCCGGTCCATCCGACCAACCGTGGCGTGGCCCTCTGGGGCGACAAGATCTACTTCGCCACCCTGGACGCGCAGCTCGTCGCGCTCGACGCCAAGACCGGCAAGGAAGTCTGGAAGTCGAAGGTCGCGAATTGGGAAGACGGCTACTATTCGACGCTGGCGCCGCTCGTCGTGGACGGTGTCGTGATGACCGGGGTCTCGGGCGGCGAGTTCGGCATCCGCGGTTTCGTCGATGCCTATGACGCCGAGACCGGCAAGCAGGTCTGGCGCACCTACACGGTTCCCGAGCCAGACCAGCCCGGCGGCGACACTTGGCCCGGCGATACATGGCAGCATGGCGGCGGTCCGGTCTGGGCCACGGGCAACTATGACGTCGAGAACAACCTCGCGTACTGGAGCACCGGAAATGCTGCGCCCTGGGTCGGCGCGCTGCGTCCCGGCGACAACCTGTTCACCGCCTCGTCGATCGGACTGGATCCGAAGACCGGCGAGATGAAGACCTACTTCCAGTACCACTACAACGATACCTGGGACTGGGACGAGACCGTGCCTCCGGTCCTCATGACCCTCGACGGCAAACAGGTCGCCTACAAGTTCGCCCGCAACGGCTACATGTACAAGCTCGATCGTGACGGCGGAAAGCTCAGCTTCGTCGAAGGGAAACCCTACGTCTTCACGAATGTCATCACGGGTCTCGATCCCAAGACCGGGCGGCCGCACTACGACGAGGCGCATGTCCCGAAGCTCGGGGAGCGCGTGGAGTTCTGCCCGTCGGCCTGGGGCGGACGCGATTGGCCGGGCGAGACGTTCGACCCGGAGCTTGGCCTCGCCTTCGTGCCGGTGAACGAAAACCATTGCGGCGCGATGGAAGCGGCCGAGGTCGAGTATGAACCGGGTGTGCTCTATCTCGGCTCGGGTCTCGAGATGACCCCGAGCGAGGGGGCGAAGGACCACATCGGCGCCGTCCAGGCCTGGGACGTGAAGTCGATGGAGAAGGTCTGGCAGGTCGACTTCAAGATGCCGATGTGGGGACCGCTCATGTCGACCGCGAGCGGCCTCGTCTTCGGTGGCGGGACCGGCGATGCGGCCTTCCGCGCCTTCGATGCCAAAACCGGCAAGATCCTTTGGGAGACACGGCTTGATGGCGGGATCATGGCACCGCCGGTGAGCTTCGCGGTCGATGGCAAGCAGTACATCGCGGTCATCACCGGCTGGGGGGTCGATGGCGGGCGCTTCCAGGGCTTCATCGATCAGGCCTGGGGCACCAAGACTGACGTGCCGCCGGGCGGTACCGTCTACGTCTTCGGTCTCGAGTGATCCCATCGCTCGGTGCGCGGCTTACCGGCCGCGCACCTTCTGACGGCGCAGACAGGGGGTCGCCGTGATCGTTTGCCTACGGACAATCTGGGCCGGGCTGATCGGCGCGCTTCTGGCCGGGACTGCGACGTCCGCCGCAGCCGGCTGGGAGCTTCGGGTCTGTGCCGATCCGGACAACATGCCTTTTTCCAACCAGGCCGGTGACGGGTTCGATAACAAGATCGCCGTCATCATCGCCCGTGAACTCGGTGCCGATATCACCTGGGTCTGGCTTCCGGACACCAAGGGGCGCACCCGTCAACTCTATGTTCAGGGCGGCGCATGCGACATGGTGATGGGCGTCATCGACGGCCAGCCCGGGTTCCTGACGAGCTACGCCTATTACCGCACCGGATATGTCTTTCTCTACCCGGAGACCGCGTCCTTCAGGGTGACGAACCTGAACGATCCCGTGCTCCGCGACCTGCTTGTCGGTTTTCCCGGCGGAGCGGCGAAGACGGTTCCGCCGAGCGTCGCGCTGGCCAACCGCGGCATCGTCGAAAACCAGCGCCACTTCATCGACAAGCGTGACCCGGGCAAGGATTTCGCGCCGTTGCTTGAAGCCCTCGGCGAGGGAAAGATCGACCTTGCGATTGCCTGGGGACCGCTTGCCGGCGCCTACGCCGAGGCCAGGGGAGGAATGATCGTCGCCCCGGTGAAGCCGGAAATCGACGCGCCATTCATCCCGATGGTGGCCTCGCTGACGATCGGCTTGCGCCCGTCGGACGAGGGCCTGCGGGATGACGTCGATCTCGCATTGTCGCGCGGCTGGGACGAGATCCACGCCGTCCTGACCGAGGCCTCCGTCCCGTTGATCGACCTTCCGCCGCCAGCGCCCAGCGTCGAGGAGGGCGGCTGATGGGAACCTTCACCCGCCGCCGACTGCTGATCGCGGGCGCTGCCGCAACGCTTCCAGCTCCTCTGGTCAGGAGGAACAACGGCCTGTCGGCAGCTGCGGCGGCAGCCGGGACATCGCCGGAGCCGCTTCGCATCGGGGCCGTTCTGCCGATCGGCGGCGCGGCGATGCCGCCGGGCCGGATCAACATCCGGGCCGTAGGCGAGGCGGCGCGGATGGGGCTGGTTCTTGGTGAGGAGGACGCGGCACGGAATGGCGAACTGGTCGGGTGGTCGACGGAGGTCACGATTGCCAATGCACCCGGCGTGGATGCCGCCGCCCGAGCTGCCCGGCGTCTGATTGCGCGCGACAGGGTGTCGGTGCTTGTCGGCGGTTTCAGCCGCGATGAGGCGGAGGCAATTTCCGAGATCGCCGAAGAAGGTGACGCGATCTTTCTGAACATTGCCGCACAGAGCGATGCCCTGCGTCATACCTGCCGGACAGGAATGTTCCACATCGAGGCGAGCGCTGCGATGTATCTCGACGCGATCTTCGGCTGGTTTGTCCGCGCCGGATACCGGAACTGGTATTTCGTCCACGACGACAGTCTTGAGGGCCAGGAGCTTTACGAGCGCGCGCTCGTCAGCCTGAAGGAGCGGCACTGGGCGGCGGAGGTCGCGGGACGCGGAGTCCTGCGCCAGGACGATTCACGCGATTTTGCCCCCGTGATCGCGGAGATCGGAAAGGTGCGGCCCGATGTGGTTCTGCTTCTGACCGACTGGCGGACCCAGCTCGATTTTCTGTCGCGCTACGAGGTGTCCGGCAACCTCGCCCAGGTGGCCGGATATCCCGATCCGGCGTCGCAGCTGCGCGACTTCTACTTCGCGGCGAAGCAGGCTGCGCCGGTCTTCGGCAGCGGGTATCGCGCCGCGCTGTGGGAGGCGACGCTGGACAGCTATGGCGCACGGGAACTCAACGCCCGCTTCGATGCGCGCTGGGGCAGGCCGATGGACCCGCCGGCCTGGGCCGCCTACCAGGCCGTCAAGATTGCCCTGGAGGCCGCGATTGCGTCCGGCAGCGGCGATGCCGCAAGCCTTGCAGCCCATATCGGCGGTCCGCAGGGGCTTTTCGATGTGAGCAAGGGGATCGGAATGACGTTCCGACCGTGGGACGGTCAGATGCGGCAATCGCTTTTCCTCGTGAAGATAAATCCCGATGCGACGTCCTCGCTCGCGCTTGACGCGATGCTGGAGCGCGCCTCGCTCGCGGGCGAGCTGCCTGCGATCTACATGCCCGGCACCGATCCGGTCGAACGGCTCGACCAGCTTGGCGAGATCGACCCGTCACGCAGCTGTCCCTGACGAAGGTTTTGACCCGTGATCCCGCTCCGCCATCTTCTTCTCGCTGTCGCCGCCGGGTCCGTTGCGGGCATGGGACAGGCGGCGGGCTATCGTGTCTATGTCTCGGACGAATACAACGCCGCGATCAGTATCATCGATCCGGACCGGGGCGCGCAGACCGGAACGATCGAGATCTCGGGCCGTCCGGGCGACGTGCGGCCGCGCGGCCTGGCGGTCAGTCCGGATGGCAAGACGATCTTCGTTTCGGTCAGCGACTTCCTGCCCAGGGCCGAGAGCCCCGAAGACGCCATCGTCGCCATCGACGTGGCCACCAACCAGGTCACGGCGACGTACCGCGCGGGCGGCAATCCGGAACGTGTTGCGATAAGCCCGGACGGACGACAGATCTGGGCGTCGCTCGAGGCGACGGCGCAGGCAGTCGCACTCGACGCCGCAACCGGTACGCAGCTGGGTATCTTTCCGACCGGCATCGAGACCGAAGGCATCGCGGTCAGCCCCGACGGGCAAATCGTCTACGTGACGGCCGAGACCAGCCATACGGTCACCGTGATCCGCACTTCGGACATGACCGTCGTCACGCATCTCCTCGTGGGCAATCGTCCGCGCGACGTGATTTTCTCCCGCGACGGCCAGAGAGCCTATGTCTCGGCCGAAATCGGCGGGACCATCTCGGTGATCGATGTGCCCTCGCACGAAGTCGTCGCGACCGTGAATCTCGGGCTCGACGCGCGGCCGGTCGGGATGGATTTGGACCCGGAGGGGAAATTCCTGTACGTGGCCGGCGGCGGCACAAGCGCAATCTACGTGGTCGATACCGAAACCGATCGCGTGGCTCATGTCATCAAGGAGAAGATGGGCCGCAGACCGTGGGATGTGGTGCTGAGCCCGGACGGCCGCAAGGCCTTCACTGCCAACGGACTCTCCGACAGCGTCAGCGTCATCGACACGGACTGCATGTGCGTGACCGGACAGATCCCGGCCGGTCGCGGGCCGCATTCCGTACGCGTGGGAGTGGTCGATGTTGCGAATTGACCCGCTCACCGGCTTCGCCCTGGCCCTGCTTCTTCCCTGCGGTGCGGACGCGCAATCGGGCTATGCGGCTGCGCCATTCCGGGACATGCCGGTGGCGCTCGCCCAAGCCGCGGCGCTCGAACGGATGAAAGTCGCCGCACAGGTCATGGTCGCAATGTCGGGGAGCGCTTACGCGGGAATTGACGACACTGAGGCCGGGCAGGATGACGACGGCTTGCGCGCCGGGGTGGGTCTTTTTCGCAGCAGCCTGGCCGCGGTCGCACCGGACATCGGCGAAAGGCTCGACCGCGCCTTGGAGGCTTTGGCCGAGACCGCGGAGCAGGGCGCGCCGCCCGCCGGTCCGGCGCAGGATGTGGTCGACCTCGCCCGGCAGGCCGAACGCGCGCTGTTGACGCCCGATCGACCGGATGCGCCCCAGGTCGAGGCGGCGCTGATGGCGTCTCTCCTTCTTGATGAGGGGGGCGTGGCGGAGAGCTACGCAGAGGCTGTACAGGGCGATCCCGCAGCCTACTTGGCCGGATGGTTTGCGCTCGCGCGGGTCAATGCGCTGTGGAGGGGGCTGGCCGGGCACGCCACGCCGCAGCAATCCGCCGAGGCCGAGGCGATGCTTGCGATGCTCGGCGATCTGTTTCCGGGCGAGAGCCCGCCTCCGCAGATGGCGGCCTACCCCGAACAGGCGGAAGCGCCCGCACAGCAGCTGGTCGGCTTGCTTGAAACCATTGTGGACGCCGATCTCTACCCGGATCGCGACCTCGTCGGCGCGGTGGCGCGCGTCAGGGATATAGCGGCCGAAGGATGTGCTGATCTGGCGGCCGGCGACGCGGGCGCCGGGCGTGAGATGCTGATGATCGCCACAGCCCTCTACGACCGGACTGTCGCAGAGACGCTCGCCGTTCTGGCGCCGGATCTTCGGGTCGCGATCGCGCAAGGCCTGCAAGCCGTCAGGGCGGGGGGGAGCACCGCAGCAGTGCGCGTCTGTCCCGACCTGCTCGACGCCCTTGCAGCGGGTCGGGAGGCGTTTGAGTCATGAGCGTGATCGAGTGCCACGGCCTCGGCCGGTCGTTCGGAAAGGTGGCGGCAGTCGACTCCGTCAGTTTCGCGATGGAGGAAGGCGCGTTCCTGGCTTTCCTGGGGCCGAACGGGGCCGGCAAGTCGACCTTGCTGAACATGCTCACGACGCTGATCGTTCCGACTCGCGGCGAGGCCCGCGTCGCCGGTGCCGACATCCGCCGCGAGCCTGAACGGGTCCGTGCCGCCATCGGCGTGGTCTTCCAGGACCCTGCACTGGACGACCGTCTGACCGCGCGGGAGGTCCTGCGCTTCCACGCAGCCCTCTACCGCTTGCCGCGACGGGAGGTCGAGGGAGCGGTCGACCGGGCGATCGACTGGGCGCAGCTTTCATCGGCGGCCGACCGGCCGGTGCGGACGTTTTCGGGCGGCATGAAACGGCGGCTCGAGTTGGCCCGGGCGCTGATGCACGGCCCGCGCCTCCTCATCCTCGACGAGCCGACACTGGGTCTGGATCCGCAGGGACGGCGCGACCTCTGGGACCGGATCGCCGAGCTTCGGGGCGAGGGAATGTCGGTGCTGATGACGACGCATATCGTCAAGGAAGCCGAAGAATGCGGTCGCGTCGGCGTTATCGAGGCCGGCCGTCTTGTGGCGATGGGCACGCCGGCGGAACTTGCCATCCGTACGCTTGGCCGTGCGACCGCATCTTTGGAGGAGGCGTTCCTGCACCTGACCGGCCGGGATCTCCGCGACACCGAGGCGAGTCCGCGCGATCGCATCGTCGCGTTTCGCAAGCGAGGCGGGGAGTTGACGGGATGACGACGGTGTCCGCAATTCCCGGCATTGCCGTTCGCTGGATCGACCCCCGCGTCGTCGGGGTGGCATGGTGGCGCGAGCTGGTCCGGTACCGCCGGGATCGTTCGCAGATCTTCGGCGCCGTTTCGCGCACGCTGCTGTGGCTCGTCATTCTTGGCTTCGGTCTCGGCGCGACGCTGAAGGAGATCGAAGGCTACACCTACGCCCAGTACATCCTGCCCGGCGTCGTCACCCTCAACGTTCTCTTTGCGTCGCTCCAGTCGGCGATGGCGCTGGTCTGGGACCGCCAGGTCGGCCTGCTTCGCGAGGTTCTGGTCTCGCCTGCTCCGATGCTGTCGGTCGCGCTTGGCAAGATTTGCGGCGGTGCCAGTGTCGCGGTGGTTCAGGGAGCAATTCCCCTGGCGTTTGCGCCACTGATCGGACTTCGGATCGGGGTCCTCGATCTGGTCCTGGCCGGCGCGGTCATGTTTGCGATGGGGATGACGATCACGGCGCTCGGCGTCATCATGGCCTGTCGAATGAAGACCTTCGAGGGCTTCGGAAGCATCTCGAACGGGGTCATCCAGCCGCTCTATTTCCTGTCCGGGGCCATCTATCCCCTGAAGGGCATCGTCGGCGGCGTCGGCTTCCTCGACATTCCGCAGCACCTGCGCGATGAGCTTGGCCGCTACGGCATCCATGCCATCGGCGGCGGATGGGTGGTCGAGCTTCCGGTCTGGCTCAAGGCGCTCGTCTACGCCAACCCCGTCAGCTACATGCTCGATCTTCTACGGCTGGTGGCGCTGGATTTCAGCCAGCTGCCCCTGGCCGCGAGCCTTGCCGTGATTACCGTTCTGCCTCCGCTCGCCGTTCTGCTCGCTGCGCGCGCAATGGCCGGGCTGCGAGGCGCTTGACGCGGAACTGCAACATGGATAGTGAACTCTGAATTCAGAATACACAACGCAGCCGCGAACAACGCAGCGGCTGCGCACAAGGGCGGAGGGGAGGATGAGACAGACGCTGCTGACATTGGGGCAGATGGTAAGCGGTCACGCCCGGCTGCGGCCGGACCGTTTGGGTGCGCGGGACCTGGATCGTTCGCTGACGTTCCTCGAATGGAACCGCCGGTCGTGCCGGCTGGCCAACGCGCTCCTGGGCCTCGGGCTGACTCGCGGTGACCGGGTGGCCGTCCTCGCCTACAACTGCCTCGAATGGGCCGAGATCTATGTCGCCACCGCCAAGGCCGGACTTGTGGCGGTCCCGATCAATTTCCGCCTGAGCCCGCCCGAGGTGGCCTTCATCATTCAGGATTCGAATGCCGCGGTGGTGATCGCACAGGACTCGCTCTACGGTCTGGTCGAGGAGGTTCGCGACCGCCTAGGGGTTTCATCCGGAAACTTCATCCACTTCGGTGCCGGAAAGCTGCCGGCCGGCTGGCAGACCTACGAGGGCCTGCTCGAACGGGCCAGCGACTGGGAGCCAGCGCTCGACATCGCGGCCGACGAGCCGTGGACGCTCATGTATACGTCCGGAACCACCGGCAATCCCAAGGGTGTGATCCGCGACCACCAGTGCAACGCGCTGCTCGCCTTCATGACCGAGATCGAACTGAGCATTCACCGCGACGACGACGCGCTTCTGGTGATGCCGATGTGCCATGCCAATTCGGTGAACTTCTTCGCCGCCTTCAGCTATTGCGGCGGTGTCACCTCGATCTATTCGCGCGCGAATTTCGATCCCGAGCACTGCGTGCGGGTGTTGGGCGAGTCGGGCGCGACCTTCACCTCGCTGGTGCCCACCCACTACATCATGATGCTCGCAGCAGGCAGCCAGAAGCTCGACCTTGGCCGGGTCTCCAAGCTGATGATCTCCTCTGCCCCGGCGCGCGCCGAAACCAAGCGCGCCGTGATGGAGATGTTCCCGAATTCGGGGCTCTTCGAACTCTACGGATCGAGCGAGTGCGGCTGGGTCACGATGCTTCGCCCGCACGAACAGTTCACCCATCTCGGCAGTGTCGGCCGGGAATGCGTCGGATCGGCCCCAATCAGACTGATGGACGAGGCCGGGAACGAGGTTCCGGACGGCGAGCCGGGTGAACTCTATTCCTGCAACCCCTGGACATTCTCGGGTTACTGGAACCAGCCCCAGAAGACCGAGGAGGCGTTCCGCGGTACCTATTGCACGGTCGGCGATATGGCGATCCGAGACGGTGACGGCTACATCAAGCTGATCGATCGCAAGAAGAACATGATCATTTCGGGCGGGGAGAACATCTATCCCTCCGAGGTCGAGGCAGTGCTGGGTGCCTGTCCGAAGGTCAAGGACGTGGCGATCATCGGCCTTCCGGACGAGAAATGGGGCGAGAAGGTGCACGGCGTCGTCGTGCTCCATTCCGGGGCCGAGGCGAGCGAGAAGGAACTCCTCGAGTGGTGCCGCGACAAGATCGCCGGCTACAAGCGGCCGCGCTCGATCTCGTTCTTCCGCGAAGAGGAAATGCCACGCACCGCGACGGGAAAGATCCTGCATCGCGTGCTGAAGACGCAGTTGATGGCTGCGGCCGACCATTGAGCTCGGGAGGGAACAGATGAGCGCAGAAGCCGAGACCCTGACACGACCGGGCAACGACCTCAACACCGACGCCGAATCCGTTGCCGCGTGGATCGCGAAGTTCCTCAAGGCTCGTGGCATCGACCGCATCTTCGGGCTTCAGGGCGGGCATATCCAGCCGATCTGGGATCACGTTGCCCGCCTTGGAATCCGCATCGTGGATTGCCGTCACGAAGGTGCCGCCGTCCACATGGCCCATGCCCATTCGGAACTGACCGGCATGCTCGGTGTCGCCATGGTGACTGCCGGTCCCGGCGTGACGAATACCGTCACCTCGATTGCCAATGCGTCGCTCGCACGCATTCCAGTGCTTGTGATCGGCGGCTGCACCTCGCGGCCGCAGGCGAACATGGGGCCGCTTCAGGACATTCCCCATGTCTCGATCATTCAGCCCGTGGCGCGCTACTGCCGGACGGCACGGGTGGCGGACCAGGTGATCCGCGAACTGGACGAGGCCGTCGCGCGCGCCTTTGGCGATATGGGTGAGCCGGGGCCGTCCTATATCGAGATCCCGACGGACGTTCTGCGCACGCATGTCCCGCCGACGCTGGTCCTCGACGACTGGATGCGGCCGAAGCCGCCGAGAACGATCCCGCCCGAGGCGGATGCCGTCCTCGAAGCGGCCGACGCAATCCTGGCCGCGAAGCGTCCGCTCGTGGTGACGGGACGCGGTGCCCGCGATGCCGCGCCCGAACTGCTGCGCCTGCTCGATGCCTCCGGCGCGGTCTACCTCGACACGCAGGAAAGCCGCGGACTCGTGCCGCCCGAACACCCGTCGGTCGTCGGCGCGATGCGCGGCGTGGTCATGGGGCAGGCCGATCTCGTGGTCGTCGTCGGACGCAAGCTCGACTATCAGCTCGGCTACGGGTCGCCCGCGGTCTATCCCGAGGCGCGGTTCATCCGCATCGCCGACAATGCCGGCGAGTTGATCGACAACCGCCGGGGTGCGCCCGAGCTGCTCGCGACCCCGTCGCTCGCGCTTTCCGCCATCGTCGAGGCGATGGGCAACCGTGCGCCAGCGACCGACCGCGCCTGGGCCGATGGTCTGCGCCGGAAGCATCTCGACCGCTCAGACCCGGAAAAACGCAAGGCCGCGCCGACGAAGGGCAGCGACGGCAAGGTCCATCCGTCGGCCATTTTCGAAGCCATCCGCGAAGTCGCGGACCCGGATTTCATCGCCGTTGCGGATGGTGGCGATCTGCTGTCCTTTGCGCGGGTCGGTCTTGAGGCGAAGACCTACATCGACGCCGGTGCCTTCGGTTGCCTGGGCGTCGGCGTGCCTTATGCCGTGGCTGCCGCGCTGGCCTATCCCGACCGGCAGGTGATCTCGATCACCGGCGACGGTGCCTACGGACTCAACGCGATGGAGATCGACACCGCAGTCCGTCACGGTGCGAAGGCAGTCTTCATCGTGTCCAACAACGCCGCATGGAACATCGAGCGGTACGATCAGGAGGAAAATTACGGTGGCCGCGTCGTCGGCACGGTGCTGCGCCACTCTGACTATGCCGGCATGGCGAAGGCGCTCGGCCTGCACGGGGAGCGTGTCGAGAACCCGGCCGATCTTGCCGGTGCCTTGCGCCGGGCACTTGCCAATGCGCCGGCCCTGATCGACGTGGTGACGAGCCAGACCGCGGTTTCATCCGACGCCCGCAAGGGCCTTGGCTTCGTGCCGGACTACCAGCCACTGACCGCCTGGGACGACGCCGAACGCCGGCGCCGCGGCCTGCTTTGAACCAGGGTTCCAGGATCGCTTCGTCCGGGTCCATCGGCTTCGCGCTCCCGCGCGAGGTCGAGGAGCTGCGCACGCAGGTGCGGAGCTTTGTCGATGCGCATGTCCTGCCGGTCGAGGCCGACCGCGCGAACTGGGATGCGCATGATAACATCCGGCTCGACGCGCTCGAGCCGCTCCGCGCGAAGGCGAAGGCCGAGGGGCTCTGGGCGCCTCAGACGCCGGCGGCCCGTGGTGGAATGGGACTTTCGATCACCGCCCGCGCGGTGATGTACGAGGAGGCGAACCGGTCGATCTTTGGGCCGGTCGTCTTCAACTGCGCGGCGCCGGACGACGGCAACATGGATGTACTGGCGCGGCTGGCGACATCCGCACAGCAGGACGACTGGCTCCAGCCGATTGTCGACGGCCAGGTCCGATCGGCCTTCGCCATGACCGAACCGGCACCGGGTGGCGGCTCGGATCCCGGCATGATCCGGACCCGCGCCGAACGGGACGGCGACGTCTGGAAGGTTACCGGCCACAAGTGGTTCATCACCGGGGCGGGGGAGGCGGCGCATTTCATCCTGATCGCCCGCACCGATCCGAACCCGGACGAACGGCGGCGGCATCTGACCGCCTTCCTGTTCCACAGGGACCAGCCCGGCTGGGAGATCGTGCGACGAATCCCGATCATGGGGCCGGAGGAACATGGCGGGCATTGCGAGCTCCGGTTCGACGGGCTGGAGATCCCGGATGCGAACCGGCTTCTGAATGTCGGCGACGGGCTCAAGGTGACGCAGGTCCGGCTGGGGACTGCGCGGCTGACCCATTGCATGCGCTGGCTTGGTCTGGCCAAGCGCGCGATGGGCATCGCACAGGACTATATCGACGACCGCACCGGCTTCGGCGTGCGCCTGGCCGACCGCGAATCCGTCAAGGTGATGCTCGGCAGGCTGGCCCACGACATTCAGGTCGGGCGGCTCCTGACGATGCATGCGGCCTGGAAACTCGACCAGGGCGATTTTGCCCGGAAAGAGGTGTCCATGGCGAAAATCCATGTCGCGGACACGCTGCACGCGGCCGCCGACACGGCGATCCAGCTTTGTGGAGCGAAAGGGTACTCGAGGGACACGATCTTGGAATGGATCTACCGCTACGCGCGCCAGGCGCGACTCGTCGACGGCGCCTCGGAAGTGCATCGCATGGTGCTCGCCGATGCCTATGCCCGGGAACGCGACAACTTCTGGCTGTGGGGCGCATGAACGGCTTCGTCGGAAACGCGTCGCTCGAGTCCTGGCTGCGGAACGCGCTGAAGGCCAGCGAGGTCACCGTCGAGCGGGCGGAAAAGCTTTCGGGTGGCGCCATCCAGGAAAGCTGGGGGCTCGACGTCCGCGCCGACGGAACGCTGCTTCCCCTGGTCTTGCGCCGCGATGCGGAAGGGACGATCGACGCGAGCCGTTCGCGGAAGGACGAGCACGCGCTTGTTTCGGCCGCCTGGGCCGCGGGTGTCGCGGTGCCGCGGCCGGTCGCCTTCTGCGAGGATGACAGCGTTGCGGGCGGCCCCTTCGCACTTGTCGAGAGGGTGTCGGGCGTCGGCTACGGTCCGAAGATCGTTCGCGAAGTCAAGCTCGGCGGAGACCGGGCCGCACTCGGCCAGGAGCTTGGCCGTCAGCTTGCCCGGATTCACGCGATCACGCCGGACCCGCTTCTTGCCGCCGTGCTGGGGCCGAAGCCCGCGGACCCCGCCCGGTCCGAGATTGCGCTGATGCGCGAGCGTCTCGATTCGATGGGCGCTGTCCGCCCGGGGCTGGAATGGGCGCTCCGCCAGGCCGAGCGTATGGCGCCGGCGCCGGTCGACGTCGTGCTTACCCATCAGGATTTCCGCACGGGAAACATCCTTGTCGACGACGCTGGGCTGACCGCGATCCTCGACTGGGAATTCGCGGCGTGGTCGGATCCGATGGCCGATATCGGCTGGTTCTGCGCCGAATGCTGGCGCTTCTCCCGCCCCGACCTCGAGGCCGGCGGGATCTGCGACCGCGAGCATTTCTACGAGGGCTATGCAGAGGCGAGCGGCCGCGTCATCGATCCCTCGCGGGTCCGCTGGTGGGAGATCGTGGCGCATATCCGCTGGGCCGTCATCGCGCTTCAGCAGGGTCGACGCCGGGCGAGCGGCGCGGAAGCACTGAACCTCGCGCTGACGGCGCGCATCGCCGACCCCGTTGAACTTGCAGCCCTGAGGATGACTGCCGCCGGAAGGAACATCGCATGAGTCAGGATGCCCTCGACCTTCTCGAAAGCGCTGCTGCAGTCCTGCGGGACGCGGCGCCCTCGCTGCCCGGCGCCGGCCGCTATACGGCGCTTCTCACCGCGAATGCCATTGATACCGCGCGCCGCGATCTCGCCCTCGGCCAGAGGTCCGAGACGGCCCGCGCCGCCATTCCGGCAGAGGCCGCCGCAATCCGGGCCGGGCATCACGACGACGACGTCGCGCTCTATGAGAAGCTGCACGCCTATGCCGCTGTTCGTGCCTGGATTGCCGATCCGACGTCTGTCAGTGCCGACGAGCGTATCGTTTATATCGGGGAGGCGTCCCGATGACCCCCAACCTCGCCGCCCGCTTTTCGCTTGCCGGCCGAACCGCAATTGTCACCGGCGCCTCCGGCGCACTTGGTGCCCGCTTCGCCGAAACGCTGGCCGGGGCCGGTGCGGCCGTTGCGCTCGCCGCCCGGCGGACGGCGCCGATGGAGGCGCTGCGCGAACGACTGGAATCTCAGGGCGCGCGCGCCGCGGTCGTTGCCATGGATGTGACCGATGGCGCGTCGGTCGAGGCAGCGGTTGCGGCCGCAGAGGCGGCCCTCGGACCGGTCGACCTTGTCCTCAACAACAGCGGGGTCGCCGAACCCGCCGCGTCGCTCGATCAGTCCGACGAGGACTGGCATCGCGTCTTCGCGGTCAACCTGGACGGTGCTCGACGTGTCTCGGTCGCCGCGGTCCGCCGTCTCGTCGCGGCGAAGCGGCCGGGTGCCATCGTCAATGTGGCCTCGATTCTCGGCCTTCGGCAGGGCGCAGGTGTCACCGCTTACGCGGCCTCCAAGGCGGCGATGGTGCAGATGACCGCGCAGCATGCGCTGGAATGGTCGAGGTACGGGATCCGCGTGAATGCGCTGGCGCCGGGCTATATCGAGACCGACCTCAACCGCGATTTCTTCGCCAGCGACGCCGGGAAGGCCCAGGTCAAGCGGATCACGCAGCGGCGCCTCGGGCGCCCGGAGGAGCTTGACGGTCCGCTGCTGCTGCTGGCCTCGGAAGCGGGCTCGTTCATGACCGGCACGACGCTCGTCGTCGATGGCGGCCATCTGGTCTCTCCGCTGTGAGGATGGAGCGATGCGCGGTGGTGCCAGCTCCCGGACTGTCCCGAATGCCGGTCGCAATGTCGACGCCACGACAGGATGCGGGCCGGCAGCCTTGGCGCCGCGCAGCGGCGAGAAATGTCCAAGCGATGCATCTGAACGGGCGGCATTGCCTGAAGGCGTGACAATTCAGACCCCCCTGAGAAAACGGAGGAACGACCATGGGAATTATCTACAAGACCTCGGCAACTGCGACTCACGAGGGCCGCAGCGGCAGCGCGCGCTCGCATGACGGGCTGCTCGAGGTCAATCTCGCCATGCCCAAGGAACTCGGTGGCATGGGCGGGGCGACAAATCCGGAACAGCTCTTCGCTTGCGGCTACGCGGCCTGTTTCACCAGCGCGCTCCTTCTCTGCGCCCGCGAAAGCAAGCTCAAGATCGGCGCTCCGCAGGTGACGGTGCATACCGGACTGGAGTCTGCTCCCGACGGCAAGTTCCAGCTTTTTGCCGGCCTCGACGTGGCGCTGCCGGATGCGAGCCGCGAAGATGCGGAGTCAGTGACACGTGCGGCGCATGGGATCTGTCCCTATTCGCGGGCAACGCGGAACAATTTGGACGTGCAGGTCCGCCTCGTGGCGTGGAAGGGATCGGACGGCGCACCTGCGGCGGTGCTCGAAGCCGCCGGCGCCTGAGACCGGGAACAACGACAGCGGGGACGCCATGAGTACGAGCAACCCATTCCAGATGTGGATGGACGCCTTGCGCAATCCGAAGATATCGGAAATCGGCGAGGCGTCGAGCCAGATCATGGGCGCCTGGACGAATGCATGGCAAGCAGCCCTGGTCGGTCGGGCGGTGCCGGCCATGGAACTGCTCAATCCCGCGACCTGGGGCAAGGACGGGCAGAAGATCGCGGATGCACTGGAAAGCGTGCTCGGCACGCCGCAATGGTCCGACTTCGTTTCGCTCGATCGCGAGACGCTGAGAACCTTTGCGCCGGCGGTCGAGCTTGCACAGGTCGGGCAGGCCTATGCCGCAGAGGTGGCGCGGGTCACGACCGAGATCTGCACCACCTTCCAGGCCCGCCTGTCCGCAAAGGGCATGAAGGTCGACGATTCCGGCGCGGCTCTCGATCTTTGGAATGATACGGTCGACGAGACGCTGATGGCATTTAACAGGTCGGAGACCTTCGCCGACCTGCAGCGCCGCTTCCTGCGAGCCATGATGGCGTACCTGCTTGAACAGCGCTGGCTCGTCGGCCGCGTCGCCGAACACTACCACCTGCCGACGCGCGAGGAGATCGATGAACTGGCGCGTCGGGTGCATGATCTTGAACGCGAGAACCGGCGCCTGCGCCGCGACCTCTCCAAGGCACCGTCCCGGAGCGAGGAATGAGCGAGATCCCCGACACTGCACCGATCACCACCGAACTGACCAGGCTGATCGAGACGCAGCGCCGTCTCGCCGAAACCGCGCGGCAGCTTGCGGTCACACGCGACCGCGACGTCGAGCTTGCGACGATGCCGAAGGAGGAAGTGCACAGGATCGGCGACAAGGTGCTCTACCACTGCGGCGAGCCTGGCGAGCGGAGCACAGGAAAGGTGCCGGTTCTCGTCATCTATGCGCTGGTCGGGCGCTACACCGTGCTCGATCTGCAGCCCGACCGGTCGTTCCTGGGCAGCCTGATGGAGGGGGGACTCGATGTCTACGTCGTGGACTGGGGTCATCCGAACCGTGCCTGCCGCTACGACGACCTTGGCGACTATGTCGAAGGCTATCTGGATGCCTTCGTGGACACTGTCCGGACCGAGTCCGGTCAGGAAGCAATCAACCTCCTCGGTATCTGCCAGGGGGGCGTGCTCTCGCTTTGCTACGCGGCAATGTTCCCGGAAAAGCTTCGCAATCTGATCCTTGCCGTCACGCCCGTCGACTTCCACGCCGATATCGACGACCCCCATCCGGGGCGCGGCTTCATGAACGTCTGGGCCCGCAGTCTCGACGCCGCCGACATCGATCTGCTGGTCGACACCTACGGCAATGTTCCCGGCGAAATCGGCGGCATGGCCTTCACGCTGATGACACCGATGCGAAGTCTTGCGAAGTACAATCTGACCCTGGTCGAGGCCAGCCAGGACGACGCCAAGCTGATGAACTTCCTGCGGATGGAGAAATGGCTGGCAGATCGTCCCGCCCATGCCGGCGGTGCCGCCAAGCAGTGGCTCAACGATCTCTATCGGGAGAACCGGCTCGTCCGCGGCGAACTCGTGCTTTCCGGTGAACGCATCGATCTCGGCAGGGTCACGATGCCGATCCTCAACATCTATACCGAGACCGACCACATCATCCCGCCTGCGATGACGAAGGCCCTTCGCGGCAAGACCGGCACGTCCGATTACACCGAGTTCGTCGCGCGGGGCGGGCATATCGGCGTAATGGTCGCCGGCGGGTCGTCGCGCCGGACCCTGCGGGAGACGGTGACCTCCTGGCTCGCTGATCGCTAGACCCGGGGCGGATGGTTCGGCAGATTGGGCCGCAGCGCGTCCCGTGGTGCGTGCGTTGCGCGTGCGCAGGTGTCGGAATCTCTGGCCGACTGGCGCGGTACGGCCCGGGACCGCCGGTTGCGCCGGCCGGACATGCCAGCGTCTTGGTCCGGCGCCCGAAGCCCCGATAGCCTTTTTGCCGACCAATCTGCCATGGGAGTCCGCGGGTCGCCGCTCCGGCAAGCCTGGCGGCGGAAGGTCGGTGGTGAACACCATCTGGATTGCCCAACTGTTCAGCCATGCGCCGAGATGCCTCGAACGGCTTCCAGAAGCGCATGCCAGAGGGACGCCGCGGCGGAGCGCATTCCGAGAATGGTCAACCGGTCATCGGCTGGGCGGACTAGGAAGACGCTCATATGCGCCATGTGGGTGCGCGTCGCCGCTCCGGCATTCAGGATCCGGGGATCGAGGTTCACGATCCTTTCCAGAAGATTGCCGATCGGTGCGGCGCCTTCCGGCGATACGATCTCGAACACCGCCCATCCGTCGGTCTGTTCGGTGACCGCGCAATCCGGCGCGGCCGATTTAAGGTCGCACGCGAAATCCGTGTGCGCGCGCCCGTCCGCACTGATCATCCACTGTCCCGGTGCGATCCAGAATGCACCTGCCAAATTTCCGGGGTTCCAGCCCAGCGGTCCCGGAAGGACGAGCCCGAACGGCATCGGCGCGGTGCCGCCGTTGCGCAGGGCCAGCGTCGCCAGGGCAATGTCGGATATCTCCCGAAGCACCAATCGACCGGTATGGATGGAGCCTGGGGTTTCGGCGCCGAGCGCTGAAAGAGGGGCGAGGTCAGGCACGCAGGCGCTCTCCGGTCGGATCGACGAATGGCAGGGAAACCGCGCGGACCGGGACGCTTTCACCTTCAAGCGGATTGGCTGCGACGATGATGTCACCCAGTCGGTCCTCTCCGCGCTCGAGGAACCCGAGACCGATGCGGCTGCCCAATTGTGGCGAGAAGCAGGCCGAAGTGATCCAACCCTCGCCGGATTCCAGGCTCTGTCGGGCCCCGTTCGGGAAAAGATGCGCCCCTGCCACCAGCCGCGCCGCGGGATCGACGGGGACCAGCCCGATCAGGCGCCGTGTCTCGGCGGCCAGGCCCTCCCGGCGCGACATCACCGCGCCGATCGCGTCCTTGGCGGGCGACACCATTCGGCCTAGCCCCAGCATTGCCGCCGAGGTCTGGCCATTGATTTCCGCACCGGCCGGGTGCCCCTTCTCGATCCGGAGGACGCCGAGGGTCTCGGTCCCGTAGGGTGTGACGCCCAGGTCCTGGCCACAGTCCATGAGCCGTGCCATCAGGGCATGGCCGTAGCGGGCGGGGACCGCGATCTCATAGGCGAGTTCGCCGGAGAACGAGATGCGGAAGAGCCGCGCGCGCAGGCCGCCGCAAACGGTCACCCCGGCGCAGGCCATGAATGGAAAGGCCGCGTTCGACAGGTCCAGGCCGTCCACGACCCGTTCCAGCAATGCCCGCGAATTCGGGCCCGCGACGGCGATCTGGGCCCAGGCGTCGGTGACCGAGACGAGCTGAACGTCGAACTCGGGCCACAGGCATTGCCGCGCGAATTCCAAGTTGCGATAGACGAGGCCGGCATTCGCCGTCGTCGTGGTGACGACGTAATGGTCCACGGCAAGTCGTGCGCAGGTGCCATCGTCATAGGCAAAGCCGTCTTCGCGCAGCATCAGGCCATAACGGACGCGCCCGACCTTCAACGATGCCATGGCGTTGCAGTAGAGACGGTCGAGAAAGGCGCCTGCGTCGGTCCCTTGCACATCGATCTTGCCCAAGGTGGTCACGTCGCAAAGGCCGACCGCACTCCGCACCGCGCGAGCCTCCCGCTCAACGCTCTGCTGCCAATGTGCCTCGCCGGACTGCGGGAAATATTGTGCCCGCATCCATGCGCCCGCCTCGACGAAGACGGCGCCTTGCGCTTTCGCCCAGTGGTGCGTCGGGGTCAGGCGCCGCGGGCGGAAATTCTCGCCCTGGTCGCCGCCGCCGAGCACGCCGAGGGAAACGGGCGCATAGGGGGGACGGAACACGGTCGTTCCGGTGTCCGGGATCGTGCGCCCGGTCAGATCGGCCATGATCGCAAGAGCGGTCACATTCGACGTCTTGCCCTGGTCGGTTGCCATGCCGAGCGTGGTCCAGCGCTTCAGATGTTCGACCGGGCGCATGTTCTCCTGATGCGCAAGCGCGATGTCCTTCACCGTCACGTCGTTCTGGAAATCCACCCACGCGCGGCGCGTGCCGGGAACGTACCAGAACGGTTGGGGTGGCGACGCGCTGTCCTCGGCTTCGGGAAGCTCGCAGGGATCCGCGGCGATCCCGATTTCGGCCAGGGCTGCGGCAGCCATTCGCGCGCCGTCGGCCAGAGCCGCCCGGGTCGAGCCGCGCCCCGCGCAGGCGCCTGCTGCAAGGAGGCCCGGCGGATTGTCGGATCCGGGAACGAAAGCCAGGAGCGCCGCGTCCCAGACCGGTCGCCCGCGATGATGGCAGGTGAGATGCACGTTCGGGTTCCAGCCGCCGGAAACGCCGAGCGCGGCGCAGTCGACCCATTCGGACCGCCCGGCCTGCGTCACCTTTATCGCCCTGAGACCCAGCCGTCCGCGCGTTCCGGTCACGGTCGCCCCGGCGATAACGCGGTACTCACCCTGAGCCACGGCATCATCGCGCGTATCGACGACGCCGGCCACAGGAACGCCCCGCGCCAGCAGATCCTGCGCGGTCCGGTGACCGTCATCGTTGTTGGTGAAGATTGCGACCGGATCGGCCGGCGTGCGCTGCGGTGTGGCGGCCCAGCGGTTGACGAAGCTCCGCATCGCCCCGGCCAGCATGATGCCCGGCCGGTCGTTGTCCGCGAAAGGGATGTGCCGCTCGGTCGCCCCGGCGGCCAGCACCGTCCGCTTCGCCGTGATCCGCCAGAGGGTTTGCCGCATACCGTCGCCGGGCTCGGGCTGGTGGTCCGAGACGCGCTCGACCGCACCGTAGACGCCGTGGTCGTAGGCGCCGAACACGGTTGTGCGGCGCAGCACGCGCAGGTTCGGCAGGCTCGCGAATTCCGCTTCGGCCCGGGCGACCCACTCTACGGCCGGGACTCCGTCGAGGTCGTGGCTTTCCGACAGCAGGCGGCCGCCCAGTCGGAAATCGTCGTCGGCAAGCACGACTCGTGCGCCGGCGCGTGCTGCCGTCAGCGCAGCGGCCAGCCCGGCGGCGCCGCCGCCGATCACCAGGACCTCGCAATGCAGGAAGCCGCGCCCGTAGCGATCCGGATCGGGCTCACCCGAAAGACGGCCCAAGCCCGCCGCGCGTCGGATTGCCGGCTCATAGACGCTTTCCCAGAACGCCTTCGGCCACATGAAGGTCTTGTAGTAGAACCCCGCAGGAAGGAACGGGGCCAGCAGGTCGTTGAGCGCAAGCGCGTCGCGGCGCAGCGACCCGACATGGGTCTGGCTGGTCGCGACCAGACCGTCGAAAAGCTCGACCACCGTAGCCCGGCTATTGGGCTCGGCCCGCGCCCCTGAGCCGAGCCGGACCAGTGCATTCGGTTCTTCGGCGCCTGACGAGAAGACGCCGCGCGGGCGGTGGTACTTGAAGCTCCGTCCGATCAGCCGCACGCCGTTGGCGAGAAGTGCCGAGGCGAGCGTGTCGCCCGGATGCCCCTGATAACGTTTCCCATCGAAGTGGAAGGACAGGGTGGTGCCGCGGTCGATCACGCCTCCAGTGATGCGGCTCATCGCGGCCGCTCTCGCCGAACGACATCCGTCGCCAGTTCGGCGCCGAGAATGTCGTGGGTCAGCGTGTCCCGCGTGACCACGAGCCAGGAGCGGTCGCCGTGCTCGTGAAACCACAGTTCACGGTGAACGCCAGCCGGATTGTTGCGCAGATAGACATAGTCGTAGAACGCGGCCTCGGCTCCCTCGGCCATGCCGTCCGGACGGGCAAGCAGGCGGGCATCGCCAAGATAAGTGAATTCCTGAGCGTCGCGCGGACCGAGGAGAGGGTGGGGGATCAGCATCGGTCCACCTCAGTGCAGATTGGGCTGCGCACCGGCGCCGCGTTCGTCGATCACATGGCCGCGCGCAAAGCGGTCCAGCCGATAGGCCGCGGCGGAGGCGTGCGGGCGGCCCGTGGCGATGAGATGCGCAAAGGCGTAGCCGGATGCCGGCGTTGCCTTGAAGCCGCCGTAGCACCACCCGCCGTTGAAATAGAGACCGTCCACCGGCGTCCTGTCGATGATGGGCGAGCCGTCCATCGACATGTCCACGACTCCGCCCCAACTGCGCAGCAGCCTTGCCCGCCCGATCATCGGCATCAGCGCCATGCCGCTTTCGACCACGTCCTCGACGACCGGCAGGTTGCCGCGCTGCGCATAGGAGTTGTAACCGTCAATGTCGCCGCCGAAGACCAGGCCGCCCTTGTCGGACTGGCTGATGTAGAAATGTCCGGCGCCGAAAGTGAGGACGCCGGGGATCACCGGCTTCAGTCCCTCGGTCACGAAGGCTTGCAGGACGTGGCTTTCGATCGGCAGGCGCAGTCCGGCCAGGGCCATCACCCGCCCCGAAGATCCCGCGACCGCGATCCCGACCTTGCCTGCGTCGATAGGGCCGCGTGATGTCTCGACGCCGCAAATCCGGCCATCCCGGGTCCGAAATCCCGTGACCTCGCAATTCTGGACCAGGTCGACGCCTAGGGCGTCGGCACCGCGCGCGTATCCCCAGGCCACGCCGTCATGCCGGGCCGTTCCGGCTCGCGGCTGCATCAAACCGCCCCGGATCGGGAACCGCGCATCGTCGTAGTTCAGAAACGGCACGAGGTCCCGCAGATCTTCCCGAGACAGCAGACGCGCGTCCGCACCGGACAAGAGCATCGCGTTGCCGCGGCGTCGGTAGGCGTCGCGCTGCGCGTCGGAATGGATCAGGTTGATGATCCCGCGCTGCGAGACCATGGCATTGAAGTTGAGGTCCTGCTCGAGGTTCTCCCAGAGCTTCATGGAGAATTCGTAGAATGGCTGATTGCCGGGCAGCAGGTAGTTCGACCGGATGATCGTGGTATTCCGACCGACATTGCCGGAGCCGAGCCAGCCCTTTTCCAGGACCGCGATGCGTGTCTGGCCGAAGACCTTCGCGAGGTAGTAGGCGGTGGCGAGCCCGTGTCCGCCGCCGCCGACGATGACGATGTCGTAGGTCGGTTGCGGTTCGGGATTCCGCCACAGGGGCGTCCATCCCCTGTGGCCCCGCAACGCCTCTCGGACCAGCCGGAAACCGGAGAATTTGGACACTCTCATCCCCCGCCGATCCGTCTGGCCGCAGGCGCTGTATCGGTCACGTCGACATCACCAAGGTGTCAGTGCGGTCCCTCAGGCGATGGCCATCCGGATCGAAGGGCGGGCGGTCCAGAACACGTGCCGCATGGTCCTGGCCGAGGATCGCGACATGGACGGTCTCGCCCGGTTGGGCGAGACCGGTTTTGAGGTAGGCGATGGCGAGCGAGCGGTTCACCGAATAGCCGAAGGCCCCAGAAGTGACCTGACCGGCCGGTGTGCCGTCGAGAAGGAAGATGGGTTCACCACCTGTGGCGTCTGCCGTGGTGGCGTCGATCTCCAGCATCGCCATGCGCTCCCGTGGCGCCTTGTGGCGGATCGTCTCCCAAGCGGCCCTGTTCAGGAAGTCCTTGTCTGCGTGGACCAGACCGTCGAGGCCGGATTCCTGCGGCCAGTATTCGGGACTGTAGTCGCGTCCCCACGAGCCGTAGCCCTTCTCGACCCTGAGCGACATCAGCGCCCGGCTCCCGACCGGCCCTGCGCCGACCTGTGCACCGGCAGCCAGCAGCGCCGAATAGAGCGCGGACTGGTCAGCCGCGGCAACGTGAAGCTCCCATCCGAGATCGCCGGTGAACGAGACCCGGATCGCCACGCAGTTTACCCCGGCAACGGCAAGGCGGGCGGACCGGAAGAAGGGAAATGCGGCGTTCGACAGGTCCGTATCGGTCAGCGGCTGGAGCAGGTCCCGCGACCGCGGCCCGGCGACATTGAAGCCGCAGACGGCGTCACTCAGACTCTCGAACCTCGTGCCAGCAGGCATCGGCACGGAGCGGAAGAAGCGCCGGTGGTACCGTTCCGCCATGCCCGAACCGAGGATCCAGAATTCCTCGTCCGATAGCCGCGTCACGGTGAAATCCCCCGCGATGCCTCCGCGCCTGCCGATCAGCGGGGTCAGGCAGGAGCGGCCAACGCTCTGCGGCATCCGATTGGCGAAGACGGCGTTAAGCCAGTCCTCGGCACCCGGTCCGACGACGCGATACTTGGCGAAGTTGGAGATATCGATGATGCCGGCCCGCGCACGCAGCATCCGGGCCTCGCGTCCGACACTTTCCCACCACGGCTGCCGGGTGTAACCGGCCGTATCCGGCGTCGCGGCATCGAAATAGAGCGGGTGCTCCCAGCCCGCATTCAGCCCGAAGACGGCGCCCTTTTCCGTCTGCGCCCCGTGGACCGGGCGGATACGCGCGGGTCGCCCCGCATGGCGTTCTTCGCCCGGAAAATGGATCTTGAAGCGGTGTGCATATTGATCGGCAACGCGCGCTTTGGTGAAGGCGCGTCCGGCCCACCGGTCGAACCGCGCGAGATCCCAGCCGAACAGGTCGAGCGACGGCTCGCCCTCGACCATCCATTCCGCGGCGAGGCGGCCGAGCCCGCCGGATTGCGAAAATCCGGGGATGATTCCGCAGCAACAGAAGTACCCCGCCCGTTCCGGTACCGGGCCGAGCAGCGCGGCGCCGTCAGGCGACCAGATCATCGGGCCGTTGATGACACGCCGGATCCCAGCCGTGGCAAGTGCCGGCACGCGGGCGATCGCCCGCATGACATTCTCCTCGATCCGCTCCAGGTCGTCGGGGAAGAGTTCCTGTCCGAAGCCCGGTGGCGTGCCGTCCTCGGCCCAGAAGCGCATGTCGCGCTCATAGGCACCGACCAGGAGCCCGTAGCCTTCCTGGCGCAGATAGTATTCGCCGTCCCGGTCCGCGACGGATGGAAGCCGACGGCCGACCCCCGCGATCCCGGCAATCGCTTCGGTGACGAAATATTGGTGCTCGGTCGGCATCAGTGGCAGGTCGAGCCCGGCCATCGCTGCGACTTCGCGCGCCCAGAGCCCCGCAGCATTGATGACCCAGGGCGTGCGGATATCGCCTTTTTCGGTGCGGACGATCCAGCTTCCGTCCGGCTGCGCTTCGGTGGCGGTGACGGGCGTGAAGCGATGGATTTCGGCGCCGCGCTGGCGGGCGCCGACGGCATAGGCGTTGGTCACGCCGGAGGGGTCCACATTGCCGCCGTCCGGTTCGAACATGATGCAGCGCACGCCGTCGAAATCGACCAGGGGATGCAGCCGTTCGGCCTCGTCGCGGCCGACCTCGTGAAAGTTCATCCCGTAGCGGCGTGCCTTGGCCGCCTGAAGCCGCAATTGCTGTTCGCGCGCTTCCGTCTGCGCCAGATAGAGCGAGCCCGGCTGGAAGATGCCGCAGCTCTGGCCTGTCTCGGTCTCCAGCTCCTTGTAGAGCGCCATGGTGTAATGCTGCAGCCGGGAAATATTGGTGGAATCGTGCAGCCCGTGAATGTTCGCCGCCGCGTGCCAGGTCGAGCCCGAGGTCAGTTCCGAGCGTTCCAGCAGCATGACATCGCGCCAGCCCAGCTTGGCGAGATGGTAGAGGATCGAACAACCGATCACCCCGCCTCCGATCACGACGGCCTGTGCGTGCGTGCGCATCATTTGTCCTTCCGGAAGATCCCTGAACTCATCCTAGGGCTCGCCCGATCCGATCGCCTCTTTCCGTCGGGCGACAAAGGCGGCGAGCTCTTCGGCAATGGCCGGATCCATGGAGGGCTGCTGGTACTCGGCCAGCGCACGTTGCCAGAGCTCGGTTGCGCGGGTGAGCGCGTGTTTCGAACCAGCCGCCTCCCAGGCGCCGTGGTTGCTCCAGTCCGACAGCATCGGCGTGTAGAAGGCGGTTTCATAGCGTGCCAGCGTGTGCGTGGCGCCGAAGAAATGTCCGCCCGTCGGTACCGAGGCGATGGCGTCGAAGCCCAGATCGTCCTCCGAAAACTCCACGGGGCGCAGCATTTCCATCATGTTCTGCAGGATCTCGACGTCGAGGATCAGCTTCTCGTAAGACGCGGTGAGCCCGCCTTCCAGCCACCCGGCCGCGTGGTAGACGAGATTGCCGCCGCCCATCACCGCCCCCCAGGTCGCCATCGTCGTCTCGTAGGCCGCCTGAAGGTCGACCGCATTCGAGGCATTCGCGTTCGAGGTCCGGTAGGGCAGCCCATAGCGGCGCGCGAGCTGTCCGGCGATGATGTTCGCCTTGGTGTTCTCGGGTGTCCCGAAGGCCGGAGCGCCGGACCGCATGTCCACGTTCGACGTGAAGGCGCCGTACATGACGGGTGTGCCGGGATTGACGAGCTGGGTCAGAACGACGCCGAACAGCGCCTCTGCGTTCTGCTGGGCGAGCGCGGCGGCCAGCGTCACCGGCGTCATCGCACCCATCAGGGTGAAGGGCGTGATCGCGACGGGCTGGCCGTGTTCGGCCATGGCGATCAGTCCTTCGGCCATCTCGCCGTCGAAGAGCCGCGGGGAATTCACCGAGATGATGGTGATCACGCCCGGATCGGCCGCCATCTCCTCGAGGCTGAGACCGCGCGCGATGGCCATCATGTTGATGCCGTCCATGGCCCGGCCGCGCCCGATCGCCGTGCAGTGGAACGAAAGGTCGCTCAGCGTCAGATTGGCAAGGTAGGTGTCGAGATGCCGGTTGTTCGCCGGAAGCTCCTGCGGCGCGGTCACCTGATTGCCGATGATGTGGACGGCGTTGAAGTGATGCGCGAGGCGGATCAGATTGCCGTAATCCTCCAGGTTTCCGCTGCGGCGGCCGTTGATGCAGTCGTGCACGTTCGGCGGCCCGGCCACGAGACCGAAGACGACATGGCGGCCGCCGATGACAAGCCGTTTCGCGGGGTTGCGGCCGGTCAGGGTGAAGGTCGCCGGCGCGGTCTTCAGGGCTTCGGCAACAAGATCTTCGTCGAGCCGGATGGTGCCGTCGTCCCGGTCCACGCGTGCCCCGGCGGCCGCGAAAAGATCGAGGACGCGGGAGTTGAGGACGCGCAGGCCCAGTTCCTTCAGGATCCGGATCGAGGTGGCGTGGATCGCCTCGATCTGCTCGGCGGAGGCGAATTCGATCGGCCTATGGGGGTTTTCGACGAGCCGCCAAGGCAATTGCGGGATCGTGGAGGTTCCGCGACCGGCGCGCACACGCCGTCCCCGGTGCCTGCGCTCCTGTGCGACGTCAGACTCCGGCATCCCTTCGCTCCTGTTGCGCGTCGGCCCGGCGATCCGCGTCCGGACCGGTCAGCAAGACGGTGTCCGGCGCGCCGGCTCGGGCAGGGCACGTTGCCGTGCCGTGCCCCGACGCGTTCACGCCGCCACCTCGTTCGCGTGTGCTGTTGGCGCTGTGACCAGATCGAAAAGCGCTGCCGAACCACCGCCGCCGCCCAGGCCGGCGACGGCCAGTTCGATGGCGTCCGTGCGGTCCCGGCCAAGTTTGGGGGCGGCATAGGCGTGGAACTTCCCCCGTACCTCGTCCGATGATACCGGCGCCTCCGGATCCCCCTTCGCTTCTGTCGTGCCCGACTCGATGCGCTGCCCGTCCTTGAGCACCAGGGTGACGCTGGCGAACCGCCGGGCAGGAAAGGCGGCATTGTAATCGTCGCTCTCGGTGACGGTCATTCCCTCTGCGAGGCGTCGGATCTCCGGGTCCGCGAAGCTGGCCTCCATCACGTCATCCGGTGCCACCCGCCCGCGTACCAGCGCGACGGCGGTCGGGTAGGCGGTGGAATACTGTGCCTCTTCGGTTGTCCGGGGCGCGCGCGTCGCGAGCCTGCGGGACTGGTGGAACGTCGTGATCTCGATCCGTTCGACTGCGTCCGACGTCAGGCCGTGGGCTGCCCGAAGATCGAGCACCCCCTGCAGCGGCGGCTGCGCCCAGCGGCAGACCGGATAAGGCTTCCAGTACTGTTCGGCGATACGCCAGGTCCGGCCGAGATCGGCCCAGAGATCCGCGACATCCGCGCTCTCGACGGTAATCGCCGGGGCACCGGTGAAGCCGTCGGCGGCGAGGTAGGCCGCCGAAACGCCCGCCATCGCCCCCCAGCCCGATCCGTCCTTGACCATTGTCGGATGGTCGATGCAGCGCATCATCTGGCTGCGCGGCCCGTGATATTCGGCAATGCCGATCGCCTCGCGCGTGCGGGCCTCATCAAGGCCCAGCACGCGTGCGCCCAAGGCGGCGGCCGCGATCGAAACCCAGGCGCCAGATGTGTGATAGTCGGGCGCGGTGCGGTGCAGCGCGATCCCGGCGCGCGTGCCGATCTCGTAGCCG
This sequence comes from Paracoccaceae bacterium, assembly GCA_020425125.1. Taxonomy (GTDB): domain Bacteria; phylum Pseudomonadota; class Alphaproteobacteria; order Rhodobacterales; family Rhodobacteraceae; genus Meridianimarinicoccus. The sequence goes on along the minus strand of JAGQRV010000037.1, from coordinate 43,117 downwards.
AGCACGAGTCCGGCCAGGAAGTCGCGGTCGTCGGTCCGGCCCTCGGCTTCGCAGAGAGCCAGGAGCGAAGGCAGGACGCCGCAACCCACATGGCCCTTGGTCAGCTTGTGACCGTCATGCCCGTCGAGCGCGTCGATGGTCATCCCGCCCGCCAGAGCGGCGCCGACCGGGCTGGCCGCGCGGCCGTCGAACAGCATCCGCGCGGAGCGCCGTCCGGGTGCGAAATGCTCGGCCGCATGGTCGCGAATGATGTGCGAGAGACGGGTGTCGGATGCCCCCGCCGCGACGCCGAGGAGATCGAGCAGCCACTGACGGCCAAGATCGAGCATCTCGTCGGGGATGCTCTCGACGCTGGTCTGATGGAGGAAGTCTGAGAAGGCGGAGGACATGGAGCGGGATCCGGATGTGGTGTGGTGCACGACAGAGATGTGTCTCAGGTGCCGTCGAACGTCGGGTCGCGCTTGCCGAGAAGCGCGGCGACGGCTTCTTCATGGTCGGCGGTCTGGTGGCAGGCCCCCTGATAGGCAGCCGACAGTTCCAGCAGCGAGGCCAGCGAGGTGGTCAGCCCTTCACGCATTAGCCGCTTCGTCATGCGCAGATGCCGCGGCGGGTTCTTTGCGATGCGCGCCGCCAGGCTGCGCGCTTCCGCCATCAGGTCGTCCGGCTCCACGACCCTGGAGACCAGGCCCCAGTCCAGCGCGGTTCGGGCGTCGACCGGGTCTGCCGTGAAGGCCATCTCTGCGGCGCGCGAGAGCCCTACCTGGCGCGGCAGGACCCAGGCACCGCCATCTCCGGACACGATGCCGACCCTGACGAAGTTCTCGGCAAAGACTGCCCGGGTCGACGCGATGCGGATGTCGCACATGAAGGTCAGGTCGCATCCTGCCCCGAAGGCCGGTCCGTTGACCGCCGCGATCAGCGGCACCTCGCAGTCCCACATCGCACGGGCCACGCGCTGGATCCCGCGACGGTACTTGTCCTTCACGGCAACGGCGTCACCGCCGAATGTCCCTTCCTTGTCGCGCATGTGCTTGAGATTGCCGCCCGAGGAGAATGCAGAGCCGGCGCCGGTCAGGATCGCGACCCGAACGGTCTGGTCGGCCGCGATGCGGTCCGCTGCCGCGACAAGGGCGTCACAGAGGTCGAGATCGGTCAGTGGGTTCCGCAGGTCGGGCATGTTCAGCGTGAGCGTGGCGACGTGGCCATCCTGCTCGAGAAGAAGCTTTTCGGACATGGTGCGGCCTCCTGGTCAGGCGCGAACGGGCGTGTCGAAGCGGGCGACCAGTTCGCGCTTCAGCACTTTGCCGCTTGGATTGAAGGGCAGCGCATCGAGAAACTCGTAGCGCTTGGGCCGCTTGTAGGGCGCCAGGTCGTCGCTCGACTTGCAGAACGCGTCCAGGTCGGAAATGGTCAGGTGCGGATCGGAACGAACGACGAATGCGGTGACGATCTGGCCCCATTTCTCGTCCTTCAGTCCGACCACGGCGGCCTCTTGGACGCCCGGGCAGCGGTAGAGGATCTCTTCCACCTCGCGCGGGTAGATGTTCTCGCCGCCCGAGACGATCATGTCGTCGGCCCGGCCATGGAAATAGTAGAAGCCGTCCGCATCCTGGCTGAACAGATCGCCGGTATAGACCCAGCCCGCCTTCAGCTTCTTCTGGGTCTCGAACGGCTTGTTCCAGTAGCCCTGCATTGCCTGTGGCCCGCGCACGATCAGCTGTCCGATCCTGCCGCGCTCCACCGTTTCGGACGGCGGGACTTCGCGGGCCTGGTCGTCGGTGATGATCCGGCATTCGGAAATCAGCGTTGGCTTCCCGCATGAGCCGAGCTTTCGCAACGTGTCCTCGGGATGCAGGACCAGCGTCAGCGAGGCTTCGGTCATGCCGTATCCGTTGAAGATGCCCGGACAGAACTCGTTCATTACCCGTTCCATCGTTGCAGCCGAGATCGCGGCGCCGCCGGTGGTGATGAGCCTGAGGGAGGAGACGTCGTAGTCCGAGAAGTTCGGATGGAACAGCATTTCCTGAATCTGCGTCGGCACCGCGAAGAGCGTCGTGATGCGTTCGGCGGCGATGGTCTCCAGCGTCTTCTCGGCCTCGTAGCGGCCGGTGACGATGTTGGTCCCGCCGACCAGAAGATGCGGGATGAAGTAGGCCTGCATCCCGCCCACATGATAGAGCGGCGCGATATGGAGCGCGTTGTCGGCGTGGCTCAGGGAGTATTCCATCACGCAGTTCATCGCGATGGCCAGGTCGTTGGCATGGGTGTGGATCACTCCCTTCGGGCGACCGGTGGTGCCGGACGTATAGACGAGGGACGAGATCGCGTTGCTGTCGGGGATCGGGCGGGGCTCGTTGCGGTCGACCGACTGCTCGGCGAGCGTTTCGAAGTGGTGGTGGCGTTCGGGAATGTTGGCCGCGTCATAGGCGCAGCCGATATAGTCGTGGACGGAGTGGATCTGCTCTGCGATCTTCAGTGCGTTCTCGGTCAGGCTCCGGCCGTAGACTAGGACGCGGGCGCCGGAATCCTGCAGGATATACGTGGCTTCGCCCGGAGACAGGCGGAAGTTCATTGGAACCGCGACCGCGCCGAGGAACTGGCAGGCGAAGTAGGTCGTGACCGAGTTTTCCGACGTCGAGACGTAGAAGGCGACGCGGTCGCCTGGCCGGACACCCAGATCCGACAGCGCTTGGGCAAAGCGGCGGACGCGGCCCAGCCATTCGGAATAGGTCCAGCGCCGTCCTTCGAAGACCAGCGCCACGTGATCGGGATAACGGTCGGCCGAAGCCTCGAGGATTCTCGCGATGTGCATCGCAGCACCCCTCAGACAGGTTAGAGATTGGGCCTGATCGACGGCATCTCGCGCGCCGCGATCAGGTATTTGCACATTTCCGATGTCCCGCCGACGATCGGCAGGGCGCGGGCGTCTCGGTAGAGTTGTTCGACCCGGCCATACTGGCGGGTGACGCCGTCGCCGCCGAGGATCTGCACCGCCCGGTCGGTGCAGAAGACCGCGGTTTCGGTCGCGACGAGCTTGGTCTGGCTGGCCTCGCGCATCAGATCCTTGCCGTCGAGTCCGGCGTCGTACATCTTCGCTGCCCGGTGGGTCAGCAGTTCCGAAGCGTCGATCCGCCAGCTCATCTGCGCGATCATGTCCCAGATCAGCTGTTTCTGGCCGAGCTTCTGGCCGAAGCTGACCCGGCTTTGAGCGTGGGCGCGGGCCAGGTCGAAGGCTGAGCGCGCGACGCCGAGGCCCGAGCCGCCCAGGATGACGCGCTCGAAATTGAAGGCGCCGAGCATGATCCGGAAGCCGCCGTTCACGTCGCCCAGAAGGTTCTCCTCGGGAACGCGGACGTCTTCCAGGGTCACTTCGCCGACCACGGAGCCGCGGCGCCCCATGAAGTCGTAGGTGCGCGGAAAGCTGAGACCCGGCGTGGCCGCGGGAACCAGCACCGCGGTCATGCCCTTCTGCGGCGGAACGTCCGGATCGGTGATGCCCCAGACGATGTAGACGTCGGCCTTCGAGGCATTGGAAATGTAGCGCTTGAAGCCGTCGATCACCCATTCGCGGGTCGACTCGTCGAAACGGATCCGGGTCTCCATCCCGGCGCTGTCCGATCCCACATTGGGTTCGGTCATGCAGATCGAGCCGACCGCGCGGCCTTCTAGGATCGGCGTCAGATACCGCTCGCGCAGGGCCGGGCGCGCATGGGCATGGATCGGATAGGCGCAGGACAGCGCGGTTGCGACGGTGGTTTCGAAGGCGTAGTTCAGATAGGCCGCTTCCTCGGACACGATCACCGCATGCGTCAGGCCCGGCCGGCTGAGCGTGCCGTCGTAGAGATCGCGGAACATCACCTTCAGATAGCCGGCGTCGCCAAGCGCGCGGGCGACCGCAAGCTGGGTTGAGAAATCCTGGTCACGCTCGATCGCCTCCACCCGGGGGCCAAGCTCGCGCGCCATGAAATCGCGCACCTCGGCGCGGAAGGCGCGGTCCTCGTCGGTCAGGAAGAAATCGCGCATCGGTCTGGCTCCTTGGCAGGCATTCCGGTGTGGGTCAGTCGTCGTCGCGCACGAAGTCCGGCACGCCGAGACGGTCGACGAGGCGCGAGGTCTCGCGGAGCACTAGGCTGAGGTTGCTGTCGCGGACCGTCGGCAGCAGATGACGCGCCGTGCGCACCGTCCCAAAGTCCAGTTCGGCCGAAACCAGTTCTTCGCCCGTGCCGGCCACGACAAGTTCGCGGCCGAAGGGATCGACGATCCGCGACCCGCCCCAGAAGGTCAGGCCGTGCTCGCTGCCGGTGCGGTTCACCATTACCACTGGCGCGCCGTACATCATGGCGTAGAAGCGGACGGTGAGCGCCCAGCCGGCGGGGTTGTCGAACTCCGCACCGACCGCCTCGACGCCGGAACTGACCGGAAGGGTCAGCAGGGTCGTGCCGTGCAGAAACGCAAGATGGGTCAGCGCCGGGTTCCAGGCGTCGGCGCAGATCAGTAACCCGGCCCGCCAGTCGGCATCGAGGGCGCAGGTCTCGACGAAGCGTCCGGCGGCCACGTACTTCGCCTCTTCGAGCTTGCCGTATGTCGGCAGGTTCACCTTGCGGTGAATGTGGATCATGCGCCCGTCCCGAAGGATCGCCGACGAATTGTAGAACTGCGCCGCCGGACCTTCCTCGATGAAGCCGACAACGGTCGCCATCGGTCCCGATGCCTTGGCGAGCCGCACGAGCCGGGCGTCCGTGCGGTGCATGGCACAATCCAGCACGTTCTCGCCGCCGTGGTGCCCGGTCAGGGACAGTTCGGGCAGGACCAGCAGGTCGAGCCCCTGAACGCGACCCTCCGCGATCCAGTGCAGATGGCGGTCCATGTTGGCGTCGACGTTGCCGATCTCGCTTGCGAACTGCGCGGCGCCGACCTTGAGAAGGGATGTGGTCATTCTGTCAGTGTCCCTGGATCGGGGCGGTCACGCACCCCGTGCCGGATCGTGTGAGCTTCGGTTTCGGGGCGGAGGCGGGCGCCGTCGCGCCCCGGTCCGTGCACGATCAGGTCAGGCCCTGCTCCTTGAGGAATTCGGCGGCGACGTTCTCGATCGACACCTTGTCCACATCGACCTCCGCGTTGAGCTTGGCCATCTCCTGGTCGGTCAACTTGGCGGATACGCTGTTCAGCAGGTCGGCAAGCCCAGGATTGGCTTCGAGCACCTCATCGCGGACCACCGGGGCGAGCGCGTAGGACGGGAAGTAACCCTTGTCGTCTTCCAGCACGACGAAGTCGAAGGCCGGGATCCGTCCGTCGGTGGCGAAAACGAGCCCCACATCGACCTGATCATCCTTCAGCGCCTGGTAGACGAGGCCGGTATCCATCCGCTTGATGTTCGACCGGCCGAACTCGAAGCCATAGGCCTCTTCCAGCGGCTTCAGCCCGTCGGGGCGCGCATAGAATTCGGCGTTCGAGCCGAAGGTGATGTCGTCGCCGTTGTTCACGGCCGCGGCAAGTTCGGAAAGCGTCGTGATGCCACGCTCTTCAGAGTCTGCACGGCGCATCGCAAACGCATAGGTATTGTTTGCGTCCGAAGGTTCCAGCCAGACGATGCCCTTCTTGGCGTCGAGTTCCTTGACGCGATCATAGGTCTGCTGGGCATCCAGCTTCTCGTCGACCTTGTTGTAGGTGATCAGCGAGGTTCCGGTGTATTCCCAGTAGACATCGATCTGGCCGTTCTCCATCGCCTGCCGCACGGCCGCCGATCCCATGCCGCCGCGGTTTTCGACCTTGTAGCCGTTAGCTTCGAGCAACTGCGCGGTGATCGCCGTGAGAAGCTGCTGTTCGGTGAAGTTCTTGCCGCCGACAACAATGTCAGCCGCTTGAGCCGATACGGCGAAGCCGCTGAACACAAGTGCGGTCAGGGCCGATTTCAGGATCCGGTTCATTCTGCATCCTCCATGTTGCAGAGCAGGCCCCTCAGCGAAGAGGGTTCACGCCTTTGGGGATGAGACGCAGCTGCGCCTGCCCCATCAGAAAGTCGACGAGCACGGCGAGGAGTGCGGTAGGCACGGCGCCGGCAAGAAGCATGCCGGGATCCATCAGGTCGATCCCGGTGAAGATCAGTTCGCCCAGGCCGCCGCCGCCGATCAGGAAGGCAAGCGGCGTGGTGCCGACATTGATTGCCAGCGCCGTCCGGACGCCCGAGAAGATCACGTAGAGCGCATTCGGAAGCTCGACCCGCCACAGGATCTGCGTCTGGGTCATCCCCATCCCCGTCGCCGCTTCCTTCAGGTGCGACGGCACCGCAAGAAGGCCCGCATAGGTGTTGCGCACGATCGGCAGCAGCGAGGCGACGAAGAGGCCGAAGAAGGCCGGCGGAAAGCCGATGCCCAGAAAGGTCATCGACAGCGCGATCACCGCCAGCGTCGGGATCGTCGTCCCGATGTTGAAGACCTGCATCACGGTCTCGGCGTGCCGCTCCATCGCGGGGCGGGAGAGCCAGATGCCCACCGGCACCCCGACCAGGATCGCGGCACCCCCCGAGGTGGCGACGAGGAAGACGTGCTGCTGGGACAGGTAGACGATGTCGTCCCAATGATCGGAAATCTGGCCGAGCAGTCCGGAGGCCGACACCCAGATGCCAAGCAGGAAGACTGCCAGCAGGGCGGTGTTGCGACCGAGAGAGGATGTCTGCGTCATCGCACGGCCCTCACGCGGCGTCTGCGTCGGTGTAGGTGGCCCGAAGCGCTGCGGTTACCGCGGGCTGCGAGACGACACCGGCATACCTGCCGGTGTCGTCGGTGCAGGCGAGCCACATCGTGTCATGAGCGAACATCTCTGAGACGACGGCACGCAGGTCGGCCCGGATCGGTACCGTTGCAGGCAAAGGGTGCGCGAATTCGGCCACGGAGCCAGTGGCGCCGGCTATCTCGTCCAGGGTGACGTAGCCGACCGGATGGTGGTCGCTGTCGATGATCACGGCGATCCTGGCGCCCGCAGACGACAGTCTCTGTGACAGGTCGGCCACCTTCGCGGAACGCGCCGCGACCGGTGCGTCGGCATCTGCGACCTCTTCCGCGGAGACGAGCCTGAGCCGCTTCAGAGTGCGGTCCGCACCGACGAAATCCGCAACGAAGGGGTTGGCCGGATGAGCGAGGATTTGGTCGGGGCTGTCGTACTGCTCGATCCGACCCGCCCGGAAGATCGCGACCTTGTCGCCCATCTTGACCGCCTCGTCGATATCGTGGCTGACGAACATGATGGTCTTCTTCAGTTCCGCCTGCATCTTGAGGAACTCGTCCTGGATGATCTCGCGGTTGATCGGGTCGATGGCGCCGAACGGCTCGTCCATCAGCATGACCGGCGGATCGGCTGCGAGTGCCCGGATCACGCCGACGCGCTGCTGCTGGCCGCCAGAGAGTTCCTTCGGGTAGCGCTTGAGGAATTGCTTCGCGTCGAGGCCGACGAGGTCGAGAAGCTCGGCCGCGCGTGTGCGGGCCTTCTTCATGTCCCAGCCGAGCAGCTTCGGGACGACACAGATGTTTTCCTCGATCGTCATGTTGGGAAACAGGCCGATCTGCTGGATCACGTAGCCGATCTTGCGGCGGTGCTCGATGTCGTTGAGCTTGGACGTGTCCTCGCCGTTGATGTAGATCTTGCCGCTGGTCGGCTGGATCAGGCGGTTGATCATCTTCAGCGCCGTCGTCTTGCCGCAGCCGGACGGTCCCAGCAGGATGCAGATCTCGCCGGTCGGGACTTCCATGTTGACCTTGTCGGCGGCCACCACGACCCCATTCGGGGTTTCGAACGTCTTGGTCAGGTCTTCCAGTCGGATCATCTTGGCGGTCCTCGGTCGGGCGGGGTCAGCGTTTCAGGCCGGCGGGCGTCAGGCGCTTCTGGACGTAGAGAAGCGCGTAGTCGGCGGCGATCGCGAGCAGCGAGACCGCGAGGGCGCCGGTGATCAGTTGGCGCGGATCTGTCTGCGAAATGCCGCGGGCGATCAGCACGCCAAGCCCGCCGGCGCCGATATAGGCCGCAATGGCGGCGACACCGATATTCATCACTACCGCAGTACGTACGCCCGCCATTATGACCGGGATCGCGAGCGGAATTTCCACCCGGGCCAGCCGTTGGAACGAGGTCATGCCCATTCCCTTGGCGGCCTCGCGCAGGGCCGGATCGACATTGGTGATCGCGGTATAGGTGTTTCGCACGATCGGCAGCTGGGAATAGAGCAGGATCGCGATGACGGCGGGCAGCCAGCCGATGCCCTGACCGATCATCGACAGGATCGGGATCATCAAGCCGAAAAGCGCGATCGACGGGATCGTCACGATGATCGACGCCACGTAGAGCACGGTGTCCGCGACGCGCTTGTTCTGGGTGATCGCAATTCCGATGGGGACGCCGGTAAGGATGGCGAGTCCCACCGCTACGGCGACAATCGAGATGTGCTCGACCGCAAGTCCCAGGATGACGCCAAGATTATTGGCAATGAATTGCAGCGTTTCCATCGCTCCCCCCGGCCGTGGCGTGATGATCGCCGCGGCATGGAGGGGCTCTAGCCCGTTCCTCGGTGCGGAGCCTTACGTCCGTCCGTCATTCTCTTGCACAAATCCGCCAAAGCGCGCCGAACGATGCCGCCGCACAACCGAAGGTGAGTCCCCGAACCGCGCCTTGAACGCGCGGCTGAAGTGCCCGAGGCTCGAAAAGCCGCAGGCTTCGGCAATGGCTTCGAGGGGCTCGGTCGACCCGATCAGCATGCCGCGCGCCGTCCTGAGCCGCAGATCGATGTAAAACTCGGACGGATGCTTGCCGATCTCGGCCAGAAACAGGCGCTCGAGCTGGCGTTCCGAAATGCCGGCCTGCTCGGCGATGCCGGATATCCGCTCGGGAGCGGCAATGTGGTTCTTCATCAGCCTGATCGCCGTCAGGAGCCGCGGATCGGTCACGCGAAACCTCCAGCTTATGTCGTGGCGCTGAAGATGCGAACCCGGGCGGATCGGGCCGTGGAGAAACTGTTCGGCAACGTCGAAGGCCAGGTCCTCGCCGTCAAGCTCCATGATCACGGCCAGCATCATGTCCATCGCGGCCGCGCCGCCGGCCGCCGTCAGGACGCCCCGGTCCCACGAATAGATGTCGGATGTGACCGTGAGGTTCGGGTGCGACGCCTGCAGATCGCGGATCATCTCCCAGTGCGTCGTCACCCGGCGGTTTCCCAGCACGCCGGCGCGCGCGAGCAAGACCGTTCCGTTGCTGATCGCTCCGATCATGCGCCCTTCGGCCCTGAGGCGGCGCAGCCAGGCGAACATCTTCGGGGACTGGAAATCTGGGTCGAAGATGCTGGCGACGACGACTGTCAGGTCCGCGTCCACCATGTCCGAGAGACCGAACTGCGCCGGGATCTCGATTCCGTTGCTGGCCATGATATTCCCGCGCCTCTCGCCAGCGGTCGCCCATGAATACCGCTCGGACCCCGTGAGTCGGTTGACCGCCCGCAATGGTTCGATCGCCGAACTGAGCGCCATCATGGAATAGCCGTCCACGAGATAGAACAGGACGCTGTAGGAGTGTGCCGCGCTGGCGGTGATCTTCAGCATCTGTGCTGGGCTCGCCCGCTTGCCGGCCGGCAGGATCGCCGGTCACCGGCTTTCCTGCGTTCACTTGCGCCTGATATCCCCATGCCTCGGAATTCGCTGTCCACCCTGCGGCTAGAGTAGCCGATGCGACAGGGACTCAACAACGGCTTCCCAATGTGTCCAATTTCTGCCTGCATCAGGCGCGCAACGCTTGAGCCAGACGGGTATCCAGCGGGCTCGAATGATCGTCTCGGCCAGCCGGCGGACCTCGTTAGGAAGTGTCACTGCAAGCCGAGATCGCGTCCGACTTTCACCAAGCCTCGTACGAGCCGTGAAGGCTTGCGATCCGAACAGGCGGCGCAGGGTAAAGCGGAAGGTGGAGCACGGACCGCAGCCAAACAACCAACAAAAGGGATCAGATTGGAGCTGCCGTGCTCACGTAGATTTGGGAGGATTGGCTCCGGCGGTAGGGATCGAACCTACGACCAATTGATTAACAGTCAACTGCTCTACCGCTGAGCTACGCCGGAACACCGGCGGCGATATAGCAATGGCTCTCAGGGCAGTCCAGAGGGATTTGGCGAATTCTTGTCAGGCGCGGCGCGCAAGGTCGAAAACGGCCGAGGGGCCAAGCCGGGGGCTTGCCGTCACCACGCCGCGGGATGCCAGATCGGCCAGATGGGCAAGAACGTTCCGGGCCGCGGCGGGCAGAAGTGTCGGAACAGTGTCGCGATAGATCGCCAGCGCCAACTCGTTTGGACTCATCGGTCCGGCTTCTAGAACAGCGAGGATCTGTGCCTCGCGGGCTTCGCGATGTGCCATCAGCCAGTCGATCCGTGCCGCCGGGTCGTCGACAGGGGCGCCGTGGCCAGGCCAGAGCCGGCGTGGGCCGTGCGCGCGAAGGCGCCGACAGGAAGCGCGAAACGCCGCCACATCGCCATCGGGTGGCGAGATCAGCGACGTGGCCCAGTCCATCACCAGATCGCCGGAAAACACGGTGTCGGTCCAGGCGAAGCACAGATGGTTTCCCATATGCCCGGGGGTCCAGAGAGCGGTAACCTCCCAGCCGTCCCCGGCAACTACCGTCTTGTCCTGGAGAACGGCGTCGGGACTGAACTCGATATCCACGCCTTCGCCTCCGCCCGCCATGCCGGAGGCAGCGAGATCCTGCATCACGGCGCTCCGTCCGGCTTGGGCGTCGCCAAAGGCGAGAACCGGCGCGTCCGTCGCAGCCGAGAGCCGTCTTGCGAGAGGCGAGTGGTCCCTGTGGGCATGGGTCACGAGGATGTGGCTGATCGCCTGTCCGGGGCCGAGCGCGCCGAGGATCGCAGCCAGATGCGCCGGATTGTCGGGGCCCGGGTCGATCACCGCGATCCCGCGATTGCCCAGCAGATAGGTGTTCGTGCCGCGGAAGGTCATCGGTCCCGGATTCGGCGCCAAGAGACGCCTGAGACCGTCGGCAACCACCTCGGCAACGCCCGGTGGCGGATCGAATGTGGCGGCTTCCATTTGACGCTTTCCTGTCTCCGGTGGGCGTGGTCAGCTATACGCCATGAACTTCGGATTTCTCAAATGGTGGATGCCGCGAAGCCTCTACGGGCGGGCCGCACTGATCCTGATCCTGCCGATCATCTCGGTCCAGGTGGTCGTTTCGGTCGTCTTCATCCAGCGGCTTTTCGAGGACGTCACTGCTCAGATGACCCGCAGCGTTCTGGCCGAGATCGAGTACCTGGTCGATCGGATCGAGGCTCAGCCCGGACTTGCGGCGGCGCAGCTCGTGGCCCGAACGCTGGGACCCTCGCTCGGTCTTGAAGCGACGATCCCGGCGCAGCCGATCGACGGGGATTCGCGTCCCTTCTACGACCTGTCGGGCAGGGTGGTGATCCGGACGCTGCGGGAGGCCATGCCGGAGATCAGCGGCATCGACCTCGCCACCGACCCCCGCGCGGTCCATGTCTCGTTTGGCAGTCGCTTCGGCGGACTCGAACTGGCCATGCCGCGAAGCCGGGTCTCGGCGACGAACCCGCACCAGCTGCTGGTCTGGATGATCTTCACCAGTGTCCTGATGACCCTGATCGCCTCGATCTTCCTGCGCAACCAGCTTCGCCCGATCCGGCGGCTTGCGCGAGCGGCCGAGGAATTTGGCAAGGGTCGCCACGTGACCTACCGGCCTTCGGGTGCGACCGAGGTGCGCAGCGCGGGCCAGGCATTCCTCGACATGCGGGCCCGGATCGAGCGGCATATCGAACAGCGCACGCTGATGCTCTCCGGCGTCAGTCACGATCTGCGCACGCCGCTGACCCGGCTGAAGCTGGAGCTGTCGATGCTGGATCCTTCGGACGAGACCGAGGCAATGCTGAAGGACGTGCAGGACATGGAGCGTCTCGTCGGCGAGTTCCTGAACTTTGCCCGCGGCGATGCACTGGACGATGTCCGGCCAACCGACCTGACGGTCCTGGTGCGTCAGGTTGTTACTGACGCCGCGCGGGCGGGGCAGCCGGTGGCCATGCGCGCGGGCGACGAAACCGGCATCATGAAGATCCGTCCGATGGCCGTGGCGCGGGCGCTCGACAACCTCCTCAGCAATGCGGCGCGGTATGGAAAGCACGCCGAGGTTGCGGTCGAGGATCTGGGCAGCCTCGTGCGCGTGCGGGTCGAGGACGACGGGCCCGGGATCCCGGAAGGGCGCTATGACGATGCTCTGAAGCCGTTTGCGCGCCTCGACCCGGCACGGAACCAGGATCAGGCCGGCGTCGGCCTGGGACTTGCGATCGCGGCCGACATTGCCCGCAAGCATGGCGGTCGGCTGAAACTTGGGCGTAGCGAGCGGCTGGGCGGCCTTTGCGCCGATCTGATCGTCGCCCGGTAGGCACGGCGACCTGAAACGCTGACGTGGTGGTGGGTGGCGGCAAAATAAAAGGCCCGACACGGGCCAATTGCCGTGCCGGGTCTTCCTGTCGGCTCAGAATACCGGCGTCCACTCCGGTAAAAGCGCGGCTTCTCGCCCAGACTCAGCCGGTCCAGTGGCGCTGCGGACCGCAATCCATGTGAACGAAGTTGGATCCGTAATAGGTTCCGACACCGCCGGCGGCACAAGTGGAGGCTGCGCGCGCCATCTGGTTTACGCTGCGGCCCTTCAGCCGAAGGTCGGCGGCCTGACCGCGGATGTGATATGAATTCCGCGCCACGCCGGAGGACCTCGACCGCAGCATCGCGTTGGTCTTGGGCGTGCGGTAGCCGGAAAGAAGGAGGTAGGGCTCATCGACACCCAGCAGCGCATGGGATGCCGCCATGATATCGACGGTGCGGGCGTCGATCTGTACCGCCTTGTTCTCGCGCCAGTCGCGCATGAAATAGCTGATCTCCTGCAGGGCCGGCTTGATGTACTTGCCGTCCACCCAGTAGATCATGTCGATGGATTCGCCGGTGCGACCGGAATACATCCGGATTCGCCGTACGTCGCCGCCTCCGCGCAAGACTCCGAAAACGCCAGCGCCCGCCGGCGCGGCTGTGACTGCGGTCGCTGCGAAGGCTGCCAGCAGCCCACGCCTTGAAAGACGGGGCGCGCCCGATTGTTCTGATGTCATGCCTGCTCTGCCTCATTATCACCGCATTCGCGGCTATTGCGGAAACTTTCCCACAAATTGTCCGCAGATACAACAGAAACGGTCGTATTGCCCCTTTGGTTAAGTCGGGCAAGGCCGCGGAAAGATAGGCGGATTCTTGCCTATCGAGCCGATCGGCAGGTCAATCTGCGACGATGCGGCGGATGGCGGGGCGTTGCCAGGCTGCGACAGGCGGGTAACGCGCCGTTCATTGTGAAGCCCTTGTATTTTGCATGCCGGACGCACAACGGACATAATGGCGCGAGATTTGCCGGCATTTCGTAACGGGAGTACGTATCCATGATCGCAACGGTCATTCCATCGCGTTCGCGTCGCATTCTGGCACTCCTTGCCGTGTTGCTCGCAGGTAGCGCATCCGCCCAGAGTGCCGGAGGCTTCTCGCAGAGCCTCGCCGCGGCGGTCGCGAACGATCGGGTGCTGACGGAGTTCTATGCCTCGCGCGGCTACCAGCCGATCTGGATGGGCGGCGGGTACAAGGACAAGCAGCGCGTCGGTGCGTTCTTCGATGCGTTGAGCCATGCCGGCGACCAGGGCCTTCCGGTGCCCGCCTACCGGATCGACGCGCTGAACGCCGCAGTGAAGTCCGCGCGTTCGCCGGCCGAGAAGGCCCGCGCCGAGGCGATGCTCTCGCATGCATTTGCGGAATATGCTCGCGACGTGCAGTCCGGCATTCTGACGCCGTCGCAGGTGAACTCTGATATCGACCGGGCGGCGCCGCGCCGAGGCCAGGCTGGTACGCTTGCCGCGTTTTCCAAGAGTTCGCCCAAGGGCTTTCTGAATTCGCTGCCGCCCCAGTCCTCGGACTACAAGGCGCTCCTGAAGGAGAAGGCGCAACTCGAGCGCGCGCTCGGCGCAGGCGGCTGGGGGCCGAAGGTCGGGGCCGCGCTCAAGCCCGGCGTCTCGTCCCAGCAGGTGGTGGTCCTGCGCAACCGTCTTGCCGCACTGGGCTATGGCCGCACCGGCACCTCGCCGGTCTACGATGCCGGCTTGCAGCAGGTCGTGGCGCGCTTCCAGCTTGATCACGGACTTGCCGCGGACGGTGTCGCGGGGTCGGGAACCATTGCCGAAATCAACAAGGATCCGGCCGACCGGCTGAAGCAGGTCATCGTCGCGATGGAGCGCGAGCGGTGGATGAACTACCCGCTCGGCCAGCGCTATGTCTGGGTCAACATTCCGGATTTCACCGCCGAAGTTGTCGACAACGGCAGGATCGTCTTTGCGACCCGGGTGATCGTCGGCCAGAACCAGAGCACGCACCGCACTCCCGAATTCTCCGACATGATGGAGATGATGGTGGTGAACCCGACTTGGAACGTGCCCTATTCGATCGCGACGCGCGAATATCTGCCGATGCTGAAGCAGAACCCCAACTCGGTCGGCAACCTGGTGCTCACCGACCAGGCCGGCAACCGGGTGTCGCGTTCGTCCGTCAACTTCGCCAACTATAGCGAATCGAACTTTCCCTTCCGCCTGACCGAACCGCCGAGCGAAGGGAATGCGCTGGGGGAGGTGAAGTTCCTGTTCCCCAATCCGCACAACATCTATCTTCACGATACGCCGACCAAGTCGCTCTTTGCACGCAACCCGCGCATGTTCAGCCATGGCTGCATCCGCGTCGCCGATCCGCAGGCGCTCGCCTATGTGCTGTTGTCGCGGCAGACGTCCAACCCCCAGGGCCTCTACCAGTCGAAGGTGGCGACCGGGCGTGAAACCGTGATCACGCTCCAGCCGCCGGTGCCGGTGCATCTGGTCTATTTCACCGCCTTCCAGGCCGAAAGCGGCGCCATCCAGTACAGGCCGGACGTCTACGGCCGGGATGCGCAGGTCTTCCAGGCGCTGGCGCGGGCTGGGGTTTCGCTTCGCGCCGCAGGAGGCTAAACGTCTGGCAGGTCCACGACTGCCGGAGTCCCCATGTCCTTCCCGCTTGAACAGGTCGCCCGCGCGCTCAGTGCCCGGCTGGAAGGTGATCCCAGCCTGACCATCGCGGGAGCGTCCGAACCCGCCCTGTGCGGTCCGGACGATCTCGCCCTGGCGATGGATCCGAAATATGCCGACGGGATCCCGAGGGGGAAGGCGAAAGTGGCGCTTCTCTGGGAAGGCGCCGACTGGCAGGCGATGGGGCTTGAAGCCGCGCTGTTCGTGAATCGCCCGCGGCTTGCGATGGCGCATCTCTCCAAGCTGTTCGACCGGGGGCCGGAGATCGTCGACGGGGTCCATCCGTCCTGCGTGATCGACCCGACGGCCGAGATCGGCCTGGGCGCCCGGATCGGACCGCTCACGGTGATCGGGGCGCGGGCGAAGATCGGCCCGCGGGCCCGGATCGTCGGGCAGGCGACCATCGCCGAGGATGCCAGGATCGGTGCCGATGCGCTGATCCATTCCGGTGTCCGCATCGGTGCCCGGGTAGTCATCGGTGACCGCTTCATCGCCCAGCCCGGCGCGGTGATCGGCGGTGACAGCTTCGCCTTCGTCACGCCGGAGAAATCGTCGGTGGAGAAGGTGCGCGAGACCTTGGGCGAGGGCGACCATGTCGCAGAAGGCGAGCAGCACTGGACTCGCATCCACACGCTCGGCTCGGTGGAGATCGGCGACGATGTCGAGGTCGGATCGAACGCGACCATCGACCGGGGCACGATCCGTGCGACCAAGGTCGGCCGGGGTACCAAGATCGACAACCTTGTCCAGATCGGCCACAACGTCGTCGTCGGCGAGGACTGCATGCTCTGCTCGATGGTCGGCGTCGCGGGATCGACCCGGATCGGCAACCGCGTGGTTCTTGCGGGTCAGGTCGGCGTCAACGACAATATCTTCATTGGCGACGACGTGGTGGCCGGAGGGGCAGCGAAGATCTTCACAAATGTGCCTGCCGGCCGTGTGATCCTCGGGTATCCGGCGGTGAAGATGACCACGCATGTGGAGACCTACAAGGCGCTGCGGCGCCTGCCGAAGCTGATCGCAGATGTTGCTGCACTGAAGAAAGCTGTTTCAAACCCCGGCCGAAATGACTAAATCGCGCCGAGCAATGCCGGGAGTACCGAAATGAGCGTCAAGGACAGGGTGATCCGCATCATCGCGGAACAGGCGGTCATGGACGTCGAGGACGTGACGCCGGACAAGACGCTCGACGATCTGGGGATCGACAGCCTCGGGCTGGTCGAGAGCATCTTCGCGATCGAGGAAGAGTTCGACGTCCAGGTCCCGTTCAACGCCAACAATCCGGAAGACAGCGAGTTCGACATCTCCAGCGTTGCCGCCATCGTGCGCGCCGTTGAAGGTCTGGTGGCGCAGAAATCGTGAGCGGACGCGTCGTCATTACCGGCCAGGGCACGATCAACGCGCTTGGCAGCAATGTCGCGGACACGCTCGCGGCAATGAAGGAGGGCCGCTGCGGGATCGGTCCGCTCGAGATCCGCGATGTGGAGCGACTCGCGATCCAGATCGGCGGGCAGGTCAGGGGCTACGATCCCGAAGCGCATTTCAACCGCCAGCAAATCGCCCTCTATGACAGATTCACCCAGTTCACCCTGATTTCGGCCGCCGAGGCGCTGGCGCAGGCGGGGCTCGATTTTTCCGGGGATCTGGCGGCGCGCTCCGGCGTGGTTCTGGGCACGTCCGGCGGCGGGCTGAACACGCAGGACGAAAACTATCGGACGGTTTACGAGGAGGGAAAGAACCGCGTTCATCCCTTTGTCGTGCCGAAGCTGATGAACAACGCGGCCTGCAGCCACGTCTCGATGAGCTACAACCTCAAGGGGCCGAGCTTTACGGTGGCGACCGCCTGCGCATCGTCGAATCACGCCATGGGGCTGGCCTTCCAGCTGATCCGCGGCGGTGCGGCCCGGGTGATGGTGACCGGCGGGTCGGAATCGATGCTGTGCTTCGGAGGCGTGAAGGCGTGGGAAGGCCTTCGCGTGATGTCCAAGGACGGTTGCCGGCCGTTCTCGGCCAACCGCAACGGCATGGTGCAGGGAGAGGGGGCTGCGGTCTTTGTCTTCGAGGACTACGAGCATGCCCGTGCGCGCGGTGCCGACATTCTTGCCGAGGTCGTCGGTTTTGCCATGACCTCGGATGCGGCCGACATCGTGATGCCCTCCAAGCAGGGCGCCGCGCGGGCGATCAAGGGCGCGCTGGCCGATGCCGGGCTCGATCTGGAAAGCGTCGGCTATATCAACGCCCACGGAACCGGGACGGCCGCGAACGACAAGACCGAATGCGCGGCCGTCGCAGACGTGTTCGGCGCCCATGCCGACCGTCTGATGATCTCGTCCACCAAATCGATGCACGGCCATGTCATCGGCGGCACCGGGGCGATCGAGCTTCTGGCCTGCATCATGGCGCTGCGCGACGGCGTGATTGCGCCGACCATCGGCTACGAGGAACCCGACCCTGAATGCGCGCTCGACGTGGTTCCGAACGTGGCGCGCGAGGCAAAGGTCGATGCGGTCCTCTCCAACGCCTTCGCCTTCGGCGGGCTGAACGCGGTGCTGGCGCTGCGCCGGGTCTGACCGCCGCAGCGCCGGGCTCGTAAGAGCCTCAGGGGATACCGGGGATTCCGGTCAGCGAGTCGTAGGCGGCGGTGAAGCCCGCCAGCGACAGGGAAAGTTGCACCGGCTGGTTGGGCGATGTCATTGGATAGATCGTGATCGTGGCGGTCTCGCCCTTCTTGAAGGCGGCAATTTCTTCGGGCTTGAAGCCGACCTGGGCGATGCAACCCTGACGGCTGCAAAAGGTGAAGGGATAGGATTTCGGGTCCGTTCCATCGACCGAGAGCGCGATGTTGCGGGTGAGCAGCGTTTCGAGCGGGGTGACGATCGTGGCACCGGCCTCGACACCTTCACGGTCCAGCCGGAACAGGTTCACCTCGGCCGTGGGAGACCCGTCCGGGCTCTTCAGCGTCTGGTTCATCTGGCAGGGGTCGTTCGGCGCCTCGTCGACGCGGATGCACTGCACCAGCCAGTCCGAGAAGGTTCCCACCCGGTAGGGCTGGCGTGGCTGCGCATCGGCGCGGCTGCCGGCAATCTGTCGTGGGGCTGCCTGCTGCGGCGCGGGCGCCGGTGCAGGCTGCTGCGCTGGGGCAGCCTGCTGCGCCGGGGCCGGCTGGTCCGTCGTGCCATCCTGCGCGAGGGCGGGAAGGGTCAGGGCAGACAGCACTGCGACCGTGGTCAGGGCTTTGCTGATTGCGCGCATGTCCGAATCTCCATTCTGGACGTCTCTGGACGTCGGGGCCCCATCGAGAGGCGGGCACCGGTGGAGCGGATGTAAACGGTGCGCGACGGGGACGCAATCCGTGCATTAAAAAAGGGCCCCTAAGGACCCTTCATTATTGGTTTTTTGCTCCCTGTCGGACTGGCCGACTTGATATGCGCACACGCTAGAGCGACTCGATGCCCCGGTCAACAGGGATTCCGAACTTACTCAACGGAAACAAAAAAGAGGCCGCGCCCGGAGACGCGGCCAGTCCAACAGGGAGGAAAACATCACAAAGCCAAGATTGGCAGTCGTGACGCCCTCAGGCTAGTCCGCAGACATTAACAAACCGTCCCTGTCACCGAACGGTCACGCTCGGGTCCGCTGGCCCGGAATTCTTTGCGACGGGCGAGACCTTGATCTGGGTGATCCGGTTGTGTTCGCGGGCGGCGATCTCGAAGCGGAAGCCATGGAAGATGAAGACCTGGCCCACGACGGGGATCATCTGCGCCTCGTGGATCACCAGGCCCGCAAGCGTGTTGGCCTCGGTATCCGGCAGGTTCCAATCGCGTGCCCGGTTGAGGTCGCGGATCGTCATCGCGCCATCGACCAGGAACTTGCCGTCCGAAGTCCGCGCAATCGTGGCATCGCCACTGTCGTCGAACTCGTCGGTGATCTCGCCCACGATTTCCTCAAGGATGTCCTCGAGCGTCAGCAGGCCCTGCAGGTCGCCGTATTCGTCCACGACCAGTGCGAAATGGGTGTGCCGTTTGAGGAACTGGCGCATCTGGTCGTCGAGCGTTGTGGTTTCGGGAACGAAATAGGGTTTGCGGGCCACCTTCATCACGTCGAAATCTGCCGTGCCCTTGCCGTCTTCCGAGCCATGAACCGCTCGCAGAAGGTCCTTGGCGTGGACAACGCCGACGATATTCTCGGGGTCGCCCTTGTAGAGCGGCAAGCGGGTATAGGGCGATTGCAGCGCCTGCGCCAGGATCTGCTCGTCCGGCGCATCGGCATCGATCATCTCGATATTGGACCGGTGGCGCATGATCTCCTCGACGGTGCGATCGCTCAGGTCGAGCGCGCCGAGAAGACGGTCGCGGTCTTCCTTCAGAACGATCCCTTCTGAATGGCCCAGCTGGAGCGTACCGACGATCTCCTCCCGGATCGACAGAACGTGCCGCGACGGGTCGATCTCCACACCGACCATCCAAAGGACGCCGCGCACGATCCGGCGCACCACCGCGACGGGGGGGGCCATCACACGCACGCAGACGGCGACGATCGGCGCCGCCCAGGCAGCGACCTTTTCGGCATTCGAAATCGCGTAGGTCTTCGGCAGCACTTCGGAAAAGATCAGCACCAGGGTCGTCATGACCAGCGCTGCGACGGCCACCGCGTTCGGTCCCAGCACCTTCGCAAACAGTGCGGTGGCAAGCGACGTGGCGAAGATGTTGACGAGGTTGTTGCCCAGCAGGATCGAGCCGATCAGCCGTTCGCTGTCCTGGGTCAGCTTTAGCGCCAGCGCCGCCTTGTGCGACCCGTCATCCGCCATGCTGCTGAGCTTGCCGCGCGAGGACGCCGTCAGCGCGGTCTCGGCGCCCGAGAAGAAGGCGGAGCAGAGCAGGAGAAGCAGGATGACGCCGACGGTGATCCAGACGGAGGGGTCGGTGACGGGAACGCTTTCGGTCATGGTCGGATAGGCCTCGTGCTGTCCAGCCGTGTTATGGGGGCGGCGCCCGGCGCCCGCAAGTCACGGCGGCCGCGAGGTTCGGGATACCGGCGCGGGCGCCGGCGCCGCGGGTCGTTGCCAAGCGCCGGCAATTCGCTAGGGTACCGGCAAAATGATCGGACCGCCGGCGCAGCCGCGCCGGGATGTCCGCGAGTGCAGGGGGAAGTGCCATGGATCGTCGGTCGTTTCTGAAGAAGTCCGCGCTTGGCGGCGGTGCGGCGGCGGCCGGCGCACTCGCTGCCCCGGCGATAGCGCAGGGCGCGCCGCGGACGCTGGTGATGGTCACAACCTGGCCGCGCGGCCTGGCCGGTGTCTGGGACGCTGTCGAGCATTTCTCCGATAGTGTTGCGGGGCTGACCGGCGGGCAGCTTCTGATCGACGCCAAGGGGGCAGGCGAGCTGGTCGGCGCGCTGGAATCCTTCGATGCCGTGACGTCGGGCCAGGCCGACATGTACCACGCCGCGGACTACTACTGGGTCAACCAGAGTCCGGCCTGGGCGATCTTCACCACGGTGCCCTTCGGCATGACCGCGCCCGAGATGATGACCTGGTATTACGGACAAGGCGGCGCTGCAAAACACGCGGAGCTGGGGGAGATCTTCGGCATCCGCCCGTTCATCGCCGGACAGACCGGCGCCCAGGGCGGCGGCTGGTTCCGGCGCCAGATCAACGCCCCGGAAGATTTCCAGGGCCTCAAGTTCCGCATGCCCGGCCTCGGCGGAAAGGTGTTGGGAGAGTTGGGCGCCTCGGTGCAGAACCTTCCCGCTGGCGAAATCTACCAGGCGCTCTCCACTGGCGCACTGGACGGCACCGAATGGGTCGGACCGTGGTCGGACGAACGGCTGGGCCTGCAGGAGGTCTGCGAGTACTTCTATCCCGCGGGCTTCCACGAACCGGGCTCCGCGCTGAGCGTGGGGGTGAATCTGGAAGTCTTCGACAGCCTGAGCCCCGAGCAGCAGAAGGCGATCGAGATCGCCGCCGCCGAGACCCACCAGCAGAACTACGCGCTGTTCATTGCCAATAACGGCCCGGCGCTGAAGCGGCTGGTCGCTGGCGGCACCAAGATCCAGGAGTTTGCCCCGGCGATCTGGGACGCCTTCGGGACCGCCTCGCGCAACGTGCTGTCCGCGTTCATGGAAGACGAGATGTTCGCCAGCATCTTCGAGAGCGCGGCGAACGGGATGGCGGAATCCTCGAACTGGGTGGCGCTCTCCGACGGCTACTATACCCAGCAGCGCAACCGCGTGCTCGCCGCGCTCTGACGGCCGTCGCGGCACTGGGCCGGCCGCACCCCATGCGGGACCGGGTGTGCGGCGAAAGGGAGGGACGCGATGTTCGACGGCATCCTGTGGATCCTCGGCGGGATCGCGCACGGCCCCCGCGACCTCGTCTACGCGCTCGGCGATCCCGCAAGCTGGCTCGACTGGTCCGACCCTCAGGCGATCCTCCGCTTTGCCTATTACGGCGGATCGAGCCAGGTCTTCTTTGTCGCCTTCGATCTGTT
Organism: Paracoccaceae bacterium; assembly: GCA_020425125.1. GTDB lineage: Bacteria > Pseudomonadota > Alphaproteobacteria > Rhodobacterales > Rhodobacteraceae > Meridianimarinicoccus. Next base: position 21,508 of record JAGQRV010000037.1, on the reverse strand, counting down.
CCTGCTGCTGCTCGCTCTGGGGTTGTGGCGCCGTGGGCTCCTGTGGGGCTTCGTCCGCGGGGCGGAAGCCTTTGCCAATGCAATGGGGCGGCTCTTTGCCTGGGCCGGGCTGGCGATGGTCCTGCAGCAGGTCGTCATCGTGTTCCTGCAGCGGGTCTTTCTGGTCTCGCAAATCTCGGTCGGCCCCTTCGGCACGGTCTTCACCCGCGATCTGAGTTGGTACAGCGAGGAGCTGAAGCTCTACAATGCCATGATCGTCGCGCTCTGCTGTGCCTGGACCTTCGTGCAGGGCGGCCATGTGCGGGTGGACCTAGTCTATGCCCGCGTCACACGCCGCAGCCGCAAGATTATCGACGCGGCCGGCAGTCTCGTGCTGATGGCGCCGATGCTGGTGCTCAGCTGGCTCTATGCCTGGTTCTTTCTCTGGCGGCACCTGATCACACCGAAGATCTCGGCGTCGGATTCGCTCGAGGCGATGTTGCGGAAATCCCGCGTGCTGAAATGGAACGTCGAGACCATCGGCTTCTCGCCGAACGGCTTCGACGCCTATTTTCTCTTCAAGCTTTTGATCCTCGCCTTCATTGCAATGATGTTGCTGCAAGCGGTGACCTTCTTCTTCCGCAACGTCCTGGAACTCGTCGAGGGCCCCGAGGCCGATGGTCGCTTCCACGACCCGGACAGGCGCGGCGAGGGCGGGCCGCCGCATCCTGCCGAGACGATGTGAGGCGCCGGCGATGTTCTTCGGACTGGACGGCGTCGAGATTAGCCTGATCGTCGTGCTGCTCTGCCTCTTCGGCGGCATCATGACCGGTTTTCCGGTCGCCTTCGCGATCGGCGGTGCCGGCGTGCTGGCCTTCGGCATCCTGGCCGGGCTCGACAGTGCCGGGCTCCTCGTTCACCGCGCCGTCGATACGGCCAGTCCCGCCTATCACGCGCTTTTGGGCCAGGGCGTGAACCCGCTCGCCATCTCGCATTTCCGCTATCCGGATCTGCCGCGGATCGACCAGCCGCTGTTTCCCGGCGGCTGGGAACTGGCGATGGACCGCAATCTCAGCTTCATCGTCAACCGGATGAACGAACGCGTCTTCGCCGGGCAGGGGATCGAGACCCTGCTCGCGGTGCTGATGTTCGTGATGATGGGCATCACGCTGGAGCGGTCCCGGATCGCCAACGATCTGCTCACCTCCATGGCGCGGGTCTTCGGCCCGATGCCCGGCGGGCTTGCCGTGTCGGTCGTGGTCGTTGGCGCCTTCCTCGCCGCCTCGACGGGCATTGTCGGGGCGACGGTGGTGACGATGGGCCTGCTGTCGCTGCCGACCATGCTGAGGAACCGTTATTCCCCGGAACTGGCGACGGGGGTGATTGCGGCCTCGGGGACGCTCGGCCAGATCATACCGCCTTCCATCGTCATCGTGCTTCTCGGCACGCTGGCGGGTGACATCTATGCGACCGCGCAGGAGACCCGCGCAATTACAGTGGGTTGCCCGGACGCGCTCACCTATCTCGGCAAGGCCGCCGTTCTCTCGGTAGGGACCCTGTTCCAGTCGGCGCTGCTGCCCGGAATCCTTCTGGCGGTGCTCTATGCCGTCTATGCCTTCGGCTTCGCGCTGTTCGACCCGCGCCACGCGCCGCCGGTGCGCGGGGAGGTTGCATCCGGTCCGGGGGGCGAGGTCGTCACCCGCGGCGAGGCGCTGACCTGGCTTGTGGGCGTGCCGGTCGGGCTGGTCGCGGCGGTGGTCCTTGCGGCGCAGGTCGGCATCGTCGGGTCGCAGGATCTGACGGTCGACACGGTGTCCTCTGCCGCGCCCTCGGCCACGCTGCGCACCAATGTGCCGGAGCAGTGCAAGGCGGCGATGATCGCGCTGCACGGGCAGGCGGCCTGGGACCGGGCCGAGGCCGAGCAGGCGCGCATCGCCGCGTCGGGTGCGGAGGTGCGGAGCCATGCCCTGTCGCCCGAGGAAATCGCGGCCGCGCGGGGCGCCCGGATTGCCGGGGCGCCTCCGCTCGGCACCGGAATTACCGCGCTTTTCCTGCTGGTTGCGCTGGTTCTTGCAGGCGGGCGCGGCACTGCGCCGTCGCGGGCCGGGGCACCGATCTGGATCGGGTTCGCAGGTGTCGGGCTGGGTCTCGTGGCCGACTGGCTGCTGATCGCGCCGACGACGAGCGCGGGGGCGACGGCGGTGATCCTGCTGGTCCCGGCCGGGCTGGCGCTTTATGGCTGCCGCGAAGCCGCATCAGGATTGGCGCGCAACCCATTGGTCCGGGTCGTGTTTCCGCCGCTGCTCCTGATCGTCGCCGTGCTCGGCTCGATCCTCGGCGGGATCACCAACCCCACGCCGGCGGCGGCCCTGGGTGCCGCAGGGGCGATCATGCTGGCCGCGCACCGCCGGCTGACCGACGACAACCGCAGCGGACGGATCATCGTCTGGGCCGCTTTTTCCATTGTTATCATGATCCTGGTCGGCGCGAGCTTCGATCTTAGGGTCAATCTGCCCGGCACGCGGGCCGAGCAGTACATCGCCTTCGCGGTGGCGCAGGCGGCCTATCATTTCGCCGTTTTCGGCATCCTCTACAGCTGCTGGGTGCTGCTGCGGGCGGGCGTGCTGGGGCCGGTTGTGCGGGAGACGGCGAAGGTTACCTCGATGGTCTTCACCATCCTGATCGGCTCGCAGATCCTCAACCTCGTGGTCATTTCCTTCGGCGGCGAGACCTATATCCAGGACTTCCTGCGCAGCTTCGACAGCGAGACCGCGGTCTTCCTGATCGTCATGCTGGTGCTGTTCATTCTGGGCTTTGTCCTTGATTTCCTTGAGATCGTCTACATCGTCGTGCCCATCGTCGGCCCGGTGATCTATGGCGGGACGATGGACCCGAAATGGGTGACGATCATGATCGCGGTGAACCTGCAGACGTCGTTCCTGACGCCCCCCTTCGGCTTTGCGCTGTTCTACCTGCGGGGCGTGGCGCCGTCCGAGGTCACGACGGCGCAGATCTACCGCGGCGTCGTCCCGTTCGTGCTGATCCAGATCGCGGCGCTGCTGCTGCTCTGGCTTGTCCCCGGCGTGGTCACCATCGTGCCGGCGCTTCTGGGCCGCTGAACGGCGCGGTCACGACCCGTTCAGAAATGTGCAATCGCACCGATTGCACGGAGTCGGTCGCGCTTCGTTCCGGCCGCGCCCTCACTCGTCGCAATAGCCGCGGTCGGGCTGCGCCGCGGCCCATTCCGCGCGGCGGATTCTGTAGTCGGAAGCGCTCTCTCCATCCTTCTGTGCCCCCCACGGCACCTCGGAGTCGAGCGGCCAGGGCGTACCGGTCTTTCGCGGGCGGCGGCCAGGGCAGAACCAGTCGAGTTTTCGCAATTCGGACTCGCTGGTGTCGTATCTGTCCCCGAAGAGGGCGATCAGATCGTCGATGCCGGGCGGGTCGGTGGCCCAGCATGAGCAGACGAAGGGCATGCTGCCGTCCTCCAGCCGCTCGGGCAGGAGCGTCCTGGCATTGCCGATCAGCGACGACAGGCCGGATTGACTCAATCCGGTCCCCCCCTCAAATCTGCATCCTGGCCCCCGCCCAGGATGCAGATTGCATCTCCACCCCGCTGAGGTCCGCCCCCTGCATCTCCGCCCCGAAGAGGTCCGCCCCCTGCATCTCCGCCCCGCTGAGGTCCGCCCCCTGCATCTCCGCCCCGAAGAGGTCCGCCCCCTGCATCTCCGCCCCGCGGAGGACCGCCCCCTGCATCTCCGCCCCGCTGAGGACCGCCCCCTGCATTTCCGCCCAGCGGAGGTCCGCCCCCTGCATCTGCGCCCTGCTGAGGTCCGCCCCGTCGAGACGCGCCTCGCGAAGGACAACGCCGGTCAGCGAGGCTCGGGACAGGTCGGCGCCGCGGAGGTCGGCCTCGCGCAGGTCGGGCTTGGCGAGCGCGGCGATGGTACTTTTGCGGAAGCTGTCCCATTCGGTTCGGAAATCTGCGTCCAGCGTCGCGAATGTGGCGGCGCAGGCGTCGCTCGCCGCAATTCCCCGCGCCGCGCACCACGCTTCGTGCAGGTCTGCGGCCCCGGGATAGGCAGCGCGGCCGGGGGCGGGCGCCTCGCCGCAGGTGGCGGCGTCCATGCCATGGCGGTCGCACCAGTCCTTGCGGAAGCGGGCGCGGGCGGCGGTGGGGTCGCTCTCTTCCGCCGGGAGGGCGGAGAACTGCACCTCGGACAGCCGGGCCGGGGTCAGCGCGCCCCACCATTCGGGATCGAGCAGCTTGGGTAGGGTGGCGACAAAGACGCTGATCGCGCCGGTCATGCTGGCCGACTGCCGGGCGGCATGGCCGTAGGGATGGCCGCTTTCGGTCTTGATCCAGCCGAGCCCGACCGCGCCCACGGTCAGCACTGCGACGATGCCGTGGCGGAACCAGTCGCTGAGATGGAACCGGCCGTCGCAGCCGCGGAGGTCGCGGACCATCCGCACCCAGCTGACATGGCCCGCATAGAGCGCCACCATCAGGCTGAGCCCGGCAATCGTCGTCATCGCCTGGTTGTGCGCGGGCCAGCTGCGGATCCAGAGGCCGAACAGCACGAAGGGCCCGGCGATCCAGACCAGCGCGACGGCGATCAGGTCGGCGAGCCAGTCGAGCGGCTTGGCGTCGATGGCGCCGTCGCGGCGCTTGCGCAGCACCAGATCGTTCAGCAGCCAGGGCGTGATGTGGCGTTCGAGCGGGGTCGGCTCGGCCGTGGCCGCGTCCTTTTCGCCGCGGGCCCTGGGGGGCGCGGCGCAGAGCGCGCCGGTGACCTTGCGGATGTAGAGATGCAGATAGACGTAGAGCGCGGCGCCGAGCACCGGGGCGAAGAAGAAGAAGCTTTCGGTCGGGATGTCGACGCCGACCAGCGGCAGCTTGGTCTGGCGCGAGGGGATGAAGAAATCGGCGTCCTCGACCCCGAGCAGGGTGATGAAGGCGAAGGCGAGATAGGCGAGCAGGCCGAACCAGTTGGTCCGCCCGGTCGCGGTCAGGGTGTTGATCCGGGCGATGTGGCCGGCGGCGTCGGGCACGTGGCTGCGGTTCGGCCGCAGCCCGCCCGAGATCGACCAGTAGCCCCAGATCGTGAGAGCGGTGACGAGGCCGAGCAGGATCAGGGCGAGGTGCCAGGACGGACCGAGAGCGAGAAATCTGTCAACCATGGATCAGCCTTGCCGCAGCTTGGGGCCTGTCTATTCTAACCGCAGCGGGCCGGTCCGGCTCAACAGGAAAGGGCGTGGCGATGCGATGTCTGGCCGGGTTCGCGCTGGCGGGGCTGGTGCTGGGGGCAGTGCCCGTATGGGGCCAGGAGGGCGGCGGCGCGGGCTATCGCGGCGAATTCTGGGATACCGGGCCGCTGCATTCCATCGACGAGGCGCTGGCCTGGATCGACGGCCACGATCCGACGGGCACGTTCGTGTCGACCCTGATCGACTATCCGAACGGGGAAGCGGACGACGCTCCCGATGCGACCGACATCCGGAGCTTCCTGGGTGTCGATGGCACGTCCTATGCCGGGACCGCGCCGCAGGATCTGTCGGGCAGCGTCTTCCGCATTTCGGGGACGATCCGGCCGGGGCCCGGCTTGCGGACCTACCGGGTCTGGTCGGATGACGGCTTCGCGCTGTTCTTCGACGGGCGGGAAGTGTCGCGCAACACCTATGAGCGGACCATCGGATCGACCGACGTGACGCGCGACGCGGGCGACGGGACGGTCGATTTCGTGCTGGTCTATTTCGAGAATGGCGGCGTGACCGGGGTCGAGTTCACCCTGAACGGCGCGATGATCGACAAGCGGATCGCGGCGGGGCCGCCCGAGGGCGCGGACGGCGAACGGCGCGTGCTGCTGCGGCGGCCCTAGGCGGGCGGCCGCGGTTCAGCCCTTGGTCGGCAGCGTGTCCGGCAGGCTGATGCGCGCGACCTGTTCGGCGATCGGATCGACCGAGAGCGGATGGGTTTCGGTGGTGTGGCTGTCGGGATCGCCGATCCCCTGCCAGGCGCCGTTCTTGTAGATCTCGAGCGCGTCGAACCCGGCCTTGTAGCCCATCTTCGGACTGCCCGGCACCCAGTAGCCGAGATAGACGTAAGGCAGGCCCGCTTCCCGCGCGATCTCCACATGGTCGAGAATCACATAGGTCCCGAGCGAACGCTTGGACTGGTCGGGTTCGTAGAAGGAATAGACCAGGCTGAGCCCGTCATCGAGCACGTCGGTCAGGCAGACCGCGGCGAGTTCGCCCCGCACCAGCGCGTCGTCCGGCCGGTGTTCGTATTCGATGATGCGCGAGCGGATCGGGGTTTCCTCGATCATCGCCGCGAATTCGAAGATGTCCATGTCGGCCATGCCGCCATCGGCGTGGCGGCTGTCGAGATAGCGACGGAAAAGCGCGAACTGCTCTTCGGTCGCCCAGGGCGAACTGGCGCGGCGATTCAAGTCGAAGTTGCGGCGAATCGTGCGTTTCTGGCTGCGCGAGGGGGTGAAGTCGGCGACCCGGATCCGCGCCGACATGCAGGCGGTGCATTCGGCGCAGGAGGGTCGGTAGAGCACGTTCTGCGAGCGCCGGAAGCCCTGTTTCGACAGCGCGTCGTTGAGGGTTTCGGCATAGTCGCCCTGCAGCGCGGTGAAGAGCTTGCGTTCCATCCGACCCGCCAGATAGGGGCAGGGCTGCGGCGCAGTCACGTAGAACTGCGGAGCAATCGGAAGTGTGTGACGCATCGTTTCCCCCGGGGGTTTTCGGCGGAGCCTAGCAAGCGCGCCGTTTTTCGCCAAGCCCTCTGAAAGTCATGCTTACGTCACCATGTGCGTGCGCGGTTAATCGCCGCCGTGCCGAGCAGGTGGTCGTGCAGGCCCTGGCCCCGCGCGCTGGTCAGCATGAGCAGGATCGACACCGCCTGTAGCACGAAGAACGACATCATGACGAGGTAGAGGATGGTGTGCGCGGCGGCGGTCGCGGCATCGAACCGCTCGCCACGTGCGGTGCGCAGCTCCAGCCCGGCCAGCAGCATCCCCGGCGTCGCCGACCAGGCCGCGATCGCGGCGATCCGGTAGACCAGACTGACCATGAGGAAGAGCAGCGCGAAGAAGAACAGACCGACGAAGGCGGTGAACGGAATCGCGACGAGCGACAGCAGCAGGATCAGCACCGTATCGACGATCCAGGCGAAGAACCGCTTCATCGTGGTCGCGGCATAGAACTCGCCGTGGGTGTCGGGGTCGGGCAGGCCCCAGAGCGGATCGGAAGTTGTCATGGCATCCATATCGGCAGAGAAACTGCGGCCCGCAAGGGGCCGCAGGGACGGGGAACGCGACCGGATCAGGCCTGGGAGGTTTCCTCCGGGCCGCCGTCGCGGGTGGCGCGGGCGCGGTCTGCCATAAACTGGTCGAACTCGGCCTTGTCCTTGGCTTCGCGCAGGCGGTCGAGGAAGCTGCGGAAGGCTTCCTGCTCTTCCTCCAGCCGGCGCAGCGTTTCGGCCTTGTAGGCGTCGAAGGCGCTGTTGCCGGACGAGCGGAAGGCGTTGGCGGCGTGGCGGCCGCGATGCTGCCAGTGGCCGCGGTGCGAACAGGTACCGAACATGCGTTTGCTCCAGATCATGTAGGCGAGAAGGGCGAGCCCGACCGGCCAGAAGAGGATGAACCCGAGGACCATGGCCGCGATCCAGGCGCCTTTTCCGCGCTGATCAAGCCAGTTCTCGGCGGCCGAGGGCCAGGTTGCGACTGCAGACATCGAGGTCTCCGTGGTGGTTGCATGTGAATTGGCTTCACATTGCCAAGATCGGAAGTCGGGGGGCGGGGTTCAAGAGGGTATGTGAAAAAGATTCACATTCGCACGTGCAGCATCGCGGCATCGCGTTGACCCGGCGGTTGCGGGTGGGCACTCTCTGCCCATGTCGACGCCCCGCTTTGCCGATGCCATCATCCGCCTGCCGCTGCCGTTCGAGCCCGAGCGCGCCGAGGACGTGCTGTCCGGGCTCGACTGGGCTCAGGGCGAGCTGCGCGCGCTGCTCTTTGGGGCGGCGGGGTGCAGCCCCTATCTGGCCGGGCTGATCGGGCGGCAGCGCGACTGGCTGGAAACCGCGCTGGCGGGGGAGGCCGACGCGGCACTGGCCGGGGTGCTCGATGCGCTGGCGCCGGGCAGTGTGAAGGAGACCGGAACGCAGCTGCGGATCGCCAAGCAGCGGGTGGCGCTTCTGGTGGCGCTGGCCGATCTGGGCGGGGTCTGGCCGCTCGACAAGGTGACCGGCGGCCTGACCCGGCTGGCGGACACGGCGCTCGACGTGGCGCTGAAATCGGCGCTGATGCCCGACGTGACGCGCGGCCGGCTGCCCGGCGCAGAGGAGGCCGACCTGGCCGATGCCTGCGGGCTCTTTGCGCTGGCGATGGGCAAGATGGGCGCGTTCGAGCTGAACTATTCGTCGGACATCGACCTGATCTGCCTGTTCGACGACAGCCGCTATGGCACCGACGACCTGCCCGAGATCCGCGCGGCGATGGTCAAGGCGGTGCGCCGGGCGATGGCGCTCCTCTCGGACATCACCGACGAGGGCTATGTCTTCCGCACCGATCTGCGGCTGCGCCCCGACCCCTCGGTCACGCCGGTGGCGATCTCGATCAGCGCCGCGGAGCGCTATTACGAAGGCGCGGGCCGCACCTGGGAGCGCGCGGCCTTCGTCAAGGCGCGCCCCTGTTCCGGGGCGGTGAAGGCGGGGCGGCGGTTCCTGAAGGAGATTCGCCCCTTCATCTGGCGCCGTCACCTCGATTTCGCCACCGTGGAAGAGATCCAGGACATCCGGAAGAAGATCCGCAGCCACAAGGGTTCGACGGCGGGGCTGGACGGGCGCAACCTGAAGCTCGGCCTCGGCGGCATCCGCGAGATCGAGTTCTTCGCCCAGACCGGGCAGCTCATCGCCGGCGGGCGCGATCCCGACCTGCGCGTGCGCGAGACCCGCCGGGCGCTGTCGCGGCTGGCCGCGAAGGGCTGGGTGAAGCCGGCGGATGCCGAGGCGCTCGACCGCGACTATGTGCGGCTGCGCGAGATCGAGCACCGGATGCAGATGGTGCAGGATGCCCAGACCCATCACCTGCCGAAGACCGACGCGGAATGGATGCGGCTGGCGATGTTCTGCGGCGGCGACGATGTCGCCGCGCTGCAGGGCGAAATGGGCGAGATCTTCGAGCGGGTGCATGCGCTGACCGAGGGCTTCTTCGCGCCCGAGCGCAAGCGCCCCGCGCCGCCGAAGATGTCGGAGACCGGCGAGCGGCTGGTGGAGGCCTGGCAGAGCTATCCGGCGCTGCGGTCGGAGCGGGCGCGGCAGATCTTCGACCGGCTGCTGCCGCGACTTCTGCACGGCTTCGACAGGGCCGCGCGGCCGGACGAGGCGATCATCCAGTTCGACAGTTTCCTCAAGGGCTTGCCGGCCGGTGTTCAGGTCTTCTCGCTGTTCGAGGCGAATCCGCAGCTGATCGAGCTGATGGTCGACATCTCGTCGACTGCGCCGGCGCTGGCGCGCTATCTGGCCGACAATCCCGGCGTGCTGGACGCGGTGATCGGCGGCGCCTTCTTCGAGCCCTGGCCAGGGCGGGAGGCGCTGGCCGCGGAGCTGGCCGAGCTGCTCGGCAATCCCGATCTCGACTACGAGATGCAGCTGGATGCGGCGCGGCACTGGCAGAAGGACTGGCATTTCCGCATCGGCGTGCACCATCTGAGGGGGCTGATCGCGCCGGATGTGGCGGGGGCCGAATATGCCGATCTGGCGCAGGCGACGCTGGCGGCGATCTGGCAGGCGACGCTGGCCGAGTTCGCCCGACGCCACGGCCATGTGGCCGGGCGCGGCGCGGTCGTCCTGGGGATGGGGTCGCTCGGCGCGCGGAGCCTGACGGCGGGGTCGGATCTGGACCTGATCGTGATCTACGACGCCGAGGCGGAGGCCGAGTCGGACGGACGCAAGGCGCTGCCGGCGCGGACCTACTACGCGCGGCTGACCAAGGCGCTGGTGACCGCGCTGTCGGCGCAGACCGCGGCCGGGACGCTCTATGCGGTCGACATGCGGCTGCGGCCGTCGGGGCGGCAAGGGCCGGCGGCGACGCCCTGGAGCGGCTATCAGCGCTATCAGCGCGAGGAGGCCTGGACCTGGGAGCACCTGGCGCTGACCCGCGCCCGCGTGGTTGCCGGAGAGGCCGGGCTGAGCCGGGACGTGGAGGCGTTCCGCCAGGAGGTGCTGTCGGGGCCGCGCGACGGCGGGACGGTGACGGCGGATCTGGCGGCGATGCGGGCGCGGCTGGCGGCGGCGAAACCGCGGGCGAATGTCTGGGACATCTCGAACGGTCCCGGCGGCCTGCAGGACATCGAGCTGTTCGCCCAGGCGGTGGCGCTGCTGGCGGGGTCGCGGCACCGGCAGGTGCGGGATCAGCTGGCACTGAAGACCGCGCTTGCGGACCCGGACGACATGGCGGTGCTGGCGCAGGTCCATGCGCTGCAGGCGGCGGTCAAGGCGGCGGCGCGGCTGCTGACCGACCAGGCGCTGGATCCGGAGGCCCTGGGACATGGCGGGCAGGCGATGCTGCTGCGCGATACCGGGCAGGCGGATCTTGCGGCGCTGCAGGCGGCGCTGGAGGATGGGCAGGCGGCCGCGGGCGCAGTGATCGACACCGCGCTTGCGGCGGCCGCGGCCGGGACCGAGCCGACGGAGGTGGAGTGAACCGATGAGCAGGGACGCGATCGACCCCAAGGACCTGATTGCCGAATCCTACCGGATCGACGGTATCGGCGCGGAGGAATGCCGGTCGATCTTCCTCGACTGGGCGCTGTCGACGGAATTGCCGAAGGGCCATGCCCCGGCGGTCCGGGCGCTGCTGGAGCGGCACGGCGCGGCGCATCCCGACCATCCGATGACGGTGGTCCTGCGCGAGGCGGCGGCGCAGCCCCGCCCCGCCGGGCGCCGGGGCGGCCGGGCGGGACGCTTGCAGAAGGGCTGAGCGCGGGACGGGCGGTGTCCGTCCCGCGGCCGGATCAGGTGGCCTTGAGCTTCGCGGCCTCGGCGGCGAGCGCGGTGATCGCCGCCCAGTCGCCCGCGGCGACCTTGTCGTTGGGCGCCACCCAGGAGCCGCCGACGCAGACGGTGTTGGGCAGGCTCAGATAGGTCTGGGCGTTCGCCGCGGTGATGCCGCCGGTGGGGCAGAAGGTGATCTGCGGCAGCGGCCCGGCCAGCGATTTCAGCGCCGGGGCGCCGCCGATCGCTTCGGCGGGGAAGAACTTCTGGAAGCCGTAGCCGCGTTCCAGAAGCCACATCGCCTCGGTCGCCGTTGCCGCGCCGGGCAGCATCGGCAGGCCGATCGCCTCGGCCGTGTCGAGCAGTTTCTCGGTCGAGCCGGGCGAGACCCCGAAGGTGGCCCCCGCATCCTGGGCGCGGCGGGCATCGTCGGGCGACAGCAGCGTGCCGGCGCCGACGATGGCGCCCGGCACCTCGGCCATGGCGGTGATCGCGGCCAGCGCGTCAGGGGTTCTGAGCGTCACTTCGAGCGCGTAGATGCCGCCCGCCACCAGCGCTTCGGCGAGCCCCTTGGCGCGGCCCGCATCGCTGATGACGAGGACCGGGATGACCGGGGCCTTGCGCGCCACGGCCAGGTTGCGTTCGGTTGCAGCTTCAGGTGTCATGTCTGTCCCTCGTCAGATGTCGCGCCGGTCACGCCGGTTCGCTGGCGCGGAGCGCGACGCTTGCGCCCGTGTCCACCGGCCCCACGAATTCGCGGAAGACCGAGAAAAGCTCGCGCCCGATGCCGAACTGGTTGCCGGTCAGGTCGGGCGCCGCGGCGGGGCGGTCCTCCACGCCCTCTTCGAGCACTTCGAGCACGCCCTTGACCGCGTCGACACGGATGCGGTCGCCGTCCCGGACCTTGCCGATCAGCCCGCCTTCGACGGCCTCGGGGGCGACGTGGATGCAGGCCGGGACCTTGCCCGAGGCGCCCGACATCCGCCCGTCGGTCACCAGAGCCACCTTGAGGCCGCGGTCCTGAAGGACGGCGAGCGTCGGGGTGAGGCTGTGAAGTTCGGGCATGCCGTTCGCCTTGGGACCCTGGAAGCGCACGACGACAACGGTGTCCTCGGTGAACTCGCCGGCCTTGAACGCCGCCTTGACCTCGCTCTGGTCGTGGAAGACGCGCGCCTTCGCCTCGATCACGTGGCGTTCGGGCGCCACCGCCGAGACCTTCATCAGACCGCGGCCGAGATTGCCCGCAAGCTGCTTCAGACCGCCGGATTTCTGGAACGGATCGGTGGCGGGGCGGAGGATCTTGTCGTTCTGGCTTTCGCGCGGCCCGGCATTCCAGTTGAGACCGGTTTCGGTGAGCTTCGGCTCGCGCGTGTAGAGGTCGAGCCCGTCGCCCGCGACGGTCTTGGCGTCGGGATGCAGCAGCCCGGCTTCGAGAAGCTGTGCGATCATGAACTGAAGCCCGCCCGCGGCGTGGAAATGGTTCACGTCCGCAAGCCCGTTCGGGTAGACCTTGGCGAGAAGCGGGGTGACCTCGGACAGCGCCTCGAAATCCGAAAGATCGAGAAGCACGCCCGCGGCGCGCGCCATCGCCGGCATGTGGATGACCAGGTTGGTCGAGCCGCCGGTCGCCATCAGCCCGATGATGCCGTTCACGAAGGCCCGTTCGTCGAGGATGTCCGAGACCGGGCGGAAGTCGTTTCCGAGCGCGGTGATCGCCAGCGCGCGTTCGGTCGCCGCACGGGTCAGCGCCTCGCGCAGCGGCGTGCCGGGATTGACGAAGGAGGCGCCGGGCAGGTGCAGGCCCATGAACTCCATCAGCATCTGGTTGGTGTTCGCGGTGCCGTAGAAGGTGCAGGTGCCGGGCCCGTGATAGGAGGCCATCTCGGCCTCCATCAGCTTGTCGCGGCCGACTTCGCCGGCGGCGAATTGCTGGCGGACCTTCGACTTCTCGTCGTTGGGCAATCCGCTGGTCATCGGGCCGGCCGGGATGAAGATGCCGGGGATGTGGCCGAACGTGGCGGCGGCCATCACCAGGCCGGGGACGATCTTGTCGCACACGCCCATATAGGCGGCCGCGTCGAAGCAGTTGTGCGACAGCGCCACCCCCGTGGCGAGCGCGATCACGTCGCGGGAAAACAGCGACATCTCCATCCCCGGCTGTCCCTGGGTGACGCCGTCGCACATTGCCGGGACGCCGCCCGCGACCTGTGCGGTGCCGCCGGCCGCGCGGGCGGCCTCGCGGATCACCTTGGGATAGTCCTCGAACGGCTGGTGCGCCGAGAGCATGTCGTTATAGGCGGTGACGATGCCGAGATTGGGCTGGCGCCCCTCTGCCAGCGCGTCCTTCTGGTCGCCCATCGCGGCATAGGCATGGGCCTGGTTGCCGCAGCTCAGATGGGCGCGGACCGGCCCGGCCTCGACCGCCGCGCGTATCCGCGAGAGATAGGTGTCGCGGCTTTTCAGACTGCGTTCTCGGACCCGGTCGGTGACCCGGTCGACGGTTGGGTTCAAGGTCATGGGGGGCCCCTTTCGGTGCGGAATTCCTCTGGCGCGACCTTAGGTGTTAGCGGTAGCGGTGTCACCACCAATCTCCGGCCCGACCGGCGGTGCTTTGCCGCTGGCAGGGTTCCGCGGCGGAAGGCCCCGCGCCGGGATTTGACGCGCGTGACGGGCCGGGGCGGTCTTTCGTCCGCGACGGCGACGGCCTAAGGTCACGCGGATCGGCGGTGCGGGGCAGGGAGCGGGCGTGTTGGACGACGAAGCGGTTGATGTGACGGCGCGGGTGCGGCTCAGGCCAAATGCGGATGCGCGGCGGATCCGGCACGGATTTCCCTGGGTCTACGACAACGAACTGGTGACCGACCGGCGCACCAAGTCGCTGGCGCCGGGGACGCTGGCGGTGCTGGAGGACGGCGAGCGCGCGCCGCTCGGCCTGGTGGCGGTGTCGCCGGGATCGAAGATCATCGCCCGGATGCTCGACCGGGATCCGGCGGCGCAGGTCGACCGGGACTGGATCGCGGCCCGGATCGCGGTGGCGGCGGCCCTGCGGGAGCGGCTCTATCCGGCGCCCTACTACCGTCTGGTCCATGCCGAGGCCGACGGGCTTCCGGGGCTGGTGATCGACCGCTTCGGCGCGGCCGCGGTGATCCAGCCCAATGCCGCCTGGGCCGAGACCCGGCTGGATCTGATCGCCGAAGCGCTGCAGGAGGTCACCGGGGTGACCGCGATCGTCAAGAATGCCGGCGGGCGGGCGCGCAAGTTCGAAGGGCTCGACGAGGCGACCGGCGTGATCGCGGGTGCGGTAGAGGGACCCGTTGCGGTGCCGATGAACGGTGCCACCTATCTGGCGGACCTTCTGGGCGGGCAGAAGACGGGGCTGTTCTTCGACCAGCGCGACAACCACGCCTTTGCGCAGCGCCTGGCGGCGGGTGCGCGGGTGCTCGACGTCTTTTCCCATGTCGGCGGCTTCGCCTTGGCGGCGCTGGCCGGGGGCGCGGTGTCCGCACTGGCCGTCGACGGCTCGCAGGCGGCGCTCGACCTGGCGCAGGACGGCGCGGCGCGGGGCGGAATGGCGGAGCGCTTCGCCACCCGGAAGGGCGATGCCTTCGAGGTCATGGCCGAACTGGCCGCCGCCGGGGAGCGCTATGAGCTGGTGATCTGCGACCCGCCCGCCTTCGCGCCGGCGAAACCCGCGTTGGAGGCGGGGCTGCGGGCCTATGAGCGCGTCGCCCGGCTGGCCGCGCCGCTGGTGGCGCCGGGGGGCTATCTGGTGCTCTGCTCGTGTTCCCATGCGGCGGGGCTCGATGCGTTCCGTCAGGCCTCGGTCCGGGGGATTGGGCGCGCCGGGCGGGGGGCGCAGATCCTGCGCACCGGCTTTGCCGCGCCGGATCATCCGCAGCATCCGCAGCTGGCCGAAAGCGGCTATCTGAAGGCGCTGTTCTTCCGGCTCGATTGATGCGGGCGCTGCTGGATGCCTGCGTGCTCTATCCGACGGTCCTGCGCAGCGTTCTGACCGGCTGCGCCGCGCGCGGGCTGTTCCAGCCGCTCTGGTCCGCGCGGATCCTGGAGGAATGGCGCCGCGCCGTGCTGCGCACTCATCCCGAACAGGCCGGGCAGATCGCGGCGGAGATTGCACAGTTGAGCGCGGGATTCGCCGGGGCGGAGATTTCCCCGGCTCCGGATCTGGAGGCGGTGCTGTCGCTGCCCGACCCGTCCGACCGCCATGTTCTGGCCGGCGCCATCGCCGGCGGGGCGGATCTGGTGGTGACGCTGAACCTGACCGACTTCCCGGGCCGGACCCTGGCGCGCCACGGCCTCCGCCCGAGTCACCCGGATGCCTTTCTGATGGAACTTGCCGCCGATGCGCCCGACGCGGTGGCCGAAAGCGTCGCCGCCGCGCTCGCGCCGCTGGAGGCGGCTCCGGTTGCGCCGACGCGGCGGGCGATTCTGAAACGTGCGCGCCTGCCGCGGCTTGCGCGGCACCTGGCCTGAGCGACGCGGCGCGAGCGGTGACTTTGCCGGCGTTGGTTCGGCAGAAAATGTCGGAATTCCGCCGAGAGAGGGCATGGCCCGAGAATTGCCTTTACGCATCGACTCCGCGCAGCCTTAACTGGTATGCGGCTCGCACGGCAGCGTAATCGGTCCGGATGTGTTGGTCATGAAGTCGTTCGATGGTTTCTCGCGGATCGCTTTCCTGGCTTCTGCCGTTTTCCTGGTCTTCTGTGCCGGACTGATCCTGGCCGTCCTTCAGCTGCCGCCCTCGGGGTTCGTGCGCGACACGATCGCTGTCCTCAAGGAGGAAATCCGCGGCCCCTGGCTGCGCGATCCGAAGATCGTACCGCGCGTCTATCCGGGCGACGGCGTGACCGTCCATGACGCGGGCGCGACGATGGACGGGCTGACGCTGGTTCAGGGCATGTTCGAGAACGGGGCGGCGATCCGGCTTTACGACATGTCCGGGCGGCTGGTCCGCGAATGGCCGATGGAGTTCTACGAGGTCTGGCCGCATCCGACCCATGTGATCCCGGAAAAGAACCTTCCGAAGGGCAAGTTCAACTACCACACGCAAGGGCTCGAGGTGAATCCCGACGGCTCCATCGTGGTCAACTTCGCCGAGAAGGGCAGCGCGAAGTTCGGTGCCTGCGGCGGGGTCGAGTGGACGCTGGATCGGATGACCCACCACGCGATCAGCCGGAACCCGGACGGAAGCTTCTGGATCCCGGTCAAGCTTGACCCTGCCGCGATCGACCCGGCCGACCTGATCATGGGCGCCACGGTCGCTGGGATCATGCAGACCGACAATTTCTATGCCGACGCGGCGCTCCTGGTGTCGCCCGATGGCGAGATCCTGCGCGAGGTGCCGGTGCTTGGCCCGGCGATCGCCTGGCTGGCGGCGCATCAGGACTTCGGCCGCTTCGCGGCCATGAAGCCCGCGGATCTGGACCCGCTGCATCTCAACGATGTCGAGGAGGTCAACGCGGCGCTGGCGGCGAAGATCGACGGGGTCGAGCCCGGCGACCTGCTGCTGTCGCTCCGCAATCTCAATGCGCTGGCGATCGCCGATCCGGTGAGCGGGGAATTCAAGTGGATGAAGTCCGGTCCCTGGATCGGCCAGCATGACCCGGACGTGATGGACGACGGCACCATCGAGGTCTTCGACAACGGCCTGCTGCGCAAGATTCCGGGCCGCGACTATGCCGGATCGCGGATCCTGAGCTTCGATGCGACGACCGGCGAGACCCGGACGGTGTTTCCGGTGTCGCAGGACGAAACCTTCTTCAGCTGGATCATGGGTACGCATCAGACGCTTCCCAATGGCAACCGGCTGATCGCCGAGACGGCGCGGGGGCGGGTGTTCGAGATCGATCCGGCCGGCAAGATCGTCTGGTCGCTGGTGCTGCCGTCGAGCGCGAAGACGGCCGCACTGATCGAATCGGCGATCCGCATTCCCGACGGCACCATCCCGGCCGACGTCTGGCAGTGCAACGGCAGCACGGCGGTGGCGCTGACATCGGGCGCGGGCACGGCAGCGACGGAGAGCACGCAATGACGGCGATCAGCTGGCGCGCCTCGCCGCAGCACCCTGCCGCCGCGTTCCGGCTGCCGCATTTCCTGATCGCCGCGCTTGCGGTCTATGTCGCGGTAACCTGGATCGGCCTGACCTTCGAGGGCTACAATTCCGACGACTGGCGCCACCTGAACGGCTTCACCCAGACCTGGGGGGACCGGGAAGGCCGCTGGGCGATGGACCTGATCTTCAGCGATCTTCTCGGCGGCCGGTTCCACATGCCGCTGCAGATCGGCCTTGCCTTCCTGTGTTTCGCGGCGGTCGCGTGGATCGTGGCCGGGGAAGCGGTGCCGGGGACGGCCCGCCCGCTTTTCGCGTTCTTCATCTTCGTCATCGGGGTCAACCACCCCTACATGGCCGGTGCACTGAACTTCAACGCGCATGTCTTCGCCTATCCGCTGGCCCTGCTGCTGTCGGCGTCGGGCTTCCTGATCCTGCGGCGTGCAGCGATGGGGCGGGTCTGGCTCTGCCTTCCGGCGGTTCCGGTCGCGGCGCAATGCCTGGCCTTCAGCCTTGCGATCTACCAGCCCTTCGCGCTGTTCGGGGCGATCCTGCCGATCCTCGCGCTGCTTCGCGCCGACCGGTATCCGCTGGGCCGCGTGGTCTGGCTGTTTGCCCTCTGCGCGCTGGCCTCCGGGCTGGCGCTCTGGCTCCACCGCGTCGAATGGCAGGCGGTGATGGCGCTGGAGGGGCGCGAGATCACCTTCTACCGCTTCGGCGGATCGGGAATGGACGAGCTGGCCGCAAGGCTCGATTCCGTCCCGCGGGTCATGCGGCGGGTGCTGAAGGGCGAGCTGATGGCGCCGCCCCGGCCGGTGCGGATGGCGCTGTTCGCCTTTGCGGCCCTGGCGCTCGTCCTGCCGGTGGCGGCGAGCCTTGCAGATCGCCGCGGGCGGAGCGTGACACGATATCTTGTCGATCTGCTGCGCGTTGCGCTGGCATCGGCCGCGGCGGTGTTCGGGCTGCCCATCCTGCTGTGCCTTCTGACCGTCGCGGGCGAGCTGCCGGCCCGCGCGCTCGGCTTCATGGGCTTCTGGCTTGCCGCCGCCATTGCGGGCGGCACCACGCTCGGCCTGATGGCAGGCCCCAGTGCTACCCCGCAGCGCATCGTGACCGGCGCTGCGGTGACGGTTCTGGTCCTGGTCGCCGCGATTACGGCGGGCTTCTCGGCCCTGATCTGGCAGGCGCGGGCGCAGTTTTCCCGGGCGGAGCTTGCCCTCGCCCGGCAGATCGAGACGGCGGTGCAGGCCGAGACGGGCTATGCCGGGCAGCAGCTGAGGCTGGTCGGCGACCGGCAGTTCAGCGAATACCGCTGGGGCGGGTCGCTCGGGGTCACGGTCTTTTCCGGCGACTACGTGCCGCGCGGCATGTTCCAGAGCCTGTTCGGCCTGAGCAAGATCGAGGAGAACGTTCCGGCAAGCCCGGTGGCCTGTCCGGCCTTCCCCGCAAACGGCTCGATCTTCTTCGACGAGCATTACGTCTATGTCTGCGTCAGCGCCCAGCCGGCGCTGTTGCCGCTGGAGGATTGCAAGGCTGCCTCGAGCCCCGAAATCGGCACGTTCTGCCGCCAGGACACGCGACTGGTCCGCCGCCTGTCGCGGTGTCCGCCGCCGAGCGGTCTCAAGCGCACGGTGTTTGCGGGGCCGCCGGGCCAGGGCCGCCCGCTCGATCTCGACAAGACGTTCCTGCCCTTCGAGATCGAGGGGGAATGCTACGAGGTGATCCCGGACTGGCCGCGCGATGCCACGTCGATCAGGGTGACGATCGCCGAGGACGGCAAGGGCACCGTCCATACCGAGACCCTCGCGTTGCGCTGATCGCCCGTGCTGCCGCCCCGAGCACGCCCGTCGGGCGCTGCCGGCCGCGCGGCGCGTGCTTGCCAGAGGGGGAGCGGATGACGCATGCTCGCCCCGAATTCGGCGCCCCTTTCGGTCTTGTCCGGCCCGGCGGAGATCGGGGCCGGGCACGCCGGAATTCTGGCACTATCTTTGGGAGGATCCCGTCCATGAGCATCGAGGCCGACACCGCCGCCCGGGTGGACGCGGCCGCGCGGGCGCATCCGGTTCCGGTCCCGGCCGGGGCGCCTGACAGCCATGTCCGCAACCCCGGCCTGCCGCTGGCGCCGGAGATGTTCCTTGGCCACCCGGTCAACCGCAGCGCTGCCGAGCGCCGGGCCGCCTCGCTGACGGCGCGGCGGTCGGTGAAGAAGGCACATCAGGCGGCCTGGCTCGTCAATGCGATCCGCTGCATGGACCTGACAACGCTGGCCGGAGACGACACCGCGGGCCGGGTACGACGGCTTTGTGCCAAGGCGCGCCAGCCGCTTGCGGCGCGGATCGTGGAGGGGCTGGGGATCGGCGGCTTGCGGCTGACCACGGGGGCGGTCTGCGTCTATCCCACGATGGTCGCGCATGCGGTGCGGGCGCTGGAGGGATCCGGCGTGCCGGTCGCGTCGGTGGCCACCGGATTTCCCGCGGGCCTGATGCCGCTTGACCTCAGGCTGGCCGAGATCCGCCATGCCGTGGCCGAGGGCGCTGACGAGATCGACATCGTGATCACCCGCGAGCATGTGCTGCGCCAGGACTGGACAGCGCTTTTTGACGAGATCGCGGCGATGCGCGAGGCGGCCGGGGCGGCGCATCTGAAGGCGATCCTGGCGACCGGAGATCTGAAGACGCTGCGCAATGTCTATGCCGCCTCGATGGTGGCGATGCAGGCGGGGGCGGACTTCATCAAGACCTCGACCGGCAAGGAGGGCGTGAACGCGACGCTGCCGGTGTCGCTGGTGATGGTGCGGGCGATCCGCGATTATGGCGAGGCGACCGGCTTTCGCGTCGGATTCAAGCCTGCGGGCGGGATGACTTCGGCGAAGGATGCGCTGGCCTGGCAGATCCTGATGAAGGAGGAGCTGGGCCGGCCCTGGCTGCGTCCGGACCTGTTCCGGCTGGGCGCCTCGTCGATGCTGGGCGATATCGAGCGGCAACTCGAACACTACGTGACCGGGCGCTATGCGGCGTCCCACCGTCACGCCATGGCTTGAGGATCGACATGAACGACATCGCGGAAATCCTTGAAACCATGGACTATGGCCTGGCGCCGGAAGATCCGTCCATCGTTTTGCGCTGGCTTGGCGAGAATCCGGCATTCGGCCATTTCATCGATGGCGGATTCACCGCGCCGGGCGACGGGTTCACGGTGACGAATCCGGCGACGGGCGTGGACCTGGCCCGCGTCACCCAAGGCACGGCCGAGGATGTGGACCGCGCGGTGAAGGCGGCGCGGGCGGCGCAACCGAAATGGGCCGGGCTGACGGGGCACGAACGCGCCCGGCACCTCTATGCGCTGGCGCGGCACATCCAGCAGCACGCCCGTTTCCTTGCAGTGCTCGAAACGCTCGACAACGGCAAGCCGATCCGCGAGAGCCGGGATATCGACGTGCCGCTGGTGGCGCGGCACTTCTACCACCATGCCGGATGGGCCGAATTGGTGGAGGACGAGTTTCCGGGGCTCGGGCCGCATGGCGTCGCCGGGCAGATCATCCCGTGGAACTTCCCGCTCCTGATGCTGGCCTGGAAGGTGGCGCCGGCCCTGGCGGCCGGCAACACGCTGGTGCTGAAGCCGGCCGAGTACACGCCGCTGACCGCGCTCGCCTTCGCCCGGATCGCGGCGGAATGCGGCCTGCCGAAGGGCGTGATCAATATCGTCACAGGTGACGGCGCGACCGGCGCGGCGCTGGTCGCGCACGAGGGGATCGACAAGATCGCCTTCACCGGCTCCACCGATGTGGGCCGGGAGATCCGCCGCCGGACCGCGGGAAGCGGCAAGGCGCTGACCCTGGAGCTGGGCGGCAAGTCGCCCTTCGTGGTCTTCGCCGATGCCGATCTCGATGCTGCGGTCGAGGGCGTGGTGGACGCGATCTGGTTCAACCAGGGGCAGGTCTGCTGCGCGGGGGCGCGGATCCTGGTGGCCGAGGCGGTAGCGGGCCGGTTCGAGGCGCTGCTGACCCGGCGGATGGCGAGCCTCAGGGTCGGCGATCCGCTGGACAAGTCGACCGATGTGGGCGCGATCGTGCATCCCGTGCAGCTTCAGCGGATCGAACGGCTGGTGGCGCAGGGCGTCGCCGAGGGCGCGCGATTGCATCAGGTTCCGGCGCCCGAGGGATGCTTCTTCCCGCCGACGCTGGCGACCGGCGTGGAACCGGCCTCGGTGCTGGCCACCGAGGAGATCTTCGGCCCGGTCGCAACGCTGACCACGTTCCGCACCCCGGACGAGGCGGTGGCCCTGGCCAACAATACGCGGTACGGGCTGGCCGCGTCGATCTGGTCGGAAAACGTGAGCCTCGCGCTCGACGTGGCAGCGCAGGTGAAGGCGGGCGTGGTCTGGGTCAACTGCACCAATGTGTTCGATGCCGGTGCCGGGTTCGGTGGCTACCGCGAAAGCGGCTTCGGGCGCGAGGGCGG
>JAGQRV010000002.1:36563-133782 GCA_020425125.1 Paracoccaceae bacterium | reverse complement strand
GCGGAGGTTCGCCCCCTCCAGCCGCGCCCCGCGTATGTTCTTCCAATCCAGCCGCGCCACGCGGAGGTCCGCACGCTCCAGCCGCGCCTCGCAGAGGTTCGCCCCCTCCAGCCGCGCCCCACTGAGGTCCGCCCGTTCCAGATCGTGATGGGACAGGTCGGCCGCTTGCAGGCAGGCGGCGCACAGGTCGAGGCGGTAGCCCTGTCTGTTTTCCGGCCGGATGCCCTGTCTGTCTTCCGGGCGCGTGGCGTTTCGTTCGACGGCAATCTGCACGGCGTCGCGGCGGCCGAGCACGGTGAGCGCGGTCTGGATGTCGGTGCGGGGTGTGTGATCGGCGCGGAGTTTCGCGACCTTTTCGTCCAGTTCGCGTGCCCGTGCCTCGCGCCAATCCTCGCGCGACTTGAGATCTTCGGCGCTCGGGTTTTCAGGGTAGTCCGGCCACTCCGCCATGTTCAGATCGACCGCCTTCGATGCCGGGGCGTTCTCGCGGATATAGGCGCAGAGGATTTCCATGATGCGGATATGATCGCGGGCGCCCTGGTCGGTGCCGGAATGCGCCTGGTTGTGGGCGATTCGTTCGAGCTGGTAGATCGCGCCGATGCGGACCTCGATATTGGGGGTGGTGGTTTCCTCGCCGCGCCGCTTGATCGTCTTCTCGGCGCCCAGCCCTTCGACCGCCTTGTTGATAAGGTCGGTGGTCAGGTTCTCTTCGGCATTGCGGGCGTTTCGTTCGTTGATCCAGACGCGGGCGAGCTGGAACGGCACCGTGGCGAGGAAGGCGAGCGAGCCTGCCACCGCCGCGAAAGCATAGGCGTAGCTGCGCACGTCGTCGGGGGTGCTGGTGCCGCGCGCGGTGCCCGAGAGCGCTGCGGTGAGTTGCGACAGGAGGGCGCCGATCAGCGGGGGGATGCGGAAGAAATAGGTTGCGATTGCCCATGTCATGAGGAAGAGGCCCAACGCAATCAGCACCAACAGGTAAGAGCGCCGGCCGAGATTGACGATCCGTTCCCAGACCCGGCCGGCGAGGTCGAGGAGAGCCCTGCGGCGGGGCAAGTTTTTCAACGCCGCGAGAAAAAGGAACAGCGCCAGCCCGAAGGCGATCAGCCAGAGCACCGCGCCGGTGCCGTTCGGAAATGGCGGCAGGTGGATGGTCGTGCCATCGGGGCCGGTGGAAACGAGCGTGCTCAAGGCATTGGACCGAAAGGATTGGCTTCGGCCGCGAGTGTCACCGGCGCGCGCGACGGTTGTCCAGTGCTTTGTGGAGGCGGGCGCAGTGGGCGGCGGGTCAGCCGCCCTGGCCGATCAGGAAGGCGATCACGAAGAGCAGGATCGCGGTCCCCATGAACTTGAGCAGGAAATACGGCGACGGCTCAAGCGGGTTCAGCCGGACCCAGATCGCAACCAGCGCCTCGCGGATGTCGGGCATGGTGATCGGCTCCCTTCCGGTGGCGCCTCAGGCTACCTCAGGCTGCGCGCGGGGCCAAGGGCGCGGGCGCCGCAGTCTCAGGCGACCTGATAGGCCGGGTGGTAGACCGAATAGACCCGGACGTAGCGGATCCGTCCGTCGGGGTCGAGATGGTAGAAGCCGCCCATCTGCAGCCGGAAGCTGGTGCCCTTCTTGTGCGGCACGCCGACCCATTCGAGGTCCTGCTTGCAGACGAAGTCGATCGGCGCCTCGGAGGCGACGGTGGTGGACGAGGCGACGAAGGCGGTGTGGGGCCGGATCGTTTCCTGCATGATGGCGTGGACGCTTTCCCAGAAGCCGATTGCGGCGGCGCGGCCGGCGTTCTTCTTCGCGGCGGGGATGTATTCGAACACCGCGTCCGGCGCGTACCAGTGGTCGAAGAAGGCGCCGAAGCCGGTGCCGTCGCCGGCGCAGGCGGCGTTGAACTCGGCGATGTAGCGGATGTACTCGTCCTCGGTCATGGCCGGTTGTCCCCCTTCTGGCGGACCAGATGCCGTGGCGTCAGGGTAACGGCGGGCGGTCGGCGGCTCAACCCCCGGTTCGGCTGAGCGCGGGAGGTCGTCCGCGCGGCCAGCGGAGATCGCAGAATATCAGGGACTTGCGCGTTGATGTTGTGGCAATGCCGCAGGCGGCGAAAAATTGCTGCACTGCGGCGATGCTCATTGGATCTTAACCTTGCCGGTCCTAGCTTTTCAGGCAGGGAGGAAACCTGTGCGATCGAGACGAGGTTTCCCATGGACCGTGACGGCAATCTGAACCTGGCCTTCGTGCCGCCGATCGACCCGCTCATCGACGAGTTCCTCGCCGGTGTCGGGTTCGGATTCAATCCCGGCGCGATGCGCCGCGCCTGCCGGCGCGAGGCGCTGAAGCTGAATGCGCGGAGCGATGCGCAGCTGGCGCTGTTCGGGATCACCCGCGACCAGATCCCCGCCTATGTGCTGCGCCGGCAGCTGCCGGGTCACGCCCCCGACCTGCGCCTGGCGGCGTGAGGGCGTCGGCGCGGGACCGGCCGGGCGGTCCGGATCAGGCGGCGCTGGCCCGGGACGCTTCGCGCAGATAGGCCAGGACCGTCTCGGGCGAGGAGACGCCGTAGGGGTCCTCGGCATGGTTGTCCGAGAGGCCCGGCTCTTCGAACCAGGCTTCGATCACGCCGTCATCGACCACCGCGGCATAGCGCCAGGAGCGGGCCCCGAAGCCGAGATTGTCCTTGGCGACCAGCATGCCCATCCGGCGGGTGAACTCGGCCGAGCCGTCGGGGATCACCTGGACGTGGGTCAGCCCCTGCGCCGCGGCCCATCTGTTCATCACGAAGGCGTCGTTGACCGACAGGCAGTAGATCGCGTCGATGCCCTGGGCGGCGAAGTCGTCGAAGCCCTTCTCGTAGCCCGGCAGCTGGTAGGTGGAGCAGGTCGGCGTGAAGGCGCCCGGAAGGGCGAACAGCACCACGCGCTTGCCGGCGAAATAGTCCGCCGTGGTCTTCGGCTCCCAGCGGTAGGGGTTCGGGCCGCCGAGGCTGTCGTCGCGGACGCGGGTCTGGAAGGTGACGTCGGGCAGTTTCAGGCCGGCTTTCATGGCGCTTTCCTCGTGCTGGGTCATGGGTTAAGGGAATGCTGCGGCGCAGCGGTACGCAAGGTTTAGAATCGTTCTAAACTGGGAGCAAGCCTTGCGCGGTGGTTTTGCCACTCATGGCCGCCATGCGGTTTTGGCAGAGGACAAGTGGCGGGCATTTGCCTATGATGCCGGCAAGAGGAGATCTGCATGCGCGACCTGAAAATCCCCGGCCAGCGCCACCCCGAAAAGGCCCATCGCCCGGACAATGCCCAGCCGAAGAAACCCGCTTGGATTCGCGTGAAGGCGCCGAATTCCGACGGCTACCGCGCCACCGCGGCGATCATGCGCGAGCACCGGCTGGCGACGGTCTGCGAAGAGGCCGGCTGCCCCAATGTGGGCGAGTGCTGGAGCCAGGGCCACGCCACCATGATGATCATGGGCGAGATCTGCACCCGCGGCTGCACCTTCTGCAACGTGGCGACCGGGCGGCCCGATGCGCTCGACGTGTTCGAACCGGGGCGCGTCGCCGATGCAGTGGCCAAGCTGGGTCTGAAGCATGTGGTGATCACCTCGGTCGACCGGGACGATCTGGACGATGGCGGGGCGGCGCATTTCGCCCAGACCATCCGCGCGGTGCGGCACCGGAGCCCCGAGACCACGATCGAGGTGCTGACGCCGGACTTCCTGAAATGCACGCCCGACGCGCTGGAGATGGTGGTCGCGGCGCGGCCGGACGTTTTCAACCACAATCTTGAGACCGTACCTGGGCTCTATCTGGAGGTGCGGCCCGGGGCGCGGTATTTCCATTCGCTGCGGCTTCTGCAGCGGGTGAAGGAGATCGATCCGGGTATCTTCACCAAGTCCGGGATCATGGTCGGGCTGGGCGAGAAGCGTCCCGAGGTGCAGCAGGTGATGGACGACCTGCGCGCGGCGGACGTGGATTTCCTGACCATTGGCCAGTACCTGCAGCCGACGCCGAAACACCATGCGGTGGACCGGTTCGTCACGCCCGAGGAATTCGCGGCCTACGAAAAGACCGCCTTCGGCAAGGGCTTCCTGATGGTGTCGGCGACGCCGCTGACGCGGTCGAGCTATCACGCGGGCGACGATTTCGCGCGGCTGCGCGCAGCGCGCCTGGCCCGGCTCGGCTCCACCGCCTGAAGCTGCGGCCCGGCGCCGGTCCCGGAGCGGGGCCGCGCGGCGACCGCCCGACGATCGGTGCGGCATGACCGCGGCTGGAGGGCGGTGGCGGGGGCGGGGCCTATTCGTCGACGAAGCGCGCCATGGTCTGACGGGTGCGGTCGATTTCCACGCGGGCGACGTCGGGCCGGGAATAATGCCCGGCCGGGTCGAAATTCTGCCGCTCCTCGGCGATCCGCGCCGGATCCAGCGTCACGATGTGAATGGCCTCGCTGCCCACCTGCGGCTCCAGGATCCAGCGCCCGTCGGGCCCGGCAGCGCAGGTGCCGCCATCGGCAAGACAGGCCGGCGCATCGCGCAGGATGAGATCGCGCATCGGCGTGTCCGGCGGAAAGTCCGAGGGCCGCATCAGGCCGGAGACCGACAGCGCGTAAAGGCGGCCCTCCTGGGCGACGAACCGGGTGATGTCGCGGGTGATGTGCTGCCCGCCCGGCCAGAGCGCGACATGCAGGTCGGCGCCCTGGGCATAGAGCGCCGCGCGGATCAGCGGCATCCAGTTTTCCCAGCAATTCAGGGCGCTCAGGGTAAAGGCGCCGAGCCGGCGGGTGCGCAGCCCGTAGCCGTCGCCCGTCGCCCAGGTCAGCCGCTCGTCATAGGTCGGCATCAGCTTGCGGTGGGTGTAGGGAATCGCGCCGCGGGCGTCGATATGGACGAGGGTGCAGTAGATGCTGTGCCCGCCGCGATCGACGGGGCGCTCCGCAGTTCCGAGGATGACGCTGATGCCGTGCTGCGCCGCCTGCCGGCAGACCGGCGTGAGGTCGCCGTCCGCGATCGAGACCGCCTGCTGGAGGTAGTGGCGGTACATGTTCTTCTGGTCGGGCGAGTTGAACGCCGCGCCGCCGGTACGTTCCAGCCAGAACGGGTAGCCGGGCAGGAACGCCTCGCCGAAGGCGACCAGCGCGGCGCCCCGTGCGGCGGCCTCGGAAATGGCGTCGCAGACCTTGTCGGTGGTCCTCTGCCGGTCCAGCCAGACCGGGGCGAGCTGGGCCAGGGCGACGGTCAGGGTCTCAAATCCATCCATGGGATCCTCTGGGCTTGCAAAATGGCATCCCCGTGCGGGGCAGGAAAAGGGATTGAACAAACGAAGTTTTCTGCGGCGGCCGCCGGAGGCACATCGCTGGGACGTGCCGCGCCGCCGACCCCGGCCCGAAGGAAACCGGGCCGGGTGCCATGCTAGCATCTGCGGGCCGGTTCCGGAACGGACGCTGCGGTGCCGGGCGGATTGACGCCGCGTGAACGCCGGGGCGGCCGCGCGGGATCCGGGGGCTCAGGACCCGCCGTTCGCGACGGGCGGCAGCGCCTTGACGTAGGCGGCGATGGCGGCGAGGTCGTCGTCGGAGAGATGCGCCATGTTGGCGACCACGTCGGCCATCTCGCCGCCGGCGGAGTCGAAATCGGGCTTGAAGCCGGTCTTGAGGTAATAGGCGATGTCCTCTTCCGACCAGTCGAGCGCCGCGGGGGTGATGTTCGGGATCCGCCCCTTGCCGGCGGGGTTCGGCGCGCCGCCCATCCAGCGGCCCAGGTCGAGCCCGCCGATGGCGTTGCGGGGCGTGTGGCATTCGGCGCAATGGCCCAGGGCCTCGACCAGGTAGCGCCCCTTTGTCGCCGCCTCCGATGGCGGGTTGGCGATCACCCAGTCCGGATCGAGGTTCAGCGCCTTCCAGGGGCCGAGCGCGACGCGAAGATTGAACGGGAAGGGCAGGTCGTGCGGTTCGTCCACGCGCCCGGACGGGGGCAGGGTATCCATGAACGCCTTGAGGTCGGCGATGTCCTGCATCTCCATCCGCGTGTAGGTGGTGTAGGGGAAGGCGGGATAGAGGTTTTCGCCCGAGGGCGCGACGCCGCGCTTGAGCGCGGTGGCGAAGTCGAGCAGAGACCAGCCGCCGATCCCGTCCAGCGCGTCGGGCGAGATGTTCGGCACCACGAAGGTGCCGAAGGGGCTGACCAGACGCTGCCCGCCCGAGAGCACGAGGCGGGCATCGCCTTCGGCCTTGGGCGCGGCGTGGCACGAGGCGCAGCCGCCGGCCCAGAAGATGCGCTCGCCCGCGGCGGCGTCGCCGACCAGCCCCTCCACCGCGGGCGGCGGCAGCGGCCGGGGTCGGGTCAGGACGTAGCCCGCGCCGGCCCCCAGCACGAGAATGGTGCCGAGGATCATCAGCAGACGGATCATCGGCGCATCTCCTTGCCGCTTTCAGCGCCGCACGGGGGTGCGGGACGGGGCTTCACCGGCCGGCTCACTTGTCGGGCTGGCGGTATTCCTTGTGGCAGGCGGTGCACGCCTCGCCGAGCTTGCCGAGCGCGGGGGCCAACGCGTCGACCCCGTCGCCGGCGACGGCGAGCAGTGCTTCGGCGGCCTTGGCCTTGGCGTCCCACTTGGCGAGGAAGTCGTCGTAACTTTCCCAGATCTTCGGCAGCGCCTTGGTGTCCTGCATGTCCGCGTTACTCGACCCTTCGGGCCAGAGCAGGCCCTGGGTGATCTTTGAGATCGTCACGAGGTTTGCCGCCGCGGCCGTCGCGGCGTCCGCGTCATAGGGGGTCTTGCCCTTGGCCATGTTGCCGAGCACGCCGGTATTGATGGCCATCAGGTCCATCTCGCCCTTCCGGGCCGCGACGTTGAACGAATAATCCTGCGCCGGTGCGAGGCCGGGCAGCAGCGAAATGACGGCGGCAGAAAGGGTTGCTTGAGACAGGCGCATGCGATCCTCCGGGTTTCAATGGGGCGAGGCTAGACCAGAAGCGGCGCCCGACAAACTGCAGCCTTGACGGGAGCGGTCACGGCTGCGTGAGCATTCAGGTGAAGCGTACCTTTCCGATATGGGGCAGGTTGCGGTTCCGCTGGGCGTAGTCGATGCCGTAGCCGACCACGAATTCGTCCGGGATCTCGAAGCCGGTCCAGTCGGCGCGGAAGTCGACCTCGCGCCGCGCGGGCTTGTCGAGCAGCACGACGGAGCGCAGCGAGGCCGGCTTGCGGGCCGCCAGATGCGCGACGATGTGGCTGAGCGTGAAGCCGGTATCGACCAGATCCTCGACCAGAAGCACGTCGCGGCCTTCGATCTGTCCGGTCAGGTCCTTCAGGATCCGCACTTCCCGGGACGATTGCATCGCGTTGCCATAGCTCGACGCCTCGATGAAATCGACCTCGATGTCGAGATCGAGCTCGCGCACCAGATCGGCGACGAAGATGAACGAGCCGCGCAGCAGCCCGACGACCACCAGCTTGTCGACCCCGGTGAAATGCGCCTCGATCTCGCGCGCGAGCTGTTCGATGCGGGCGGCGATTTCCTTGGCGGTGATCATCCGGTCGATGACGTAGGCGCGTTCGGTCATGGATCCGTTCCGGGCTGCCCCTTGATCTTGGCCCCGAGTTTACGATACGCACCGCGACTGTCGCGCGACAAAAGGACCGCCCGGAACCGGCATGCCGAGCCACCGCGAAAGCCGAGACCTGCCCTATGGGGCGGACGAGATGTACGCGCTGGTGGCGGATGTGGAGCGCTATCCCGAATTCCTGCCCTGGACGGCGGCGGCGCGGATCCGGTCGCGGCGCAGGGAGGGCGAGGCCGAGGTGATCGAGGCCGACCTGGTGATCTCCTTCAAGGTCTTCCGCGAGCGCTTCGGCAGCCGGGTGACGCTGCATCCCGCGGAGAAGTCGATCGACACCCAGTATCTCGACGGGCCGTTCAAATACCTGAAGTCGCGCTGGCAGTTCGCGCCGCTCGACGATGGCGGCTGCCATGTCGATTTCTTCGTCGATTTCGAGTTCAAGAACCGGGTGCTGCAGGGCGTGATCGGGATCGTCTTCAACGAGGCGATGCACCGGATCGTGCGCGCGTTCGAGGACCGGGCGCGGGCGTTGCACGGGACCTAGCCGCCGAGCCGCCCCGCCAGCAGGTCGAGCGCATGGGCGACGGTTGCCCGGCGCACCGCGGCGCGGCCCAGGGCGCCGAAATCGACGGTTTCCGCGACGGTCGCCGCCCCCCGCTGGGCGAGGCCGAAGCAGACCCGGCCTTCGGGCTTCTCGGGGCTGCCGCCGCCCGGCCCGGCGATGCCGGTGACCGAGACGGCGAGTGTGGCGCGGGAGCGGGCCAGCGCGCCTTCGGCCATTTCGCGGGCGGTCTGCTCGGACACGGCGCCGAAGCGGGCGAGGGTGTCGGGACGGACCCCGAGCATGTCCTCTTTCGCGGCGTTCGAATAGGTGACGAAGCCGCGGTCGAAGACGTCCGACGAGCCGGGAATGTCGGTGATCGCCGCGGCGATCAGCCCGCCGGTGCAGCTTTCCGCCGTCGCCAGCAGGACGCCCCTGTCGCGGGCGATATCGAGCAGCGCCGCCGCATTCATACCCCGATGACCCCGTGCGCGATGAAGGCGGCGAGCGCGACCAGCAGCGCGGCGAGCACGCCCGCGATCAGGTCGTCGAGCATCACCCCGGTCGCGCCGGGCTGGCGGTCGGCCCAGCCGACCGGGCCGGGCTTGCGGATGTCGAGAAGCCGGAAGGCAAGGAAGGCGCCGACCCAGCCCGGCCAGGGAAAGAGCCACGGGCCGACACCGGCATGGGAGAGGCCGAGCGAGAGCGGCCAGAGCGCGATCCACTGCCCGGCGACCTCGTCGATGACGATCTCGGAGGCGTCGTGGCTGCCGGTGGCGCGCTCTTCGGCCCGCGCCGCCCACCAGCCGACCAGCGTGACCAGCAGCGTCGCCGATGCCAGGAGCACGAAGCCGCCGATCCCGTGCAGCAGCCAGGCGACCGGAATCGCCGCGGCCGAACCCCAGGTGCCGGGCGCCGGGCGCAGCAGGCCGACGCCGCCTGCCGTGGCGATCAGCCGCGACGCCCTCATGTCGCCACCAGGGTGACGGAGGCGAGCGCGGCGATGCCTTCGCGCCGGCCGATGAAGCCGAGCTGCTCGGCCGTCGTCGCCTTCACGCTGACCCGGTCCGCGGGAACCGCCAGCAGTTCGGCCATCACGCCGCGCATCGCCGCGGCATGGGGGGCGATCTTCGGCGCCTCGCAGACGATGGTGCAGTCGGCATTGCCGACGCGGTAGCCGCGGGCGGCGGCGCGGGATACGGCGTGGCGCAGGAAGATGTGGCTTTCGGCGCCCTTCCATTGCGGGTCGGAAGGCGGGAAATGCTGGCCGATATCGCCGTCGGCCAGCGCGCCGTAGATCGCGTCGGTGACCGCGTGCATCGCCACGTCGGCATCGGAATGGCCGAAGAGCGCCTGGTCATGGGGGATCCGCACGCCGCAGAGGATCACCGCGTCGCCGGGCGCGAAGGCATGCACGTCGAAGCCGTTGCCGAGGCGGATGTCCATCCCTGTTTCCTTCCGCTGGCGCAGGATGCGGGCGGCGCGGGCGAAGTCGCCCGGCAGCGTGATCTTGATGTTGTCCTCATCCCCGTCGACGATGGCGACGTCAAGGCCGTGGGCGCGGGCGACCTCGACATCGTCGGCAGCATTGCCGGGATGGACGGCGTGGGCGGCGTCGATGGCGGCACGGTGGAAGCCCTGCGGGGTCTGTGCGCGGTAGAGGCCGGAGCGGTCCTGGGTGCCGGCGACGCGGCCTTCGGCGCCGCGCCAGAGCGCGTCGGAGATGGCGAGCGCCGGCGCCGCGCCCGGCAGCGTGTCGAGCGCGCGCAGCACCCGTTCGACGAGGGCGGTGGTCACCAGCGGGCGGGCGGCATCGTGGATCAGGACGCGGTCGATCTCGGGAGGCAGCACGGCGAGTCCGGCGCGCACCGAGGCATCCCGCGTGGCGCCGCCGGGAACGCAGTCGACCGGCAGCGCGCCGGGTGCGCTCATCGCGGCCTCGACGCGGGTGCGGTCGTCCGGGTGGATCACAACCACGACGTGATTCACCTCCGGGTGCGCGGTCAGCGCCCGGATCGTGCGGATCAGCACGGACTCTCCGTCAAGCATCTGAAATTGCTTTGGTATGGTCCCGCCGGCCCGGGTGCCCCTGCCGGCGGCGACAATGACGGCGGCGACGGTCATGGCCCCTTCCGATTGCGATCAACCGCGTTTACGCTTTGCTGTCGGCGATGACAATGCGATCCGCTGGCCCGCCGAGAATGCACAAGTTTTGTGCAATTGATGTTTTCCCTGCGATCTTTCCGCCGCGCCGGTTTGATAACAGATTACTCCCCCGGTAATTCCGGGAGACAATTCCGCGTAAGGATTGGGCAGTTGACCATTCGCTTGGCAGACAGGACACTTGAGATGCCGGTTCTCCTGGCTCCGATGGCGGGGATCACCGACCTGCCGTTCCGGCGTCTGGTGGCGCGGTTCGGCGCCGGTCTGGTCGTCAGCGAGATGGTGGCGACGCGGGAATACCTGACCGACCGCGCCTCGGCCCGGGACCGCGCGGCGCTTGGCGCGGGCGCCGTGCCCACCGCAGTGCAGCTGGCCGGCCGCGACCCCGACCTGATGGCCGAGGCGGCCCGGCGGGTCGAGGCGGAGGGGGCCGCGATCATCGACATCAACATGGGCTGCCCGGCGAAGAAGGTGACCGGCGGCCTGGCCGGGTCGGCGCTGATGCGGGACCTCGACCAGGCGCTGGGTATCATCGCCGCGGTGATCGGGGCGGTGCGGGTGCCGGTGACGCTGAAATGCCGTCTGGGCTGGGACGCGGACAGCCGCAATGTCGCCGACCTGGCACGCCGCGCGGCGGCCGAGGGGATCGCCATGCTGACCGTGCACGGCCGCACCCGCTGCCAGTTCTATACCGGGCGGGCCGACTGGCAGGCGATCGCGGCGCCGGCCAACGCGCTGGACATTCCGGTGGTGGCGAACGGCGACATCGCCGGGCCCGCCGAGGCGCGCCGCGCGCTGCGCCAAAGCGGCGCGGCGGGCGTGATGGTGGGACGGGGCGCGCAGGGCCGGCCGTGGATTCTGGCCGAGATCGCCGCGGCGCTCGCGGGACGGCCCGCCCCGGCGCGTCCGCGCGGCCGGGACTTCGCCGAGATGGTGCTGGGCCATTACGAGGAGATGCTGGGCTTCTACGGCGCGATGCTGGGGGCGCGAGTCGCGCGCAAGCATCTCGGCTGGTACATGGACACGGCCGGAACGGCGCCGTCTCTGCGCCGCGAGGTGCTGACCGCATCGGGTCCGGCGCAGGTGCGGGCGCTTCTGCTGCTGGCGCTGGACGGGCCGGGGCCGGACGACCGGCGGGGACCGGATGGCGTATCCGGGTCCGCCGATGCGGCGAAGGCGGTCGCGGCATGACCGGCGATTGGGGGGATATTCTCTGGGCATCGCTGCCGGTGCCGGCGGTGCTTCTGAACGCGGACGACACCATCGCCGACATCACCCCGGCGGGCGAGGCGTTCCTGGTCACCTCGTCGAAGCAGCTCAGGGGCAAGCCGGTCTGGGACAAGCTGATGATCGACGCGCCGCTGGAGGAAGCCTTCGCGCGGGTGCGCCGCGACCGGGCGGGGCTGTTCATCAACGACGTGGATGTGGGCAGCGGCCAGCGCCCGCCGATCCAGTGCAACATCCAGATCGGCCCGGTGGCGGACGATTCGGGCCGGGTGATCGTGCTGTTCGAGCCGCGCCAGATCGCCGACCGGATGGACCGCGCCAACATGGTCAAGTCGGCGGCGAAATCGGCCATCGGCATGGCCGAGATGCTGGCGCACGAGATCAAGAACCCGCTGGCCGGAATCACCGGGGCGGCGCAGCTTCTGGCGATGGGGCTGTCAGGCGACGACCGCGAGCTGACCGACCTGATCGTCGGCGAGGCGCGGCGGATCACCAAGCTGCTCGACCAGGTGGAGCAGTTCGGCAATCTCCGCCCGCCGGTAAAGAAGGCGGTGAACATCCACGATCTTCTCGACCGGGCGCGCAAGTCGGCGGCCCTCGGCGTGGCGGCGAAGATGCGGATCGTCGAGGATTACGACCCGTCGCTGCCGCCGACCTATGTCGACGGGGACCAGATGTTGCAGGTGTTCCAGAACCTGATGAAGAACGCCGCCGAAGCCGCGGATCCGAAATCCGGCGGGGTGATCCGGATCCGGACCTTCTATGACCTCGCGCTGCGGCTGCGGCGCCAGGACGGCACGGGCGCGACGCTGCCGCTGCAGGTCGAGATCATCGATGACGGTCCGGGCCTGCCGCCCGAGATTGCCGACAACATCTTCGACCCGTTCGTGTCGGGCCGCGAGAACGGCACCGGGCTGGGGCTCGCGCTGGTGTCCAAGATCATTTCCGAACACGACGGATGGATCGGTGTGGAAAGCGTGCCGGGGCGCACGGTCTTCCGGATCTCGTTGCCCGTAGCCCCGAAAGACGCCACGGAGGACTTCTGATGGACGGCACTATTCTTGTTGCCGACGACGACCGAACGATCCGCACCGTGCTGACCCAGGCGCTGACCCGCGCCGGATGCAAGGTGCATGCGACCTCGTC
Source organism: Paracoccaceae bacterium (assembly GCA_020425125.1). Classification (GTDB taxonomy): domain Bacteria; phylum Pseudomonadota; class Alphaproteobacteria; order Rhodobacterales; family Rhodobacteraceae; genus Meridianimarinicoccus. Next base: position 121,165 of record JAGQRV010000002.1, on the reverse strand, counting down.
GCTGATGACGCTGATGCGCTGGGTGCAGGAGGGCAAGGGCGACCTGGTGATCTCGGACGTGATCATGCCCGACGGCAACGGGCTCGACACGCTGCCGCAGATCTCGAAGGAACGCCCCGGCCTGCCGGTGATCGTGATCTCGGCGCAGAACACGATCATGACCGCGATCCAGGCCGCCGAAGCGGATGCCTTCGACTACCTGCCGAAGCCGTTCGACCTGCCGGACCTGATGAAGCGCGCGGCCCGCGCCCTTGAGGTCAAGCGACGGGCGCCGGCGCCGCGGGCCCAGGTGGCCGAGCGGTCGGACGAATTGCCGCTGGTCGGCCGCACCCCGGCGATGCAGGCGCTCTACCGGCTGGTGGCGCGGGTGATGAACACCGAGCTGTCGGTGATGATCACCGGTGAAAGCGGCACCGGCAAGTCGCTGATCGCGCGGGCGATCCACGATTTCTCGGACCGCAGGACGATGCCGTTCGTGGTCGCCTCGGCAGCCGATCTGGCCGGCGCCGACGGGCCGGCCAATCTGGCGGCGCGGGCGCGTGGCGGGTCGATCCTGTTCGACGAGGTGGGCGATTTCGACCAGGATGCGCAGGCGCGGATCGTGCGCATGTTCGACAATTTCGCCGATTCCGCGCCGCGCATCATGGCGACCTCGCAGAGCGATCTGGGCAGCCGGATCGAGGGCGGCGCGTTCCGCCAGGATCTCTATTACCGCCTGGGCGGCGTGACCATCGCAGTGCCGGCGCTGCGCGAGCGGGTGGACGACATCCCGCTCCTGGCCGAGCATTTCCTGGCGCGCTCCGAGCGCGAGGGTGGCCCGGCGCGTCGGTTCTCGAACGATGCGCTGGAGATGATCCGCGCCTATAGCTGGCCGGGCAACGTCCGGCAGCTGGAGAACACCGTGCGCCGTCTGGTGGTGACGAGCCCCGAGGACGAGATCACCAAGGCCGACGTGGCGCATGTGCTGGGCAACCAGCCGGCGATGGAGCCGTTGAACGGGCGGCCGGATTCGGACCGGCTGTCGGCGTCGGTGGGGGCGCATCTGCGGCGTTATTTCGATCTCCATGGCGGGGTGCTGCCGCCGCCCGGGCTGTACCAGCGCATCCTGCGCGAGGTGGAGACGCCGCTGATCGAGATCGCGCTGGACGCCACGGGGGGAAACCAGGCCAAATGCGCCGATCTTCTCGGGATCAATCGCAATACCTTGCGCAAGAAGATCACCGATCTGGATATCCGCGTGACACGCCGCCGAAAGTTGATGTAAACGGGCCACAGGGCGTTGCCACCCGACCGCAGCCCCCGGGGAGGAGGGGGCGGGCTGGCATGATCGCTAGGGGTCCTCATGCAGAAACCGCTGGGTCGGGCGACCTGGAACTTCCTCGCAGATCTCGGCCGCCAGCGGCGGGTGCAGACTCTGGGCGCGCTGGCGCTCGGGATTCTGGGTCCGGTCCTGGTCGTCGCCACCTTCCTGGTGCTCGGCCCGGTGGTGGTGAACGTCTCGACCATGTCGCTGCGGCTGGTGCTGCTGAGCGACCTCGTCTACATCCTCGTGCTGGCGACGCTGGTGCTGTTCCGGATCATGGGGATGGTGGCAGCGCGGCGCGCGAAATCGGCCGGATCGCGGCTGCACCTGCGGCTGACCGCGATCTTCGCGGTGGTGGCGCTGGTGCCGACGGTCCTGGTCGCGGTCTTCGCCGGCCTGACGCTGAGCGTCGGGCTTGAAGGCTGGTTCTCGGAGCGGGTGCGTGAGGTCATCGGCGCGTCCCTGGCCGCGGCCAAGGCCTATGCCGCCGAACAGGAAAGCGACCTGAGCGAGGATGTCCGGGCGCTGGCAAATTTCCTGAACGCCCAGAGCAATGACAGCTTCCTGATGACCGACGGCGATTTCCGGGTGCTGCTGGCGCAGGGCCAGGTGCAGATCCAGCGCGGCCTGAAGGAAGCCTACGTGATCGACGGGACGGCGGCGATCCGGGCGCGGGGCGAGCGGTCCTATCTGTTCGACTACGAAGCGCCGACGACCCCCGAGATCGAGAAGGCGCATACCGGCCAGGTGGTGGTGATCCCGGACTGGAGCAACAACGAGCTGCGCGCGCTGGTTGCGCTCAACGCCTTCGGCGACCGATATCTGCTGGTGTCGCGGTCGGTGAACGGCGACCTGATGAACCTTCTGGGCGATGCCGAAGAGACAGCGCTGTTCTACCAGCAGCTCGAACGCGAGCGCGGCCGGATGCTGTTCGAATTCGGGCTGCTCTATCTCGGCTTCGCGGTGATGCTGATCCTCGCGGCGATCTGGCTTGGGCTGTGGTTCGCCGAGCGGCTGGCGCGGCCGGTGGGGCGGCTCGCGGCGGCGGCGCAGCGGGTCGGCGACGGCGATCTCGACGTGCGCGTGCGCGAAGAGAAGGGCGACGACGAGATCGCGGTGCTGGGCAGGGCCTTCAACCAGATGATCCGCCAGCTCCGGCGCCAGCGGCAGTCGCTTCTGGATACCAACCGCCAGGTCGAGGAGCGGCGCCGGCTGTTCGATTCGGTGCTGTCTTCGGTGACGGCGGGCGTGATGGGGCTCGACGCCGAGGGGCGGGTGGACTTCATCAACCGCTCCGGGACCCGGCTCCTGTCGCTCGATGACGCGCCGGTGGCCGGGCAGCCGATGGTGGCGCTGGTGCCTGAATTCGCCCCGCTTCTGGAGCGGGTGCGCCAGGACCATGCCGACAGCGTGCAGAAGGAGGTCCGGGTCAGCCGGGGCGGCGTGCAGGACATCCTGCTGGTCAGGATGGCGATGCGGGCGGGCGAGGAAGGCGCGCTGGAGGGTTTCGTGGTCGCCTTCGACGACGTGACCGACCTGGTGGCGGCGCAGCGCATGGCGGCCTGGGGCGACGTCGCCCGCCGCATCGCCCACGAGATCAAGAACCCGCTGACGCCGATCCAGCTGTCTGCCGAGCGCATCAAGCGCAAGTTCCGCGAGGCGGCCGGCAGCGAGGCCGAGAAGCTCGACCAGCTGACCGACGTGATCGTGCGCCAGACCAACGACCTGCGCCGGATCGTCGACGAATTCTCGAAATTCGCCCGGATGCCGGAGCCCGAGCAGGCGCGTCAGGACGTCGCGAAACTGGTCGCCGACGCGGTGTTCCTGCAGGCGACGGGAACGCCGGACGTGGTGGTGGAGAGCCGTCTGCCGGACGGGCCGGTGATTGCCGACGTGGATGCGACGCTGCTGTCGCAGGCGGTCATCAACCTGGTGAAGAACGCGGTCGAGGCGGCGCAGAGCCGGGGCGAGGGCGTCGGACCGGATTTCGTGCCGAAGGTGATGGTGCGGCTCGAACAGCGGCCGCAGGTGATCCGCCTGACGGTGGACGACAACGGCCCCGGCTTTCCGCCGGATCGCGCAAAGCTGTTCGAGCCCTATGTAACCACGCGGGACCGCGGCACCGGGCTGGGCCTGTCGATCGTGAAGAAGATCATCGAGGAGCATGGCGGCCGGATCCGGCTGGAAGACGCCGCGCCGCTCGATCCGGATGGACATCGGGGCGCGCGCGTGGTGGTGACGCTGCCGCCGGCCACGGCAGAGCAGCCACGCGCGGCGGAATGACCGCAAGACAAACGAGAACGGGCAAAAGACATGAGCGATATCCTGATTGTTGATGACGAACGCGATATTCGTGAACTGATTTCGGACATCCTGGAGGACGAGGGGTTCACCACCCGAAAGGCGGGCACCTCGGAGGAATGTGTCGCGGCGCTCGAGGAGGCGCTGCCCAATCTGGTGATCCTCGACATCTGGCTGAAGGACAGCAAGCTCGACGGGATCGACATCCTGAAGAAGGTCAAGCGGGAGCATCCCGAGGTGCCGGTGGTGATCATCTCGGGCCACGGCAATATCGAGATCGCGGTCGCGGCGATCAAGCAGGGGGCCTACGACTTCATCGAGAAGCCGTTCAACATCGACCAGCTTCTGGTGGTGATCCGCCGCGCGATGGAGACGTCGCGGCTGCGGCGGGAGAATACCGAACTGCGGCGCGCCGAGGTGGCGACCGGCGAACTTGTGGGATCGAGCGCGCCGTTCCGCTTCCTCAAGAGCCAGCTCGAGAAGGTCGCCAAGACCAACAGTCGCGTGCTGCTGCGGGGCGCGCCGGGATCGGGCAAGGAGATGGCGGCGCGGTTCATCCACAGCCATTCGACGCGCGCGGACGCCGCCTTCGTCACCCTCAACTGCGCCTCGGTCTCGCCCGACCGGATGGAACATCTTCTGTTCGGGCGCGAATCGGCCGGCCAGCAGGTGGAGCCGGGGCTGCTGGAGCAGGCCGACCAGGGCACGCTCTATCTGGACGAGGTCGGCGACCTGCCGTCCGACACCCAGGCGCGGGTTCTGCGCGTGCTGGTCGACCAGCAGTTCCAGCGCGTCGGCGGCGCCGGCCAGGTGCGGGTGAACGTGCGGATCGTGTCGGGGACCGCGCGCGACCTGGAGGATGCGGTGGAGGCGGGGCAGTTCCGGCAGGAGCTCTATCACCGGCTGGCCGTGGTGCCGGTGGACGTGCCGGGGCTGGAGGAGCGCCGCTCGGACATCCCCGAGATCGCTGCGCACCTGATCTCGCAATTCAACAAGACCGACGGCCTGCCGGACCGTCTCCTGAGCGAGGAGGCAGCGGCGACGCTGCAATCGATGCAGTGGCCGGGCAACATCCGCCAGCTCCGGAACGTCATCGAGCGAGTGCTGATCCTCGGCCCCGACAGCGGCGAGATCGAGGCCCGCGAGCTGCCGGCGAGCGAGCCCGCGAGCGGCGACGGCGACCGCATGGTGTTGTCGGCGGCGATCGCGCGGCTGCCGCTGCGCGAGGCGCGCGAACTGTTCGAGCGGGAGTATCTGCTGACCCAGATCAACCGCTTCGGCGGCAACATCTCGCGCACCGCGAGCTTCGTCGGGATGGAACGCTCGGCATTGCACCGAAAGCTCAAATCGCTGAATGTCGTGACCGCGACCAGGGCCGGGGCCCGGGTCGCGATGTTCGACGATTCGGACGACATCTGATCCGGATGCGGCGCCGGCAGGAGCACTAGCCGATGAAGATCATCATCTGTGGCGCCGGTCAGGTCGGCTGGCAGATCGCGCGCCACCTGTCGGGCGAACGCAACGACGTCACCATCGTCGACAGCAACGAGGATCTGGTGCGCCGCGCCACCGACCAGCTCGACGTGAAGGGGGTGGCGGGCTTCGCCTCGTACCCAGACGTGCTGGAACGCGCCGGCGCCGAGGACGCCGACATGATCATCGCGGCGACCCACGCCGACGAGGTCAACATGGTGACCTGCCAGGTGGCCCATTCGGTCTTCGGCGTGCAGCGCAAGATCGCGCGGCTGCGCGCGCAGAGCTATCTCACCGCGATCCATGCGGATCTCTACCGGCGCGAACACCTGCCGATCGACGTGGTGATCAGCCCCGAGCGCGAGGTCGCCGAAGCGGCGCTGCAGCGCCTGGCGGCGCCTGCGACCTTCGACATCGAAAGCTTCCTCGACGACGAGGCGCAGCTCATGGGGGTGATGCTCGCCGAGGATTGCCCGGTCCTGAACACGCCGCTTCGGCAGCTGACCGACCTGTTCTCGACGCTCCGCGCCATCGTCGTCGGGGTGCGCCGCGAGGGGACTGTGTTTGCGCCCGGCGCGAACGACCAGCTCTTCGCCGGGGATGCGGTCTATGTGTTCTCGCACACGGATGATATGGACCGCACGCTGGAGATCTTCGGCAAGACGACGCAGCGCCAGTCGCGCGTGGTGATCGTCGGCGCCGGCAATGTCGGTCTGTCGGTGGCCCGCGCGCTGGAGAGCGGGCCGGGCCGGGTCCGCGTCAAGGTGATCGAGCGTAGCCGCGCCGCGGCCGAACACGCTGCCGAGGCGCTGGAGCGGACCATCGTGCTCCACGGCGACGGGCTGAGCGCGGACCTCCTGGCCGAGGCGAACATCACCGGGGCGGATGCGATCCTGGCGCTGACCGACGACGACAAGACCAACCTTCTGGCCGCAGTGCGGGCCAAGTCGCTGGGCTGCCCGATGGCGGTCAGCCTGATCAACGATCCGGCGCTGATCCCGCTGCTCGGCCCGCTCAACATCGACACCTACATCAATCCCCGCGCCACCACGGTGTCGTCGATCCTGCGCCATGTCCGCCACGGGCGGGTCCGCGGCGTCTATTCGCTGGGCGACGGCGAGGCCGAGGTGATGGAGGCGCAGGTGCTGAAGACCGCGCAGCTGGCCGGCAGCTTCGTGCGCGAGATCGACCTGCCCGAGGGTGTGCGGATGGGGCCGATGAAGAAATCCGGCAAGGTGCTGATCCCGACCGGCGGGACGCGGATCGAGGAGGGCGACATCGTCACCTTCTTCGCCTTGTCCGATGCCGTGCCCGAGATCGAACGTCTGCTGCAGGTCGCGATTGACTACTTCTAGCGTACACAGCACCGGGCCGCGCGCCCGCTGGATCGACCGGCTGCCGCTTTTCGTGGTCACCGCCTGGATGGGCGCCGCGCTGATGCTGGTGCCGGCGGTCTTTGCCGGCGTCACCGGCGACGACGATACCGCACGCCCGTTCCTCTATGGCGCGATCCTGTTTTCGGTGCTGATCCTGTTCGTCGGCCTGTCGGTCGTGACGATGGGCCGGGGCAATCCGGCGCGCGGGATGCTGCTGTCGCTGGCGGCGACCTATCTGCTGCTGCCGGCGATGCTGGCCCTGCCGGTGCACGAGGCGATGCCGGGTCTCAGCTTCCACAACGCGTATTTCGAGATGGTGTCGAGCCTGACCTCGACCGGAGCGACGGTGTTCGACCTGCCCCGCGACGTGCCGCCCGCGATCCATCTGTGGCGTGCGACGGTCGGCTGGTATGGCGGGTTCATCATCTGGGTCGCGGCCATTGCCATCCTTGCACCGCTGCGTCTGGGCGGGTTCGAGGTCGTTCTGGTGGCGATCCGCTCCGACAAGGGCCGGGCGCCGGGGATCGCCGCCTTCACCCAGCATCCGATGCGGCGCGTACTGCGCTTCACCCGCGATCTGGCGCCGGTCTATGGCGGGCTGACGCTGGCCGCCTGGCTCAGCCTGCTGGCGGTCGGCGAGACGCCCTTCATCTCGGCCTGCCACGCCATGTCCGCACTGTCGTCGAGCGGGATCACCCCCCTAGCGAGCCTGTCGGACGGCGAGGCCGGGCGCTGGGACGAGGTGGTCCTGTTCTTCTTCATGATCTTCGCGCTGGCCCGGATCACCTTCGCCCGCGATATTCCGGTGCCGCTGACGCGCCGCTGGTGGCAGGATCCCGAGCTCAGGCTGGCCGCCGTGCTTCTGGCGGTGACGCCGGCGGTGATCTTCCTGCATCACTGGATCGCGGTGATCGACGTCCAGGTGCCGATGGGCAGCACCGATTCGGCGCAAGGGTTGTGGGGGGCGATCTTCATGGCGATGTCGTTCCTGACCACCACCGGGTTCATCTCGGCCGACTGGGATCTGGCGCGCACCTGGTCGGGGATGACCACGCCGGGCCTGATCCTCCTGGGCCTGGCGATGATCGGCGGCGGTGTTGCCACCACGGCAGGCGGGGTGAAGCTGCTGCGCGTCTATGTGCTCTACAAACACGGCCGGTTCGAGACGGCGCGGCTTCTGCATCCGCATCTGGTGGCGAGTCCGGGACACCGAAGCCGCCGGTTCGGATCGAATTCCGCCTATATCGCCTGGCTTTACTTCATGATCTTCGCGTTGTCCCTGACGGCGATCATGCTGGCGCTGTCGCTGGCCGGGGTGGATTTCGAGACCTCGATGATTCTCGCCGTCGCCGGGCTGACGACAACCGGGCAGCTGGCCAGCGTCGGCGGTGACCAGCCGATCGCTCTGGGGTTGCTCGATCCGCTCGCACAGATGATCCTGTGCGTGTCGATGGTGCTGGGGCGGCTGGAAACTCTGGCCTTCATCGCGCTGCTGAACCCGGCCTTCTGGCGCGGCTGACCGGACCGTACGCGCAGGTCGGTGCAGAAATGCTGCAGGTGCGAAGTGATTGCGGCGATTTTATGCCGGACTCTGGTCTCGGGGCGCTCTTGCGCCCATTTTCAAACCGCGATTGAATGGGGCCTGAGGACGGGCCAAGAACAAAAAAGGTTTCGCAAATGGCTACTGACCGCCAGAATCTCCAAGACGCATTCCTGAACCATGTCAGGAAAACAAAGGTTCCCGTCACGATTTTCCTCATCAACGGCGTCAAGCTGCAGGGCGTGATTACCTGGTTCGACAATTTCTGCGTTCTGTTGCGCCGCGACGGGCAGTCGCAGCTGGTCTACAAGCACGCCATTTCGACCATTATGCCGAGTCAGGCGATCACGCTGTACGAGGGCGACGACTGAGCGATCCGATCCTCCGCGACCGGGCCCCGACGCGGGCCTGGGTGTTGCATCCCGACCTGTCCGGCAGCGGCACCCGCCGATCGCCGGCGTTTGCCTTGGAAGAGGCGGTGGCACTGGCCGGGGCGCTGCCCGATCTCGACGTGGCGGGGGGCGAACTGGTGCGGGTGGCCACCCCGCGTCCCGCGACGCTGTTCGGCCCCGGCAAGGTCGGGGAGTTGAAGGAGCGCTTCGCCGAGAACGAGATCGAGCTGGTGCTGGTCGACGGGCCCCTGAGCCCGGTGCAGCAGCGCAACCTGGAACGCGACTGGAAGGTCAAGATCCTCGACCGGACCGGGCTGATCCTCGAGATCTTTTCGAACCGCGCCCGGACGCGCGAGGGCGTACTGCAGGTCGAGATGGCAGCGCTGAGCTATCAGCGCACCCGGCTGGTCCGGGCCTGGACCCACCTCGAACGCCAGCGGGGCGGTCTGGGCTTCGTCGGCGGTCCGGGGGAAACCCAGATCGAGGCCGACCGGCGGGCCATCGACCAGGAGATCACCCGGCTGCGTCGTCAGCTCGACAAGGTGGTGAAGACCCGCGAGCTGCACCGCGAGGCGCGGGCCAAGGTGCCGTTCCCGGTGGTTGCGCTGGTCGGCTATACCAATGCCGGGAAGTCGACCCTGTTCAACCGGCTGACCGGCGCCGAGGTGCTGGCGCAGGACATGCTGTTCGCGACGCTCGACCCGACTATGCGGGCGGTGGACCTTCCGGACGGCCCGCGGGTCATCCTGTCGGACACGGTGGGGTTCATCAGCGCGCTGCCGACCCAGCTTGTCGCGGCCTTCCGTGCAACCCTTGAAGAAGTGCTTTCGGCCGACCTGATCCTGCATGTGCGGGACATTTCCGATCCCGAGACCGCGGCGCAGGCCGAGGATGTGCACGAGATCCTCGAGGATCTGGGCGTCGGCAAGGACACGCCGCAGATCGAGGTCTGGAACAAGAGCGACCGCCTGGCCCCAGAGGCGCGCGCCGCGCTGGCCGCGCAGGCGGAACGCAACCCGGACGTGCATCTGGTCTCGGCGCTGACCGGCGACGGGCTGCCGGGACTTCTGGCGGATGTCGCGGTGCGGCTGTCGGAGCCGGTGAGCGAGCAGGTCCTGCATCTGGACTTCGCCGACGGGCGACGCCGGGCCTGGCTGTTCGAGCAGGACGTGATCACCGGCGAGACCCAGGACGACAGCGGCTACACGCTCCAGGTGCGCTGGACCGACCGTCAGCGGGCGCGGTTTCGCGACCTCTAGGGCGCGCCTCAGGGCGCAGGTGTAAGGGTGGTGATTCCGGTCGCACCGGCCTCGGCCAGGGCCGGATCGAGCGACATGGGGATGTATTCGCCGCGGCGCCACAATTCGCTGAGATTGTCGTAGAACCGTGACAGCGGATGGCCGGACTGGCCGGTCGAGATGATGAACAGCGATCCGTCGGGATCGGCCATGTCGTAGACCCCGCGATAGCCCGCGCCGTGGACGTTGCGGAACGGGTGCGGGTCCTTGCCCGAGGTGAGGCCGCGCATCAGGGTGAAGTCGCCGCCGCCGGTGGGCTGGCGGATGTTGACGATCCAGCCGAGGCCCGGAAGTCCCCCCAGAACCTCGTGATCCTGCATCGCGATATGGGCGAGGCCCCATTGCAGACCGGCCAGCGTTCCGCCGTAGCTTTCGTCGATCCACAGAAGCGCATCGTCGAGCGCCCGGCTGGACATCTCGGCGCATGTTTCGACCATCTCGGTCTGCTTCACGTCGCACCAGGCCGCCGCGCCGTCGACATTGCGGAAGACCCGTTCAAGGAAGACCGGGTCGATATGGGAAAACTCCGCCGCCAGCGGGCCGCCGAGGTCGTCTTCGATCAGCCGCTTCTGCAGGGCACGCAGCCAGACGGCGTAGATCAGCGGTTCGGCCATGTGCTCGTTCATCTCGCCGTTCCAGTTCGCCAGCATGTCGAGCGCCTCGCGCCGGCGCCGGGCCGGGGTGCCTTCGGGCGCGGCCTCGCCGGTGAACCACAGATCCTTGCCGATCAGCGGCAGCAGCGTGCGGGCGGCCGGGCTGACGGTGTCAAGCTGCGCCTCGACAAAGCTGTCGCGGCTGTGCACGGCGCGGTCCTGCATCAGCTTGCGCCAGCGCATGATCCGTTCCGTGTCGCCCCAGTGGAAGCTGACGTTCTCGGGAAAGGGGCGGTCGATGAGCTTGTTGTTGGTATTGCCGAGGATGCCTCCCTCCGGGTTCACGAAGCGCGGGTTTTCGGCGTAGTCGTACATTCCCTGCCACTGGTTCTCGGCCCGCCATCCGGGGCTGGGAAGGCGCCCGTAGGTCTGATGCAACGGCGAGCGTTTCGGCATCTTGCCAACGAGTTGCAGGGCGATGTTGTCGCTGTCCACGAGGACGAGGTTCTGTGCCGGGGCGATCTGGCGCTCCATCGCCGCGAGGCCGGCATCGACGCTGGTCGAGCGCATCAGCGCCATCGCTGCGGATATCGAGGTGTCGTCGGCGTCGAGCAGCGTCCAGCCGATCGAGGCGACATGGCCGGGCGGGGTGACGCTGCCCAGGCCGAACACGTCGCCGGGCAGGACCGGGCCGCGGTCGGTCCATTTCAACGTGAGGCTTTCCGGTTCGGCGTCCTTGATCCGGATCACCGCCGGTTCCTCGCGGAAGTGGCGGTAGTCGCCTGCAGGCGTGAGGTAGGCGTTGGGGTCGGCGGGATCGAGCTTCTCGATGTAGATGTCGAGATCGTCGAGATAGGCCGTAGTCAGGCCCCAGCCCAGATGCGCGTTCCGCCCCGACAGGACCAGCGGCAGGCCCGGGATGGTGCCGCCGATGACGCCACCGGTCCCGGCAAGCTCGATCCGGGCGAGATACCAGATCGACGGCGCGGTGAAGCCCAGATGGGGATCGTTGGCAAGCAGCGTGCCGCCGCTGGTGGTGCGGCTGGGACCCGCCGCCCAGGCGTTCGAGGCGCCGCCGAACGGCGCATGCGGAATGGGCGAGAGCGGGTCGTCGCGCCAGGTGTCGTCCTGCGCCGCCTGTACGGAGGGCCGGGGAAGGTTGTCGAGCCAGCCGAGCTTCGGCAGCGCCGCGATCCCGCTCGTCGGATCGTCCGGCAGGATGTCGAGAAGCCGCTCCGGCGGCACGGCAAGTGCGGTCCGCGCGCGCAGCACTTCGGCATCAAGCTGCGAAGAAAGCCGCACGCCCATGAGCTTGATGATCGCGATCGAGTCGGCGGCCTGCCACGGCGCGATCGCCGGATCGAACAGGAAGAATTCGGGCGCGCCGCGTCCCAGCGCGTCCTTGTTGACCTGCGCGATCCAGGCGTTGACGCCCGCGGCATAGGCGTCGAGCGCGGCTTTCGTCGCGTCGTCCTGCGCGGCGTAGGAACGGATCGCGAGGCGGTAGAGGTCGAGCCGGCGCATCACCTCGTCGATCTTCACCGTGCGGCTGCCGAACAGCTCGGACAGCCGGCCCTGGGCGGTGCGGCGGAGCAGGGTCATCTGCCAGAGCCGGTCCTGGGCATGGACGAAGCCGAGCCCGAAGAAGCTGTCGGCGTCGGTCTTTCCAAAGATGTGCGGCACGTTCGCGGTGTCACGCACGATCCGCACCGGCGCGGTAATGCCGGCGACGTCGTAGCTGGCGTCGTAGTCGGGGATCGAGCGGGTCGCGAGATACCAGACCAGTCCGAGCCCGATCGCGGCAAGGACCAAGAGCGCCACGGTCAGGCGCATCAGCCAGCGGAACGCGGCGATCATGTGCTGTGTTCGTCCTGATCCAGACCCGGCCGGGCGCCGCACGCGTCGCTCATCCGGAACTCCCTGCGCTCAGAGCCGGTCCTCAGCGCACGATCCGGGTATATTTCGTGCCTTCGATGGTGGCGCCCGCCATCAGGCCCTGCTGCGCGAAGAGGAAGGCGATCACCGCGTCCTTGGTCGCGGTGCTGGCCGCGACGGCCGCGCCGGTCTGGCCGCCGGTGAACTCCGCCGCCGTGCCCGCCGCCCAGCCCGGCGAGGTGCGGAACTTCCTGAGCGCCTCGGGGGTCATGAAGAACAGCACGTAGGCATAGGACTGGGCGCCGAGCTGGAAGCCGACCGATGCCTGGGTGGCGGAATAGTAGTCCACCGTCACGCCGTCGATCTGCAGCGCGCCCTCGCCATAGGCGCCGCCGAAAACGAAGGCGGCTTCGCCCATCAGCGGCATGACCAGCATGCCCACCGACTTGTTCTTGATCTGGATCGTGTCCGGATAGGTCCGGTACATGAAGTCGAGCGCGCTGGAGACGCGCCGGTCGATCGTGGCGGCGGCCGGAGAGCCGACCGAATTGTTGCAGGCCGCAAGGAACGCAGTGGTCCCGAGAAGCACACCGCGCCGGGTGAATTGCATCATGCTCGTTGCCTCTTGCTGGGGCTTTCGGCCCGGTTCGCGCCTTGCCGGCGTCTGGCCTGCAGTCTAACGCCGTCGTGAGCGGGTGTCACGGTTCCTGTCGCACCGCGGCGCAACCGTCAGCCGGTTTCGGCGAGGAGCCGGGCGGCGCGCGGCGCGAAATAGGTCAGAATCCCGGCGCAACCCGCCCGCTTGAAGGAGGTCAGGCTCTCGATCATGATCTTCTCGCCGTCGATCCAGCCGTTGGCCGCGGCGGCTTCGATCATCGCGTATTCGCCCGAGACCTGGTAGGCGAAGGTCGGAACCTGAAACGTCTCGTGCACCCGCCGGCAAATGTCGAGATAGGGAAGGCCGGGCTTCACCATCACCATGTCGGCGCCTTCGTCGAGATCGCGGGCGATCATGGCCAGCGCCTCGGCACCGTTGCCGGGATCCATCTGGTAGGTCTTCTTGTCGCCCTTGAGCGCGCCCGACGCCCCGACCGCGTCGCGGAACGGACCGTAATAGGCGGAGGCGTACTTGGCCGCGTAGCTCATGATCGCCACGTCGGTATGCCCCGTCGCCTCAAGCGCGTCGCGCATCTGCCCGATCCGGCCGTCCATCATGTCCGAGGGGCCAAGGATGTCGGCCCCGGCTTCGGCCTGGGCCAGCGCCATCCGGACCAGTGCGGCGACGCTTTCGTCGTTGACGACGATGCCGCCGCGGACGATGCCGTCATGCCCGTTCGCGTTGTAGGGATCGAGCGCCACGTCGGTCATCACTGCAATATCCGGGACCGCCGCCTTGATCGCCCGGATCGCCTGGTTCGACAGGTTGTCCGGGTTCCAGGCCTCCTCGCAGGCATCGGTCTTGAGCTTCGGGTCGGTATAGGGAAAGAGGCACATCGCCGGAATGCCCAGACCGGCCGCCTCGCGGGCGGCGTCAACCGCGCGGTCGATGCTGAGCCGGTTCACGCCGGGCATCGACGGCACGGGTTCGGCCAGGTTCTCGCCGTCGCGCAGGAAGATCGGCCAGATCAGGTCGGCTGCGGTGAGCCGCGCCTCGCAGACGAGCGCCCGGATCGCCGCGCTGCGCCGGAGCCGGCGGGGGCGGTGGCGCAAGTGCAGGGCGTGGTCCTCGGTCATTCTTGCATTCCTCCGGGCTGACGCGCTGGCCCCGGTTCTGCCCCCATCCGGGGGGCTGGGCAAGAGCCGGGAAACCCGCTAGCTGGAGGGCGCGGGAAATCGGACGGAACGAAATTTGACCACGATCTTTCAGTTCATCGACCTGCGGTCGTTTTCCGATGTGTGGTATTGGCTGATGCTGGGTGTGGTCTGGACCCGGGTGATGCATGCGCCGATGGGCGTGCCGGCGGAGCTGATCCACCGCGCCCGCCGGGGCAGTCCAGAGGCCGCCGACGACCTAGCCCGGCTGACTGCGATCCGCGTCCGCCATGAACGCGACGTCGCACGCGCGCTCGGCGCCTGGCGGGTGGCGTTCTGGTCCTGCGCGCTGACCGCCTGCGGTCTGGCCGCCTATCTGTATTTCGTCGAATTCGCCCAGGCGGTCTTCCTGCTGCTGGCGCCCTATGCGCTGGTACGGCTTCTGGTGGCGCGCACGGCGGCCCGGATGGATGCGGCCATGCCGTCGGACGACGCGCTGGTGCGCGCCCATCTGCGGCTCAGGCGCCAGGTGCAGGTCGTGGTGCTGCCAGCGGTCTTTCTGAGCGCGGTCTGGGGCATGGGCTACAACCTCGCCCAGCACGCGCTCTAGCGTCGCTTGACACCGGCGGCGGGGCCTGTAGGGGTCGGGCCCGTCTTCCGGCCGGCCGAGGCAGCGATGAACGATCCCAGAACCCAGAACGTGACCATCGGCGGTGCGCCCGAGGGATTTGACGCGCGGCTCGTGCTCGATGCGCTCGACGCGGCCGCGGGTCCGGTCATCCATGTGGCGCGGGACGACAAGCGGCTCGAGTCGATGCGTGCGGCGCTGGCCTTCTTCGCGCCCGAGGTCCCGGTTCTGGTCTTCCCGGCCTGGGATTGTCTGCCGTTCGACCGGGTGTCGCCGAACCCGGACATCTCGGCGGCGCGGATGGCGACGCTGGCGGCGCTGGTCCAGGGCGCGCCGTCGCGGTACGTGCTGCTGACCACGCTCAACGCCGCAGCGCAGAAGATCCCGGCACGGTCGGTGCTGCGCGACGCGGCCTTCGTGGCGCGCGTCGGGGACCGGATCGACGAGGCTGGCCTGCGGGCCTTCCTGGTGCGGATGGGCTTCGTCCAGAGCCCGACGGTGACCGAGCCGGGCGACTATTCGGTCCGGGGTGGGATCATCGACATCTTTCCGCCGGGCGAGGGCGGGCCGGTGCGGCTCGACCTGTTCGGGGACGTGCTCGACGGCGCGCGCCGCTTCGACGCGGCTAGTCAGCGGACCACGGACAAGCTTGCAGCGGTGGAACTGGCGCCGGTTTCCGAGGTGATCCTGGACGAGGCGGCGATCACCCGGTTCCGGCAGAACTATCGCGCGGAATTCGGTGCCGCGGGACGCGACGATCCGCTTTACGAGGCGGTCAGCGCCGGGCGCAAGCACCAGGGGATGGAGCACTGGCTGCCGTTCTTCCACCAGGACCTCGAGACGGTCTTCGACTACCTGCCGGGCGCCCCGGTGAGCCTTGACGACCAGACGGGACCGGCGCGGGTGGCGCGCTGGGACGGAATCCTCGACCAATACGAAGCCCGGCGCGAGGCGATGGGGGCGAAGGCGCGCATCGACAGCGTCTACAAGCCATGCCCCCCGGGGCTGCTCTATCTCGACGAGGCCGGCTGGGAGGCGGCGGTGGCGGGGCGCCGCGTGGTCCAGTTCCACCCCTTCGCGGAGGGCTCTGGCCCCGGTACGTCGGATGCGGGCGGGCGGATCGGGCGCAATTTCGCGCCCGAGCGGCAGGCGCAGGACGTCAATATCTTCAAGGCATTGGCGGATCACATTCAGGCGGAGCGGCGATCCCGCGCGGTGATCGTGGCGAGCTATTCCGAGGGCGCGCGGGAGCGGCTGAAGGGGCTTCTGGAAGACGAAGGTCTGGCCGGCGCGAGAGATATCAAGTCGTTCCGCGATGTTCCCGATGCGGCCGGCGGGGTCCACCTAGCGATCTGGGGGCTGGAGCAGGGGTTCACCGCCAAGGGACTGTCGGTCATCGCCGAGCAGGACGTGCTTGGCGACCGCCTGATCCGGGCGCCGAAGCGCAAGCGTCGGGCCGAGAACTTCCTGACCGAAGCGCAGAGCCTGAGTCCTGGCGATCTGGTGGTGCATGTGGAGCACGGCGTCGGCCGTTTCACCGGGCTCGAGGTCATCAGCGCGATGGGGGCCGCGCATGAATGCGTGGCGCTGGAATATGCCGGCGGCGACCGGCTCTACCTGCCGGTCGAGAACATCGAACTGCTCAGCCGCTTCGGGCATGAGGACGGGCTTCTCGACAAGCTGGGCGGCGGCGCCTGGCAGGCCAAGAAGGCAAAGCTGAAGGAGCGGATCCGCGAGATCGCCGAACGGCTGATCCGCACTGCGGCCGAGCGCGCCCTGCGCCACGCCCCGGTGATGGCGCCGCCCGACGGGATGTGGGACGCCTTCTGCGCGCGGTTCCCCTATCAGGAGACCGACGACCAGCTTTCGGCCATTGAGGAAACGCTGGCGGACATGGAATCGGGCCGGCCGATGGACCGGCTGATCTGTGGCGACGTCGGCTTCGGCAAGACCGAGGTCGCGATGCGCGCCGCTTTCGTTGCGGCCCTTTCGGGCGTACAGGTCGCGGTGATCGCGCCGACGACGCTGCTGGCCCGCCAGCACGCCCAGAGCTTCCGCGAGCGCTTCCGCGGCTTTCCGGTGGACGTGCGCGCCCTGTCGCGCTTCGTTTCGGCGAAGGAAGCGGCGGCCACGCGCGCGGGGCTGGCCGACGGGACGGTCGATATCGTCGTCGGCACCCACGCCGTGCTTGCCAAGGGGGTGAAGTTCCGCAGCCTCGGCCTTCTCGTCATCGACGAGGAACAGCGCTTCGGCGTCGCCCACAAGGAGCGGCTGAAGCAGCTGCGTACCGACATCCATGTGCTGACGCTGACCGCGACGCCGATCCCGCGCACGCTGCAGCTCAGCCTGTCGGGCGTGCGGGACCTGTCGATCATCGGCACGCCCCCGGTCGACCGGCTGGCGATCCGCACTTATGTCAGCGAGTTTGACAGCGTGACCCTGCGCGAAGCGCTGCTGCGCGAGCATTACCGCGGCGGGCAGAGCTTCTTCGTGGTGCCCCGCATCGCCGACCTGCCGGAGATCGAGAGCTTCCTGCACGATCAGGTGCCCGAGGTGAGCTATGTCATCGCCCATGGCCAGATGGCCGCGGGCGAACTCGACGACCGGATGAACGC
The DNA here is from genome assembly GCA_020425125.1 of Paracoccaceae bacterium. Classification (GTDB taxonomy): domain Bacteria; phylum Pseudomonadota; class Alphaproteobacteria; order Rhodobacterales; family Rhodobacteraceae; genus Meridianimarinicoccus. The sequence continues at coordinate 104,019 of JAGQRV010000002.1, read as the reverse complement.
CTTTTACGACGGCAAGTTCGACGTTCTGGTCGCGACGACCATCGTCGAGTCCGGGCTCGACATTCCGACCGCCAACACGATGGTCGTCCACCGTGCCGACATGTTCGGGCTCGCTCAGCTTTACCAGATCCGCGGCCGTGTGGGCCGGTCGAAGACCCGCGCCTACGCCTATCTGACTACCAAGCCGCGGACGCCGTTGACACCCGCCGCGGAGAAGCGGCTGAGGGTGCTCGGCAGTCTCGACAGTCTGGGCGCCGGCTTCACATTGGCAAGCCAGGATCTGGATATCCGCGGCGCCGGGAACCTTCTGGGCGAGGAGCAGTCGGGACAGATGCGCGAGGTCGGCTACGAGCTTTACCAGCAGATGCTGGAAGAGGCGGTGGCCAAGATCCGCTCCGGCGAGATGGAGGGCGTCACCGACGATGACGGGCAATGGGCGCCGCAGATCAATCTGGGCGTGCCGGTTCTCATCCCCGAGGACTACGTGCCCGACCTAGACGTGCGGCTGGGGCTGTATCGGCGGCTCAGCGCGCTGACCACGAAGGTGGAACTCGAAGGCTTCGCCGCCGAACTGATCGACCGGTTCGGGAAATTGCCGAAAGAGGTCAATTCGCTTCTGCTGGTGGTGCGCATCAAGGCCGAATGCAAGCGGGCCGGGATCGCCCGGCTGGATGCCGGGCCGAAAGGGGCGACGATCCAGTTCCACAATGACAAGTTCGGCTCGCCCGCAGGGCTGGTGCGGTTCGTGCAGGCGCAGGACGGTCTCGCCAAGGTCAAGGACAACAGGATCATCGTGCGCCGCGACTGGACCAAGGAGGCCGACCGCATCCGCGGCGCCTTCGCGATTGCCCGCGATCTGGCGGTCGAGGCGGCGGCCTGAAGCCGCCGCGGTCTACCTGAGCACGCGCAGGAGCCCGTCATCGCCCGCGATCACCGGATCGGGGTCGGTCAGTTCGCCGACGAATTCGCCCTGCGGCCGGTCGGCGAAGCCGATGATGTTCAGCCCGTCCGCCGTCTCGACGATCCGCGCGGCATAGCGCGGGCAGGGCAGGCCGCCGTCAAGAAATGCGCCCGGAGCCACCCGCCAGGGGCCGCGCGGTCCGTCGCCGATCAGATAGTGCGACCCGGTGACCGGACCGCCCGGCGTCGCCGTCGCCTGCGCGCGCGAGAAATGGTTCTCGGCGGTGCAGAAGAGGCAGTACCAGCGCCCTGCGTGATGAAAGATCTGCGGCACTTCGAGCTGTCCGAAAGCGCCGGTGAAGACCGGGGGCTCAAGCGTCCAGGTCATCAGGTCTGGCGATGTGGCCAGCCCGATGGCACCGCCGGCGTTGGCTTCCGCGATGCCAGGTGCGCGTGCGGTGAAGACCATCAGCCACCCGGGCCCGTCCGGATCGCGCATCACGAAAGGGTCGCGCATCGCCCGGTCGGGCCAGAAGCCGACCTGATGCCGCGCTTCATAGGCCGCGGCGTTCGGTCCTGTCAGATCGAGACAAAGTCCGTCGCCGACCCGGCACCAGTTGTGAAGATCGATGGAGGTGGCGTGACCGACGCGCTGGTACATTCCCTTCTCGGCGCGGCAGGTGCCGGTGTAGAAGAGGTGCCAGATCGCGTCGTCGTCGCAGACGACGGACCCGGTCCAGGTCGTGAAGTCGTCCCAGGCCGGTTCCTGCGCGGGGGCGAAACCGGTCCCCAGATGCTCCCAGGTCGTCAGGTCGGTACTGACCGCGTGGCCCTGGCTCATGCTCCAGTGACGAAGCTCGGGGTCACCCAGCGCGCGGTCGGCCTGAAGGTGGAAGCAATGCCAGCGGGCGCCGTCATGGGCGTACCAGCTGTCCCAGATCCATTTGTCGGGCAATGCCAGGACCATCAGGCTCTCCTTGGTGCGAATCATACGGGCGGTTTACTCGTCCGCACCGATGATGCCGCGTTGCAGCGAAGCGCTCAACGGTGACCGGTGGCGCTAACACGATATGTTGCGATCTGGTCTCGTGTCTGCCGGTGAGGCCGCGGGACAGATGCCGGACGTTACCCCAGAGACATTCCGACGGTTGATTTGGACGGCCGACGATGGGGCAGACGGCCGGTTTGCGGGGCGCGGCGAATGTGCCATCATGACCGGGGAGACCGGTGCCGACGCGCGGTGCCGTCGGGGGATGGCCAAGCCGCGCCTAAAAATTCGGCACTTGGCGCAGGGAATGTGCCAGTAGCCCGTGGGGGGATTGCCTTTGAGGGCCATGCACTCTTTCCTCCGTTAACGACGCATGCGAGTCAGAGGCCGTAGCCGGGAGAACAGGCAAGCCAGATGGCAGTGACTTACTTCAACGAAATGTACGAAGGCGAAGAAATCCGGGTCCCTTACCAGGGGCTCGAATCCTGGCAGCGGAACATGCCGGTCGAATTGCGCAACCTGAAGCAGGCCGAGGCCGAGGCGCTGTTCCGGCGGATCGGGATCACCTTTGCGGTCTACGGCGAAGGCGGCGATCCGGATCGCCTGATCCCCTTCGACATGTTCCCGCGTGTCTTCACGAATCGGGAATGGGCACGGCTCGCACGCGGCATCAAGCAGCGGGCGCGGGCGCTGAACGCTTTCCTGACGGATGTCTACGATCGCGGCGAGATCGTGAAGGCGGGCCGGATCCCGGCGCGGCTCGTCTACCGCAACGAGGCGTTCGAAAAGGCCGTGGTGGGGATCAAGCCGCCGAAATCGGTCTACAGCCACATTGTCGGCATCGATCTGGTGCGTACCGGTCCGGACGAGTTCTTCGTGCTCGAGGACAATTGCCGGACGCCGTCGGGCGTGTCCTACATGCTTGAGAACCGCGAGATCATGATGCGGATGTTCCCGAGCCTGTTCCGCGAGAACCGGATCGAGCCGGTCGAGAGCTATCCCGAAGTGCTGCGGAGGACGCTGGCGTCGGTCGCCCCGGCGAAATGCGACGGCGAGCCGAACGTGGTCATCCTGACGCCCGGACATTTCAACTCGGCCTATTACGAGCACTCGTTCCTGGCCGACATGATGGGGGTGGAACTCGTCGAGGGGCAGGACCTCTATGTCGAGGGCGATTTCTGCTACATGCGCACGACCCGGGGTCCCCAGCGGGTCGACGTGATCTATCGCCGGATCGACGATTCCTTCCTCGACCCGCTCTGCTTCCGTCCCGACAGCATGCTGGGTGTGCCCGGGCTGATGAATGTCTACCGATCGGGCGGGATCGCCATCGCCTCGGCGCCCGGGGCGGGCGTCGCCGACGACAAGGCGATCTATACCTTCGTGCCGGAAATGGTGCGGTTCTATCTGGGCGAGGAGCCGATCCTGCACAACGTGCCGACATGGCAATGCGCCAAGTCGGACGATTGCCGACATGTGCTGGCCAACCTGAAGGATCTCGTGGTCAAGGAGGTGCATGGCTCTGGCGGGTACGGCATGCTGATCGGGCCGCGGGCGACCCAGAGCGAGCTGGAGAACTTCCGGTTGCGGATCGAGGAGAACCCGCAGAACTACATCGCGCAGCCGACCCTGGCGCTGTCGACCTGCCCGACCTTCGTCGCCGAGGGGATCGCGCCCCGCCACGTCGACCTGCGCCCCTATTGCCTCGTCGGAGAGAGCGTCGAGCTGGTACCGGGAGGGCTGACGCGGGTCGCCTTGAAGGAAGGGTCGCTCGTGGTGAACTCGTCGCAGGGCGGCGGCGTCAAGGACACCTGGGTATTGGCGGAGTGAGGACGACATGCTGAGCCGGACCGCCGACAACCTCTTCTGGCTGGGCCGCTACATGGAGCGGGCCGAGACCATGGCACGCCTCATCCATGTGGGCGCGCGGATGAACCTGATCCCCGACACGGCCGACGGATACCGAAGCGAATGGGAGCCGATCCTGCAGGCCAGCGGCAGCTATGCCGGATTCGAGAAGAAATATGGCGAGGCGGTGGAGCGCAACGTGGTCAGCCACCTGTTCTTCGACCGCGAGAACGCGTCCTCGGTCGCATCGTGCATCGCCGCCTCGCGCGAGAATGCGCGGATCGTGCGCACTGCGCTGACCGGTCCGGTCTGGGATGCGCTGAACGGGGCCTTCCAGGAGTTGCGCGAGCTTGAGCGCACCCCGCGGAGCGAGCTTGGCATCACCCAGCTCACCGAGTGGACGGCGCGCCAGAACGCGTTGGTGGCGGGGGCGATCCAGACCACGCTGCTCAGGAACGAAGGCTATGATTTCATCCATGTCGGTGCCCATCTGGAGCGCGCCGACAACACCTCCCGGTTCCTCGACGTGAAATATTATGTCCTGCTGCCCGATGCAGGTTTCGTCGGCTCGGGGCTCGACAATGTGCAGTGGCAGACGCTGCTGAGGGGGATGCAGATGCATCGGGCCTTCCACTGGGCCTATGGTGGCGAGGTGACGGCGACCAAGATCGTCGATCTGTTGATCCTGAATCCGGCCTGTCCGCGGTCGTTGAGGGCGGCGGTGCAGGGGGTCAACGATCATCTCGACCGGCTTTCACACGGCCATCACCGCTCCACGGACGTGCAATCCGCTGCGCGCGGGTTGCTGGCCGAACTGATCGAGACGCGCACGACCGACATCTTCGATCGCGGGCTCCACGAGTTCCTTGAGGACTTCAAGGGCAAGGTGGCGGATCTGGGCCGGCGCGTCAGCGACACATATCTGATCGGAGCCATGGCATGAAGCTCGCGGTCCTGCACAAGACCATCTACCGCTACGACGAGCCGCCGCGGGCGGTCCTGCAAAGTCAGCGTCTGCAGCCGTCCGTCTTCGACGGGCAGCAGGTGCTTGACTGGTCGGTGACGACCGAGAGCGGCGTCCGCGGCGCCGAGTTCCGCGACGGGGCGGGCGACGAGACCTGTACGGTCCGCGTCGAGGGGCCGGTGGACAGCGTGACCGTCGAGGTCCGGGGGACGGTCCAGACCACCGACCTGGCCGGGGTCCTGCGCGGGCACCGCGAAAAGGTGCCGCCGATGGCCTATCTCCGGTCGACCCGCGCGACGCGGGTGGATGTCGCCCTGGAGGAGCTGGCAAGGGACTCCGTGGCCGAGTTCGCCGAATCGGCCGAGCTCGACCGGGCCCATGCGCTGTCGGCGGCCGTCGCCGAGGCGATCGCCTATACGCCGGATGCGACCGATGCGCACACGACCGCCGCCGAGGCCCTCGCCGGTGGGGCGGGTGTGTGCCAGGACCATGCCCACGCCCTGATCGCGATGGCGCGGATCGTCGAGATGCCCGCCCGCTACGTGACCGGCTACCTTTTTGCGGGCGATGCCGACGCCCTCCATGCCGAGGCGGTCCGGGTCGGCGCGCAGGCCAGCCATGCCTGGGTCGAGATCCATGTCGACGGTCTTGGCTGGGTCGGATTCGACGCCGCCAATTCCTGCTGCCCGGATGACCGCTATATCCGGCTGTGCTCGGGGTTCGACGCCTTCGACGGCGCGCCGATCCGCGGTCTGGCATTGGGGCGCGGCGGAGAAGAGCTTGAGGTGGCAGTTGCGGTGGAGGCGATTCAGCAATAGATCGGGCGCGCCGTTTCCTTTCGTCCGCCCGGGTGAGTACGATGACCTACTGCGTCGGCCTTCTGCTGAAAGAAGGCATCGTGATGCTGAGCGATACCCGGACCAATGCCGGGCTCGACAACATCTCGGTGTACAAGAAGATGTATGTCTTCGAGAATCCGGGCGAGCGCGTCATCGTGATCCTCACCGCCGGCAGCCTGTCGGTCACCCAGACCACCATGGCCAAGCTGCAGGAGGCGATCGACGACGACGACGCAACCGAAGAGACCTCGATCATGAAGGCGCGGACGATGCTCGACGTGGCCGAGATCGTCGGCGCCGAACTGGCCCGGGTAGCCGAGGACATTTCGGAGAAGCTCAGCCGCAACAGCCAGGCGCGCGGAACCGCGAGCGTGATCCTCGGTGGGCAGCGGCGCGGCGGCGCGATGCGCCTGTTCCTGATCTATCCCGAGGGCAACCATATCGAGGCCACGGCGGACACGCCGTTCCTGCAGATCGGCGAACACAAGTACGGCAAGCCCATTCTCGACCGGGTGGTGTCGCTCGACACGTCGATTTCGGACGCCAAGAAGGCCGTTCTGCTGTCGATGGATTCGACGCTGAGATCCAATCTTTCCGTAGGGATGCCGCTCGATCTTGCAATTGTGCGCTACGACGATTGCCGGCTCAGCGAATACCGCAGGATCGAGAATGGCGATCCGGTCTTCGCGGCGATGAGCCTGGCCTGGAGCAAGGCGCTGCGTGACGGATTTTCGCAGATCGTGGTCGAGCCGCCCGCAAACGACTAGCGGTGCGCGTCGAAGAAGGCGGCGCTTTCGTCGAAGAAGCGGCGCCGGCGGGCGGGGGTTTCCATCATGGTTTCGTGGCGGCCGTCGTCGACATTCCGAATCTGCGCATTGGGCCAGCGCTTCACCAATTCGTACATCGCATCGGTGCGCACAATCCGGTCTTCGCTGGGCGCGAAGGTCAGCGAGGGGACCGGCAGCGACCGGATCCGGCGGAAGCTGCGGCACTCGACCATCGCACGGTAAAGCCACGGCACCGACGGGCCGCCCAGGTCGAGCCCGTCCACCGCTTCGAGATGACCGCGCATGAACAGGATCATGTCGGGATCGCTGGTCAGCAGGTTGTCGCCCGGATCTGCCTCGCGTACATAGGTGCGGCGGGACGTGCCGGGCGTCACCCACCCGTCCATCTGTGTGGCATGGGCGATCCAGCCCAGCAGCCAGGCCACGGGATAGAGCATCCCGGCCATGTTGATGCGCCACATCGGGGCGGAAAACACGGCGGCCGACACCGGCATTCCCGAGATCAGCGCCCGCAGCAGGATCGCTCCGCCCAGCGAATGCCCAAGCCCGAACCAGGGCCGCGGCAGATCGGCGGCCTCCGCGAAGGCGACGAGCACGCGCGCGTCGAGCTGATAGTCCGAGAAGTGCTCCACGTGCCCAACGGTCTGGTCCGGCAGCAGACGGTCGGCCAGCCCCTGGCCACGATAGTCCAGCGCCACGACGCCGAAGCCGCGGGCGGCGAACTCGCGCGCCGCCTCGCCGTATTTTTCCAGGTATTCGGTCCGGCCGGGCAGCAGCAGCACCGTGCCGCATGGCCCGTCGGAAAGGTGCCCCACCCGCAACCGCACCCCGTCCGCCGCATGCGCCCAATAGGCGCGCGCCGTCGCGGCGGCCCGGGCGCTCTGGTGGTGGAAGGGGGCGGGGTCGAGTTTCACGCCAGCGCCGAGCCCAGCTTCATTGCCTGGCCCATGTCGCCGTCGATCTTGAGCCGGCCGCTCATGAAGGCCGAAGTCGGGTCGAGATCGCCTTCGATGATGGAGCGGAAGGTGTCGGCATCGGCCGATATGACCACGTCGGCTTCCTCATCCGAAGCACGCACGCCGGCTCCGTCCACATAGACCGATCCTTCGCCTTCGATGTCGAAGCGGGCGGTGCCGTCGAAACCGGTCCCAAGTTTCTCGCTCAGCTTGGCTACGGCGATGGAAATCACGTCACTCACGGTTTTCTCCTTCTTTCGGGCACGGCGGGTCTCGCCGCCGCTCCGAAATCGGCTATCTTCGGCCATATGCAAAGAGGGTACCGCCGATTCAAACTTGCCGTCGCGGCTGTTCTGTCTGGAGTATGGATTTCCGGAAGTGTGTGGGCGCAGGCGGACGACCTTGACCAGCTTTTCGACAAGCTTCGCGAGCCCTCGTTGGCAAACTGGCAGGAGGTGGAACAGGAGATCTGGCAGGAATGGTCGAAATCCGGCTCGGCATCCGCCGATTTGCTGCTGGAACGGGGCAGGAAGGCGCTGAACGCGGGCGACCCGAGCGTGGCGGTGGAGCACTTCTCGGCGCTGATCGACCATTATCCGGATTTCGCCGAGGGCTATAACGGGCGCGCCACGGCCTATTATCAGCTTAATCTCTACGGGCCGGCACTGGACGACATCCGCACCACGCTCGCGCTCAATCCGCGGCATTTCGGGGCGATGACCGGTCTGGGCTTGATCCTCGAGGATCTGGGTCATCCCACCGAGGCGCTCAGCACCTATCGTGCAGTCGCGGCTATACATCCGCACCGGCCCGACGTTATAGAGGCCATCGAGCGGCTGGAGCGTGAACTGGGCGATACCGCGCTCTGAGTGCGCGTGCGTGCCGCGCGGGGCAGCCCGGGCGGAAGAAGTCAGGGGGAGCCATGCCTGGAGACGGGCGCATCGAAGCGGTTCTGGGCCCCACCAATACCGGCAAGACCCATTATGCGATCGACCGGATGCTGGCGCATCGGACCGGGATCATCGGCCTGCCGCTGCGCCTTCTGGCGCGCGAGGTTTACGACCGGATTTGCGCGGCGCGCGGCCCTGGCGTGGTCGCTCTGGTCACCGGGGAGGAGCGCATCGTTCCGGATACCGCGAAATACTGGGTCTGTACCGTCGAGGCGATGCCCGACAGCATGGCCACGGATTTTCTTGCCGTGGACGAAATTCAGCTTTGCGCCGACCCCGAGCGGGGCCATGTCTTCACCGATCGCCTTTTGCGGGCCCGTGGCACGCACGAGACAATGTTTCTGGGCGCGGACACGATGCGCAGTGCGATCGCGGCCCTGGTGCCGGGCGTGCTGTTCCGGCACCGCGAGCGGATGTCCGACCTGACCTACCTCGGCGCCAGGAAGCTGAGCCGGATGCCCCCGCGTTCGGCCATTGTCGGCTTCTCCGTCGAAAGCGTGTACGCCATCGCCGAGCTTCTGCGCCGTCAGAAGGGCGGTGCGGCGGTGGTCATGGGCGCACTCAGCCCCCGAACCCGCAACGCGCAGGTGGATCTGTATCAGAACGGAGAGGTCGACTACCTGGTTGCCACCGATGCGATCGGAATGGGGCTGAACCTCGACATCCGGCATGTGGCGTTTTCGGGCCTGTCGAAGTTCGACGGGCGCCGAATCCGCCATCTTCAGCCAAACGAGCTGGCGCAAATCGCCGGCCGGGCCGGGCGCCACACCCAGGACGGCACTTTCGGCGTGACCGGCGAGGCGCGTCCGCTTCCCGACGATCTCGCACTGGCGATCACCGAGAACCGCTTTGCGCCGGTAAAGAAGCTGCAATGGCGCAATGCCAAGCTCGATTTCGGGACTGCCGGACATCTGATCCGGTCGCTCGAGGCACAGACCGGCAACGACTGGCTGACCCGGACGCGCGACAGTGACGATCTGCTGGCGCTGAAGGCGCTGGTCGAGATGGCGAGCGTCCGGGACCGGCTCGGCAGGCCGGCGGATGTGCGGCTTCTGTGGGATGTCTGCCGCATTCCCGACTTCCGCGGCATCAGCCAGAGCGAGCATACCGGGCTTCTGGAGGCGATCTTCGGCTTCCTCCACGATGGCGGGCGCATCCCGGCCGAGTGGATGGAGCGGCAGGTAAGCCGGATCGACCGGACCGACGGAGATATCGACGCGCTGTCCAAGCGACTCGCGTATATCCGCACCTGGACTTACGTGGCGCAGCGGCAGGGCTGGCTGGACGATGAAAGCCATTGGCGTGAAGTCACGCGGGCTGTAGAAGACCGCCTGTCGGACGCGCTTCACGCCGGACTGACCCAGCGATTTGTTGACCGGCGCACCTCGGTTCTGCTGCGCCGGTTGAAGCAGAAGGAGAGCCTTGTGGCTGAAGTGAACGACAAGGGCGAAGTCAGCGTCGAGGGGCAGTTTGTCGGCCGTCTCGACGGCTTCCGGTTCATCCAGGACAAGGCCGCGAGTCCGGACGAGGCCCGGACCCTTCGTCAGGCCAGCCTGCAGGCGCTCGCGCCGCATTTCCACTTGCGGGCGGACAGGTTCTACAACTCGCCCGACACCGAGATCGACTTCACAGAGCAGGGCGGCCTGATGTGGGGCGACACGGCCGTAGGCAAGCTCGTCGCGGGTGCAGACGTGCTGGCGCCGAAGGTCCAGGCCTTCGTCGACGACGAGGCGGGCAGCGAGGTCGCGCAGAAGGTGGAGCGCCGCCTTCAGCATTTCATCGACCGCAAGATCGCGACGCTGTTCGAGCCGCTGATCGCATTGCGGAACGACGAGACCCTGATCGGGCTGGCGCGCGGATTCGCGTTCCGTCTGGTCGAAGCGAATGGCGTGCTGCCGCGCGATGCCGTGGCGCAGGACGTGAAGGCGCTGGATCAGGAAGCCCGCGGCGCATTGCGCAAGCACGGTATCCGGTTCGGACAGTTCACTGTCTTCATGCCGCTCCTGCTCAAACCCGCGCCGACCCGGCTGCGTCTGGTGCTGTGGGCGCTGGCACGGGGGCTGGACGAGTTTCCCGAAAGCCCGCCTCCGGGACTGGTGACCGTGCCCACGGCGAAGGACGTCCCGGACGGCTACGATGCGATGGCGGGCTATCGTGCGGCGGGGGCACGGTCGATCCGCATCGACATGCTGGAGCGGCTGGCCGACTTGCTGCGCGCCAAGGACAGCCGGAGCGGATTTGAGGCGACGCCAGACATGCTGTCGATCACCGGCATGACTCTGGAGCAGTTCGCCGATCTGATGCAGGGTCTCGGCTATCGTGCGGAGCGGGGCGAACGGGCCAAGCGCCGTCCGATAGCCGCCGCAGAGTCGGTTGCTGCGGCCGAGACGCGGGACGCGACTGACGACAACTCGGTTGATGTGCCGGAATCCGCAGTCGCCGGGCCGTCGGAGGCCGTCGCGGAGGCGTCGGAACAGGATTCCGTGACGGAGGCGATGGAGCCCGAGACCGCTCTTGCAGCCGAAGCACCGACGGAGGATCGCGTCGCCGAGGCCGGGACGGACGTTGCCGTGACGGAAGTGTCCGATGTGCCGGAAGCCGGATCGGACGAGGCGGCTGAAACGGAGGTCTTCTATACCTTCGTCTGGGCGCCGCGCCGACGCGCGCCGCGTGCGGATGCGGGCCAGAAGCGGGACGGCGAGCGCCGCGGCAAATTTTCGGGCAAGACCCAGGGGAAATCGCAGGGCGGCAAGCCCGGGGCCGGGAAGCACAAGGGCAAGCGGCCCGTGCACGACGAAGGTCCGAAGACCTTCGCCGCCCGCCCGCCCCGGCACGAGAAGCCAATCGATCCCGACAACCCCTTCGCTGCGGCGCTGATGGGTCTGCGTGCCAAGTCCTGACGACGGGGCGAACACGGCCAAACCTGGACTTCGGGCCGACAAGTGGCTGTGGCAGGCCCGGTTTTTCAAGTCGCGCAGCCGCGCAGCCGCAATCGTGGAGGCCGGGCATCTGCGGATCAACGGGCAGCGTGCGGTAAAACCGTCGCAGACGGTCCGTGTCGGCGACACCCTCACGTTCGTTCAGGAAAGGGACGTGCGCGTCGTCCGGGTTCTGGCACTCGGCAGCCGCCGCGGCCCAGCCGAAGAGGCCCGCCAGCTCTATGACGATCTGACGCCGCCGTCCGAGCCGTCGCCTGGCGCGCCTCAGCCCCTGCGGGGGCGTCCCGATCGCGACGCGCGGCGCCAGGGCCGGCTTTCCCGGCAAGGTCCGCTTGAATGATCCTGCGCTGCGGAATAGGTAAGGCCCGTCAACGCTTCGAGGCCCGACCATGACCTATGTCGTCACCGACAACTGCATCGCCTGCAAGTACACCGATTGCGTCGAGGTCTGCCCGGTCGACTGCTTCTATGAGGGCGAGAATGCGCTGGTGATCCATCCGGACGAGTGCATCGACTGCGGCGTTTGCGAGCCGGAATGCCCGGCCGATGCGATCCGGCCCGATACCGAACCCGACATGGAAGAATGGGTCGAGTTCAATCGGAAATACAGCGAACTCTGGCCGGTGATCTACACCAAGAAGGACCCGCTGCCCGACGCCGAGAAGCATGACGGCGAGGCCGACAAGCTCGCCAAGTATTTTTCGGAAGCGCCGGGCGAGGGCGGCTGAGCGCGGCCGGATCCGGTGCGGCTCGGTCAAGATTCCTGTGGATAGCATTGTCCAGCGGATTGCACGCAGCGGACAATCAGCTTCCACGGCGCGTGTAATTATGTTATACAGACGTCATAAGATGCATACGTAACCGGGAGCGTCTCATGGGAAGCCATGAGCACGTCTCTTTTTTGCCCCCTATCGTCCGGCTGTGGGGCCGGGTGGGGTGGCAACGGAAACCGAGGAAGAAAGCCACATGAGCCAAGCGAAAGCGTCCGAGTTCCGCGCCAATGACTATGTCGTTTATCCGGCGCATGGAGTCGGTCAGATCGTGTCGATCGAGGAGCAGGAGATTGCAGGGATCAAGCTTGAATTGTTCGTGATCTCGTTCGAGAAGGACAAGATGACGCTCCGGGTGCCGACCAGCAAGGCAGCGGATGTCGGAATGCGCTCGCTGTCGAGCCCCGACGTGATTTCCCAGGCTATGGACATCCTGCGCGGCAAGGCGAAGATCAAGAAGGCGATGTGGTCGCGCCGGGCCCAAGAATACGAGCAGAAGATCAATTCCGGCGACCTGATCGCAATCGCGGAGGTCGTGCGCGACCTGCACCGTGCGGACGATCAGCGTGAGCAGAGCTATTCGGAACGTCAGCTCTACGAAGCGGCGCTGGAGCGTCTGACCCGCGAGGTTGCGGCGGTCAGCGGCAGTGACGAGCACAAGGCGCAGAAGACGGTGGGTGAGGTTCTGCTGGGCCGCGCCGCCTGAGAAGGTTGAAATCCGTTTCCGGGCCGTGCCGAAAGGCGCGGCCCTTTTCTTTTGCGCCGCCGGGCTAGTCTGGCGTTCCTGTCGCCGCGAGCGACAGGAGTACGATGATCTCGGCAACCTTCTGGGTTGCTCCAAGAATATCGCCGGTTTGTCCGCCGATCTTCATGCGTGCGATCTGGGCGACCACCAGTCCGGATAGTCCCGCCGCAGCCAGCACCGTGAGGCCATGAACCCCGAGGCAGGCGATCGCGATCGCCGTGGCAACCGCCCATCCCCAGATCAGCGTGGCGCGGTCCGGCCGTCCGGTGCGTGCGGCGAGCCCGTCCGGGCGCGCCAGAGGCAGCAGGTGAAAGGGGAGAAGGAGTGCTGCGCGGGAGGCGGCACCTGTCGCGATGAGCGGTGCCCAGATCGCGCCGGACGCGGCAATGGCGGTAAGGGCCGACCAGATCAGGAGGGCGGCCAGGACCAATGCCAGAACGCCGTAGCTGCCGATACGGCTGTCCTTCATGATCTCCAGGCGCCGTGCGGCGTCCCAGCCGCCCCAGAGGCCGTCGGCTGTGTCGGCGAGCCCGTCTTCGTGCAGCGCGCCGGTGACCAGAACCCCGGTTGCCAGCGCCAGCGCTGCCGCCGGACCGGCGCCGAGACCTGCCGCCACGGCCACCGTCAGGGCCCCGGCCTGGATCGCGCCGACGGCTGCGCCGACCAGGGGATAGGCCCATGCTGTCGCAGCGCCGCGCCCGGCGCCCGTGCCCGTGACTGCCCGGGGCAGCGGCAGGCGGGTGAGAAGTCCGAACGCGGCCGCGAGGTCGAACAAGGGCACGAGGGGCTTCCGACGTTCGATCATGGGACGTTTCCTTCCGGCTGGGCTTGCGGTAGCGTCGCCGCCCGAAGATGGCAACGACAGCAATGAGGCTCCGATGACCGTTCACCCGTTTCCCGCGCTTGACGCGGTGCGCGCCGCGCTGGTCGGTCTGCCCGAACCTGACCGCGCGGGGCTCGATGCCGCGCGGGATCGGAACGCCCAGCTGACCAAGCCGCCCGCCGCCCTCGGCCGGCTCGAGGATCTGGCGATCTGGTATGCCGGCTGGCGCGGCACGGCGCGTCCCGAGGTGACCAATCCCCAGGCGCTGGTCTTTGCCGGGAATCACGGTGTGGCCGCGCGCGGAGTCTCGGCCTTCCCGGCCGAGGTGACGGCGCAGATGGTAGCGAATTTTCAAGCTGGCGGGGCCGCGATCAACCAGTTGGCGCGTACGTTCGATGCCCGTCTGGACGTTCACGCGCTGTCTCTCGATCGGCCGACCGCGGACTTCACCGAGGCGCCCGCAATGACCGAGGATGAGCTGTGCGCGGCCATCGCAACGGGATGGCAGGCGGTCGACCGCGATGCCGATCTGCTTGTCGTGGGCGAAATGGGGATCGGAAACACGACCGCGGCCGCGGCGATCGCTCTGGCGCTCTTTGGCGGCGAGGCGGCCGATTGGACGGGGCGCGGGACGGGGCTGGACGATGCTGCGCTTGTGGCCAAGACCGGCATCGTGGCGGCTGGGCTGGCGCGCCATCCGGAGGCTGCCCGCGATCCGTTCGAGGCACTGCGTCGGCTGGGCGGGCGCGAGATCGCGGCGATGACCGGCGCGATCCTGCGGGCGCGGCACCTGTCCATCCCGGTCCTGCTTGACGGCTTCATCTGCAGCTCGGCAGCAGCGGTTCTGCATGCCGCGCGTCCCGGCGCGCTCGACCATGCCTGGGCGGGGCATGTCTCGGCAGAGGCCGGTCACGGCCGGCTGCTGGCGGCACTCGGCAAGACCCCGTTGCTGGCGCTGGACATGCGGCTTGGCGAGGGCAGCGGCGGGGTGCTGGCCATCGGCGTTCTGAAGGGTGCCGTGGCCTGCCTCTCGGGGATGGCGACCTTCGCCGAAGCGGGGGTCAGCGGCGCCTGAGTGTCAGCGCAGGTCCGTCGGATCCCGGCCTGGCCCGTCGCTCGGACGCGCATCCGCGCTGATGCGCTCGGGTTCGTCGAGTTCGGCGACAAGGGCGGTTTCGAGTTGCCGGTTGAGTTCGATCGCCCGCGCCATGTAGGCGGCATTCTCGGTCACCGGAACACCGGGCTTCCACACTTCGGCCAGTTCCCGCATCGATTTCCGGTCGAGATTGTAGAAGATGCGCTGCAATTCGGCGGCCTCGAACTCGCTCAGACCGAGGTTTTCGAGGACATAGCGCCCGGCGCGGAGCGAGCTGTCGAACATCTCGCGCACGATGTCGTCGGCGCCGGCCTGGAACAGCTCGAAGACATGGACGCGGTCATGGGCGCGGGCGACAATATGCAGGTCGGGCCGTTCCTTCCGCGCATAGCGTACCAGCTTCAGCGCGGCCTGCTTGTCGTCGAGCGCCACGACGAGGGTCTTCGCGCGGGCCAGTCCTGCGGCATGCAGGAGTTCGGGCCGGGTCGGGTCGCCGAGAAAGCCGTTCACGCCGAACTGGCGCATCAGACGTATCGATGCGAGGTCGTGGTCAAGCACGGTGGCGTGGAACCCCGCCATCTGGATCATCCGGTTCACCACTTGCCCGAACCGGCCGATTCCGGCGATGATGATCGGGCCCTTCTCCTCGATCTCGTCTGCTGTCTGCGCTGGCGTCTCAGTCCGCATCCGCCGCGCGAGAATCTCGTAGAGAATGAAGAACAGCGGCGTCAGCAGCATGGAAAGCGCGACGATCAGGAACAGTGTCTGTCCCAGTTCGGGCGGGATCACCTCGCGCTGAAGCATGAAGCCGCCAAGGACGAAGGCGAATTCGCCGGCCTGGGCGAGGCCGAGGGTGAACAGCCAGCGGTCCCGTCCCCGGAGCCGGAAGGCAGTAGCAAGGATAAAGAGCAGCAGCCCCTTCACAGCCATCAGGAGGAGCGTCAGGAACAGGAACCGTGCCGGATGCTGCATGAAGGCGCCGACGTCGATGCCTGCGCCGACGGTGATGAAGAAGAGCCCGAGCAGCAGGCCCTTGAAAGGTTCCAGGTCGGATTCCATTTCGTGCCGGAATTCCGAGTTGGCCAGAACCACGCCGGCAAGGAAGGTGCCGAGCGCCGGGGAGAGGCCCAGGACAAGCATCAGGCAGGCAATCGCCACCACGATCAGCAATGCGAGCGCGGTGAACATCTCCCGCAGTCGGGACGCATGGATGTAGCTGAAGATCGGCCGGGTCAGGTAGATGCCAGCGAGAATGATCCCGGCGACGGCGCCCAGTGTCAGCAGCGTCACCCCCCAGGCGGGCAGCGCCTCGATCAAGCTCCGCGCGTCCTCGATCATGCCCATGGCAGGTGCGCTTGCGGCCGCACCATGCGCCGCGGCCGCTTCGACCGGTTCTGTAGTCCCCGAGACGGCCAGCAGCGGCAGCAGCGCCAGCATCGGGATCACCGCGATGTCCTGGGTCAACAGAACCGAAAAGGCCGAGCGGCCGCCGGCGGTCTGCATCAGGCTCTTTTCTGTCAGGGTCTGCAGCACGATTGCCGTAGACGAAAGCGACAAGGCGAGGCCGATGGCCAGCGCAACGCTCCAGCTGAGCCCGACCAGCATGCCAGCTCCCATCACGGCCGCGGCGGCGGTCACGACCTGCAGCCCGCCCAGCCCGAGAAGCTTGTGCCGCATCGCCCAGAGCGCGCGGGGGTCGAGCTCGAGACCGATCAGGAAAAGCATCATCACCACGCCGAATTCGGCGAAATGCTGGAGATTGTGAGTCTCGTCGCCGACAAGCCCCAGGACCGGCCCGATGATCAGGCCCGCCAGCAGATACCCCAGCACCGAGCCGAGGCCGAGCCGCGCCGCCAACGGAACGGCCGCCACCGCGGCGGCGAGGTAGATCATGGCCTGAAACAGGAAGCTTTCCATCCGCTCTCCATTCGGCGGGTGGCGCCGCCCCTTCGTGCCCGTGCCTAGCCGAAGGCGGGGCCGGGGAACAAGTCTCGCCCGCGACCTGCGGGAGTGCCCGGACTGCGGAAACGCTTCCGCTGTCCGGACGCCCGAAGCTTGGGCAATCCTGCGCGGATCTCAGCCGCGTGGCATCTCGAGGCTCAGCGTCCGGCCGCGCTTCACGTAGTAGAGCCGTCCGCTGGTGATCGAGGCGACCCGGCCGCCGTCGAAGCTGTCGCCGACCGCCAGATTGACCACGCGGCCATTGGGCAGACGGACGATCGCGCGGGCATCGGCGCTCGATCCATAGGTGCCGAGAAGGTTCACCTGCGACAGGTTGATCATGCCGTCGGACGTCGCCGTGTCCTGCACGCGTTTGGGGCTGGCTTTCTGGGATGCGCCGGTCGGTGCCGGAGCGACCGGTGCCGTCCGGGCTGCGGCGGTTTTTGCCGGAGCAGCGGTCTTGGCCGGAGCTGAGGTCTTCGGCGCCGGGGCAGGCTTCGCGGGTGCCACGGCGGCGGTCTGAATCCGCTTGGGCGTGGCAATGCTCTTGACTGTGCGCGGAGCGGCGACCGGTGCCGCGTCAGGCGCGGCGGTGAACAGGGTGGCGGGCACGGTGACGCGAGCAACCGCGAAGGCGGCAAGCGCGTCCTCGGTGCGGACCTTGGGCCGCGGCGCTTCGGCGACGGCAAGTGCGGAGGGTGGCGACGGCTCCGGGCGTTCCTGCGCCGAGGCGGGCCGCGCGCGCGGTGCCAGTCCAGACAGTTCGGTTGCGGTCTTGCCGCCCAGCTGTGCGCGTTCATACCGTTCGCCAAGCCCAGCCGGGCGCTGGCGCGGGTTTGCGCGGCGCAGTGGATCGTTGGCGGCCAGCGTGCGGCGGTCGAAGATCACGATCAGGCGGGGTGCGGTCTCGATATGCTCCGGTCGCGGCCTGACATGGGCGGGAGGATGGCCTGCAAAGATCCGGTAGCCTTCCGGCGACAGGGCGCCATCGGGGCGCGGCCGGACCAGCCCGTTCTCGTCAAGGACAAACGTGCCACCGGGCGCGACCGGCACGGTCAGCCCGGTTGGAGGGGCCGCTCCGGCAGGCCGCGACGCCCGGTCGGACAGTGCAAGTGCATCGGTCCGGAAGGCCGGATCCAGCCCAGGATAGGCCAGTGCCGCCAGGAGGGTCGGCACTTCGGGGGCGGCCAGTGTCATCGACGGTGTGAAGACAGCGGCGGCCAGATCGGACTCGGTCATGGCGCCGGTCGCTGAATCGGCCTGTGTCGCGTCGGTGCTGTCGGTGTCCGAGGTTCCGAGATCGGCCCACTCGGCCGCTGCGGCGTCGGCATCGTCGCCTGCCCAGGAATCGCCACCGTCTGCTGGTGCTGCACTGTCGAGTTCCGCATCGGCGGAGGCGATGTCGACGATATCCGCGTCGACCTCGGCATCCGGCTCTCCTTTTGGCCAGAGCGCCGCGGCGCCGAGCCCCAGTGCCAGACAAATCGTCAGGACAACACTGCGCCCGGCCCAGCTCCTCGGTAAGGAAAGACGCGATGATCCGCTGGCCGGAGTGCCGGCTGCAATCCTTCCGGCTCCTTGACGCGATGGGATGGCGCGGTCATCGCCCCGCCGCGCAAGTGATCCGGCTGCGCGGCTGGCAAGCGCACGGGCGCGTGCCGTCAGTTCCGGCCCGGCTTGCCGTCTCTCCGGAAGGTCGGGAACGATCACGATGCCCGTCCGGCCCGAGCCGGCGCCAACAGACGACCCCGCTGCCTCTGGAGCCACTGCGTCCGCGTTCGGCATGGGCAGGGGAAGAAAGTCCGGCCGGGATGCCCGGCGGTCGGGCTCGGTCAGCGCATCGGTCAGGCCGAACCATGCGGTGTCAGGAAAGGCCTCGGGCCGGTGCGGCGCCGCGCAGCCCAGGGGGTCGAGTCCGAGTGCACGCAGATAGGCCTCGGCCTCGCGCAATGTGGCCAGGGGAGCGGCCGCAATCGAAAGACCGGTTTCGTCCTGCCGCCAATCGACCCGACAGACCTCGGGATCGACCCGCCCGTCACGGCGCAGCGCCGCGTAGGCGCGCTCCGCGGCGGTTGCGGCGTCTTCATGGTCTGCAGGCTCCAGCAGCAGAACGACTTCCTCGGCAGGAAGGGCGACCGCAACCTGAGCGCGTTGAGGGGCGTCGCTGGAAGCCATCAGATCCAGAAGCCGCGCACCGAAATTGTCGTCGGGAAGCCCTACCGATCCAGCCGGACGCCACCTGCCGTCGTTCAGGCAGAACAAATCTGCAGACGCGTCCGTCAAGTCCAGAGCAAAGATGGCGGTCATGTCGCTGCCCGGGCTGCCTCGGCCCAAATCGGGTGATTTCTGGTTTTGCGCTATTCTAGCATGATCTTGCGGCATAGATAGAGAAAACCCACAACAGAAAGGACGGAATCCCAGATGCCGACGCGATTTTTGGCCCTGTTCGCGGTGCTTTGGACGCTGGCCTTCGGGTTTGTGCCGGCCAGCGCTGCAGAGCGCACGATCACCGTTACGGGAGAGGGCCAAGTGGCCGCCGCGCCCGATCTTGCAACCGTGCGCCTTGGTGTGGCGGTTCGCGCGGACAGCGCCCGCGCGGCAGTTACCGGCATGTCCGATGCGATGCAGCAGGTGATGGATGCCGTCACGGCGGCTGGGATCGCGGACACGGACGTTCAGACCGAAGGACTCAATCTCGGTACGGTCTATGCGCCGCGTCCCGAGGAGGGGCCACCGCCCGCGCCGGAATTCGAGGCGAGGACGATAGTCGCATTGAAATCCCACGACATTGCCGGTCTCGGCGGACTCTTGGACACGCTGGTCAGTTCCGGTGCGAACGAACTTCAGGGCGTGACATTCGGCCTGACCGATCCGAAATCGGCCGAGGACGATGCACGCCGGGACGCCGTGGCCGATGCGCTGGCCAAGGCGAAGCTCTATGCCGAGGCGGCCGGCGTCACCCTTGGCGCGGTGATCTCGATCACCGAAAACGGGGCCGCACCCGGGCCGGTGGTGATGATGCGCGCCGCGGCGGCGGGCAGCGGCGTACCGATCGCCGAGGGCTTGGTCGCGGTCACCGAACGGGTTACGGTGGTTCTGGCGCTCGGCGACTGATGCCCGGTTAGGCGGTGGCGGCGGCCAGCGCCTGGTCCAGATCGGCAATCAGGTCGTCGGCATCCTCGATCCCGATCGACAGCCGGACCACATTCGGGGCTGCTCCTGCCGCCGTCTGCTGCTCGGGCGTCAGCTGGCGATGGGTGGTTGAGGCGGAGTGGATGATCAGCGACCTCGCGTCACCCAGGTTGGCGACATGGCTGAACAGGTTGACGGCGTTGACGAGCTTCACGCAGGCTTCGTAGCCGCCGTTGACCGCAAACGTGAAGATCGCGCCGGCCCCGTGCGGGCAGACCCGTGCGACACGGTCGTGATAGGGCGATGAGGGCAGGCCGGCATAGGTCACGTATTCGACGCGCGGGTCGCGTTCGAGCCAGCTAGCCACCTTGATCGCATTCTCCACGTGGCGCTGCATCCGCAGGCTCAGGGTTTCGATGCCAAGGAGGGTGTAATGCGCACCCTGCGGGTTCATCGTCATCCCGAGATCGCGCAGCCCGATGGCGATGCCATGGAAGGTGAAGGCCAGCGGCCCGAAGGTTTCGTGGAACTTCAGCCCGTGATAGGCGGGCTCGGGTGTGCTGAGCGACGGAAACTTGTCCGAGGCCGACCAGTCGAACTTGCCGGAATCGACGATGGCGCCGCCGGTCACGGTGCCGTTTCCGGTCAGGTACTTGGTGGTCGAATGGACGACGATGGTGGCGCCTTGTTCGATCGGGCGGCAGAGATAGGGCGTGGCCGACGTGTTGTCGACGATCAGCGGAATGCCGGCGTCGTCGGCGATCCGAGCCATGGCGTCGAGATCGGTAATGTATCCGCCCGGATTGGCAATGGATTCGCAGAAGATCGCCCGCGTGTTCTCGTCGATCGCGCCGCGGACCGCGTCGAGGTCGTCGGTATCGACAAAGGTGGCCTTCCAGCCGAAGCGGCGGATCGTTTGGGTGAACTGGGTAACGGTGCCGCCGTAGAGTCGCGTCGACGCGACGATATTGAGCCCCGGCCCCATCAGCGGGAACAGCGCCATGATCTGGGCCGCATGCCCGGAGGAGCAGCAGACCGCACCGACACCGCCCTCAAGCGTGGCGATCCGCTCCTGCAGCACGGCAACGGTCGGATTGGTCAGGCGCGAATAGATGAAGCCGACTTCCTGCAGATTGAACAGGGCCGCCGCGTGATCGGCGTCGCGGAAGACATAGGCGGTGGTCTGGTAGATCGGCGTCTGCCGGGCGCCGGTCGCCGGATCGGGGCGCGACCCGGCATGAACCTGCAGCGTGTCGAAGCCGTAAACGGGGCCGTCGGACATTGAACCCTCCCTTGTGTTTGTCGGGCCAGCAATAGGCGAGCCGCCGGAGCCCGGCAAGAAGCGCACTGTCGCGTGCCGAAGACACATATTTCCGGTTGAATGGTGGCGGGCGGAGCACTACGCTCCACCTTGAGGGTAGCAGAGCCTGAATGGCCGCAATTCAGGGAGTTAACGAATGAAGCTGAGCCTCCTTCCGGGGTTCGCGGCGTGTGTTGTCGCGAGCCAGACCGCGGCCGACATCACGATCGCGCATGTCTACGGAAAGACCGGCGCGCTGGAGGCGTATGCGGCGCAGTCCCATACCGGGCTGATGATGGGGCTCGAATATGCCACGCACGGGACCATGGCGATCGATGACGAGCCGATTGTCGTGATCGAGAAGGATACCCGGCTCGACCCGGCGACAGGACGCGCCATGCTTGAAGAGGCCTTCGGCGATGACGAGGCCGATTTGGCGGTCGGCCCAGTCAGTTCCGGGGTGGCGCTTGCGATGCTGCCGGTAGCCGAGGACTACGAAAAGGTGCTGATCGTCGAACCTGCCGTAGCGGATTCGATCACCGGCGCGAACTGGAACCGGTACATCTTCCGCACCGCCCGAAATTCCAGCCAGGATGCCATCGCCAATGCAGTGGCTATCGGCGGCGACGGGGTGAAGGTGGCGACGCTGGCGCAGGATTACGCCTTCGGACGCGACGGCGTGGCCGCGTTTCGCGAAGCGCTGGAGGAAACCGGGGCCGATCTGGTTCACGAGGAATACGTTCCGACCGACACGACCGACTTCACCGCCGCCGCCCAGCGGATCTTCAACGCCATGAAGGACGTGGACGGCGAGAAGAAGCTTTTCATCATCTGGGCGGGCGGCGGCAATCCGATGGGCAAGATCAATGCCATGGAGCCCGAGCGCTATGGAATCGAGATCGCCACGGGCGGGAACATCCTGGCGGCGCTGGCGGCCTACAGGGACCTCCCCGGGATGGAGGGGGCGACCTACTACTACTACGAGATTCCGCAGAACCCGGTGAACGACTGGCTGGTAAAGGAACATCTGGCGCGCTTCGGGACGCCGCCCGATTTCTTTACCGCCGGCGGTATGGCGGCGGGCATCGCCGCGGTCGAGGCGATCCGCGCCGCGGGGTCGACCGACAGCGAGGCGCTGATCGGGGCAATGGAGGGGATGGAATGGCAGACGCCGAAAGGGCTGATGCGGTTCCGTCCCGAAGATCATCAGGCACTACAGTCCATGTATCATTTCAGGATCAAGGTGGATCCAGATGTCGAATGGGGTATTCCGGTTCTTGTGCGCGAACTCGGCATTGACGACATGCCGGTGCCGATCCGCAATTGAGCGGGCGCGTGCTGCCGGGCGGAGCCGCGCCTGAGCATGGCCGAACCCGCGCTTGAAACCCGCTCTCTCACCGTCCGCTTCGGCGGGCACGTGGCGGTGGACGCGGTCAGCTGCCGTTTCCGGGCCGGAGAACTGACCGCCATCGTGGGGCCGAACGGCGCCGGGAAGACCACCTACTTCAATGCGATCTCGGGGCGGGTTCACGCCACGCAGGGCCAGATTCTGCTGGACGGGCAGGACATCACCCGCCTGCCCATGGCCGCGCGTACGCGACGCGGGCTGGGGCGTGCATTTCAGCTCACCAGCCTCTTTCCCGGGCTCAGCGTCTTCGAGAATGTGCGCCTCGCCGTTCAGGCCCGCCAGCGCAAGGGGGCGCGTCTGTTCGCGCTGGCCGATGCCGACCACGCCATGGCCGACGCCGCACGGGCGGTGCTCGACCAGGTCCAGTTGCGGCACCTTTCCGGACGGCTCGCTGGTGAACTGTCCCACGGTGACCAGCGCAAGCTCGAGGTCGGTCTGCTCATCGCGCTGGAGCCGCGGGTCTTTCTCTTCGATGAGCCGACCGCAGGCATGTCGGCGGATGCGGCCCCGGCGATCCTGCGACTGATCGAAGACATCCGCAGGGATGCCACGCGGTGCGTGTTGCTGGTGGAGCACCGGATGGGGGTGGTCCGGCGCCTCGCCGACCGCATCATCGTGCTGCACAACGGTGCGCTCGCCGCCGACGGCACACCGGCCGAGGTCATGGCCGCTGACGTGGTGCGCGACGCCTATCTTGGACGGAGCCTTGCCGATGCCTGAAGACGACAACGACAAGGTTCGGCTCCGGGTCGACCGGCTTGCACGAGCGATGGAGACGGCGCGGATGCGCGCGGGCGGTGTCGCCCCAAAGGTCGCCGACGAGCCGCCGCCGTTGGCAGCGCCGCGCGGCCCCGGACATGCGTCGGGCAGTCCGCCCGCAGACGACCGCCCGGCCGGTCCTGCCGGTCCGGCCCCTCGGGCGGAGGACCGGGGGCAGGACCTGACGGCGCACGAGGCCGATGCACCCAAGACGGATGCGGAACCGGTTCGATCCGCGGCGCCGGCGGGACAGCGGCTGATCCTGATGCCGGATCAGCTCTATGCGCCACCTGACGGCGGCGACTGGCCCGGATCTTCGAACCCGGATTTGGCGGCGGAGGCATCCTCCGCCACGCCATTGGAAGCCGAGCGTCCGCTCCTTCGTCCGGCCGTTCCTGCCACGTCTTCTGCGACAGTGGATCGGCCGTCCGCCGCGCCGGTGCTTCTGTCGCTTGCGGGGGTGTCGACCGATATCGGGCCCTATCACATTCTCGACGACGTGAGCTTCGACGTTCCGGTGCGGGGCGTGACCATGCTCCTGGGTCGGAACGGCGCCGGGAAGACAACGACCCTCAGGACGATCATGGGACTCCGGCAGCCAAGATCAGGCCACATCCGGTTCGACGGAGAAGATATCTCCGGTTGGCCGGCGCACCGGATCGCCCGCGCCGGGCTCGGCTACGTCCCCGAGGACATGGGCATCTTCGGCTCCCTGTCGGTGGCGGAAAACATGATCCTCGCCGCGCGCTCCGGTCCGATCCCGGCCGACCGGCTTGACTGGCTCTTCAGTGTCTTCCCGGCGCTCCGGACCTTCTGGAACGCTCCTGCGGGAACCCTCTCGGGCGGGCAGAAGCAGATGCTTGCGGTCGCCCGCGCCATGGTGGAGCGGCGGCGGCTTTACCTAATCGACGAACCGACAAAGGGCCTTGCACCGGCCATCATGGCCACGCTCGTCAAGGCAATCCGGGACCTGAAGCTTCAGGGCGCGGCCGTCCTGCTTGTCGAACAGAACTTCGCCGTCGCCCGCGAACTCGGTGACCGATGCGTGGTGCTGGATGACGGCAGGGTCGCCTGGAGCGGTTCTATGACGGCCATCGCCGACGATCCAGATCTGCAGGCGCGGCTTCTCGGGTTCGATCTGGAGCGGACGTGAGCGCGGGCGGGCCGCAGGCTCCCGTGCATCTCCCGCGCTTCGAGGCGGAAGGTGTTGCGGCACGCATCGCACCGTTCATTCCGGCGGGCCTGGTGCCGCTTGTGGCGCTCGTCGGCTGGATCGGCATGGCGCTTTCCGAGTTGCCCGCGGGACCTGCTGCGATAACGGACGCGAATGCCGCCACGGCGCTCTGGAGTGCTTTCGGGTCCGTCTTTCCGACGTGGCTCACACTTTCCCTCGCCGGTCTCGCCATGGGGATGATGTTCTTCATCATGGCTTCGGGACTGACCCTGGTGTTCGGATTGATGGACGTGATCAATTTCGGACACGGCGCCTTCATCTCGCTCGGGGCGTTCGTCGGTGTCAGCGTTCTGGCGGCGCTGCCCGGCTGGACGCGGACGCCCGACCTCGCGCTCAATCTTGCCGCTGTCGGGCTTGCGGCGCTGGCTGCAACGGTTGCGGCCGGCGTGTTGGGCTGGGGCTTCGAGCGGGTGATCGTTCGTCCGGCCTATGGGGCGCATCTGAAGCAGATCCTCGTGACCATGGGGGGGCTCATCGTGATCGAGGAACTGCTCCGGGTCCTTTGGGGGCCATCGGAGATCTTCCTTGCCAGGCCGCAGATGCTGAAGGGCGTGCTGACCTGGGGCGGTGCGGCGCTCGAGCAATACCGGCTGGTCGCAGTCGGGCTGGGCCTCGTCGTCTTTGCGTCGATGTCTCTGGTGTTGCGCCGGACGCGGATCGGGCTGATCGTCCGCGCGGGCGTCGAGAACTGCGAGATGGTCGAGGCGCTGGGATACCGCCTGAGTCGCGTCTTCGTCGCGGTCTTTATGGCCGGGTCGGCGCTGGCCGGTCTCGGCGGGCTGATGTGGGCGCTCTATCAGGAGCATGTCACCGCGCAGATGGGGGCCGAGCTTCTGGTGCTGGTCTTCATCGTTGTGATCATCGGCGGGCTCGGGTCGGTCGAAGGGTGTTTTCTCGCGGCGCTTCTTGTCGGTCTGACCCAGAACTACGTTGCCTTTCTGGCGCCCAAGCTCGCTCTGATTTCAACCATTTCACTGATGGTGGCGGTCCTCATGTGGCGACCGAGCGGCATGATGCCGGCATCGCGGTTGCGTTAGGATGGTTCGCATCCTTTCCGGCGACCGGCCAGGATCGCGCATTCTGGCGGTCCTGTTCGCGCTGCTTCTGGCCGTCCTTGCACTCGCTCCGTTCCTGTTCGAGGGCAGCCGCGCGCTGGATACGGCGGCTCGGATCTGCGTCTTCGCAGTGCTTGCGGCGAGCTACGATCTGATCCTCGGCTATGCCGGAATCGTCAGCTTCGCGCATACAATGTTCTTCGGCATCGGCGCCTACGGGGTGGCGCTGGCGTCGCTTCATGTCGGCCGGAGCTTCACCGCCCTCGGCGCGGGCACGCTGGCGGGAATGGCCGTCGCGGCGCTGCTGGCGGCGCTGATCGGGCTCTTCTCGCTGCGAGTCCGGGCAATCTTCTTCGCGATGATCACCCTTGCGGTGGCTTCCGCCTTTGCGGTTCTCGTCTCGCAACTGCCGGCGCTGACGGGCGGAGAGGATGGTCTGACCTACCGGATCCCACGCGCCCTGACGGCGGCAGAAACCTGGGGCCGGCTGCCGCAGATCGAGATTTCGCTGCCGCGGCTTCTGGCTTCGAGAGGCGCGGGCGGAGCCGAGGTGCTGTCGCTGGGAGGAATGCGGATCAGCGGCAAGATCATCTCCTACTACCTCGTCCTGGGAGGGTCGCTGGTGCTGGTGCTCGCCATGTTGCGGATCGTCAATGCGCCGTTCGGGCGGGTCCTGCAGGCCATCCGCGAGAATGACCTGCGGGCAGAGGCCGTCGGGTATTCGGTGGTCCGGTACCGTGTCGCGGCAACGATCATCTCGGCGGCATTTGCGGCACTGGCCGGGGCGCTCTATGCGGTCTGGCTGCGCTATGTGGGCCCGGACACCACGCTGAGTTTCGACATCATGATCGACATTCTGCTGATGGTCGTGATCGGCGGGATGGGGACGATCTGGGGGCCTGTGGCGGGGGCCGTGTTTCTTGTCCTGGCGCAGACCTATTTGCAGGACATCCTGGCCGGAGCGTCCGATCTCGGAATCCCGGTTCTCGACCGGCTGTTCGATCCTGACCGCTGGCTGCTCTGGCTCGGACTCGCGTTCATCTTGTGCGTGCGCTTCTTTCCGTCCGGACTCGTTGGGCGGCTGCGACATGGTCCTGGCGGACCGGCCTGAACATCTGCCGGATCCTCATTGCGCGGTATCGGGCGCGCCGCCGGACGCGTGTTCTGCCGATCAGAGAGATGCGCCAGGCGTAGACGAGGATCAGGACGAAGAAGGCAAGAGCGGGACCTTGCTGCGCCAGCCAATGTCCGATGTCGATGTGGAACAACTGCAATCCGGTCAGGAACGGCGCGACGAGCAGGCTGATGCCGAGCGCGGCAACGAACCAGGCGAGAAGGCAGGTCCTCAGGATGCGTAGATGGGCCTTGCAGTGAGCTTCATGCGAGGATTTGTCCGCCATGGCGGTTTCTCCCGGGCTCGACACACCTCGCCGGTCCCGGGCCAGGATGGCCCGGGTTAAGGTCGGCGAGGCGAATGTTTGGGTTTGGGGCCGGCGCCGCTTCGGGCGCCGGTTCGAGTCAGGCCGTGCTGGCCTTGACGATCGAGTCGAGGGCCGCCGCGACGGCTTCGATTTCGCCCATCGCGTCGATCCGCTTGAGAACGCCCTTCGCGGCGTAGTAGTCGATCAGCGGGGCGGTCTGGGCATGGTACGCCTCCAGCCGGGAGCGGACCGTTTCGGCATTGTCGTCGGCGCGGCGCTTGAACTCGGTACTGCCGCACTTGTCGCAGACGCCGGCCTTTTCGGGCACCTTGAAGGTGTCGTGGTAGCCCTCGCCGCATTCGGCGCAGGTATAGCGGCCTGAAACCCGCTCCACCATGGCGTCGTCCTCGACCTCGAGAGAGATCGCCGCGTTGATCTTCTGGCCGCTTTCGGCCAGCAGACTGTCAAGCGCGCTTGCCTGCGCCGCGGTCCGCGGAAATCCGTCGAGGATGACCCCCTTGGCGACATCGGGCTCGGCCATGCGGTCGCGCAGGATGGCCAGGACGATGTCGTCCGAGACGAGCGCGCCTGCCTCCATCACGGCCTTGGCCTTCTTGCCCGCTTCGGTCCCGGCAGCCACCGCCGCGCGCAGCAGATCGCCGGTGGACAGTTGAACGAGGCCGAACTTCTCTTCGAGCATCCGGGCCTGTGTGCCCTTGCCGGCCCCTGGGGGGCCGAGAAGGATCAGGACGGCGGGTGTCGTGGTCACGTCAGTTGCTCCGTGCATCCGCTCAGCCCCGGTTCATCCGGTTTTCGATCAGATCGTCGACCACTGCCGGCTCTGCCAGCGTCGAGGTGTCGCCGAGGCTGCCGAAGTCGTTTTCGGCGATCTTGCGCAGGATGCGCCGCATGATCTTGCCCGAGCGAGTCTTCGGAAGGCCGGGCGCCCACTGGATCAGGTCCGGGCTGGCGATCGGGCCGATCTCCGTGCGCACCCAGTCACGCAGTTCCTTGCGCAACTCCTCTGTGGGCTCCACGTCCGCCATCAGGGTGACGTAGCAATAGATGCCCTGACCCTTCACGTTGTGCGGATAACCGACGACGGCGGCTTCGGCGACCTTGGCATGTGCCACGAGCGCGCTTTCCACCTCTGCCGTACCCATCCGGTGTCCCGACACGTTGATCACGTCATCGACCCGGCCGGTGATCCAGTAGTCGCCATCGGCATCGCGGCGGCAGCCGTCGCCCGAGAAGTAGTAGCCCTTGTACTGTTCGAAATAGGTCTTCTCGAAGCGCTCGTGGTCGCCCCAGACGGTGCGCATCTGGGCGGGCCAGCTGTCCTTGATTGCCAGCACGCCTTCGGTCGCGGTCTCGTTGATTTCCTCGCCCGATTGCGGGTCGAGGACCACCGGCAGCACGCCGAAGAACGGCTTCATTGCGGCCCCGGGCTTGGCGGCGTGGGCGCCGGGCAGCGGCGTCAGCAGGTGCCCGCCGGTTTCGGTCTGCCACCAGGTGTCGACGATCGGGCAGGTGCCCTTGCCGACATGGTCGTTGTACCAGTTCCAGGCTTCCGGGTTAATCGGCTCGCCGACCGTGCCAAGAAGCTTGAGGCTGCTCAGATCGTACTTGTCGACGAATTCCGGACCCTTGCCCATCAGCGCGCGGATCGCGGTGGGCGCGGTGTAGAACTGGTTGACCTTGTGCTTTTCGCAGACAGCCCAGAACCGTCCGGCATCCGGATAGGTCGGCACACCTTCGAACATGATGGTCGTGGCGCCGTTGGCGAGGGGGCCGTAGACGATGTAGCTGTGGCCGGTCACCCAGCCGACATCCGCGGTGCACCAGAAGACGTCGCCGTCATGATAGTCGAAGACCACCTTATGGGTCAGTGCCGCATAGACCAGATAGCCGCCCGTCGTGTGCACGACGCCCTTCGGCTGGCCGGTGGAGCCCGAGGTGTAGAGGATGAACAGCGGATCCTCGGCGTTCATCTCGACCGCGCGGACGATGTGGCTGACGTCGTTGCGAAGTTCGCTGTAGTCGTAATCGCGGCCTTCGACCCAGGTGGTCTGTCCGCCGGTCCGCTTGACCACGAGCAGCTTCACCGAGTCCTTGCAGTGCAGAAGCGCCTGGTCGGCATTGGTCTTCAGCGGGGTCTTGCGTCCGCCACGGGGCGCTTCGTCGGCCGTGATCACGACCTTGGCGTCGCAGCCGTTCACGCGGGCCGCCAGCGCATCGGGTGAGAAGCCGGCGAAGACGATGGAATGGATCGCGCCGATCCGCGTGCAGGCCAGCATCGCATAGGCGGCTTCAGGAATCATCGGGAGGTAGATGATGACCCGGTCGCCTTTGCGGACGCCAAGCTTTTCCAGCACGGCGGCCATCTTGCCGACTTCGTGGTGCAGCGTCTTGTAGGTGATGTGCTTGGCCGGTTCGTTCGGATCGTCCGGCTCGAAAATGATCGCGGTCTGATCGCCGCGGGTCGCTAGGTGACGGTCAACGCAGTTGTGGCAGACGTTGAGCGTGCCGTCCTCGAACCACTTCACAGAGACCGAACCCATCGTGAAGTCGGTGCTCTTTACCTTGGTGTAGGGCTTGATCCATTCGAGGATCTTGCCCTGTTCGCCCCAGAAAGCCTCCGGATCGGCGATCGATGCGGCATAAAGTTCGTCGTATTTCGCGGCGTCAACATGCGCGTTGGCGACGAAATCGGCGCTCGGCGCATAGGTGGCATTGTCCTGGCTCTGGCTCGTCATCTGAGTCCTCCCATCGAAATCCTATCCTCCAACCCGAGTCCGCGGGGCGTTTCTACCTCACGGAGCCGGCACCGGATGTCCCGCCGATACAATACCACGCCGTGCAAAACGCGGAATAACCTATGAATAAGGAAGGCATTTTCTGTGAAGACGTTTTCCGGGGTGCGGAAAATCAGTTAATCGTCTTCACCGTCGATGTCTTTACTCAAAGGTTTCCGACGCTTGCGCGCCTCTCGGATGGCCCGGTTGCAACTTTATTACCGCAGGAGGTCGCGAACGTGGTCCCCCCTAATGGTGTGACATAAGCGCCGGACGCCGGAATCTTCCCCGCGAACGGAAAATTCCGGCGCAAAAGCATAGCGCTAACAGAAGTCTGCACTTCCGCGCAATGTCGCGTGGGAGGGCCGGTTTTCAGGCTGGATCGGCCGACCTGATCGGCGACATCGCAAGCCTTGCATCGCTCCGGACACAAAGAAAGGGGCAGGCCGGAGGGCCTGCCCCTTGAGGCGATCGCTGGGGGGGAGTGATCGCCTTTGCCAGTCCTGCCTCAGGCGGCGGCTTCGGCAGCCTTCTTGACCGCGGCGGTAACCTTGGTCTGGGCTTTGGAAGCGGTCTTGTTCAGGTCTTCTGCGGCCTGCTTGCTGGTCGAAACCAGAAGCTCGGTGGCTTCGGTCTGAGCCTGCTTCAGGGCCTCGGTGAGCGTTTCGACGCTTTCGCGAACCAGAGCGGTCTGGGCGTTGCCGAACTCGACGACGGCGCTCAGATAGTCCTTCGCTTCGGGGCGGGCCTTCGAAACGGCGCGCAGGCCCTCGAGGGTCGCGGCGGCGGCTTTTTCGGAGACGGCGCCGGCCTTGTTGGCGGCGTCCAGCGCGATGCTGGCGAACTGCTCGTTGAACTTCGCAGTCTTGTTCCAGGCGTCCTTGGCGGCGGCTTCGTCCACCGGGAAGGAGAAGGGCAGGTCTTTGAAGATGGCGGTGAAGTCTTGGGCTTTGGCCATGTCTGAAGCTCCTCGTTCAGGATTTGGATTCGGTTTCCGTTCGGGCGTGTCTGCCCGGTGACCGACATATGAATGCTGCAGTGCAGCAATTCAAGAGGTGTTTTGCTGCAAGTGCGAAAAAAGTTGACGCCGGGGCGTTACGCGGGCGGGCGCGGCCGCACGCCGACACCATCGCGGCGCCTTGGGGCGATAGCCAGCGACAGTCGGGTCTGCGCAAGATGCCAAGAACAAGCGGAATTTTTGACCTTGCCCTGCGAATGGCGATGGCGCCACCGGCGCGGGGTCGCTGACCGAACCCGTCTGATGCCTGTCAGCTGCGGCGCAAGCGCCGCACAAGGCCGACCGCCGCAAGGCCGGCCAGAGCCAGCGGAAGCGTGGCGGGAAGCGGGACAGCCGATGGCGAAGGTGCAGGAGACGGCGCAGCGTACCGGGTCGTGATGTTGTAGACCAGCCCGCCGCCGTTCCGGTAATCGGCATTGAAGAAGTCGATGGCAACGTGAAGCGGTCCGGTATAGCCGTTCAGGACGTAGCTGATCGTTTTCGGCGTGCTGTCGGTGACTCCATCGACAGAGGCCGAATAGAGCAGCTGATTCCAGTCGTTGGAATTCTTGAACGGGTCCGCCTTCAGGCGGAAATTGAAGCCGCCCCAGGTGCCGCCGGGATTGGTGAAGACGAAATCGATCGCCTCAGCCCCCGACGCGAAGGCCTCGAAAGTCAGATAGTCCTTGTCCCCATTTGTCTTTTGGGTTCCGGTCACAAGATCGGTTCCCATGCCGAAGACCGCGGCCTGGTTCGGATTGTTGCCGAAGTCGCCGTGTCCGGCGTCGGCTTCGTTGACCGTTGCGGCCATCGCTGGCAGCGCCAGCGCAATGGCAAGGGCAGCGGCAAGGCAGGACAAAACCGGTCTCAGGGTCATGGGACTACTCGACTTGGAAGGGTGGCGGCCACCTCGGCACGCAATGGACTTATGTGTAGGCGTGGATGAATTCAATCATAGGGAGATTAATTGATCCTTTGAATTCGTTAGGATTGTCGGCATCATGACCTCTGCGTCCGCCTGTGGCGGAGCAGGAAGGCGATTGCGCCCATTCCGGTCAGCGCCAGCGGCAACGTCCCCGGCAGCGGCACCTGCGATACCGATGCGGCCGGCCGGTTCGATCCTGTCAGGCCTGACGGCCCATGGTCGGCCCCGTGCCGAGATTTTGGGTCGCGTTCGTAATAACCGTGCTCTGATCCGGGGTGATGTCCCATGACATATCGGACCTGATCGCCGCGCCGGGTTTCGCTGCCTCTCTGGTAGGAGAAATCGTCGTGGTCCCATCGGTTTCGACCCGGCCGCTCTGAGCGACCTGTTCCACCGCCAGTCCGTTCGTCCCACTCCCGCGAGCGATCTTCGGACCGGTTGCCGTGGCGCTCCGCGTCTCCGATAAAGCTGTCGAACCTGCGCTCGTCGCGGCGGTGATCGGTCTCGTCCACCTCGCGGCCTCGGTCGTGGTCATCCGTGGACGTTCGGTCGTCCCTGCGCGGGTCCTCGCCATCTCTGTAATTCCCATGGGAGTCCTGGTAGCTGACCGTCCGCGCCGTCGCCGGGTGCATGGCCAGAGCAAGCGCCAGGGTGAGCAGGACTATCAGTGGTTTCGGTAGCATCGACACGGCCTCGGAATGAGAGTGCAGCGAAGTCCGCCACACGAGGCAAGTGTCCCTTCGCTGGGGTTAGCGAGCCGTCAAGCGCCATCGGATTCCGTACGGCAGAGTTAATCGGCCGGCCTGCCACCGGGAGAATTCGACGGGTTCGAAATGCGGGACCTAGACGGCTGTAGCGAAGCGGCCGAAGTGTCCGCCGGAGAAGACCAGCGGCGTGCCGGGGGCGAGGGTGACCCTATGGACACGGGAGATTAGAATCCGATGATCGCCGCCCTCGTGGTCCGCGGCGAGTTCGCACTCGAAACGGCTGAGACAACCTTCAAGCAGCGGCACCTGTTCCGCTCCGAGTTCCCAGTCAACCCCGTCGAAATCGCTGCCCTTGCGGGCAAAGCGTCGCGCAAGGCCGTACTGGGATTCGGCAAGGACGTGGATTGCGGTGAATCGGGCCGAGCTGAACAGGCCGTAGCGGTCGGACTCGCGCCCTACGGACCACAGGACGAGCGGCGGATCGAGGGACACGCTGGAAAAGCTGTTCGCAGTAATGCCGCAGGGACCGTGCGGTGCCATCGTCGTGACGACCGTCACTCCGGTCGCGAAGGTCCCGAGCGCCCGGCGCAGGTCCAACTCGGCCGCGGGGCCGGGGGTGAATGTGGTCATGGTCAAGCCCCTGTCCCGTCCTGGATGCTGGGTCCGGCCTGGTCGCGGTCGCGGCCCGGGCAATCCTCGTCCGGCGGGGCGGTTTTGACATGGCGCGGGGCGAAGCGCAATCCGCGGGGATGCGCCGGACCGGGAGCACTCAATGGCACTCAGGCGGATGCGCCGCACGGATCAGCGCCGCGAGATCGCTCCGACTGAGGGCTCCGACGGCAATGATGTCGCCCACCACCAGCGCGGGCGTTCCCGGCAGTCCGAGACGCATGGCAAGGCCCAGTGTCCGCGCGATGCGGTCGTCGGTGGTGGCGCTGTCCATGTCGGAAAGAAGCCGGACAGGATCGAGCCCGAGTCCTGACGCGATCGCCTCGACATAGGCGGTGTCGGCAAGGAAGCGGGTTCGGTGCAGCCGGTCGCGCATGGCAGGCCCGGCGTCCTGGGCCTCGGCCGCTGCGATCGCGCGCGCGGCGGCCGTTGATCCCGCGCCAAGAAGCGGCAAATCGTGCCAGGTCAGGGCGACGGTATCCGGGGAAAGCCCTGCAAGCCAGGGCTCCATGAGACGGCAATAGGGGCAGTTGACGTCGGTGAAGACGGCGATCGGCAAGCGATCCGGGTCACGGGGCGCGTCGAAAAGAGCGTGACAGAGATCCGTGAGCGGGGCAGGCATGATCCCTGCATCGTTGGCGCCTATCCCGGCCAGGGGCAGGCTGGGCGTGATCGCGCCGTTTTCGAGACGACGAAAGCCGGGAACGTCGGGGTCTGGACGCAGCTTGGGATTTGTTCGGAGTGTCTCGACCACTCTGGGCAGTCCCGCGACCACCATGATCCCGACGCCCAGGGCGATGACAGCCTGTCGGCGGCTGATCATGACAGGTGCGTCTCGGGCGCGCTGGCCCCTGCGCGGCGATGGCCGTGGACGCAACACCGCCTATTTGCCACCCCACTTGATCCGGGCCCGACGGCGGCCGATGACCGATCACGCGCCCCGGTCAGTCCGACAGCCTGACAAGTTCTTCGGTGTAGAAGCGTCCGGCGATCTGGCGGACGCGTCCGGTGCGGAAGAGATCGGGCATCGCCCAGTCCGGGTCCTCCCCGGCAAAATATTCCAGGAACGCAATGGCGCGCGAGGGGTCCTCGCCCACGTTTTCCTTGAAGCTCCACCAGGTCCGGGTGTCCTGAAGATCGGAGCGACGATGCTGCTCCTCCTGGAAATCGTGCTCGAGGACAAGGCCGCGCACATTGAGGCAGAAGGCGACGTAAAGGTATCCCTCGGGCCAGAAATAGGCCGGATTGGCGGTGTCCGCGTCGGACGGCGTCGCGACGACGCGAACCGGGTTGCGGCGCACGAGGGTCCTCAGCATCAGCCCCGCGGCAAAACCCACATAGGCATGATTGTCTTCCTCGCGCGGGGGCTTCTGCGCGTCGAAGGCCTTGATCCATTCGGCAAAGGCATCGGTCAGGAGCTGAAGGTCGACGGAATACTCGACGCCGGTCTCGCGTGCGGTCGCCTCGACCTGTTGCTCGAAGGCGCGAATGAACCAACGCAGATGCTGGGCCGACTTGTGGACGGACCGGTCGCCCCGGGGGACCTCGGCGATTTCGGTCATGGGCCGGGACCTCCTAGACCTGACGTGCCAGATGCTGCAATTGCGCGTCCAGAGCGTCGGCTCCGGAAAAGCTTGCCAGAACCTCGCCTTCGAGGGCGTGGGTGAGGGCGTAGGCCAATTCCAGAACACGCTCCTCGTCGCCCATCGCGGATTCGCGGTCGGCAAGCAGCCAGACCAGCGCGGCAAACAGGGTCAGGTCGATCGCCGTCCGTTCCGCCGCGGACGGGGCGAACGGCGTCCCCGGGAATCGCCCCGCCACATGCGACCGGCGCAGATCCATCGCGATGGCCGCGGCACGTGCGCTCGCGCTTGGCGCGTCGGCCATGCGCAGCGCGTCGATTTCCATCGCGGCCAGCGTTTCGCTGAAGACCGGGCGTGCCGCCGCACGCCCGGTCTTCAGCTTCTGCCATGCATGGGCGAGGACGCGGACGAACCGCCGCACGTCGTCGTCGTCGGTGGGGCCGTCGCGCAGAAAGGCCGCGGCGACGCCTATGTCGGACAGGTCGATCTCGGGTGTCGTGGCGCGGGACCCGGCATCCTCGATGGCGGAAAGCGCCGAACGGAACGAGGATTGCACACGTTCCGGCAGCAATGCAGCCGCCGGCTTCAGGGCGTCCTCCGTGACCTCGGCAACGGCCGATATGCCCCGCAGGATATCCCGCAGATGCATTCCGAGCGTGCGGGGCACTGGCAGTATCGGTCCGTGGCGCATGAAAGAATCCCGACTTTACCTATGCCTGAACATAGCACCTGCTTGGCGTGGATTCCATGAAGCGTAACGTTGCATCCAGCGACGACACCACAGCCTGCGAGCCAAGCCCCATCGCGTTCTGGGCCGAGCTTGCCTGGCCGAGTCGCACGCAATCCTCCATGCTTCGGCCGAGATACAGGCCCGTGGCGAAGCCGGCATTGAAGCAGTCGCCGCAGCCGCATGTGCAGACCACGTCGATGTCATAGGCCGGAACGTCGAACTTGCCGCCCTTGCTGTCGCGGTACATCGCCCCGTCTGCGCCCAGCGTGATCACCACCGCGCCGGCGCCGAGGCCGAGCAGGAAATCCGCGATCTCCTCGTGATCGGTCAGGCCCGACAGCGCCATCGCTTCCTCGATGGACGGGATGAAGTAGTCGGTATGGGCAAGAAGCGGCCGGACCAGCGCAAGATCGTCCGAGGTCGCGGCGAAGACGTCGAGCGTCGTGATACAGCCCCGCCGTCGGGCCTCCTGCATCACTTCGGCGTTCCGCCCCATGTCCATCCGGTCCATCAGGCCGACGCCGCCGACATGCAGGATCCGGGTGTCGAGAACCCGATCGATCTGCGTGTCATCGACATAAAAGGCACCTGTTGCGCCCTTCTTGTGAAGGGCGGGGCGCTGGCCATCGGGCCGCGTCGTGACGATCGAAGACGAGGTGTAGGCGCCGGGGCAAAGCTGCATCAACTCGGTGTCGATGCCGAACTTCTGCATCTTCATCAGCACCCAGTCGCCCATGTCATCGGCGCCGACACCGCCCACGGCCTGAACCGAGAGCCCGTGCTTTGCGGCGACGATGGCGGCCGATCCGGCCGCACCGGAGACGGCGAGGGTGAAGTCATCGACGAAATAGGTGCCGCCGCCGGGCGGGATCTGCGTGACCGGACGGCACAGGCAATCGAAGGTTATGAACCCCATTGCAGTGTAGTCGAAGGTCATTGTGTCGACCTCATCCGTTGACCGGTCGCGCTATCGAAGAAATAGAGCCTCGCCGGATCGAGCGCGATCGATGCGCAGCTGTCGAGCGGCGCGCGGAAATCCCGCGGTGCCTTCACCTCCACCTGCTTGTCGCCTGCGAGGATTGTAAGGAAAGTGGAGTCGCCCGTCGGCTCGATGCCGTAGACGGTCCCGGTCAGCCCGGCCTGACCATCGGGCGCGATGCCGCAATCCTCGGGGCGGAAGCCAAGCGTCACGTTGCCATGCATGTGCCCGGGGGCCGCGATGTCGATGCCGGGCGCGATGAACCGGCCACTGTGGACCTGTCCCTCGATCAGGTTCATCGGTGGCGAGCCGATGAAGCCGGCGACGAACGTGTTGGCGGGATCGGAGTAGATTTCGTCCGGGGTGCCGACCTGCTGGATTTCGCCCCGGCTCATGACGA
The DNA here is from genome assembly GCA_020425125.1 of Paracoccaceae bacterium. GTDB lineage: Bacteria > Pseudomonadota > Alphaproteobacteria > Rhodobacterales > Rhodobacteraceae > Meridianimarinicoccus. The sequence continues at coordinate 67,378 of JAGQRV010000002.1, read as the reverse complement.
CGATACGGTCGGCCAGCGTCATCGCCTCGATCTGGTCGTGGGTGACGTAGACCGTGGTGATCCTCAGCTTGCGCTGAAGATGCTTGATCTGCACCCGCATGGAGGCACGAAGCTTCGCATCGAGGTTCGACAGCGGCTCGTCCATCAGGAACACCTGAGGCTGCCGGACCACGGCCCGCGCCAGGGCCGCGCGCTGCCGTTGTCCGCCCGAGAGCGCGGCTGGCTTGCGGTCGAGGAAATCGCCCAGTTCGACCATGTCCGCCGCCCGCCGGATCAGGGCGTCCTGCTGGTTCTTGGGTACGCCGCGCATCCTGAGCGGGAATCGGATGTTCTCGTAGATGCTCATGTTCGGATAGAGCGCGTAGCCCTGGAACACCATCGCCACGTCGCGGTCGCGGGCGTCGAGTCCGTTGACCACTTCGCTGGCGATGCGGATGTCGCCTTCGCTCGGCTCTTCGAGCCCTGCGATCATTCGCATCGTCGTGGTCTTCCCGCAGCCCGAGGGCCCGAGAAGGACGAGGAATTCCTCGTCCGCGATCTGGAGGTTCATTTCCTTGACGCCGACGAAGGCGCCGTATCGCTTGACGACATTGTCGAGATGGATCGAGGCCATGGCGGCTATCCTTTCACCGCGCCCATGGTCAGTCCACGCGACAGGTTCTTCTGGATCAGGACAACCAGAATGAAGATCGGCAGGAAAGCCAGGAACGAGACAAGGGCGATTGCATTGTAGATGATGCCGTCCGACCCGCCGGTAAAGTTGGCCAGGGCGACGGACATGGTATAGGCGTTTGCGGTCGATGCGATGAGAAGGGTGAACAGGAACTCGTTGATCGCGAAGATCGCCGCTATGACCGCCGCGGTGATGATGCCGGGCAGGGTGACCGGAATGATGATCTCCCACAGGATCCTGAGATCGGAGGCGCCGTCGGTGCGGGCTGCGTCCTCCAGTTCCTTGGGAATGTCCATCATGTAGCTGCGGAGGATCCAGGTGACGACCGACAGGTTGATCGCCGCATAGACCAGCATCAGCGCCCAGACCGAATCGAGCAGCCCTAGATTGCGGAACAGGAAGAAGATCGGGATCGCGACGATGGCCGGTGCCATCATCCGGGTCGACAGGATGTAGAAGCCGATATCCTCGCGCCCGCGGTATTCATAGCGGGTGAGCGAATAGGCGGCCGGAATCGCGAGGATCAGGTCGATGACCACCGATCCCGCGACCGCGAGAACCGAGTTGCGCAGGTAGGCGCCGATCGGCCAGTCCGACCAAAGCGCATGCCAGGCGTCGAGCGAAAAGGTGGGCCAGTAGACCGGCTGGGGCGTGATGATCTCGGTGCGCGGTCTCAGTCCGATGGACAGGAACCACAGCATCGGCACCAGGCACACCAGCGCCCAGCTGCCGAGAACCATATAGCGGAGCCAGAGCGACTCGCCTCGTGTCGTGCGGCCGGCCATGTCATGCCCTCCCGGAGCGGAATGCCCGCTTCACGATCAACTGCGCAGAGACGACAGTGATTATCAGCATGATCACGGCCGCGGCCGACGCGTATCCGAAATTGAAAGTACGAAAGCCCTGCCTGTAGATGAAATAGCTGATCGTCTCGGTCGTGCCGCCGGGCGTGCCATTGGTCATGATGTAGACGTTGGTAAACATCGTGGTGATGTCGATGCCGCGCAGGATGACGGCAACAGCGATCACGGGGCGCATCATCGGCAACGAGATGTTCCAGAAGATCTGCGGCCAGCGCGCGCCGTCGAGGCGGGCGGCCTCCTCGATCTCCTGGTCCTGCCCCTGAAGGGCGGCCACGAAGATGATGAACAGGAACGGCGTCCACTGCCACACATCGGCAACGATAAGCGTCAGCCGAGCGAGCGGCACACTGCCGAGGAAGTCGATGTTCTGGGAAATCAGCCCCAGCCGCATCAGCAGATCCGAAATCACCCGCCCGTCGTTGAAGGCGAGTTTCCACAGAAAGGCGACCGCCGAGGGCATGAAGAGCATCGGCATCAGGAAGACGATGCGCCAGCCGCGGATGAACGGGTCGCGATAGGCGAAATAGGCCAGGACGAGCGCAAGGAGACATTCCACCGCCAGAGCGATGCCACCGATGATCAACGTGTTGAGGAGGGCGCCCCAGAACTCGGTGTCGGCGAAAAGCTCGACATAGTTGTCGGTTCCGACCGGGATCCATTCGTTGAAGCGCACCAGGAAGAAGCTCTGGTAGATCGCATAGATGCCTGGATAAAGAGTGATCGACAGCAGGTAGGTGACTGCCGGGGCGACCAGCAGATACGGAAAGAGCGCCCGCATCAGCGGGCTCCGGCGGCGCGCAGCCTTCTGGCTGTAAGCGGGGGCGGCAATCGCCCCCGCTGCAGGATGAACGGACTTGCCCATCGGATCAGAACGGCAGGACCTTGTCCGTGCCCATGTACAAGCTGTCCGCGTAGGCGGCGTATTCGACCGGCTGCCGCTTCGAGAAGAAGCCGTTCTTCTCCATGATCTTCCGCCAAGCGGCCTGGCCGTTCTCCAGCGCTTCCTGACCCGAGATCTGTCCGACCACAGCCTTGTTGATCTCGTTGCCGAGCGCCTGCTCCATTTCGAACATTCCAGGGATCCGCGGGGCGCACCAGGCGAAATCGAGCGAGTCTGCCCAGACCTTGGCAGGCTCGGACACCTCGCGCAGACGCGGATTGGTCAGCACCGAGCGATAGCCCGGCGCCACGCCGTTGGCGTTGGCCTCGTTCATCGCCATGATCGACGACGTGGTCAGGAAGGCGAGCATCAGGAAGGCGCCTTCGGGGTTCTTCGAGGTCGACGCCACGCACGAGGTCGATCCGGCAATGTTCGGCGGCGCGAAGCGCCCGCCGGCAATGCGCGGCTCGTAGATGGTCACGCAGTCGCCGACGATCTGGCTCTGGTCGGGACGCGTGGCCTGGGTGCCGCTGTCCTGCCAGCTCACGTTCATGGCCAGCTGCCCGCCGAGCCAGGCGGCGCGGTTCTCGCCCCAGCCGGCGCCCGATGCGCCTTCGATCGCGTTCTTGGCGAGCGCCAGCATGATTTCCATGCCCTTCTGGCCCGCATCCGAGGTCAAGGTCGGGTTGAAATCGGCATCGAACAGTTCCAGCCCGGCCTGTGCGGCGATGTGTTCCCAGGTGTAGGTGGACCAGAAGCCCCGTGCCGCCATCAGTCCCACACCGGCCACGCCCGGCTGGATCCCGTTCAACTCCTTCGACAGCCGGACCAGTTCATCGTAGGTCGGCACCGTGTTGGACAGGTCGATGGGGCCGCCGGTCACCTGTTCGACCAGCGACTTGCGCAGATGCACCATCTGGATGTCGCAGTCGAACGGGATGCCGTAGAGCCCCTTGTCGCCGAAATGGCCGTAGTTCAGGCGATAGGTGTCGTAGAAGTCTTCAAGCGGAAGCTTCCACTTCTCGGCGTAGTCGTCGAGCCGCGCGAGGAATCCGGGCGCGGCGAAATCGCCGAGCCAGGGTGAGAAGAACTGCAGCGCATCGAACGAGGCGTTGCCGGAGATGAATTCGGCGATCGCCTTGTCGTAGAAGCTGTCATCGGGAATCGGAACAAGCTCGACCTTGATGCCGGACAGCTGTTCGAATGGCTCGAGGCCCTCTGCGGCTGATTCCTGATCGGCTGCGCCGATCGCGAAGCGCACGGTCTTGCCGGCCTGTTCGGAGCGGATCTCCTCCCAGTCCACATTGCGAATCCAGTCGAGCGCCGGATCCCACAGCGGCTCGCCGCTCATGTGATAGAGGTCCTGATAATCCTTGCGGACGTACTGCTTGACCGAAATGCGGTCGAGAACGCTCTGCGGGTCAGGCAGGTCTCCGGCGCCCGCGGCCAGCAGCGGCGAGGCGACCCCGCCTGCAGCGGTGGCTGCCCCAATGGCCGCCCCAGATTTCAAGAATGCGCGGCGGGATACGCCGTATGCCCCGGTTTTCATCCAAGTTTCCTCCCAAGTGCAGAACCGTTACGACTTATGTGTCGCGTGACGCACGAAACCACACCCGGCCACCCCTCCTGATGGTTCCGGGTTGGAACCTTTGTAATTATAAAGCACCGTATGTGCACAATGGATTTAGGTCAATCCGAAAACATCGCCGCAACTGCACAATAATGTTTGAACAAGAGTATTGACAAAATTACTAATGTTACGTACAAATCTCCGGGACTCACGGGAGGATACCTTATCATGTCGACAAATGTGGCACGCACCGGGCTTGCGCGCGATCTGGTCAGGCGTGCCGAATCCGGCCGTCCGGTTCGCATCGGGCTTGTCGGATCCGGCGAGATGGGGACGGACATCGTCTCGCGTGCAGCGCTGATGGACGGGGTCGAGATCGGGGCGATCTCCGAGCTCAATCCGTCTGCCGCCGTGAAGGCCGTGGACATCGCCTACCAGGAAACCGGGCACGCCCGCCTCGCCGACAGTCAGGACGCGCTGAACCGGGCCATGGAAGACGGCAAGGTCGCGGTCACGACCGACGTCTCCCTGCTTCTTGAAAGCGGGCTCATCGACGTCGTGGTCGACGCGACCGGCGTTCCCGCCGTGGGGGCGGAAATCGGCCTGTCGGCCATGGAGCGCGGCAAGCATCTGGTGATGATGAACGTGGAAGCGGACGTCACCATCGGGTCCTACCTCAAGCACGAGGCGGACCGGCTTGGCGTCGTCTATTCGCTCGGTGCCGGTGACGAGCCCTCGTCCTGCATGGAGTTGATCGAGTTCGTCTCGGCGATGGGCCACCGCATCGTTTCGGCAGGCAAGGGCAAGAACAACCCGCTGAACGTCGATGCGACCCCCGATGTCTACGCAGACGAGGCGAACCGGCGGAACATGAACCCCCGGATGTTGGTGGAGTTCGTGGACGGCTCCAAGACGATGGTCGAGATGGCGGCGATCGCCAACGCGACCGGCCTCATTCCGGACAAGCCGGGGATGCATGGTCCGGCCTGCTCGAAGGAAGATCTGAACAAGGTCCTGATCCCCGAAGCCGACGGCGGCGTGCTCAGTTCGGGTGCGGGCCGGGTGGACTACACGATCGGCAAGGGGGTGGCGCCGGGCGTCTTCGTCGTGGCCGAAATGGGGCATCCGCGGATCCGCGAACGGATGGAGGATCTGAAGATGGGAGAAGGCCCATACTTCACCTTCTTCCGGCCCTATCACCTGACCTCGCTCGAAGTGCCGCTGACCTGCGCCCGCGCGGTGCTCTACGGAAAGGCCGACATGGTGCCGATGGACCGTCCCGTCGCCGAGGTCTGCGCGCTGGCCAAACGGGATCTGGCCCCTGGCGAAAAGCTCGACCAGATCGGCGAGTACTGCTACCGCGCCTGGATCATGACGACAGACGAAGCGAAGTCCGCCGAGGCCATTCCGGCAGGCCTTCTGGCCGGGTGCACCGTCACCGCGCCGATCCGTAAGGGCGATCTGATCACCTATGCCAATGCCGCGGTTCCGGCCGGCAGCCGGATCGCCGCGCTGAGGAAGCGGCAGGACGATCTGCTGGCCGGCGCCGCGCCGCGCACACTCGAAAATGTCTGATGCCGCCATGCCCGACAACCGACACGACCCCGACAACCGGCCCTTCGCGATCCGCACCTTCGAGGCGGATGTCCTGAAGGACGCGCTGCGCAAGATGTGGCTGATCCGTCGCTTCGAGGAGGGCGCCGAGGACAGCTACACGCGCGGTCTGATCCACGGAACGATGCACCTGTCCATCGGTCAGGAAGCCTCTGCCGTCGGAAGCTGCATGGCGCTGACCGACGACGACAAGATCACCTCGACCCACCGCGGGCACGGCCACTGCATCGCCAAGGGAGCGGAGGTGAAATACATGTTTGCCGAGTTCTTCGGCAAGGAAGAAGGCTATTGCCACGGCCGCGGCGGCTCCATGCACATCGCCGACGTGACCAAGGGCAATCTCGGCGCCAACGGGATCGTCGGCGGCGGCCTTCCGATCGCCGTCGGCGCGGCGCTGGCGTCCAAGCAGCTGGGGCGCAACGACGTCACGATCTGCTTCTTCGGTGACGGCGCCAACAACGAGGGCGCCTTTCACGAGGCGCTCAACATCGCCGCGGTGTGGAAGCTGCCGGTGATCTTCGTCTGCGAGAACAACAAGTACGGCATGTCGACCTCGACCGAACGGTCGACGGCGGTCAAGAACATTGCCGAGCGTGCGGTGGCCTATGCGATGCCCGGCCGCACAGTGGACGGCAACGACTTCAACGCGGTGACCGAAGCGGTTGGCGCGGCGGTCGCGCGGGCCCGTTCCGGCGAGGGGCCGAGCCTGATCGAGAATCTCACGTATCGCTGGCGCGGCCATTCCAAGTCGGACCGCAACCGGTACCGGACCAAGGACGAGATCGAAAGCTGGGTCGCCCAGGACCCGATCGAACGGTTCCGCAAGCTCCTGGTGGATCACGACATCATCGATGCGGCAGAGGCAGACACGATCCGCGCGGCAGCGGAAGCTGAAGTGGCCGCGGGGATCGAATTCGCCAAGGCCGGGACCGACCCGAAGATTTCGGACGTCACCCGCTACGTCCATGCGGAGGCAAAGGCATGAACGTGCCCACGACCGTAGAGAAGCCGGGCAGTCGCGAACTGAGCTATGCCGAAGCCCTGCGCGAAGCGATGGGGCTGGCGCTGGAGCGCGACGACCGTGTGATCCTGATGGGGGAAGATATCGGCGTCTATGGCGGCGCCTTCCAGGTCACCGGCGATCTGGTCGACCGCTTCGGCACCGATCGCGTGCGCGACACGCCGATCTCGGAACTGGGCGGCGCAGGCGTCGCCGTGGGGGCGGCGCTGACCGGACTGCGACCGATCTTCGAGTTCCAGTTCTCCGACTTCGCCATGCTGGCGATGGAGCAGATCGCCAACCAGGCCGCGAAGCTGCGCTACATGCTGGGCGGCGAGGCGTCGGTTCCGGTGGTGATGCGGATGCCCGGTGGCTCCGGCACCGGAGCGGCCGCGCAGCACAGCCAGAGCCTGGAGGCGTGGTTCGGCCACGTTCCGGGCCTCAAGGTGGTGCAGCCGTCGACGCCCGAGGATGCCAAGGGCCTGCTTCTGGCGGCGCTGGAGGATCCCGATCCGGTCATCATCTTCGAGCACAAGATGCTCTACAAGATGAAGGGCGAGGTGCCCGAAGGCTGGTACACGACCCCCATCGGCAAGGCCGCGATCCGTCGCGAAGGCACCGACGTGACAATCGTCGCTTCGGCGATCATGGTGCACCGGGCGCTCGCCGCCGCGGACGAGCTGGCGAAGGACGGCATCTCGGTCGAGGTGATCGACCTGCGCTCGGTCCGTCCCATCGACCGCGAGACCATCATTGCGTCGGTGAAGAAGACGGGCAAGCTCGTCTGCGTCTACGAAGGCGTGCGGACGCTGGGCGTCGGCGCCGAGATCAGCGCCATGATTGCCGAGAGCGAGGCATTCGACTTTCTCGACGCGCCGATCCAGCGTCTGGGCGGGGCCGAAGCGCCGATCCCCTACAATCCTGAGCTGGAGAAGGCCGCGGTGCCTCAGACGCCGGGCATTGTTGACTGTGTCCGCAAGCTTGTCGGGGGGCAGGTCTGACATGCCCACCGAAGTGATCATGCCCAAGGTCGACATGGACATGGACCGGGGCAAGGTCTCGGTCTGGCATGTTGCCGAGGGCGAGACCGTGGAGAAGGGGGCTGCCCTTTTCGACATCGAGACCGACAAGGCGGCGATGGAGGTCGAGGCCCCGGCCAGCGGCAAACTCCACCACGTTCTCGCCCAACCCGGCGCGGACGTCCCGGTGGGCCATCCCATCGCCTGGATCTATGCCGAAGGCGAGGAAGTCGGTGCGATCCCGGATGCCGCAGATATGCCCGCCGCGGAGCCGCGGCAGGAGGCCCCGTCTGGTAGTGCTCCAGGCGCGGAAGGTTCTGCCCCGAATGTTCCTCTGGCGGTTTCAGCGTCGGATCTCGACCGTCCCCGCGCCACGCCGGCCGCCCGGCGCATGGTCCGGGCGGCGGGACTGGACCTGGCCGATATTTCCGGCAGCGGGCCCCATGGCCGGATACAGGCGGCGGACGTGGAGCGGGCGATCGAGGCGCGCCGCCGCGCCCCGGCGCCACCGCCATCGCGCGCACCGGAAGCCGTCGAGCCGTCAGCCCCTTCCGTCTGGGCCGACCAGTCCGGCGCGCTGCATGTGAGCCGCTCGAAGGGCGAGGGGCGGCCGCTGGTGATGATCCACGGCTTTGCCGCCGACAGCATGGGCTGGCGCCCGTTCGAGCAGGCACTGGCGTCGCGGCGTCCCCTGATCCGCATCGACCTGCCCAGCCACGGACGCTCGCCGCGGCGGAGGTTCGCCTCGTTCCCGGATTTCGTGCGCAGCGTCCGGGAGGCGTTCGATGCCGTGGGTCTGGACGAACCGGTGGACCTGCTGGCGCATTCGCTGGGCGGCGCGGTCGCGCTGGCCCTGGCAGACGTCCGCCCGCGCAACATCGCAAGTCTGGCGCTGATCGCGCCGGCAGGTCTGGGCCCGCAGGCCGATGCCGAAACGCTTCTCGGCATCGCCCGCGCCAGCCGTGCGGAAAGCCTCGCGCCCTGGCTCAAGCGCCTTGCCGGATCGCCGGATGCGATTTCGTGGGACTTCGTGAAGGCCGCGATGGTAAGCCGCGAGGACCCGGACCTGCGGCAGGCGCAGCTTGACCTCGCCGGGGTTTTGTTCCCGGACGGCACGCAGAGCTTCGACCTTTCGGCGGCGCTTGACCGGCTCGAGGTTCCGACGACGATGATCTGGGGCCGGCGGGATATGGTGATCCCCTGGCAGCACGCGCTGAGGGCCGATGGAACGGTGGCCCTTCATCTTCTTCGCGAGAGCGGGCATATCCCTCATGTGGAATGCCCCGCAACTGTCGCGGGGATCGTGAAGCGGCACCTGGAGTGCGCCGGCCGTTGACCTTGGCCAGCCTGTCCCGCCGTGCTGCGCCGGAGGAGGACGCGATGGCGGAAGCCGCACCGATTGGCAAGACCGTGCGCGGCGGAGGTCAGAGCACCGATCTGGACCGGCTGCGTGCGCGGGCGGTCTGGATGTATTTCGTCGAGGGCAAGACCCAGAGCGAGATCGCCCAGGCGCTTGGGGTGAACCGGATCGCGATCGTCCGCTGCCTGGCCGATGCGCGGCGCCGCAACGAGGTGCGCATCACCATCGCCGCGCCCATGGCCGAACTGGCCGGAATCGAACGGGCGGTACAGGATACCTACGGAATTGAGCGCGTGATCGTCGCGCCGGTGAGCGATCCCGAGGCGGACCCGACACAGGTCATTGCCGCTGCCGCTGGCAAGTTCATTGGCGAGGAGATGCGCTCCGGTCTCACCGTCGGGGTCGGCTGGGGCCGCACGCTCCATGCCAGCCTGCCGTTCATTGCCGGCCGCACGCTGGACGACTTCCGTGTGGTGTCGCTTCTGGGCGGGATCGCGGCGGCGCGGCGGTTCAACCCCGCCGAATTTGCCTGGCAGTTCGCCGAGCTGTTCCAGGGCGAGGGGTTCCTGATCCCCGCCCCGGCGATCGTGGACAGTCCCGAGACCAAGCATGCGCTGCTCGAACGTTGCGGTCTTGCCGAGATATTCGCCATGGTGGACCGGCTGGATATCGCGCTGCTCTCGGTCGGCGGCATCGCGACGATCACGACCTCCTACCGTATGGGCCATCTGTCCGAACCGGAGCGGCGCGCCTTGGTCGAGGCCGGCGCAGTCGGAGACATTCTCTACAATTTCGTCAACGAACAGGGCCGGACGGTGGACAATCAGGTGAATGCCCGCGCCATCGCCGTCGATCTCGACAAGCTGCGGCGGACGCCGCAGCGGGTTGTGGTCTCTGGCGGGCGCGAGAAGGTTGCGGTTCTGCGCGGTGCGATTGCGCGTCTGGCACCGACGGTGCTGATTACCGACGAGATCACTGCCGGTGCGCTTCTTGACAGGAAGACGGCCGAACCGGACTAGGTGCGCGCCTCGGCGAAGAGGGTGGGTGCAAGGCCGGGCAGATCGCGCCAATGGGCGAGCACGTGGCGGGCGCCGGCAGAGCGCATCAGTGGAGCGGCCTCCGGACCAAGATGGCGGCCGCCGGCATAGCCCACCGGCTCCATCCCGGCAGCCACGGCCGCCTGGAGCCCGAAGGGCGAATCCTCGATCACCATGCAGTCCTGCGGAGCGACGCCGAGTTCCCGCGCTGCGAGCAGGAACAGATCCGGCGCCGGCTTGCCGCGCGCCACCATCGTCGCCGAGAACACGCGTCCCTCGACAAGAGGTAGGAGACCGGCCCGCCCCAGAGACAGCCGTAGCCGCGACGGCGAGGACGATGATGCGACGGCGAAGGGAGCGCGCAGCGCCGTCAGGACGGCGCGTACACCGTCGGTCGGCTCCGAGTCCGCTTCGAGCTTGGCATTGATCTCGCTGGTGAGCGCAACGTCAAGGCCAGCGGGGATGTCGGACAGACCGGTCTTTTCAGTGAACCGGCGCAGGATTTTGTCCTGCTGCAGACCGATCGCCGCACGCAGATCGGCGTGGGACACGTCCAGTCCGAAGCGCCGGCAGACCTCGACATACGTGCCGGCGACCAGGAACTCGCTGTCAAGCAGCACGCCGTCGCAATCGAAGATGACGGCGCGCACCTCCATTCAGACCTCTGTCGGTGCCGGGCCGGGCTCGTCGGCCAGCCGTTCGGCCACCCGTTCGTTGGTAATCAAGACGGTCGGGCGCAATCCCTTCAGCGCCGCGCGGATCGCCGCCAGCTTCTGCCAGCCGCCCGAGGCCAGCACGATCTGTCGGGTGTCGCGCAGATCGCGCGGATGCACTGCGAGCACGCGGTCGTTCACGGGATGGTCGACGACCTCGCCCTCGGCATCGACGAAGCGGCAAAGGATGTCGCCGATCGCTCCTGCTGCTTCGAGCGAAACGATCTCTTCCCGGCTGAGAAGCCCGTATTCCCGGAAGATCGAATGCGGGGTCAGATCGCCGACCGAGATGATGGCCATGTCCAGGTGCTTGGTCCGCCGCAGGATCTCTTCGATGCCGGAATGATTCATCAGCGCCTCGCGGACTTCGGCAGACGGGGCGAAGACCGGCGCGGCCATCAGGAAACACTCGGCGGACAGTTTATCGGCGACCCGCCAGGCGAATTCCGATGGATTCACGCTGCTGACCTTGGTCAGTCCTCCCAGAAGCGACACGACCCGGATGCCGCTTTCGGCGCGGGGTTCGATTGCAGCCAGACCGGCGGACAGGGTCATGCCCCAACCCAGACCGATCGTCATGTCAGCCTCGACATTCTGCGAGAGGTAGGCGCCGAGCTCGGCGCCCACGATCGCGTTGATATGCGCTTCATCCTGCGGTTCGGGGATGACGATCGCCTGCTTCAGGTTCCAGCGCTTCTGCAGGGCCTGCGCCAGCGCAACGCAGTGCGAGAGCTTCGTCGTGACCCGGATCTGGACCGTGCCGTCCTGGCGGGCGTTCGCCAGGATGCGCAGCACCCGCGCACGGTTTAGTCCGAGCTCCCGCGCGATTTCGTCCTGGGTCATGCCCTCGACATGGTAGAGCCAGGCAATCCGGGTCTTGAGTTCCGCACTGACGTCGGGCGTGGGCATCGACTTGGTCCTGATGGCACTTGGATCGTGCCGGACAGGACTAGCATCGCTGACCGATCCGCGAAATGCCCGAATTGGCCTGGCTGCCATCACGTGTCCCGACGCCGGAGCAGATCGACCAGCACCGCGACCAGCACCACGCAGCCAACGATCACGCGCTGCCAGAAGCCGGAGACGTTGAGCAGCACGGTCCCGTTGGCGAGGACGGCCAGCAGCAGCGCGCCGAGAATCGTGCCGATGATGGACCCCTGTCCGCCGCGCAGCGAGGTGCCGCCCAGAATGGCGGCCGTGATGGCGCCCATGAGCCAGCCTTCGCCGACCGATGGCTGCCCGGCATCCATGCGGCTGGCGAACAGGATCCCGGCCAGCGCGGACAGCATGCCGGCCAGGCCGTAGGCGATCAGTTCGATGCGCTTGACCCGGATTCCGGCTAGGATGGCGGCGTCGCGGTTGCCGCCGACAGCGAAGACATTGCGGCCGAACCGGGTCTGGCTGAGAACCCAGATCAGGATCAGACCGGCAGTGAGGAAGATGATGACCGGGAACGGAACGCCGAACAGCTCGCCCTTGCCGAAGATCTGGAAGGTCTCGCCAAGCGGGCGGATCGGATAGCCCTGGGTGATGACAAGGGTCAGGCCGGCGAAGATTTCCCAGGTCGCCAGCGTGACGATGAACGGATTGAGCCGCAGCCCCGCCACGAAGACGCCGTTGATGAAGCCGAGCGAGAGACCGAAGGCCATCGTGAACGGGATCACGAGGTAGGGGTGAACGCCCCATTGCGTCAGGGCGATGGAGCCGACGATGGCCGAGAGCCCGGCCGCGGCACCGACCGACAGGTCGATGCCGCCGACCAGCAGCACCATTGTCTGGCCGAGCGCCACGAGCCCGACGAACGCAGCCTGCCGCGCCACCACGGAAAGGTTGTAGGTGCTGAAGAAGTTGTCCGTGGCAAGGCTCAGCGCCGCCATCAGAACGAGAAGCGCCACGAGGATGCCGCTTGCTTCCCACTGCCAGAAACGTTCGAGAAGACCGGCACGCCGAGCTTCGCGCTTGGAGTGCAGTCCGCTTATGGTTTGAGCCGTCATTGGGGCGTCCTTTCGGGTCAGCTCATGGCCAGTTGGAGGAGCGATTCCTGGGTGGCCTGGGAAGCGGGGGTGATCCCCTTCACCTGGCCCTCGTGCATCACGAGGATCCGGTCCGCGATGTCGAGCACTTCTTCAAGTTCCGAGGAAATCAGGATGATCGACAGGCCGCGCTCTTCGGTGAGACGGCGCAGCACGTTGTGGATCTCGAATTTGGCGTTCACGTCAATTCCGCGGGTCGGTTCGTCCATGATCAGGATCCGGGCCTCGCGCATCAGCCAGCGGGCGATGATGATCTTCTGCTGGTTGCCGCCCGAGAGGGTCGTGATGCGGTCGCGCGGAGAGTTGATCTTGGCGCGCACCAGATCGACGTAGCGGTCGACCTCGGCCATCATGTCCCGGTTGCGCATCTTCAGGACGCCCGTGAACCGGTCGAGGCTGGGCATGGTCATGTTTTCGGCAATGGAGAGCAGCGAGAAGATCCCCTCCTGCTTGCGCTCTTCGGGCAGGTAGACCAGCCCGGCGGTGATCGCCTCGATGGGGGACCGGATCGGGCCGGGCACGCCGGCGATCTCCACGCTGCCCGCATCGGGCCGGGTCAGACCGTAGATGCACTTTGCCAGCTCGGTCCGCCCCGAGCCGACGAGGCCCGAAACGCCGAGAATCTCGCCGCGCTTCAGCGCGAAGGTGACGTCCGAAAACTCGTGGGCCCGGCTCAGACCGTCGACGCGCAGAACCTCCGGCGTCTCGTCAGGGAAGGCGCGGGCAGGGTGGGCCATCTCCTTCGGCGGCCGGCCGGCCATCATGGTAACCATCTGCTCGCGCGTTGCCGTCGCCGGGTCGAGCTCGCCGACCATGGCGCCGTCGCGCAGTGCGGTGATCCTGGTCGAGAGCATCAGCACTTCGTCAAGCCGGTGCGAGATGTAGAAACAGGCCCGCTTCTCTGCCTTCAAGCGGCGGATATAGGCAAAAAGCTTCTCGGTCTCGCGGCTCGTCAGTGTGGCGGTCGGCTCGTCGAAAATGAGAATCCGTGCGCGGGTGGCCGCGGCGCGGGCGATCTGCACCAGCTGCTGCTGCGCCTTCGACAGGGTCCGCACCTTGGCATTGGGATCGATGCTGTCATCGACCTCGTGGAGGTCGCGGACCGCTTCGGCACGAGTGGCCCGCCAATCGATCGCGGGGCCGCGTGTCAACTGGGCGCCGAGCAGAACGTTCTCGTAGACCGTGAGTTCCGGCACGAGGTTGATTTCCTGCGGCGCGATTGCGATGCCGGCCGCCTGGGCGTCCATCGGGGCCTTGAAGTGCACCTCGGTGCCATCGACCAGCAGCGTGCCTTCGCTGGGCGGGAAGCGGCCGCAGAAGATGTTCATGAGTGTCGATTTTCCGGCGCCGTTCTCACCGATGATGGAGTGGCAGTCGCCGGGATCGAGCGTGAGCGAGACGTCGGTGAGGGCCGTGACCGGCCCGAATGTCTTCGAGATGTTGCGCGCTTCGAAGAGATGGGCCATGGCGGAACTCTCTGAGCGAGGGACGGGGCGGGCAGTGAGGGCTGCGCGCCGTGGCGGTCGCGCAGCCCCCGGGGACGGATCAACTGGTGCAGTCGTCCTTGGTGATGAACCGGGACCCGGTGTTGTGGTCCATCGGATAGGTGTGGTTCTGGTTCATCGCGACGAGGTAGCGAACGGTCCAGTAGCCGATGTCCCACTGCCGCTGCGCCTTCAGGGCCGTGATCGTGCCCTTGCAGACGAAGTCGACCGCTTCCGGAAGGTCGTCCATGCCGACAATGGCAATCTTGCCGGACATCCCGGCATTGGCCACGGCGCGTGCGGCGCCGATCGGGTTGGAGGCGTTCGAGCCGAAGAATCCGGCGATGTCCGGATGCGCCTGGATGGCGTTTTCGGTCAGCGTCACGGCGTCCTCGAGCACGTCGTTGTCCGGCTGCTCGAACACGATTTCCATGTCCGGGTAGTCTTTCAGCGCGTCCTTGAAGCCCTTGATGCGTTCGACATGGTCGGTCGCGGTCAGGCTGCCTGCCAGGATGCCGACCTTGCCCTTGCCGCCAAGATGTTCGGCCAGGTACTTGCCCAGGTCATAGCCGTCGCCATAGCTGTCGCGCTGGCCGACAAAGGGAAACTGCGCATCGCAGAACGAGTTGAAGGTGTAGGTGTGGACACCTGCCTCCACCGCTTCCTTCAGGAGCTGGGTGTTGGTCGCCTGGTCCAGGCACGCCACGGCAAGTCCGTCGGGCTTGCGGCCGATATTGGCCTCGATGCGCTGGTTCTGGTCGGCCACGTCGGCCTGCGGCGGCTGGTCCCAGATGACATCGACATCGATGCCTTCCTTGGCCAGTTCCTGGACCGCGTACTTGCCGCCCTCGGCGACCACGTCGTACCAGGGGTGAATGACCTTCGGGATGAAGACGAAGGTCAGCTTGTGGTCGATCGGCTTGATGAGGTCGGCCTGGTCCTGCACGAAGGTCGCGAGGGGGGCCATGGCCGCGCACAGCGCCAGCCCGCCGGCGAGGGCGAGTTTCTTAGGGTTCATTCCGGTTCCTCCCTGGAGAATGAAAAGATCTGAGTGGTTTGCGCCGTTGGCCTAAAGCGTGGCCGCCAGCGGTTCGGAGACACGGCGCGGCCGGTCGTTCATGAAGGCCAGCGTGTGCTTGAGATCGATGACGCCGGCCTGGCTGCCGAGGCCGGTCGCCGTCAGTGCGGACGCCGCCTGCGCCATCCTGACCGCCTGGCGGGCGTCGAAGCCGTGGATCAGCGCGGTGGCAAAGCCGGCATTGAAGGAGTCGCCGCATCCGCATGTGCAGATGACGTCGATGTCATAGGCGGGTTCGGTAAAGACGGTCCCGTCCGAGTGGTGGTAGTAGGCGCCATGAGCGCCCAGGGTGAAGATGCAGCAGCGGGCACCCCGGTCGATAAAGAAACGCGCCATGTCCTGAAGGGTGTGGAGCCCGGTCAGCGCTTCGGCTTCCTCGATCGAGGGAATGAAGTAGTCCGTGTAGGGCAGGACCGCTTCCACATCGGGCAGGTCTGCGGGCGATCCCGCAAACACGTCCACGGTGGTAACGCAGCCGCGCGACTTGGCGTGCGTCATCAGGGCGGCGTTCGGCGCCCCGTCCATGGCGTCCATCAGGCCGACCCCGCCAAGATGGAAGATCCTCGCGTCGGTCAGCGCGTCGAAATCGGATGCGGCAAACGTATAGGCGCCGGTCGCGCCTTTCAGATGCAGGGCCGGGCGTGTGCCGTCGGCACGGGTCAAGACGATGGAACTGGAAGTCGGGACGTTCTTGAGCCGCTGAAGATGGCTGGTTTCGACGCCGAAGGAGTCGAGGCGGTCGACCACCCAGTCCCCCATCAGGTCGGTCCCGACGCCGCCCACCGCCTTGCAGGACAGGCCCATCTTCGCCGCCACGATCGTCGCGGTTCCAGCCGCACCGGACACGGCCATCGTCAGGTCGTCGATGAAGTACGTTCCGCCGCCCGGCGGAATTGCCGTCACCGGCCAGCCGAGGCAGTCGAACGTGTAGAATCCGGCTGAGCTGTAGTCGAAACGCATGAGTTCCTCCGCACGGCCGCTCTCCTCGGGCGGCGCCTTGA
Organism: Paracoccaceae bacterium; assembly: GCA_020425125.1. Taxonomy (GTDB): domain Bacteria; phylum Pseudomonadota; class Alphaproteobacteria; order Rhodobacterales; family Rhodobacteraceae; genus Meridianimarinicoccus. The sequence goes on along the minus strand of JAGQRV010000002.1, from coordinate 51,053 downwards.
TCGAGATACTAGATGAACAAATATCTCGGCGTCAATATAAAAGTTATAACATGAGTCGGCGTGTTGAGATTGATATGTGGGAAATATCAAGAGAATTGGCCGATCATCGCAGAGACTCGTCGAGAAAGATGGATCTTGCCCGGCATATCGACAACACAAACTTGATTATGATAGAACAAATGTATAGTATGCGGGCGCAGACATGATGCAAAGGAGAAGATCGTGAGAGCGGCGATCCTGTATGCCCCCAACGAATTACGGCTGGGCGATGCGCCCGATCCCTCGGCCTCCGACGGCGATCTTGTCCTTCGAGTGCGAGCCTCGACCATATGCGGAACCGATATCCGGATCTGGCGGGGGCGGAAGACGGCCGGAGTCCGGTATCCGTCGATTCTGGGCCACGAATTTGCCGGCGAAGTGGTGGAGCCGGGCGGCCATGCGGAGTTCTCCGTCGGCGACCGGCTGGGCCTTTGCCCGGCCCTTCCGTGCGGCAAGTGCCGTCTCTGCCAGACCGGGCGGGAGAACCTCTGCACCGAGGGGCAGGCGATCGGATACCAGATCGACGGCTCCTTCGCGGAATATATCCGCATCCCCGCGCGCGCCGTTGCCTTTGGCAATGTGCACAAGCTGCCTGACGGGCTGGACTTTTCGCGTGCCGCTCTTGTCGAGCCGCTTGCCTGCGTGCTGAACGGCCAGAACCGGGTCCGGGTCGGTGTCGGCGACACCGTGCTGATTCTCGGCGCCGGCCCCATCGGCCTGCTGCATGTGAAGCTCGCGCGTCTGCGGGGGGCGACTCGAATCATCGTCAGCGAGCCGAGCGCATCGCGGCGCCGTGCGGCTGAGGCGGCAGGAGCGGACCTCACGATTGATCCGAGTGCGGAAGATCTGACTGTGCGCCTCATGCGCGAGACCGGTGGCCTGCGGGCCGACGTGGTGATCTGTGCCATCGGGATTCCGGCGCTTGCCGCGCAGGCGACGGCGCTGGCGGCCATTGGCGGTCGGGTCAGCCTCTTCGCGGGCTTCTCCAAGAACGACATGGGCCAGATCGACATCAATGCGATCCATTACAATGAGCTGGAGATCCACGGCGCCTTTGGTCTGTCGCGCGCCGATTATGCCAATGCGCTATCCATGATCGCGAACGGCCTGATCGAGACCGCGTCGATGATCACCCACAGCTATCCGCTGGAAGAGGCTGACCGCGCCTTCGTGACGGCCGAAGCGGGTGACGCGATCAAGGTCGCCGTCCTCAATGACTGACACCGAGGAGGTCGATGTCCTCATCGTCGGGGGCGGGATCAACGGGTGCGGAACCTTCCGCGACCTGAGTGCCCAGAAGGTACGGACGCTGCTTCTCGAACACGGCGATTTCTGTCAGGGGGCCAGCGCTGCATCCTCTCGACTGATGCATGGTGGACTCAAGTACCTGGAAACCGGCGAGTTCGGCCTTGTGCGGCATTCGGCGGAAGAGCGGAACCTGCTGTTGCGGAACGCCGCCCACTATGTCCGGCCCCTGCCGTGCATCGTCCCCCTCAGAACGCGTTTCGGCGGGATCGCGGGATCTGCCCGGCGTTTCCTCGGTCTCAAGGGCAAGATCGCCGACCGGGGATCGCTGATCACCCGGCTCGGCATGATGATGTACGATGCCTATGGGCGCAATTTTCGGGCGATGCCGCGGCACCGCATGCTGGGCCGCGGCGGGCTCGACAAGGTCGTAGCCGAGCTCGATACGGGGATCATCGGCGGCGCGGTCTATTATGAAGCGCAGATCAGCCATGCCGAACGGCTCGGTCTCGAACTCGTTCTGGACGGCGAAGCGCTTTGTCCGGGAAACCGCGCGCTGAATTATGCCGTGGTCACCGGTCGCGAGGGCGAGGTCATCCGGTACACGCATGACGGGCGGGATCACGCGGTGCGGGCGAAGATCATCGTCAATGCGGGCGGAGCCTGGATCGACAAGGTGAACGGTGCGCTCGGACTCGACTCGCGACTGATGGGCGGCTCCAAGGGTTCCCATCTGGTCGTCGACAATCCGGCGCTCCATGCCGCCCTGAACGGCCACATGATCTATTTCGGGACGCCGGACGGGCGGGTGAACCTGGTCTATCCGATGCAGGACCGCGTGCTGGTCGGCTCGACGGACATTGCCGTGGACGACCCGGACCGGGCGGCCTGCGACGCCGACGAAGCGGCCTACCTGCGCAATGCCGTGGCCGAAATCTTCCCCGGTATCCCGGTCACCGAGGATCAGATCGTCTTTCGCTTTTGCGGCGTGCGGCCGTTGCCGCGCTCGGATGGCGGCGATATCGGACTGGTGACGCGCGACAGCGCCATAGCCGAATTGGCCCTGCCGGGGTCAGCGGTTCCGGTTCTCTGTCTCATCGGCGGCAAGTGGACCACCTTCCGCAGTTTCTCGGAAGAAGCCACGGACGCGATCCTCGTGCGGCTCAAACGTGAGCGGCGGGTCGATACCAAGAAAATGCAGATCGGTGGCGGGCGCGGCTATCCGCGCGACGAAGACGCGAGGCGCGGCCTTGTTGCCGCTTTGTCGGAGCGGTACGGGATCGGCGAGGCGCGATGCCGCGAATTGATCGCCCGCTACGGGACCCGCACGGGGGACTATCTGGCCGGTCTGTCCGGCTCCGAGTCCTTCCTGATTTCGGCTCCGGATTACAGTCAGCAGGAAATCACCTGGATTGCGCAGGCGGAACGGGTGCGCTGCGTCGACGACATTCTGCGCCGGCGCACGACGCTGTCGCTAACCGGTCGCGAATCGCCTGCGCTGCGGGACGAGATTGCAGACCTGCTTCCCGAGCCTCGACAGGTCGAATCAGAGCCGCAAGCCGTCGTCGGCATCGTGTAGGTTGTCATTCGACGGGAGCTCCACGCGAGTGGGCGCCGGTCTCGGAAAACCATGACTTCCGGTTACGCGCATGGTCTGGGACGTCTCGGCTTGCTGCGGAATGGCCGTCTTGTCCGTAATGTGCTCATCCCGGACGGCCGCAAGCCATCCTGCGGGGCCTGTGCGCATCCCCGGACTGAACGAAGGTCAACGCAATTGATCATATGTGCGAGTTTTCTGGCGACAACGTCGCACACCTATGCTGACCCGCTACATTTCTCGGAAATTTGGAAATGGATGTACGGAATGGGCTATAAGGCCTGCCTATAGGGGCTCAAGGGCCGGCTCAGGTGCCGCAAAGGCAAAATGCGCCATGCGACCTGCACGCGCACGTCCCGCCCGTCTCCCGGATTTCAAAGAGATGAAAAGAATACCGTAAAAACCTTAAGATAAGCGTTATTTGTCCGCATGTCTGATCCCTCGGCACGGGAAGACATGCGTCCGCTGGCGCAGGGTCACGAACGGGGCTCCACATCCAAATCACGGGAACAAGAGTATTGATAAAATCACTTATGTTCTGTATATCGGGCCAAGGATGAGGAGGAGGGACTGACTCGAGGCGCACTGATGCGCCGCCAGGGCAGTCCTCAGATCACACAAACGGAAATGCGGCGCGAAATGCCCGGTGACCCTGCGCCTCGCGGGGCCGGTTCGGCGCGCTGCGGACTGTCGGAGCGTGCCCCCGTGCGGCGTCGTTCCGGAGAAATCTCGGGTGTGCCCGTGACGGCGTAGCCGCGGGACGCGCCTGCCGAACTACGGAGGAAGACATGGCTGAGATTTACGATCATGCGGGCAATCCGGTCCGGCACGGCCGCGCCCGTGTGAACGGCATCCGCATGCATTACGTCACGGCGGGGCAGGGAGAGCCGCTGCTGCTGATCCATGGCACGCCGAAGACGCATTTCTACTGGTACAAGCTGATCCCGCTGCTGACGGAGCATTTTACGGTTGTGGCGCCCGACCTGCGCGGTTTCGGCGATACCGACCGTCCGCCGGTGGCCGAGGGATACGACTCGCGGACGAACGCGCAGGACCTGGCCGACCTCATGGCCCAGCTCGGCCACGAGACCTACCACGTCCATGGCGAGGACCGAGGGGCGGAATTCGCCTATGTTCTGGCCGCGACCCAGCGCGACCGCGTGAAGACCCTGTCCTTCTGCGAGATGCTGCTTTCGGGCCTCGGACTTGAGGAAGCGTCGTTCTTCACGCCCGAGAACATCTCGGCCCAGTTCCGCCAGAAGGGCGTCTGGGTCTGGCACATCCCGTTCTTCTGGATCCCGCATATCCCGGAAATGCTGATCACCGGACACGAGCGCGAGTTCTGGGAGTTCTGGATCAAAGCCGAAACCTGGAACCCGACCGCGATCACCGACGAGGCGATCGACGAATGGATCGCGCGCCTGATGGCGCCGGGTGGCCTGCGGGGGGTGCTCGAAACCTACCGCGCTGCACTCAAGAATGCCGATGCGAACCGCGAACTTATGCGCGAGAAGCTGACGCTTCCGATCATGACCGTGGGTGCTCCGGAATTCTTCGGTCCGCTGGTCGAAGGCCAGATGCTGAAGGTCGCCGAGGCCGTGGAACGCGCCGAGGTGTTCGAGGAATGCGGCCACAGCCTTGCGCTCGAAGCCGAAGACCGGCTGGCGACCATGCTTCGAGAGTTCATGCTCGGCCGGTAGGGCCGGCGAGTTTACGGGCGGCGCACCCGGCGCCGCCCGGCCAGGGCGCAGCGTGACGTCGCGCCGAACCCCATCCCTGACATCCATTGAGAGAGACCCAAAATGCTGTCCATCAAGAAGCGTGCCCTCACACTTGGCGCCGCCCTGCTCGTGAATGCCGCGGTCATCATGCCGGCCCTGGCGGCCGACAACATCGGCGATGTACGCCATCCGCTCTGGTACGAAGCGCCCACCGAGCGGACGCTGGAACTGGCCAAGATCGACGACCTCAGCGAGACCGTCGTCAGCCAGGGCCCGCGCGGCGAGGACGGTGTCCTTTACAGCACCATCCAGATCACCGACGAGCAGGCACAGAAGATCCGTGACGGGCACTTCACCGCGGCGATCTCCATGGGATGGCTTGGCGACGACTGGGCGACCCAGCAGCTTCTCGGCCTGAAGGAAACGTTCGAGTCGCTTGGCATCAAGGTGGTGGCGGAAACCAACGCCAACTGGGAGGACGCGCGGCAGATTTCGGACCTCGACGCCATCTCGGTGCTCAAGCCCGACCTCCTGGTGTCGATCCCGCTCAATACGGCGACAACCGCCAGCGCCTACCAGAAGATCGCGGCCGCCGGCACCAAGATCGTCTTCATCGACCAGGCCGCCGATGGCATGGAGCCGGGCAAGGACTACGTCTCGACGATCTCGTCTGACAACCTGGCCCTCGGCATGTATCTGGCCGACCTTCTGGCGAAATCCCTGGACGGTAAGGGCGACGTCGCCGCGATGTACTACGCCAACGACTTCCACGTCACCAATCTGCGCTACATCGGCTTCATCGCACGGCTGATGGTGAAGTATCCCGACCTGCACCTGGTTGCTGCGGCCGGCCACGACAATCCCAACCGGGGCCAGGAAGTCGCGCAGGGCCTTCTGGCGCGCTATCCGGATCTCGACGGCATCTACGCGTCGTGGAGCATTCCGGCAATGGGCGCCGCCACGGCCGCACAGATTGCCGGCAAGAACCCGGCCGATTTCAAGATCGTCAACGAGAACTTCGACCAGATCGTCGCGGCGGACATGGCGGCGAACGGTTTCATCGCCGGCATCTCGACCCAGCGCCCCTACACTCAGGGTCAAACCGAGGCGAAGGCCGGCGCGCTTGGGCTGATTGGTGAAAGCCTCCCGGCTTACATCTCGGTCCCGCCGCTTGCGGTAGATCGCGGAAACCTCGCCGCCTCCTACGAGACGATCTACCGGACCCCGCTGCCCGCGGACATGTCGAACGACCTGCAGAACTGACCCCGGTATCGGGCGCCGCATCCCCGCGGCGCCCGGCCATCGGCGATCCCTGCGCCCTGTGCGCGTGGCCCCTGCGTGAGGACAAGATGCAAACCGAGCTTCTTCAGATGCGTGACGTGGACAAGTCGTTCAACGGTGTCCCCGTACTGCGCCAGGCGAGCTTTTCGCTGCGCCGGGGCGAATGCCACGCACTCATGGGCGAGAACGGTGCCGGCAAGTCGANNGGGCGTCGGTGACCCAGGCGCTGGTCGACGCGATCGGCGGCGAGGGCACCATGGTGATGACCCAGGGGGCGCTGGGCCACACCGGGGCGCAGGGGCGTGCCCGCGGCTTCTTCTCGGTCATCGAGAAGTATCCGGGCATCGAGGTGCTCGACGAGCAGCCCGCGGACTGGGACGTGACCAAGGCGTCGCGCATCTGGGACAGCCTGCTCACCAAGCACCCGAACATCTCGGCCGCCTTCTTCCACAACGACGACATGGCGCTGGCCGCCTACAACGTCATGCAGGCCCGGGGCCGGACCGACATCCTGATCGGCGGGGTGGACGCCATGCCGCCGGCCGTCGACGCGGTGCTGGAAGGGCACATGTACGCCACCGTCCGCAACCCGTCCTGCCGCATCCACGGCGGCTCGATCGTCGCCGGCGTGGCGGCGGTGCTGACCGGCGAGAAGACGGGGGACGGCATCCCCAAGCACATCATCACCGACGGGCCGGTGGTGACCAAGGCCAACGCGCCCGGCATGCTCTGGATGCAGAAGCACTTTCTCATCTAGGGCCGGGGGTGAGCGACGGTAGCGAGCGTCCGCCGCTCATCGAGCTAAGCGGAATCGGCAAGACGTTCGGGGGCGTCACGGCGCTCTCGAACGTCGATTTCGTGTTGCGCGAGGGCGAGGTGCACGGGCTGGTCGGCGAGAACGGTGCCGGCAAGTCGACGCTGATGAAAATTCTGACCGGCGTCTATGCGCGCGACGGCGGGACGATCCTCATCGACGGCGAGGATGTGCACTTTACCACCCCGCGCGATGCCGAAGCCCAGGGCATCGCCATGATCTTTCAGGAATTCAGTCTGATCCCGACGCTCACCGTCGCGCAGAACATCTTCCTCGGCCACGAGCCGCGCACTTTCCGGAACGCGATCATCCGCGACCATGACATGGTCCGGCGGGCACGGGACCTGCTTGACGAACTGGGCGAGAACATCGATCCGCGCGCCCGCGTCGAGGATCTGAGCGTGGGCGCCCGTCAGATGGTCGAGATCGTCAAGGCGCTGTCCAAGAAGGCGCGGATCATCGTCATGGACGAGCCGACCGCGTCGCTGTCGGAAAGCGAAGTCGACAAGCTGTTCGCACTGGTCGAACGGCTCAAGGCCAGCGGCATCTCGATCGTCTACATCTCGCATCGCATGGCCGAGATCTACCGGATCTGCGACCGGATCACCGCGATGCGCGACGGGCGCGACACGCTGACTGCGGCGACCACGGACGTGAAGATGGAAGATCTGATCCGTGCAATGCTCGGGGCAGAAAGTACCGCAGCCCTGAACTGGGTGCCCCGTGACGTCGACCTTGCGGCCGCGCCGGTTCTCGAAGTCGAGGGCCTCTGCGTCGCAGGAAGTGTCGCGGATGTCAGCTTTTCGCTCCGCCCTGGCGAGATCGTCGGGCTCGCAGGCCTTACGGGTGCCGGACGCACCGAGATCGTCGAGGCGATCTTCGGGATCCGCCCGGTGGCAAGCGGCGAGATCAGGATCGGCGGAACGCGCGTGACCACCACGCGGCAAGCCATCGATGCAGGCGCCGCGCTGGTGCCTGAGGATCGCCGCACGCAGGGCCTCGTCCTCGATCAGAGCCTGCAGGACAACATCATCCTGCCGAACCTCGTGCGGTTCAGCCGCGGAATCTTCGTGCGCGAGGACGCGGCACGTGCGGCGTCGCTGCGGCATATCCGCGATCTGAAGATCAAGACCGACGGTCCGGGCAAGGAGGTCCGGCTGCTGTCGGGTGGCAACCAGCAGAAGATCGTGCTGTCGAAATGGCTCGAACGCGCCCCGAAGCTGCTGATCCTCGACGAGCCGACGATCGGCGTCGATATCGGGGCGAAGGCCGACCTCGTCCAGAAGGTCCGGGAGATCGCCGACGCCGGAACAGCCGTTCTCGTGATTTCGTCCGAGTTCGAGGAGCTGCTCGCCATGAGCGACCGGCTACTCATCGTCTTCAACGGAACCCTGATTGGCGACATGAACCGCCAGGACGTCCATTCTGAGGAGGTGCTGCACCATGCAGTCCAAGGTTGAACCCATCTTCCCGCGGCATCAGCTGAACCTTGCGGGCATCCCCTGGCGCGAGAACATCGTCTACATCTGCTTCGCGGGTGTGCTCGTGTTCTTCGCGCTGACGATCGGCGACAAGGGCTTCCTGACCGTGTCGAACCTGTTCAACATCGCCCGCACCACCGCAATGATCGCGGTGATCTCGGTGGCGATGACCTTCATCATCTCGTCCGGCGAACTGGATCTTTCGGTGGGGTCGACCGCGGCGCTCGCGGCGCTGGTTTCGGCATTGGCCATTCAGGCGGGGTTCGGCTTTGTCGGCGGTGTGGTCGCGGGACTGCTCTGCGGGCTCGTCGTCGGCATCGTGAACGGCTTCTTTGTCACCGTGGTGTCGATCCCGTCCTTCCTTGTGACGCTCGGCATGATGCAGCTGGTGCGCGGCATCGACATGCGCATCACTTATACCAATCCGGTGCCGGTCCGGAACGGCGTCTTCAGTGCGATCTTCGGCCCCGGCTCGATCGGCGTGGTTCCGACCCTGTTCATCTGGGCGCTCTGCGTCGCGATCATCGGGCATGTCGTCCTGCGGTACACCCCGTTCGGGCGTCAGGTGCTCGCCACCGGCGGCAACCGGGTCGCGGCACGGTATTCCGGTGTCCGCACCGGTCGGACCAAGGTGATCTGCTTCCTGATCACCGGCGTCGGCGCGGCCCTGGCGGGCATGCTCTGGACCGGAATGATGGGCACGGCGCGCTACAATTTCGGCGAAGGCGCGGAGCTTGCGGCGATCGCTGCCGTCATCCTCGGCGGAACCAGCCTGTTCGGCGGCAAGGGCACCATCGTCGGAACCTTCGTCGGCGCGCTGCTGATCGGCACGATCAACAACGGTCTGATCATCATGGGGCTCGACGTGAGCGAACAGATGATGGTCGCCGGTGCAATCATCGTCCTGGCGGTTGCCTTCGGCAAGAAGCCGGTGCGCTGATCCGTCCGAGGGGAGCGGACGGTCAACAGGGGGGAGTGGCGGCGCGTTCGACATCCTGTCGGCGCGCCGCCTGCCGTTTCGGGCAGGGCGGTGCCCGCTGCGCAACGATCGGCTGGTACAGCGGCGCGGGCGCGTCTAGAACGCGACGATGAAGCGGAGAAGGGCGGAATTGTGGCGGAGTCCGACGACAGCGACCTGAAGACGCGCGTTGCATGGCTCTACCACATGGAAGGCATGACGCAGGACGAGGTGGCGCAGGTCGTGGGGCTGTCCCGCGCCCGGGTGCTGCGTATCCTCGCCAATGCGCGGTCCGACGGGACGGTCCAGATCCGGGTGACCACCAAGCTGTCGCGCTGCGTTCACCTGGAGCGGCGCCTGGAGGAGCGATGGGGCCTTGAACGCGCCATCGTGATTCCCGTTCCCGACCATCAGGCGGACATTCCGCAGCTGATCGGGCGCGAGATGGGCGCCCTGCTGTCGCGCTCGGTGTCGAGCGGCATGTCGATCGGCCTCGGCTGGGGGCAAACGCTGACCAGCGGGCTCGGAATGGTCGAGCCGAAAGGTGCCGAAGGGGTCACCGTCATCTCGTTGCTGGGCGGCCTGACCCGAGTGGAACACGTCAATCCGTCCGAGTTCGCGTGGCGTGTGGCTGACCGCCTGTCGGCCGAATGCTATCTGATGGCGGGCCCGGTCTATGCCCCCGATCCCGAAACCCGGGATGCGCTTCTTGGTCACCCGGGGATCGCCGAAATCTTCGACCGGGCGCGCGCACTCGACATGGCGATCCTGTCGCTCGGCGATCTCACCCCACATTCCATCTTCGTCCGCTACGGGTTGCTGACTGGAGAGGAAATCGCCTCGCTCGAACGCGCAGGCGCGGTCGGGGATATCCTCTGCCGGTTCGTCGATGCAGACGGGCAGGTCGTCGATCACCCGGTGAACGGACGCGTGCTGGCCGTGGACCCGCGGGACCTCCGTGCGACCCGAAAGATCGTGCTCGCATCGGGCGGGTGGCAGAAGATTACCATCATTCGCGCGGCGTTGCGGATGCTGTCGCCGGCCATCCTGATCACCGACGAAACGGTTGCCGAACGGCTCGCAGCCGGCTGACGGTCCGCTTCGGCCGGGACCAGGTCGACTACGGCCGTGCGGCCATGTAGCCTGGCGCGATTGTGGAAATGCGTCCGCCGGATCTTGCGCTTGGCGGCGACCCCGGTTGATTGGACAGGACAGACAGCAAGCGATGAAAACGAACCAGCATGCCGGGCGGCCAGGGTCCGGACCGGACGGCGGGAACGCGTCCGCCCTGCTGCGGGCAAGCCGCCTGTCGGTGGCGCCGATGATGGACTGGACCGACCGCCATTGCCGGTATTTCCACCGCCTGCTGACGCGCGAGGCGCTTCTCTATACCGAAATGGTGACGGCGCCGGCGCTGGTCCGGGGATCGGCGACTCATCTTCTGCGCTTCGATCCGGCCGAGCATCCGGTGGCGGTGCAGCTTGGCGGATCGGATCCGGCCGAGTTGGCCGAGGCGGCGCGGATCGCGGCGGCGGCCGGGTATGGTGAGATCAACCTCAACCTCGGCTGCCCGTCGGACCGGGTGCAGTCCGGATGCTTCGGTGCTGTCCTGATGAAGGATCCAGCGCTGGCCGCGGACTGCGCGGCGGCGATGCGCGAGGCGGTGTCGGTCGAGGTGACCGTCAAGTGCCGGATCGGCGTCGACGACCAGCGCCCGGAAGATGTGCTGCCGGACTTTCTGGAGCGGATGTGCGGGGCCGGCATCGGGCGGGTGATCGTGCATGCCCGCAAGGCCTGGCTTCAGGGTCTCAGCCCGAAGGAGAACCGCGAGGTGCCGCCGCTCGACTACGGTCTCGTGATCGCGATGAAGCGTGCCTTTCCCGGCCTGCACCTGTCGGTTAACGGGGGGATCGAAACGCTCGATCAGGTGCAGGGTTTTCTTGCGGCCGGACTGGACGGGGTGATGGTGGGCCGTGCCGCCTATCATGCGCCCGCGCAGATCCTCCTCGACGCCGACGCTGCGATCTGGGACGGTCGGGCAGGGCGCCCGTCCGATGCGATCGCGCGTGAGATGATTGGCTACGTCGACGCCCATGTCGCGGAAGGTGGACGCGCCCATTCGGTGACACGCCACATGCTGGGTCTCTTTGCCGGGCGGCCCGGTGCGCGCGTCTGGCGGCGTCATTTGTCTCAGGCGGCCGCCAGGCCGGGCGCCGGCGGCGAGATCATCGAGGAAGCGCTTGCGCTGGTGGCTGGTGCAGCGGCCCAAGCCGCGGAGTAGGTCCCGGAACGTACCGTCTCAGCTGTCGCCGCCGCGCCGCGCGAGACGTCCGGCCCTGCCGCCACGGCGCTTGGTGAAATGCGCGACCCGTCGGGTCGGCAGTTCGGCCAGAACCGCGCTGCGCTCTTCCGCGCTCATCCGGGTCCAGCTGGCGATCTCGTCCAGACTCCGGGCACAGCCTGCGCACAGCCGGGTCTCCGGATGGATCACGCAGATCTTCACGCAGGGCGAGGCGATCTGCTCCCTCTCGGTGCGGTTCGGGTTCGAGGCGTCCGTCATCTGGTCGTCCCCAGGTATCCGAGGCGGTCCAGTGCGCCCTGCAAGATGAATCCCGCCGCCACATGGTCGATCACCTCGCCCCGCCGGGCCCGCGACGTGTCGGCCTCGAGAAGCGCGCGCTCGGCCGCGACGGTGGAGAGCCGTTCGTCCCAGAAGCTGATTGGCATGGGGGTGAGTGCAGCGAGGTTGCGCGCAAATGCACGAGTCGACTGGCAGCGCGGTCCTTCGGTTCCGTCCATGTTGCGCGGCAGGCCGATGACCAGACCGCCGATCTCGCGCTCGTCCGTGATCGCGAGCAGCGCAGCGGCGTCGTCCCGGAATTTCCGGCGGCGCAGGGTCCGCAGCGGTGAGGCAACGTGGCGTAGCCGATCCGAGACCGCAATGCCGATTGTCCGGGTTCCGAAATCCAGCCCGGCCAATGCCTGCATCGGCCCGAGTTGCGCCGCGAAGTCCTCGAAGGCCTCGAAGATCATTGTGTCAGTCCCGCACGGGTTGCGGCCTCTCCGATCTGGGCCAGGGCTGCGTCATTGCCGGCATAGGCCTGCTGCGCCTTGTCGAGCGCGGCAGTCGCCTGTTCGGATTCGCCAAGGACCCCGAGCGCGGTGATCAGCTGCGCCCATTCCGCCGGTGTGCCGCCCTGGCTGTTCAGGCGTTCGGATAGGCCCGCGACCATGTTCCGGATCATCTCGGCGCGGGCCTCCGGGGTCATCTGCCCGGCGGCCTGCATGTCCGCCGCGCTCGGGCCACGGGGGGCGGCGGCTGCCGGGGCCGGTGTGTAATCGACGCCGGCCCGGGTCGCCGCATCGGCGATCTGCGCCTGGATCGGCGCCACCCAGGGCGCGTCGGCGGGCGAATTCTCAAGCACGGTGCGCCAGATCTGGAACGCGCGGTCCGGGCGGCCGATCTGCAACTCCATGGCGCCGAGGTAGTAGAGCGCCACGCCGTTCTTGGGGTCGCGCTTCAGCGTCTGGCCGATCGCGGCCTCGGCTTCGGGCGAGACATAGCCGCCCGCCGCCGTGACAAGGATATCGGCATAGTCGGCGTAATCCCCGGCCGTCGCGGTGTCGCCCTTGAGCGCGATCAGCCGCTCCTGTGCGGCGCGGGCCTCAGGGAAATTTCCCAGTGCGGCCTCGTTCTGGGCCAGAAGCTGGAAGCCGCGCGGGTCATCCGGACGCTCCTCCATCGCCTTCCGCAATTTCTCGACGAGTTCCACATGGCGCGGATCGGGCGCGGGACGGTCGGGCGCGCGCGCCGCGGCCTCCTTCTCGGCTTCTGCCTGCGACGGCCGGGTGTCATGGAACTCGGCACTCGCAGCCAGCCGGGCCTTCAGCGGCAGGTCGCCATAGCCGGGCACGCCCTCGCGCAGGTAGAGCGCCGCACCTCCGCCGACCAGCAGCACTGCAACGGCACCTGCGGCCGCCAAGCTGAGCCAGCGCGGCGCTTCCCCGTGAGCCTCGCCGGCCCTGGCCCGATCGGCATCGAGGATCCGCCGGGCGATCTCGGTCCGTGTGCGCTCGGCTGCATCCTCGCCGATCACACCACGGGCGAGGTCGTTCTCGACCGAGGCGAGCTGGTCGCGATAGACGGCGATGTCGTATTCCGCACGGTCGCGCCCGCCGCTCCGGCGCCGCAAGAGCGCAAGGGCGATCAGGACCGCGACGGCGGCAGCAAGGGCGGACGTGGCGAGCCAGAAGGTCATGCGCGGCACATAGTGCTTTCCGGGCGGCGGAAAAAGCCCGGATCGGTTCGGCCGGGCCGGGCCGCACGCTTCGGTGCGACGCCGCGCCGCAAGCACGGCGCCGCCGCCGGGGTGGCCCCGCGCGAGGAATGCCGCTCATGTCGAAAACGGCGGTAACTATGCCGCCCCCGGACCCTTCACCGCCGCGGTTTCGCGCCATCTTGCGCGCATCGATCAGGAGACCCGCCGTGCAGCCCAAACGCCGCTATTCCGCCTTCGCCATCGCCCGCGAGGCCTTCCGCTATCATCAGGGTTGGGAGCGTGCCTGGGCGGACCGGCCGCTGAAGCAGAAATACGATGTCGTGATCGTCGGCGCCGGCGGGCACGGGCTCGCGACCGCCTACTATCTCGGCAAGAACCACGGCATCCGCAATGTGGCGATCATCGAGAAGGGCTGGCTCGGCGGCGGCAATACCGGTCGGAACACCACGATCATCCGCTCGAACTACCTCCAGGATCCTTCGGCGGCGATCTACGAGAAGGCGCGGTCGCTTTACGAGACGTTGAGCCAGGACCTGAACTACAACGTGATGTTCAGCCCGCGCGGCGTGATGATGCTCGCCCAGACCGAGCACGAGAAGCGCGGCTACCTGCGCACCGCCCATGCCAATTCGCTGCAGGGCGTGGCGACCGAGTTCATCGGTCCCGCGAAGGTGAAGGAACTGTGCCCGATCATCAACCTCGACGGGCCGCGCTATCCGGTGCTTGGCGCGCTCTGGCAGGCGCGGGGCGGCACGGCGCGCCATGATGCGGTGGCCTGGGGCTATGCGCGGGCCTGCTCGGACATGGGCATGGACGTGATCCAGCAGTGTGAAGTAACGGGCGTCCGGTCGTCGAACGGTCAGGTGATGGGACTCGAGACCACGAAGGGTCCGGTCGATTGCGCCAAGCTCGGCATCGTCGTGGCCGGGCATTCCGGCCAGCTGGCCGGGATGGCCGGGTTCCGCCTGCCGATCGAAAGCCTGGCGCTGCAGGCGCTGGTGTCGGAGCCGATCAAGCCCTGCATGGATGTGGTCGTGATGGCGAACACGGTGCACGGCTACATGAGCCAGTCGG
>JAGQRV010000002.1:0-36464 GCA_020425125.1 Paracoccaceae bacterium | reverse complement strand
TCGAGACCTTCCCGATGATCTCGCGGCTGAAGATGCTGCGGCAATGGGGCGGGATCGTCGACATGACCGGCGACCGCTCGCCGATCCTGTCGAAGACGCCCCTCGGCAACTGCTTCGTCAATTGCGGATGGGGCACCGGCGGGTTCAAGGCAATCCCCGGTTCCGGCTGGGCGATGGCCGAACTGATCGCCAAGGGCGAGCCCGGATCTCTGGCGGCGCCGTTCTCGCTCGACCGATTCCGCGAGGGCCGCTTCATCGACGAAAGCGTCGCCGCGGGGGTGGCGCACTAATGGTGCCAGTCCTCAAAGTCCTCGTCGGAAACGAACAGTTCCTCTTCGGTCTCTCCCATCAAGGACCGAACCTTCGATCGCTTAGAATGCGCAAGTCGGAATGCCTCTTTGGCGGCCAATTCATGGCGAACCGCGTCGTCGAGGGCACGCGTGGCGCTGTGCCATTCCTGCTCGAGCCTCTTGCACTCTATGCAAAGCATCGCGTCCTTCGCCCGAAGTTCGCGATACTCCTCAGTCAAATGTCGCAGATAGTTCGGTCCCAAATCGCGAATCCTTTTTTCCTTGTGGGAACAAGACGGGAACGACTGTGTGCCGTTCAAGGACGGAATGCAAATTGTATAAGGCTGTGGAAAGATCGGGATAGTTTCGTTTTTTCCAAATATTGTGCGAGGCTGGCGGAACACGTCAATATGTGGAATCTCCATGGCCTATGACGAAGGGATGGCGACGCAGATGCGCGAAGATCTGGGCGCGCCCGCCGGGCTGTCCGAAAGGCGGATGTTCGGCGGCCTGTGCTTCCTGCTCGACGGCAACATGGTCTGCGGCGTCCACAAGGGCGGCGCCATGTTCCGCGTCGGCAAGACGGCCGAGGCCGATGCGCTTGCCCTGCCGGGGGCGCGGCCGATGGATTTCACCGGCCGCAAGATGGGCGGAATGATCGAATGCGGCGCCGAAGCTTATGCTGACGATGCCACCCGCCAGGCCCTGACCCAGATGTCGCTGGCCCACGCTGCCAGCCTGCCACCGAAAGGCTGAACGATGCTTCTGATCGAATGTCCATATTGCGGGGTCAAGGCCGAAGAGACCGAGCTCGCCGCCGGTGGCGAGGCGCATCTCACCCGCCACGGTCCGGATTCGGCAGAAGAGGCCTTTGCCGCTTATCTGTTCGACCGCCTGAACCCGAAAGGCGTGCATTTCGAGCGCTGGCGGCACGTGAACGGCTGCGGCAAGTGGTTCCACTGCGCCCGCGACACGGCGACGCTGGAGGTCTTCGGCACCTATTCCGCCCAGACCTCCGCGCCGCCCCAGACCATTCTCGATGCGATCCGCGCGCGCCGGCCCGACTGGAAGCCGGCGAACGCGCCCGCCGAATGAGCCCCTCCCTTCCGCCTGCCGCGCCCCGTCCGGGGAGCCGAGTTCCGAGCCCGCGCCCATGAGCACCCGTCTAGCCTCCGGCGGCCGTCTGATCGACCGCACCAACCCGATCCACTTCACCTTCAACGGCAAGCAGCTGAAGGGCTATGCCGGCGATACCCTGGCCTCAGCGCTTCTCGGCGCGGACCAGATGCTGGTCGGCCGCTCGTTCAAGTACCACCGGCCACGCGGCATCGTCGCGGCGGGCCCCGAAGAACCGAACGCCCTGGTCAACCTGGGCGACGGCGCCTTCTTCGAGCCGAACCAGCGCACGACGGTCACGCCGCTGCGGACCGGGATGGAGGCCGCGAGCCAGAACCATTGGCCGTCGCTCGACTACGATGTGGGCGCGCTCAACCAGCTGATCGGCCGGGCGCTGCCGGCGGGGTTCTACTACAAGACCTTCATCCATCCGCGCCCGTTCTGGAAGCACGTGTTCGAACCGTTCATCCGGCAGTCGGCAGGTCTCGGCAAGGCGCCCAAGGATCGCGACGGTGACGTCTACGAGCATCTCTACGCGTTCTGTGACGTGCTGGTCGTCGGCGGCGGCGTTGCCGGGCTTCAGGCGGCGCTGGCGGCCGGAGCAAGCGGTCTGCGCGTGCTCGTGCTGGAGCAATGGGGCCATTGGGGCGGACGCGCACCAGTCGATGGCGCGGTCATCGGCGGCCAATCCGCCGAAGATTGGGTGAAGGACGCGCTGGACCGCCTTGATCGGATGGAGAATGTCGTTCTGCGCGCCCAGTGCCAGGCCTCGGGCGTCTATGACCACGGCTATGTGCTGGCGACCGAAACGGTTTCGGGCCACACGCCCGGCGGGGCTACGCCGCGGGCACGACTCTGGCGGATCCGGACGAAGCAGATCATCGCCGCGACCGGCGCGATCGAACGTCCCCTCAGCTTCTACGGCAACGATGTGCCGGGTGTCATTCTGGCCGGAGCCGTGCGCGACTTCGTGGTCAACTGGGGCATCTCTCCGGGAGACCGGACCGTCGTCGTCACCAACAACGATGATGCCTACCGGACCGCGATCTGCCTGCGCGAGGCGGGCCTTGCCGTGCCGGCCGTCGTCGATGCGCGGCCCGAAGCGACCGGTGCGCTGCCCGAAAAGGCCCGCGCGCTCGGCATCCGCGTGCTGACCGGAAGCGCCATCGCCAAGGTCAAGGGCAAGAAGCGGGTCGAGGGCGTCGCGCTCTGCCTCCAGCTTGGCGAGGGTGCGGTGACCGAGGAGATCGCCTGCGAGGCCGTCGCCATGTCGGGCGGCTGGTCGCCGGTGGTCCATCTCTGGAGCCATTGCGGCGGCAAGCTCGTCTGGGATGACGCGCTGGCGATGTTCCGGCCCGACGCGTCCCGCCCGCCGCTGGGCGCGGATGGTGGCGCCATGGTGCGTACGGCTGGCACCGCAAACGGCGTGATGGACACGCCCGCCGTGCTGGCCGACGCCGCCGCGGCCGCGGCCGATGCCGTGACTGCCGCGGGCGGGCAGCCCGCCGATGTCACCGCGGCGAAGGCCGAGGACGAGCCCGAGGCCCCGATCCTGCCGGTCTGGATCATGCCCCAGGGCGCGGGTGTGGCGATGCGCACCAAGATGTGGCTCGATTTCCAGAACGACGTGAAGGTGTCGGATGTGCAGCTTGCCGCGCGTGAAGGCTATGAAAGCGTCGAGCACACGAAACGCTACACCACGCTCGGCATGGCGACCGATCAGGGCAAGCTGAGCAACATCAACGGTCTGGCGGTTCTCTCCCAGTCGCTCGACAAGCCGATCCCGCAGGTCGGCACCACCACCTTCCGTCCGCCCTACACGCCGGTGCCGATGGGGGCGATCGGGGGCGAAGCGCGCGGCGACCTGTTCCAGCCGCTGCGCCGTACGGCGATCCACGACTGGCACGAGCGCAATGGCGCGACCTGGGAGCCGGTCGGCCATTGGCGCCGGCCGTACTGCTACCTGCGCTCGGGCGAGAGCGTGCATCAGGCGGTCGAACGCGAGGTGAAGAACACCCGCGAGAATGTCGGGATGCTGGATGCATCCACGCTGGGCAAGGTGCTGGTAAAAGGGCCGGATGCGGGCAAGTTCCTGGATCTGATCTACACCAACATGATGAGCAGCCTGAAGCCCGGGCGGTGCCGGTATGGCCTGATCTGCTCCGAGAACGGCTTCCTTATGGACGACGGGGTCGTGGCGCGGATCGATGACGAGACGTTCCTGTGCCACACCACGACCGGCGGCGCCGAGCGGATCCATGCCCATATGGAGGAATGGCTTCAGACCGAATGGTGGGATCTCAAGGTCTATGCGCTGAACCTGACCGAACAGTTCGCCCAGATCGCCGTCGTCGGGCCGAAGGCGCGCAAGGTGCTGGAAAGCCTCGGCGGCATGGACCTGAGCCGCGAGGCACTGCCGTTCATGGCCTGGAGCGAGGGCGAGCTAGGCGGTTTCCCGGTGCGGGTCTACCGGATCTCGTTCTCCGGCGAGTTGTCGTTCGAACTGGCGGTGCCGGCGAACCGCGGCCGCGAACTCTGGGACCGGCTCATCAAGGCCGGGGCGGAGCATGGCGTAATGCCCTACGGCACCGAGGCGATGCACGTGTTGCGGGCCGAGAAAGGCTACATCATGATCGGCGAGGAATCCGACGGCACGATCATCCCGCAGGATCTGGGCCTCGACTGGGCGATCTCGAAGAAGAAGGCGGATTATATCGGCAAGCGGGCGCAGATGCGCAGCCACATGACCGATCCAAGCCGCTGGAAGCTCGTCGGACTAGAGACGGTCGATGGCTCGGTCCTGCCCGACGGTGCCTATGCCGTGGGCCAGGGGCGCAACGAGAATGGCCAGCAGAATGCGATCGGGCGGGTGACCTCCACCTATCATTCGCCGACGCTCGGCCGCGGAATCGCAATGGGGCTGATCCTGAACGGTCCGGACCGGATGGGCGAGGTGCTCGAGTTCACGAAGATCGGCGGCGGCGTGGTCACGGCGAAGATCGTCGGTCAGGTCTTTTACGACCCGGAAGGAGAAAAGCTCGATGCGTGATTTTGCGGAAACTTCCGGCGTGCGTGTCGAGGCGCTCCCGCCGGCCGGGATGGTGACCCTTCGCGGAGACCTGTCCGACCCGCGTCTGGGCGACGCCCTGAACGCAGTGGGCCTCGCGCTGCCCGACCGGCGGCGGATTGCCGCGGGCAGTGCCGGCAGCACGGTCTGGATGTCACCGGACGAGCTTCTGGTCGTCTGTGGCGAGGGAGAGGACCGCGGACTGGCCGCGCGATTGTCCGAGGCGCTGGCGGGCGTTCATCATCTGGCCGCGGCCGTCGGCGACGCGCGGGTGCGCTTTGCGATCGACGGCAAGGGCGCCAGGATTGCCCTTGCCAAGATCGCGCCGGCGGACATGGCAGCCTTCGAGATCGGAGAAGTCCGGCGGACCCGCGTCGCCCAGGTGGCCGCGGCGTTCTGGATGACCGGGCCCGACGCCTTCGAACTGGTGTGTTTCCGGTCGGTCGCGGACTATGCCGGAAAGCTGCTCGCCTCGGCGGCCGGCAACGTGGAGGGCATCGCGCTTCCCTGAGCCGGAGTGCCGCCGGAATCCGGACGCGGTTCCAAGCACGGATCGCGGCAGGTTCGGCGGCGGCCGGTGCGGCGGAACAGGCGCCGCGGGGTTGACGTTGTCCCGTTGCAATCATCATGTAGCCGGTGACCGCGAACCATAAGACAGGGGGCCAAGAAATGGCATTCGAACTTCCCGATCTCCCGTACGCCCACGACGCGCTTGCCGATCTCGGCATGTCGAAGGAGACGCTGGAATATCATCACGACCTTCACCACAAGGCCTATGTCGACAATGGCAACAAGCTGATCGCCGGGACCGAGTGGGAATCGAAGCCGCTGGAAGAGATCGTCAAGGGTACCTATCAGTCTGGTGCGGTCGCTCAGAACGGCATCTTCAACAATGCCTCCCAGCACTGGAACCACATGCAGTTCTGGGAAATGATGGGCCCGGGTGCGAAGTCAATTCCGGGTGAACTGGAGAAGGCACTGGCCGACGCCTTCGGCTCGGTCGACAAGTTCAAGGAAGAATTCTCCACCGCCGGTGCCGGACAGTTCGGGTCCGGCTGGTGCTGGCTGGTCAAGGACGGCGATGGCAGCCTGAAAGTGACCAAGACCGAAAACGGCGTGAACCCGCTCTGCTTCGGCCAGACCGCGCTGCTTGGCTGCGACGTGTGGGAGCATTCCTACTACATCGACTTCCGCAACAAGCGCCCGGCCTACCTGTCGAACTTCCTCAACAAGCTGGTGAACTGGGAGAATGTGGCGTCCCGACTCGCCGGGTGACGCCACACACGGTCCGAGATGTACGGAACAAGGGCCCGGCGGTCACCCGCCGGGCCCTTGTCATGTCTTGGTATCGGAGCGGTCGGCCGCCGAGGTCCGGTCTCAGCCGGCCGTGCCGAGCGCCGCGATGATCGCGCCAAAATCCTTGGCCTTGAGGGACGCGCCGCCCACCAGGGCGCCATCCACATTGGACACGCCGAATATCTCCACGGCATTGTCGGGCTTCACCGAGCCGCCGTAGAGGAGGCGAATGGCGCTGCCGGCCTCGGCGCCAAAGCGGCCGGCCAGGGCGGCACGCAGAGCGTCGTGCACCTCGCCGATCTGGTCGAGTGTCGGGGTTAGACCGGTGCCGATGGCCCAGACCGGTTCGTAGGCGATGACCAGCATCTCCGCGCTGATCCCGTCGGGGACCGACCCGGAAAGCTGGCCGCCCACCACGTCGAGCGTGCGGTTGGCTTCGCGTTCCGCCAGCGTCTCGCCGACGCAGACCACGGCGACAAGGCCCTCGGCGATGGCCGCCGAGGCCTTGGTCCGCACGCTGGCATTGGTCTCGCCGTGGTCCTGACGCCGCTCGGAATGGCCGAGGATAACGTGGCTGGCGCCGGCATCCTTCAGCATGGCGGCGGAAATGTCGCCGGTATGGGCGCCAGATTTGGCGGCGTGGCAATCCTGCCCGCCGATGGCCAAGGGCGCCGACCCTGCCGCCCTGCGCATCCGGTCGATCAGCGTGGCCGGCGGACAGATCAGAACTTCGCAACGGGCGGCCTGCACCGCGGGCAGAAGGGCTTCGATCTCGGCCAGATCGGCGGCCTGGCCGTTCATCTTCCAGTTTCCGGCGGCAAGCTTCTGCGGCATCTCTGATCCTCCCGTGGCTGCGGCACCGCCATTTGACAGAGCCTCGGGTTGGGAGCAACCGGAAGGGCCGACATTCGCGACGTGTTAGCGCCGATGGCCAGCGCCCGGCGCTGTCCGGATTTGCGGCGGAAGCGGTGAATGGTCAGGCGCGGGGAGCCAGGCTTTCGTCGAATCGGATGGATTCGCCGCACCCGCAGGCGTCGACCACGTTCGGGTTGCGGAACCGGAACCCGGATTCGAGAAGGCTGGTCTCGTAATCGATCTCGGTCCCGAACAGGAACATCTGTGCGAGCGGCGCGATCATCACACAGGCGCCGTCCTGCTCGATCACCTCGTCCATCGGATCGATGTCGGTGACGAATTCCATGGTGTATTCCATGCCGGCACAGCCGCCCTTCTTGACGCCGAGGCGCAGGCCCTTGGCGCTGTCGCGCGCCATGAGGCGGGTGATCTGTTTCACCGCGGCGGGAGTCAGGGTCACGGCCTGCTTGCCGGGAATGCCGAACATGGGAACCTCGTGGTCGTTCTGGAATGAGAAAGATAAGCGCCGTTTCCCGCCGACTCAAGGGACAGGATCGGCGGGCCCTGCAAGCGCAAGGATCGCAAGCGCGGTCAGCATGGCCCAGCCGATCGACGCCAGGGTGCCGATGATCACGTATTCGGACGCTTTGCGGTCGCCGCTCACGGTGTTGAAGCGCAGGACCGATTTCGCGGCGATCAGGAAGGTGACGCCAGTGGGCTGTCCGATCACGACAAGCAGATAGGTCAGTCCGCGTTCGAGAAGGCCGATCGCCTGTCCGGCGCCGGGCAGACCGCCGTCGGCGAGGTCAGGCGAGGAAACCAGGTAGGGAGCGAGCAGCGCGCCGACCACGAAACCGCCCGTGCGGGTGGCAAGGACAAGTCCGGCGAGGTGCAGCGCGACCCAGGGGATGGCGGCCACGAGGTCAGGCGGCAGAACTGCCGGCCATAGTCCTGTTGACCAAAGGTCCGGCGCAATCGCGGCAGCCAGAACCAGTGTGACGAGATGCGCGGCCTGGTCGGCGAGAAACCAGCGCAGACCGGCGAGGCGGAAGCCGGTCTTGACGGCGTCGATGGCGGCATGCGCGGCGGCAAGAAGAAGAAGCACCGGGTTGGCATTTCCAGTCAGTGCCACGGCGCAAACCAGGACGATGGCGGTATGGGCAAGCAGGACGGCCGGGCGGTGCTTGTTGCGGACCATTGCCCCGCTTTGCATCAGGAAGTCCGCCAGGACATGCGCCAGCAGGAGAAGGACGAACGTCTCCCTCATCGGACGCATCTCCCGCGGCCGTCGGTGCAGTGCAGGTCTGCCGGATGCTTGACAGGGCGCAATTCATGATTGGCGCGTAACAGGTAATAAGACCTGTAATCAATCAAACAGGCTTCCAATCCTGTCCATCCCGCTCCAAAACCGCCATCGCATCGTTCAGGGCCCAGTAACCGGCGGCATCGAGCCGGTCCGAAATGCTCTGCTGGGTGAGACCGAGTCCCTCGGCCACGGCCCGCTGCGTCGGGCTGTCCGGCGCCAGCATCGCGCAGAGAGCCTCGCCCTGCGCGACCGTCCAGCGTCGGCTGATCGCATCGGCCAGCGCCAGCACCGCCGCGAAGTTCGGCGGCGCGCCCTCCGGCGCGACGCCCAGCCGCCGTCCGCGCGTCAACGCATCGAGGGTGCGGCCAGAGCGATGGAACGCGGCGCCATCCGCATCGGCCAGGGTCTCGCCTCCCGGACGGCTCATATTGCCGAAGCCGATCGCGAGCCGGGTTTCCAGCGGCGCGTCGCCGGCCCGGAGCACGGCCAGAAGATACAGACAGGACCGGAACGCCAGAACGGGACGGGCCAGCACGCATTGCCAGCCGTCGCCGCGATACCGGGTCAGGCGAAGCGCTGCGCCGTGCCACCTCTCCATCCGGGAGGCCGCAACGGACAGCTGCTCGAAGGCCCGGCCAAGCGCCTCGGCCGGCGCCTTCGACGAGGCGATGAAATCCCCCGTGACGACCGCAACCTCACGCGCCATGAAGGCCTCGGACTTGCGAGACACCACTGGCCGAGAGCGACCGCCGCCGGCGCTTCACGCCTACATGAATCCCAGTTCGAGCCGCGCCTCGTCGGACATCATGTCCATGCCCCAGGGCGGATCGAAGGTGATTTCCACATTGACCGTCTTGACCCCCGGCAGCGGATCGATCGCATCGGCGAGCCAGCCGGGCATCTCGCCCGCAACCGGACATCCGGGCGCGGTCAGGGTCATCACCACGCCGACGTCGCCCTCGTCGCTGATGTCGATCGTGTAGACCAGCCCGAGATCGAAGATGTTCACCGGGATCTCGGGATCATAGACGGTGCGGCACGCTTCGACGATCGACGGGTAGAGAGGGTTGTCGGTCGACGAGGGCCGGATGAGGGGCGCCCCCTCCATCGGTGCGGCCTCGGTTTCGCGGGTCGGCATCGCAAATCCCTTACTAATTCGCAAAGGAATATAGGCCGTGCCGCCGGTCGCGTCTAGGTGCGCTCGCCGCGCACCGCGCTGCGCCGGCGTGCCGGCGCCGGGCGGACCCGCTTCTCGATCTCGTCATAGAGCAGGCCGGTCACGTTCTTCCGGGTTGCGGTCTCGATCCCTTCGAGACCGGGCGAGGAATTGACTTCAAGCACCTTCGGCCCGCTGTCCGACCGCAACAGATCCACCCCGGCAAGATTGAGCCGGAATGCCCTGGCGGCGCGGGAAGCGGTATCACGCTCCTCCCGTGTGATGCGGACCGCGACTGCCTGGCCGCCGAGATGGAGGTTGGAGCGGAAATCACCCTCGGCCGCCGACCGCTTCATGGCGGCGACGACCCGGCCGCCGACGACCAGACAGCGGATGTCCTCGCCCGCGGCTTCCTTGACGAAATGCTGGACGAGAAAATTCGCCTTCAATCCCCGGAAGGCGGAGATCACCGATTCCGCCGCCTTGCGGGTCTCGGCCAGAACGACGCCCTTGCCCTGAGTGCTTTCCAGCAGCTTCACGATCAGCGGCGTGCTTCCCACGAGCCCGATCAGGTTCGAGGTGTCCTTGGGCGAGGCGGCGAAAGCCGTGGCAGGCATCCCGATCTTGTGGCGCGCCAGGATCTGGTGGGCGTGAAGCTTGTCCCGGCTGGCGGTGATGCCGTCCGATGGATTCACGACATAGGTGCCGACGGTCTCAAACTGGCGGATGACGGCTGTGCCGTAAGGCGTGATCGAGGCGCCGATCCGCGGGATGATCACGTCGTAGCGCGGCAGACGCTTGCCGTCGTAATGCACTTCGGGTGCAAGCGCGTTGATCGCCATGTAGCAGCGGGTAGTGTCGATCACCTCGACCACATGGCCGCGCTTCTCGCCCTCTTCAACCAGGCGGCGGGTGGAATAGTTGTGCTCCTCGCGGCTCAGCACGCAGATTCGCAGGGTCCGCGTCGGGGCCGCCACGGTCATCGCGGCCGTGTGATAGACGTCATAGCTGAGCTCGGGCTGACAGAAGCGGGCGGAAGGCGTGATCAGCATGTCGTCGCGCAACGCTTGCCGGCCGAGCAGCATCCTGTTGCTCATCGAGCCCCGGTCCGTGAGCGTGATCTCGATCGGCCAACGATGATCCCCCATGAGGATGTCCGTGCCGATGACATAGCGCCATTCGGCCTCGCCGTTCGACGAGGTGACCTCGCGACGATCAAGGATTTTGGCCGAACAGGTGATCGAGACGTCGTCGCGCCCCGGAATCGGATGGATGTCGAAACGTACCTTGGGCGCCTGGGACGGACCGAACGCCTCGATGTCGAAGGCATGCAGCGCGGAGGTTCGCGCGCCGGTATCCACCTTCGCCTTCAGGGCGGGCAGGCCGAGCTCGGGCAGGCCGACCCATTCTTCCCAGCCGACACGGAATGTGCCGGAAGCCATCGCATTCTCGTCCATGGGAATCGCGCCTCGGACCATTGCCGGTGCCGGGCGGGGGACCCGACCGCGGCATCCCGCGCGAATCCCGGCTCCCGGCTGTCGCGGGTGTGATGGGCCAACTGGCCTTGCCGCACAAGAGGCATGGGACCCCGGCCACCGCCCCGGGTCACGGATGTGGCGCACGCTGCTCTGCGGAAGTCTAGATCCTGTGCAGCCGCGCGGCCGAAAGTGCAGCCAGTGCGCCGAGAAGCAGTAGCGCGGGTGCCGGAAGGGGAACGGGAGGAATGGTCGCGGCGCTCCCCGTTCCGGAGCCGGAGCCGGAGCCGGAGCCGCCGCCGCCACCGGAAAGCCCGCCTGATCCGCCACTGCCGCCGCCTGACCCAGTCGTCCCGGTTCCGCGCGCGCCCGTGCCACCGCTACGACCGCCCGTGCCCGGCGACGTGCCGGCTCCGCTGGGGAGGGTCGTTGGACCGGAAGCATCTGAGCCACCTGAGCTTGCGTTGGATGAACCTGGAGCGGTTCCGCCGGAACTGGAGCCGGTGCCACCTGAACCGCTGGCGCCGGCGAAGACGGAGACGGGGCTCTGGAAGCCGGAATAATATGTGGCCGGATTGGTGGACCGCCCGAAAGTGGGGCCGCTTACCGTGACCTGCCCACCTGAGCCTATGGCGTTGAAGAGCTCCGGATTGGCGCCCGGAAAGCCGCCGATCGGCGCGGTCCTGCCCAACAGACCCGCAACTCCAGCCGCTGGGCCGAAAAGCCCGGCGGCAAACAGGTCTTCGGGGGCGATCGAGTCGGCGGCGATGAAGGCAAGGAAGTCGTCGACCTGGGCCATCCCCTGCAGTTTGGCGACAAGGTCCGTGACGAAGGCGCGGGCCACGCGGGGTACGAACATGCTGGTCGGGTCGACCGGGAACAGATGCGTGACCTCGATGCCGGTCCGGCCCAGAAGCTGTTCGACTACTTCGCTCTGGACCGCGAGCGGATCGCATCCGTCGGGCGTCCCGAGGTTGCACGAACTGATCGGCCGCAGGTCGTGCCGGATCGGCACCGCTGCCGCCGGCGTCACCGCAGCAACCGCACACATCAACGGAATGGCCGTCCGAAGAACTGAAAGAACCATCGTGCTCCCCGATCTGTGGCGAGCGATACGGGGATAAGGTTACCAAGGGGTCAACGCGGCCTCGATGCGCGTTCCGGCTCTGCTGGCCCTTGCCAAGCGCCTGTTTCCCGATAGGAGGCAGGCATGGACAGAAAATTCCGCTTCGCGCTCCAGGCCAGTGACGGCAAGGCCCGCCGCGGCACGATCACGTTGCCGCGCGGGACCATTCAGACGCCTGCCTTCATGCCGGTGGGCACTGCCGCCACCGTCAAGGCGATGCTGCCGGAAAGCGTCCGGGCGACCGGTGCCGAAATCCTTCTCGGCAACACCTATCATCTGATGCTGCGGCCGACGGCTGAGCGGATCGACCGCCTCGGCGGGCTCCACCGCTTCATGAACTGGGACGGCCCGATTCTGACCGATTCCGGCGGCTTCCAGGTGATGAGCCTGTCCGACCTGAGGAAGATGAGCGAGCAGGGGGTGCGTTTCCGGTCCCATATCGACGGCTCGGAACACTGGCTTACGCCTGAACGATCGATGGAGATCCAGCGCCTGCTCGGCTCGGATATCGTAATGTGCTTCGACGAATGCACGCCCTTCCCGGCCGATGCGGCGACGGCGCGGGCGTCGATGGACCTGTCGATGCGGTGGGCCCGGCGATCGCGCGACGCATTCGGCGACAGGCCGGGGTATGCGCTGTTCGGCATCCAGCAGGGATCGGTCTATCCCGACCAGAGGGGGGAAAGCGCCGCGCGCCTGCGCGAGATCGGCTTCGACGGATATGCGATCGGCGGGCTCGCCGTGGGGGAGGGGCAGGACAAGATGTTCGAAGTGCTCGACTACGCCCCTGGCATGCTGCCGGACGACCGGCCGCGCTACCTGATGGGTGTGGGCAAGCCGGACGACATCGTCGGCGCCGTGGCCCGGGGGGTCGACATGTTCGATTGCGTGCTGCCGACCCGGTCGGGGCGCACCGGTCAGGTCTTCACGCGCCGGGGTGTCCTCAACATCAAGAACGCCCGTCATCAGGACGATCCGCGTCCGATCGACGATAGCTGCAGCTGTCCGGCCTGCCGCAGTTACAGCAGGGCCTATCTTCACCATGTGTTCCGGGCGGGCGAGATCATTTCGGCCATGCTGCTGACCTGGCACAACCTTCACTACTATCAGGTCCTGATGGCAGGGATCCGCGACTCCATTGAATCTGGCTGCTTCGCGGAGTTCGAGGCAACGTTCCATGCCGCGCGGCGTCAGGGAGATATCGACCCGCTCTGATACGCCAGAATCCGGAGCATTTCGGCCGCGATCCGGGCAGGCGTCGGCAGGCCCGTCTTCACACGTATAGATTGCGCAATCATGCCCTGGCTGCCGCGCTTTCGCTTGCCCTCGTCAGGGAAGCGGCGCAGTGTGGTCGGCAATGCGGGCTGGTCGAGTTGACACGGCTATTTGCCGCTACCACTTAAGCCAGCATCCGGAGAGGGTGCAGGGCCGCCGTCCAGGGGCCAGCACCCGCTGCCATAGGGAATTCACATGCAAGAGACTCTCAGCCCGTCCTACCCCGTTCTCCCACTGCGCGACATCGTCGTCTTCCCCCACATGATCGTGCCGCTTTTCGTCGGCCGCGAGAAATCCGTGCGGGCGCTCGAGGAAGTGATGGCGGACGACAAGCAGATCCTGCTTGCCAGTCAGATCGACGCCAGTGTCGACGATCCGTCTGATGACGGCATTTACGATGTCGGCGTTCTGGCGAATGTGCTGCAATTGCTGAAATTGCCCGACGGGACCGTGAAGGTGCTGGTCGAAGGCCGCACGCGGGTGCGCATCACCGAGTATCTGCCGAACGACTCGTATTTCGAAGCCCGTGCCGTCGCGCTGACGGAAGAGCTTGGGGACGAGCATTCGGTCGAGGCGCTGGTGCGGTCGGTCGGTGAGGAGTTCGAGCGCTATTCGAAGATGCGCAAGAATATTCCCGATGAGGCGCTGAGTGCCATCGCCGAGACGCGCGATCCGGGCAAGCTGGTCGACCTGGTCGCCGGCCATCTCGGCGTCGAGGTGGACCGCAAGCAGGAGCTCCTCGAGACGCTGGTGATCGCCGAGCGGCTGGAGAAGGTCTATGGCCTGATTCAGGGCGAGCTGTCGGTCATTCAGGTCGAGAAGCAGATCAAGACCCGCGTGAAATCGCAGATGGAGCGGACGCAGCGCGAGTATTACCTGAACGAACAGATGAAGGCGATCCAGAAGGAACTGGGTGACGGCGACGAACAAAGCGAGGTTCAGGAACTCGAAAGGCGGATTGCCGAGACCAAACTTTCGAAGGAAGCGCGCGAAAAGGCCGAGGGTGAGCTGAAGAAGCTCAAGTCGATGAGCCCGATGTCGGCCGAAGCCACCGTCGTTCGCAACTATCTGGACTGGATGCTGTCGATCCCCTGGGGTGTGAAGTCCCGGGTCAAGAAGGATCTGGGCCGGGCGGAGAAGGTGCTCGACGACGATCATTACGGTCTCGAGAAGGTCAAGGAGCGGATCATCGAGTATCTCGCGGTCCAGCAACGGTCGCAGAAGCTGCGCGGCCCGATCCTGTGCCTCGTCGGCCCTCCGGGCGTCGGCAAGACCTCGCTGGGCAAATCGGTCGCGCGGGCCACGGGGCGTGAGTTCATCCGCATCTCGCTCGGCGGCGTGCGGGACGAATCCGAAATTCGCGGCCACAGGCGGACCTATATCGGTTCGATGCCGGGCAAGATCATCCAGTCGCTGAAAAAGGCCAAGACGACGAACCCGCTCATCCTGCTCGACGAGATCGACAAGATGGGACAGGACTTCCGGGGCGATCCGGCATCCGCGATGCTGGAAGTTCTTGATCCGGAGCAGAACAACTCGTTCGTCGATCACTATCTTGAGGTCGAATACGACCTGTCGAACGTGCTGTTCCTGACTACCGCGAACTCCTACAACATGCCGGGGCCACTTCTGGACCGGATGGAGATCATCCCGCTGGCCGGGTACACCGAGGACGAGAAGCGCGAGATCGCGCGGCAGCACCTGATCGACAAGCAGATCAAGGCGCATGGCCTCAGGAAAGGCGAGTTCGAGATCGATGATGCGGCGCTGACCGAGATCATCCGGACCTATACCCGCGAGGCGGGGGTGCGGAATCTCGAGCGCGAGATCGCCAAGCTGGCCCGGAAGGCTGTAACCCAGATCGTCAAGGGCGATACCAAGACGGTGCGGGTGTCCAGGGATGCACTGGAAGACATGTTGGGCGTGAAGCGGTACCGCTATGGCCTGGCCGAGAAGGAAGACGCAATCGGCGTGGTCACGGGCCTGGCCTGGACGCAGGTCGGCGGCGATCTTCTGTCGATCGAGGCGGTGCGGCTTCCGGGCAAGGGCCGGATGAAGACGACCGGAACCCTGGGCGATGTGATGAAGGAGTCGATCGATGCGGCGTCGAGCTTCGTGCGGTCGATCGCGCCGGAGATCGGGGTGAAGCCGCCGGTGTTCGACAAGACCGACATCCATGTCCACGTTCCCGAAGGCGCGACCCCGAAGGACGGCCCGTCGGCCGGCGTGGCGATGGTGACCTCGATCGTGTCGGTACTGACGCAGATTCCGGTGCGCAAGGACATCGCGATGACTGGCGAGGTGACTCTGCGCGGCAACGTTCTGGCGATCGGCGGACTGAAGGAGAAGCTGCTCGCGGCACTCCGCGGCGGCATCACGACGGTGATGATTCCGCAGGAGAACGAAAAGGACCTGCGCGAGATCCCCGACAACGTGAAGCAGGGGCTGACCATCATCCCCGTCAGTCACGTGCGGGAGGTTCTGTCGCATGCGCTGGTGCGGATGCCGGAGCCGATCGAATGGGACGAGGCCGCCGAAGAGGCGGCCGCGGCCAAGGCACTGGAAGCCGCCCGATCCGGTCCCGCTCCGACGGCGCACTGACCGGTCGCAACGCGCGGAAGAAATCTCAGCCCCACGCTCCTGCGTGGGGCTGCTGTCTTTCCTGGTTGCGAGATCTGTCCGGTCCGGGACGTCTGGCAGGGCCCCTAACGGACTCCGCTTGCGACGGATGCCTGCAGAATTTCAAATTGTTGCGGTCTGAAGCAGATGTAACATCCGCCGGCGGTCAGACGTTGTCGGCTAAGATCGTCATCGCCTCGGCGGAGCCCTGACCTCGTTCATCCGGGCCGAGGCACGGCTCCATTGTTCGCGAAGTTCGCTATCCTCGGGATGCACTTCGCGATCGATCTCCACGCCGGATGGAGGGGGCACCTTGCTCCAGCTTTCGGGATTGGTGAACAGGATGAAGTAGAAGGTCTGCACCTTGTCACCGAACAGGTTGGTCCAGAATTCACGCATCACGTGGCGAGCGGCAGTGATCCGATGGCCCCCGTTGATGACGATCCAGCGTCCCCGGCGGCCGATGCGCGCCGTGATCGGCTCGATCGGCTGAAAGCCGCGGTCGCGGATGGATTTCTCCAGTGCCCTGAGCCGCGGGCTGTCGCCGCGTTCGGCATGCTTGAGTTCGAGCTTGTCGAGGAGATGCGCCGGGATCTCGACGGCCGCCATGCCGTTCACGAAAGGAATGCGCTCCAGATCCGCTTCGGTCTGAATGCGGAATACCTTCGGAGCGGAAGATCTCATGGCGTGCGCAATAATCCTCGTCAAATCGGACCCGCGGCCTGTGTGGGCCCCTCTGGCCGGAAACATAGTGCGATCTTGCGGAGCTGTGGGTTAAAATCGGTGCGCGGCAAGGAAATTCTTTGTGCGCGCCACTGTCTGTCGGGAGGGCTCCGGCGTTTGGTGATTTCGGGTCTTGCACCGGTCGGATCGCACGGCTAGAAGCCGCGCCCATGGGTGATTAGCTCAGTGGTAGAGCGCTTCGTTCACATCGAAGATGCCGGGGGTTCGAATCCCTCATCACCCACCATTTCCCTTCACGGCATGGCCTCCAGCACGTGCATCATGACAGTGGCGGCGTTGTCCGCCGCTAGTTGGAAGAAGATCGGCAGTTCGTTCTCGCTCTCGCCCCCACCGGCGAGATCCGACAGGGACCGGAAGGCGATGAAAGGCACCTCGTTGACATAGGCGACCTGCGCAACTGCGGCGCTTTCCATGTCGAGTACCCTGGCGTCGAAGGTCTCGAAAGCATAGGCGCGGAAATCGGCATTGTCGACAAAGGCCGCGCCCGAGACGCCGTTGCCGCCGACGACGATCCGGGGCGGTGTCGACAGGCAGCCGCCTTGCGGCGCGCAATCGGCCAGGTCGAGTGATCCGGCGACCTTGCGGGCAACGTCAAGGAGGCCCGGGTCGACCGGGAACCAGAACCGGGTCTCGGGTTCGGGTTGGCGGTCGCTCACCACGTCCTGATTGCGCGGAAACATCATGTCGAAATTGGGGAAGTCCGAGTGCATCCAGGACGGGATCACGTAGCCGTCGACCGTCTCGCGCGCGAAGATGGAATCCAGGTACTGGCCCCAGTTCTCGGGCACGACGACGTCACCGATATCAAGATCCGGATCGACGCCGCCGGCAATGCCCGAAAACACGATGGCCGAGACATCGAAATGGTCGAGCGCGAGTTGGGTGGTCATCGCGGCATTGACCATTGAAATGCCGGACAGGAAGGCCACCACCGGCTTGCCGGCGAGCGCGCCGCTGACGAAAACGGTGCCGTTGATCGTCTGTTCCTCGGGTGCCTCGATCTTCCCGCGCAGGATCTGCCACTCTGGCTTGAAGGCCGAGACGACGGCGATCCGGCTCTCGTCGGCATGTGCCCCAGCGGTGGCGGTTGCGAGAAGGAATGCCAGACCGGCTCCGGACATCTTCATGCTGCTCTCTCCCGGCTAAGTCTGGCGAAAGGGGGACGTGCGGACATCTTTCTGTCAAGCCGCTCCGCCGCGGTCAGGTCCACCGACCGGCATCAAGAGTGATTCCTGCTTCATCCGGAGGCAGAGTGCCGGAGCCCTACCGCTTGCGCGAGCCGTCGCGAACAAGGTAAAGACGGCGGCAGCGGGTGATTAGCTCAGTTGGTAGAGCGCTTCGTTTACACCGAAGATGTCGGGAGTTCGAGTCTCTCATCACCCACCACGCCGAGACTCTGTCGCATAAACCAAGGTTTATTGCCTGCGGTGATCCGCCGCCGCTAGCTGGGGTTCATCATCCTCCGTCCTGATCTCAGGGGTGACGGTCAGATGGGAGGGGCGTTCAAGAGGGGAAGGGTTCCGATGAAACTCACCGAGGGGGCAAGGTTTGCCCGATGGCTCCTGCTGGCAGTTCTCTGCTGCATCGCGTTCGGCATCGTCGTTCTGGACGCCGAGCGTGGAAACAATCATTTTGGCGCAGTCGGCCGAGCCGCGGTCCTGCTTGCGGAATCTCCGTGGACACTCAAGGAGGTGCTGTCGGACCGTTCGCCGATGCAGGCCGTCGGCAATGACACGTTCGATGGCCAGTCCGGCTGGAAGGTCTTTGACGCCTCTGCGGGTGGTGGCCTCGATGGCTTCCTTCTGCTCAGTCACTACGACGGGAACAAGTCCCGGCATGTGGTGGAACTTGTCTCGCTGCCCGACCTGAAGACCGTCCACCGCTGGGAACCTGACGCAACGAGCCTGCTCGAGGGGGTGCCGCAAGATTCCAAGCTGGGCGAATACGGCCTCTGGAATACCCGGATGTACCGCATCATCCATCCCTACCTGTTCGACAACGGCGACCTCCTGATCAAGGACCACCAGTCTGTGCTGATCCGGGTTTCGCCCTGCAGCGAGCCGGTCTGGCGGAATGCCGATGCACTCTATCACCATTCGACCGAGCCGGACGCGGAGGGAATGCTCTGGGTGCCCTCCTACTCGGAACCGCCCGCAATTCCGGGGGCGGCTCCGGGACTTTACGACGACACGATGGCGCAGATCACGCCCGACGGAAAGGTTCTCTACCGCAAGTCCCTGTTCGAAGCGTTCAGCGAGAACGGGCTGTTTCCGCTCATGTTCACATCCGGGACATACCAGCCGGATCCCTTGCACCTGAACGACATCCAACCGGTGCTGTCGGATGGCCCCTACTGGAAGAAGGGCGACCTCTTCCTCAGTCTCCGCCACAAGTCGATGGTTCTGCTCTACCGGCCGTCGACGAACCAGATCGTCTGGTCGAAGATCGGCCCCTGGATGGCGCAGCACGATGTCGACATCCTGGACGATCACCGCATCGCCGTGTTCAACAACAACGCCTATGATGTGGGCCGGGGCGGCTACGTCAAGGACCACGCCCAGCTGCTGATCTACGACTTCGCGACGGATACCGTCACCAGCCAGTTCGATGAACAGATGGGCGCGGAGAAGGTGGTGACGCAGTCCGAAGGCCTGGCCGACCGGACGCCGGACGGACACGTGATCGTGGAGCAGGAAAACAAGGGACGTGTGCTGATCTTCGGACCCGACGGCCGGCTTTTCGCGACCTATGTCAATACTAGCTCGGACGGGAAGGTCTTCCTGATGGGGTGGAGCCGGTACATTTCGCGGGCGCTTGGCGACCGCGCGCTGTCCGCCATGGCCGAGGTGCAGTGCAGGGCGTGACTTTGGGGGCGGAGCACTCCTCCGACCTCGCGGTCCGGCGCCAGCGCACGTCGTGTCATTCGCCATGGCACGGCCGCGTGTCCGATGGCGCGTCTGACCGGCGGTGGCCGGGCAGCGAACCCGGCCAGACGGGCCGGGACTTTACTCGCGAGGCGCCTCGTGCAGTATGGCCGCTGGAGGATCCCTAGGGAGGGTATCCCGCTGGGACGGGATGCCGAAGGAATTTGGGCGGACTCGATCACATCCGGGAGGTCGAGAACGTGGCGATGGGCCGCGCCTCTTCGCGCGACCCTTGGGTCGTCGACTCCTGGCTTCGTTGCCTCAACGACTACCGACTTGACCCGAGCCGCGCCTGCGAGGCGTATATCCTGCCGGAGCGCGATCTTCGGACGCACCGCCAGCAATCCGAAGACCTGATCGCCATCGCCCGTTCGGGGCTCGAAGCGCTCTATACCCAGATCGCGGCACAGAACTACGTGCTGCTTCTGGGGGATCGCTCGGGCGTCGCGGTGGAATTCCTCGGCGATCCCGACTTTGCCCGCCCCTTGCGCAAGGCCGGTCTCTACCTTGGCGCCGAATGGTCCGAACCGCGGGCAGGCACCTGCGCGATCGGCGCCTGCGTCGCGACCGGCGAGGCGCTGACCATTCACCAGACGGATCATTTCGACGTCACGCACACGCCGCTCTCCTGCACCGCGGCGCCGATCTACGACACGCGAGGCGATCTGGCGGCGGTGCTCGACATCTCGCTTCTGTCGTCGCCGATCGAGAAGGCGAGCCAGAACCTGGCTCTTCACCTCGTGCGGGCGTCGGTGCGGCGGATCGAACTGGCGAACCTGATGGCGCAGACGCGCAACGAATGGGTGCTGCGGTTTTCGCGCTCTCCGGAATTTCTCGATGTCGATCCCGAAGCGGCGATCTCGCTCGACGGCTCGGGGCGGATCCTCGGAATGACTCATGGCGGCGCCCAGATCCTTGCCCGCGCGGCCGGGATCGATTGGCGCCAGCCGGACCGCATCGTCGGTCAACCGCTCGGGTCCTTTTTCGACATGGAGCTTTCGGACCTGGAGGCGTTGACGCGGCAACGCCCGACTCGGGACCGGCTGGTGGTCGCACGGGACGGGCGGCGCCTGTTCGCACATGCGATCGAGCCGCAGAAACCCCGGCGCCGCGTGCCAGCGTCTCCGTCGATCCCCGCGGCGCTGAGAAGCCTCGGGCGCGGCGACGCGCAGGTCATGACGCTTCAGGCGAAGGCGGCGAAGCTCGCCCGGACATCCCTTCCGATCCTGATCCAGGGCGAAACCGGCACCGGCAAGGAATTTCTGGCCCGCGCCGTCCACGAGGCAAGCGGGCTCTCCGGCGCGTTCGTCGCGGTCAACTGCGCGGCCATCCCCGAAAGCCTGATCGAGGCCGAGCTGTTCGGCCATGCCCCCGGCGCCTTTACCGGCGCGGCGCCGCGGGGCCGGCGCGGCCTTGTGGAAGAGGCCGATGGCGGGACCCTGTTCCTGGACGAAATCGGCGACATGGCGCTGCTTCTGCAGGCGCGGCTGCTGCGGGTGATCGCCGAGGGAGAGGTGACGCCCGTTGGTGCTGCGCGGCCGAAACGGGTGAGCGTCCGGGTGCTTTCGGCGTCGCACCGCGACCTTGCCGCACGGGTCCGCGAGGGGGCGCTGCGCGAGGATCTGTTTTACCGCCTGTGCGGCGCGACGCTGACCCTGCCGCCCCTGCGCGAGCGCGCGGATTTCGACTGGATCGTGGACCGGTTGCTGGGCGCGCAGGCGCGCCTGTCCCCTGCGGCGCGCGACCGGCTGCGTGGTCATCCATGGCCGGGAAATCTGCGGGAACTGTCGAACGCGCTCTCGGTCGGGGCGGCGCTCTGCGAGGACGGCATGATCGGTCCGGACGACCTGCCCGAGACCGTCGGACCCGTGCGCCCGGTCGATGCAAAGGTTGCGGAACTGCGGGCCATGCTCGACGCTTGCCAGGGCAACGTCTCCGAAACGGCCCGGCGCCTGGGCGTCGACCGCACCACGGTACATCGGCAGATGCGCCGCTTCGGGCTCACCCCACGCCACTGACCTCTCGCCTTCCGGCAGCTTTCCAGAACCGACTGACGTCTGCGCGCCCTGAGCTGCGTGGTCCAGGCTAGAGTGTCTGCGCCCGACTGTGGCGCAACACCAGCGGCGCTTCTGCGCAACCGATGCCACAGGTCCGGGAAATTTCCCTTCCGTCATGGGGCCAGCGAAGTTGGCACGCCGCTTGCTTTTCGTGGCGTACGGCAATCGGGCCGGGAGGAAATTCAATGATGTCAGAGCGAAAGCCGGCAGGCCACGGCGCCTTGGACGCGGCGGATGGCGGCCGGCAAGACGGCGACAGGGCAAGAGGAGGCAGGAATGACCGACACTGACGAGCTGGTGCGCGCATCGCGCGATGCCGCAGGCTCAAGCGGGACGATGAAGGCTCTGCGGTTCCACGCCGCCAAGGATCTGCGGGTCGAGCAGATCGCGCGGCCCGGACGGCCGGGACCCGGTCAGGTGCTGGTGCGGAACCGCTTTGTCGGAATCTGCGGCACCGACCTGCACGAATACGCCTATGGGCCGATCTTCATCCCGAAGGAGCCGCATCCGTTCACCGGTGCTCATGGCACACAGGTTCTTGGGCATGAATTCGGTGGGGTCGTGCACGCCGTGGGCGACGGGGTGACAAATGTCGCGCCGGGTGACCGGGTGTCGATCCAGCCCCTGATCATGCCCCGCGCGGGCGACTATTTTGCCGATCGCGGCCTCTTCCATCTGTCGCCGCAATTGGCGCTGGTGGGGCTGTCCTGGCAGTCGGGCGGCATGGCGGAATGGTCGCTTGTGAACGACTACAACGTGGCGCCGATCCCAGATGCGTTGAGCGACGAGGACGCCGCGCTGGTCGAGCCGTCGGCGGTTGCCGTCTATGCCTGCGACCGGGGCGAGGTCACCGCCGGGTCCAGCGTTCTCGTCACCGGGGCCGGGCCGATCGGCGCGCTGACCGCGCTTGCGGCCAATGCAGCCGGTGCGGCGCAGATTTTCGTGTCCGATCTCAACGATGCGCGGCTCGACTTTGCGCGGGAGATGCTGCCCGACGTGATCACGCTGAATCCGAAGCGCGACAACGTGGGCGAAGCAATCCGGGCGCAGACCGAGGGACATGTCGGCTGTGACGTCGCGATTGAATGCGTCGGAAACGAACACGCCCTGAAGGCTTGCCTCGATGCGGTGCGCAAGCAGGGCAGGGTGGTCCAGGTCGGGCTTCATCCCCATGACAACCCGCTCGACTGGTTCGCGGTCACCTTCAAGGATGTCGATGTCCGTGGCTCCTGGGCCTACCCGACCCACTACTGGCCGCGGGTGATCCGGATGATCGCAAGCGGAATGCTGCCCGCCGCCAAGGTGGTGACCCGGCGGATCCGCCTGGACGACGCCGTGCGCGAGGGATTCGACGCGCTGCTCGATCCCGCGGGAACCCAGTTGAAAATCCTGATCGACCTGTCCTGAACGAAAAGAATGTGACCGAGAGGAGGAAAATCCATGCTCGACCAAACACCTGACGCCCGTCTCGATACCGTACTTTCCCGACTGAACGAGGCGCTGGAAAGCGGCGATGCCAACGCCGCAGCGGCGTTGTTCCAGGCCGACAGCTACTGGCGCGACCTCGTGGCCGTCACCTGGAATATCCGGACAATGGAAGGCCCGTCGCAAATCCGGGCTATGCTGGAGGCGCAACTGCCAGATGTGAAGCCGGCCGGATTCCGGCAGGACGCGGCAGAAGCCGCGACCGCGAACGGCGATGTGATCGAAGGCTGGATCGAGTTCGAGACCGCGACCGGCCGCGGCTACGGTCATATCCGTCTGAAGGACGGGCTGATCTGGACGCTGCTCACGACGCTGAGCGAGATCAAGGGGCACGAGGAGCCCAAGGGCATCCGCCGGCCGATGGGGGCCGAGCACGGCCACCGGCGCGACCGCAAGACCTGGAAGGAGACGCGCGAGGCGGAGGCCGCCGAACTTGGCTACACCACCCAGCCCTATGTGCTGATCGTCGGCGGTGGCCAGGGAGGCATCGCGCTCGGCGCCCGGCTGCGGCAGCTGAACGTGCCGACCATCATCCTCGACAAGCATCCCCGCCCCGGCGACCAGTGGCGGGGCCGGTACAAGTCCCTCTGCCTCCACGATCCGGTCTGGTACGATCACCTGCCGTACATTCCGTTCCCGGAAAACTGGCCGGTCTTCACGCCCAAGGACAAGATCGGCGACTGGCTGGAAATGTACACGAAGGTGATGGAGCTGAACTACTGGGGCTCTTCCACCGCGAAATCGGCCCGCTACGACGAGACCGCGATGGAATGGGTCGTGACCGTCGACCGGGACGGTTCGGAAGTTGTGCTGCGTCCGAAGCAGCTCGTCCTCGCGACGGGCATGTCGGGAAAGCCGAGCGTGCCGACATTCCCCGGTCAGGATCTCTTCGCGGGGGAGCAGCAGCATTCCAGCCAGCACCCGGGTCCCGACGCCTATGCCGGCAAGAAGGTTGTGGTGATCGGGTCCAACAACTCGGCCCACGACATCTGCGCGGCGCTCTGGGAGGCCGGTGCGGACGTGACAATGGTCCAGCGCTCCTCGACCCATATCGTCAAGTCGGACACGCTGATGGATATCGGGCTCGGGGATCTCTATTCCGAGCGGGCGGTAGCGAACGGCGTGACCACGCGCAAGGCCGACCTGATCTTCGCGTCGCTTCCCTACAAGATCATGCACGAATGGCAGATCCCGCTCTATGAGAAGATGAAGGAGCGCGACGCCGAGTTCTACCGCAAGCTCGAGGAGCGCGGCTTCCTGCTCGACTGGGGTGCGGACGGGTCGGGCCTCTTCCTGAAGTACCTGCGTCGCGGTTCGGGCTATTACATCGATGTCGGCGCCTGCGATCTGGTCATCGATGGTTCGATCAAGCTGCAATCGGGCAAGGGGGTCAGCCACCTCAGCGAGCACGCCGTGGTTCTCGACGACGGAACCGAGCTGCCGGCGGACCTTGTTGTTTACGCCACCGGCTACGGGTCGATGAATGGCTGGGCCGCAGACCTTATCAGCCAGGAAGCAGCCGACAAGGTCGGCAAGGTCTGGGGCCTCGGCTCGGACACGCCGAAGGATCCGGGTCCCTGGGAAGGCGAGCAGCGCAACATGTGGAAGCCGACCCGCCAGGACGGGCTGTGGTTCCATGGCGGAAATCTGCACCAATCCCGGCACTACTCTCAGTATCTGTCGCTGCAGCTTAAGGCCCGGATGGAGGACATCCCGACCCCGGTCTACGGGCTGCAGGAGGTACACCATACGAGCTGAGCCGTGTTTCGAAGCGGCGGGCGCGGTGGGATGCAGCCGTGCCCGCCGGCCCATCGCAGAAGGCGCCGGAGGGGCGGAAAGCCGGGGGCGGGCTGGACGCCGTCTTTCTCCCGCCCCGACCGGCCCTCTAAAACCGAGCGTCGATCTCCAGTCGCCCGTTCTGTGAGGGCGGCGGCACGGCCAAGGGCGAATGCTCCCCGTCATAACCGGGTTCGATCCCAATCACCGGAATCCAATGCTCGCCGCGTAGAGGCTATGCCGTGTCCGCCTGCATCTTGGCGGCTGCATGAGCGCTGCGCATTGCGGGCAGACGGAAGGTGAGCGCATTGCTAGATTGCCGGAAGATCGCATCACCGGGCATTGCGAGAGGTGGGCGGCTGCCCCGACTTGGCGTTCATGCGATGCGCCTGATCGGGCAGAAGGTACAATGTGCGATGAGGATCGGATGGCCCGCCCCGTCTACCGGACACAAGATCTGACCAAGGTCTATGGCAGCGGCGCCGTCACGGTGGAGGCGCTGCGGGGCGTCGATCTGGACCTGCCTTCGGGCGAGATGAGTGTCCTCCTCGGCGCGTCGGGAAGCGGCAAGTCGACACTTCTCAACATTCTCGGCGGACTCGACACTGCCACCTCCGGCCGGGTCTGGTTCCGCGACGTCGAACTCACCGGGCTCGACGATCGCGGGCTGACCGCCTATCGCCGCGACCATGTCGGCTTCGTCTTCCAGTTCTACAACCTTGTTCCGTCCTTGACCGCGCGCGAAAACGT
This sequence comes from Paracoccaceae bacterium, assembly GCA_020425125.1. Taxonomy (GTDB): domain Bacteria; phylum Pseudomonadota; class Alphaproteobacteria; order Rhodobacterales; family Rhodobacteraceae; genus Meridianimarinicoccus. Next base: position 11,147 of record JAGQRV010000002.1, on the reverse strand, counting down.
GGCGCTCGTCACGGAGATTGCGCGCCAGCCGATGGACCCGCGTGAGGCGCTGGAGCGGGTCGGGATGGGCCACCGGATCGAACACTTCCCCGCCGAGCTTTCGGGCGGTGAACAGCAGCGGGTGGCGATCGCGCGCGCCATCGCCAAGCGCCCGGACGTATTGCTCTGCGACGAGCCGACCGGGGCGCTCGACAGTACAACGGGTGTGCAGGTCCTTGAGGCGCTGGACGCGGTCAACGCGGAACTCGGCACGTCCATCGTGGTCATCACCCATAACGCGGCGATCCGGGAGATCGCGCACCGCGTGATCCATTTCGCCGATGGCCGCATCGCGCGGATCGAAGAGAACGCCCGCCGCCGCGCTCCGGCCGAGATCGCCTGGTAGCTTCGATGGCCCCACTCGACCGGAAGCTTCTTCGTGACCTCCGGCGGCTCTGGGCCCAGAGCCTGGCGATCGCCCTGGTGCTTGGCGCCGGTGTGGCGATCCTTGTTATCGCCTTCGGCGCCCAGGTCTCGCTGTTCGAGACCCGAACCGCCTATTACGAGCGCAACCGCTTCGCCGACGTGTTCGCCGCGGCGAAGCGGGCCCCACTGGGTATTGTGGACGAGATCGCGGCAATCCCCGGCGTCCAGAGCGTCGAGGCCCGGGTGGCGGGGGCGGCGATCCTCGACGTGCCCGGCCTGTCGGAGCCGGCGACGGGACGCATCCTGTCGCTGCCCGCGTTCGGTGAACCGGCGCTCAACGTTCCGCTGTTGCGCAGCGGCCGGCTGCCCGACCCGGCGCGACCCGACGAGGTGGCGGTCAACGCGGCGTTTGCCGCCGCGCACGGCTTCCAGCCGGGGGACGGGTTCGGCGCAGTTCTGAACGGACGTCGCCGCGACCTCATTATCGTCGGTACGTTGCTGAGCCCGGAATTCATCTACACGGTCGGCCCCGGCGGACTGATGCCGGATGACCGGCGCTTCGGTGTGATCTGGATGGGGCACGACGCCGCTGCGGCAGCTTTCGGGGAGCAGGGCGCCTTCAACGACCTGGCTCTCGGCCTGGTGCGCGGCGCGTCGGAAGATGCAGTGATCGCACGCCTCGACGATCTGCTGGCCCCCTATGGCGGCACCGGCGCGTATGGCCGCGACCAGCAGATCTCGCATCGCTTTCTCGATGACGAACTGCGCGGGCTCCGCGCCATGGCCTGGGTGATGCCGCCGGTCTTCTTTCTGGTCGCTGCCTTCCTGGTCAATCTGGTGCTCGCGCGCATGATCGCGCTCGAGCGCAGCCAGATCGGGCTGCTCAAGGCGATCGGCTATTCCGGGGCTGCGGTGGCGCGGCATTATCTGAAGCTTGCCGCAGCCATCGGCGCCATCGGCATCGCGATCGGCTGGGGGTTCGGCTGGTGGGCCGGGCAGGGGATGACCCGGCTCTACAGTGAATTCTTCCGCTTCCCGTATCTCGTCTATGTCGCAAGCTTTCACACATTCGCCGTCTCGGCGCTGGTGGCGCTGGTCGCGGTTCTGTCCGGCGCGTTCTTCGCGGTTCGCGCGGCGTTGCGACTCGCACCGGCGGTCGCAATGGCGCCGCCCATGCCGGTCCGTTTCCGGCGCCGCGCCAGTGACCGCCTCGGCGACCTTCTGGGCCTGCCCACGACGGCGCGGATGATCTTGCGCAGCCTGACCCGCTGGCCGGGACGGGCGGCCTTCGCGCTCTTTGGCGTTGCGGCGTCTGTCGCCATTCTTGTCGGGTCACTCTTCACCTTCGACGCGATCGAATATCTGATCGACGAAAGCCTGTTCCGCGCCAACCGGCAGGACGCGACCGTGACCTTCAACGAATCCCGGACGCCGGCGGCTGTTCTGGAGGTCGCGGCCTTTCCGGGAGTTCTTGCCGCCGAAGGCGGGCTTTCGGTCCCGGTGACACTGCGTCATGGTCCGCTCGAGCGGCGGGTCGGTCTCGAGGGACGTCCCGAAGCGGCGAATCTGGCCAGACTCCTCGACGCCGAGGGCCGCGTCGTCGCTGTCCCCGAACAGGGCCTCCTCGTGTCGGACCGACTGGCCGGACAACTCGACCTTGAACCCGGCGACACTGTCGAGATCGACTTCAGGGACGGACGCCGCGAGACCCGCGCGGTGCCGCTGGCCGGGACGGTGCGGCTGCATTACGGCGAAGGTGCCTACATGGCGCAATCCGCACTGTCCGCCCTTCGCATGAGCGGGCCCGAAGTCAATCTCGTCCACGTCCGGGTCGATATGGCGGCGCTTCCGGCCCTCAATGCCCAAGTCAAGATGACGCCGGAAATTGCCGGCATGACTCTCTGGACCGAGGTGCGCGCGACATTCCGCGCGACCATGGCGGAGAATCTGTCTATCTCCATCACGGTCTACTCCATCTTGGGGGCGCTGATCGCGGTCGGCGTCGTCTACAATGCTGCCCGCATCCAGCTGTCCGAGCGAGCGCATGAACTGGCCAGCCTGCGTATCCTAGGCTTCACCCGGGGCGAAGTTTCCTTTGTCCTGTTCGGGGAGCTTTTGGGTCTCGCCCTCCTCGCGATGCCGCTTGGCTGCGTCCTCGGCTACAGCTTCGCAGCCTTGATCGTGCAGGGCTTTTCGACCGATACCTTGACCATCCCGCTCGTGGTGCGCCCGGCGACGTACGGTTACGCGGTCCTGATCGTCGCCGGTGCAACGCTCGCGTCGGCCTTGCTGGTGCGGCGGCGGATCGATCGGCTCGATCTGGTGGCGGTGATGAAGACGAGGGAGTGAGATGAGGTTCTTCACCCGCCGGCATATCCTGGGCGCGATCCTTGTCGCAGTGCTCGCCACCTTGGCCTGGGTCGCCTTTCGCCCCCAGCCGGTGCCGGTCGACCTGGCCATGGTCACCCGTGGGACGCTCGAAGTGACGGTCGAGGCCGAAGGCGTGACGCAGATCCGGCAGATCTATCAGGTCTCCGCGCCGCTCACGGGTTATGCCGCACGGTCGCCGGTGGATGTGGGGGATCCGGTCGTCGCAGGAGAGACCGTCGTGGCGGCGATTGCCCCGGCCGCCCCTGCCTTTCTCGACGCCCGGGCACGACAGGAAGCCGAAGCGGCGGTCACGGTCGGCGAAGCTGCGCTGAGCGCAGCGGATGCCCGCGTCGACCAGAGCGCGTCGGACCTGGAATACGCGCAGGCGCAGTACAAGCGCTCCGAAGCTCTCGCCGGTCGCGGCGTCATTCCCCAAAGCAGCCTTGATGATGCGGCCCTGCGCCTCCACGTTGCCGAAACGGCGCTCGCAGCTGCGAAGTCCGAGCGCGAGATGGCGCGGGCGACACTGACCCGCGCAAAGGCCGCGCTGATCGACCCGACGTTCGGCGATGCCGGCGCGAGCGACGAGGCCTGCTGCATCCGGATCAGGGCTCCGGCGGATGGCCGCATCCTGTCGATCGTCAATCGAAGCGCGCGCCTGGTTCAGGCGGGCGAACCGCTCCTCGACATCGGCAAACCGGATGAACTCGAGGTTGAGGTCGAGCTTCTGTCGAGCGACGCGGTCCGGGTCTCGCCGGGCGCCGCGGCGCATGTGGAGCGCTGGGGTGGACCGGCGCTCTCGGCGCTACTCCGCCGGGTCGACCCCTCGGCCTTCACCAAGGTTTCGGCCCTGGGGATCGAGGAACAGCGGGTGCGTGCCTATCTCGATTTCGACGGTCCCGTGGAAGACCGCGCCGCCCTTGGCGACAATTTCCGAATCTACGTGCGCATCGTCGCGTGGCGCGGCGACGATGTGCTCATGGTGCCGGTCTCGGCGCTGTTCCGCGATGGCGGCGATTGGGCGGTGTTCCGGCTGGCAGGCGACCGCGCGGAACTTGCTCGTGTAGAGATCGGGCACCGCAACGCGCGTGACGGCGAAGTCCTTGCGGGTCTTTCGGAAGGTGACCGCGTGGTGACGTTTCCCGGCGACCGGGTCCAGGCAGGCACGCTCGTTGTCGAGCGCATGACCGATAGCGCCGGGAACTGATCGACTGCGGCTCAGCTGCCGTCGAGGACGTGGCGTGCCAGCGCAGGGTAGTCGCCATCGAAATGATGCCCGCCGCCGGTCTTGATGACCTTGGCCCCGCTCCCTTCAAGAGTCGGGCAAGCGCTTTGGAGGTCCTTCTCGCCATAGATGCAGAGCACGCGGTCGGCGGGGAGCGCGGAGAGGTCCGGCGCAACGGGTCGTGCCTGGGACGACGTGGAGCCGAGCCAGCCGGAAACGGTGATCTGCCAATCCGCGTTCGTGCCGGGGCCGAGCAGGGCAATCTCCGACACTTTCGCCTGTGCCTCCGCCGGGATGGACAGAAAGGCCGCCGGCAGGATGCTCGCGCCGAAGGAATAGCCCGCAAGGATGACGTGGTCGGTATTCCAGCGGTCGGTGTAGATGTCGATCAGACGGCCAAGCTCGCGGCCGGTCTCTTCGGGTGTCCGGGGCGCCCAGAACCAGCGAAGGGAATCGAGGCCGACCACCGGGACCCCGTCCGCCTGAAGCATGCCTGCCACGGTTCTGTCGATATCGCGCCAGCCGCCGTCGCCCGAGACCATGATCGCCATCGTGTCGCGGCTGGGTTGCGCGGGAAGTTCGACGATGGCCGGTGCGTCGCCGGAAACGTTGTCGGCGGCGATGATCGAGGCAAGCGTGTCGGACAGGGCCGCGTAACCGGTTCCCGTTGCCGCTTTCCGTGTGAGGGTCACTCCGGATGCTGCCGCCGCATCGACTCGCTGGACCGAGTCGGTGGGCGCGTCACTGCCGAGCACGACCGTCAGCGGCGCAGGTTGTGCCCCGGGCGGCAGGTCGTAGAACGAGCCGCCATCGGAGGCCGTCTCGCGCGTGAACTTCATGCAAAGAGACCTGGCCAGCGCCTGACCGGCGGCCGGATTGGCCGCGACGACGCCGCCCAGCGTATCTGCGGGAGTCTGGCCGAGAATGTCCATGGCGAGTGCGCCGCCTTCGGCGATGCCGCCAAGTAACGGTGCGTGGAAGGTTTCGGCGCCGCTCTGGCGCTCCAGCTCGTGGCTGAGACGTTCGAAATCCGCGACCAGGTAGACACAGTCCGACCCTCCGGAATCGATCGCCGAGAAATATGACGGAAGATCGATGCCGACGACGGCAGCGCCCGCATGCTGAAGCCGCGTCGCCACGCCGTCTTCGTTGGCGCCCCAGCCTGCGGCGCCGGAAAACAGAAAGACCATCCCCGCGGCTGGTCCGCCGGGAAGGTAGAGTTGCGGCGCGGGAATGAGGCCGGGATCCAGATCGGTTGGCCACGGCTGTTCGGCGCCCCATGCGGCCGATGTGGCCAGGAAACCGGCAAGTGCGATCGCCAGATGTCGGCGCATCAGTTGTCCTCGCGTATCCCGCGGCCGATCAGCCGCGTGGCATCGAGAAGGACCAGCATCGGCGACGCGCCGCTGGCCACCGCCAGGTAACGCGGGCGCCAGACCGGTTTCAGCTTGTCCTTGAAGCCGCGGAGCCCCTTGAAGTTGTAGGACGGCACTCCCTGCTGGAAGAGCGCGTTCCCGAGCCTCTGCCAGGCCGGTGCAGCTTCGCTGGACGACAGGCCCGCAAGCGGCGCCATGCCCAGACTGAACCAGTGAACGTCCTCGGCCTTCAGGAGCTCACAGAGACGGATGAAGAAGTATTCCATGGCGATATTCGGAAGCTCTCCGGAAAAGCGCATCAGATCGACTGCGGCCTCTTCGGCGCAGTCGGTTTCAAGAAGAGTGACGAAGGCGACGATGGTTCCGTTCTGGCGCATCAGCCCGACGCGGCCATGAGCAATCACGGCGGGATCGAAGGCGCCGAGCGAGAAGCCCTTTTCGGCGGCGCGGCGCTCGGCAAGCCAGGCATCCGAGATCTCGCGCAACCGGTCCATCTCGGCCGAGGCCGCGCCGGCCGGAAGGATCTCGACCGAAAGGCCCTCGCGGCCGCCGCGGCTCAGCACGTTGCGCTGGCTGGCCCGCGCCTTGCCCTTGAGGTCGAAGGCGGCAAGATCGACGCGCGCCTCTTCGCCCAGCTTGTAGAACCGCAATCCGGCATCCGCATAGAGCGCGAGGTGCTCTGGCGTGGTCTCGTAGAAGGCGGCGCGGCCCCCGGCGGCGCGGGCGGTTTCGACGAACCGCCAGATCAGTTCGGGCCAGACGTCGACGGGACCGACGGGATCGAACAGTGCGATCCAGCTCGTGCCCTGGCAGCCATACATCACGAAGCCGCGTCCGTCCTCGGAGAACATCAGGCGCTTGTCGCCCATCCGAGCCAGATTGGCGCCCGGGTTCGGCTGGGCGGCAGCAATGGCGATCGCGCGGACAAGATCATCGGAATCGGAGGGGGATTCCCGCCCGGGTGCGGCACGCAGAAGAGAATAGGCGGCGGCAAGTCCCGCGACGATCCCCGCCCCCAGAAGTGCTCTCAGCCCGCGCGGGGCTTCCGCCGACAGTTCGAAGCGCAGCCAGCTGACGGTGCCGAATTCCACATGGTCGAACGCGAAGAAGAGCACGGCAAAGGCGAACAGGAACACGCTGGCCACTGCGGCGATCCAGGGCAGGGTCAGCTTGGCCTCGAACAGCGCCGAGCGCCGATCGAAGGCATCCCGCGCCAGAAGGAGGGCGAGGATAAAGATGGCGAGCGCGGCGGCCTCGTACACGGCGACCGCCTTGACGAGCGACAGGACGAGCGCCGCCCCGGCCGCAGCCAGGGCAGTCCACCACGCGCCGTCGAGCCGGAATGCGAGGCCGCGAGCCGCTACCAGCAGCACCGCGCCGAGAACGCTAGCCAGGAAGTGCGCACTCTCGATGATCGGCAGCGGCAGAAACCGGCCGAGCCATTCGAGGTCGATGGTGCGTGCGGGTGTCACGGCCGAGAACACCAGCATCGCGCCGAGCATCAGCGCAAAGGCTGCAAGCGTCTGGGGCGCGAGGTTTCCGGCGGCACTGAGCACGAGCCCGGCGGGACTGGCAAAGCGGCGCGCTTCGGCGAGGGCGATGCCAAGCGCCGCGGCGGCCAGCGGCAGGGCCTGATAGGTCAGGCGGAAGAGAGCAACGGCAGCGAGAAGATCGGCGCCGGGCGCATGTCCTGCAAGGGCGCCGACCAGCACCGCGTCGAACACGCCGAGGCCGGCAGGCACGTGACTGAGAATGCCGAGAGACAGTGCGATGGCATAGAGCGGGAGGAACGCGAGATAGCTGACCGTTCCCGACGGCAGCAGGGCCCAGAGAACGCCGCCGGATAGCGCGAGATCCAGCCCGGTGATGGCAATCTGGCTGGCGATATATCGTGCGCCGGGAAGCTCGGCGCTGCGCCCGAAAGGCAGCGGAATCCGCCGCCCGCCCGCAGCAACCAGCGCGGCAGAGCCGGCAAGGCCAAGGAGGGACACGACAAGGACCAGCCCGCCCGGCACACCGGCGATGGCTCCGACGGTGTGCGCCATCGCAAGCCCCGCCAGAGAGGCGGTCGCGACCAGCCCGAGACCGAAGCCGAGCGTGACGAAGGCGACGACGCGGGCGATGTCGCCGGGACTGACGCCGAGAGGCGTGTAGAACCTCAGCCGAACTGCCGCCCCGCTCAGGGGCCCGAAGCCCGTGGTCTGGGCGACGGCAAAGGCGGCTGCCGCGCCAGCAGCAATCTGCGGCCAGGGATGCGGCTGACCGATCGCGCGAAAACCGTTGAGGTCGTAGAGCGTCAGCATCCCGAAGCTCGCGACGGTCAGCACAACTGCCAGGAGAACGCGCCACGGCGACATGGCCATCAGCGCTTCGACCACGGCGGCATAGCTGGTATGGCCTGCGATCCGGCTCAATGCGGCCATTGCGGCGACAAGCACAGCAAGCGTGAAGATCGTCGCCAAGAGGCGGCCGCGCCGCCGCGCCCAAGTCGCGATCTGCCCCGTCCTGGTCGAAGCTCCCGGTCCGGACGCGACGGGTATTTCTCCCGTGTCCTGCCGTCGTTGTCCCGTCACGCCTGGCCCCCCTGTGGCGCCCTCTGCTGGCTTCGCCGCAGTTAGTTGCAACAGCGCGGAAGCAGAAGACGGAATTACAGTGGCTCGCGTTCTGGTGAAGTTTCGCCGTGAAGTCGAGACCGGCCGTCTATGGCCGCGGACATCTTTCAGTCGGGGACATGCGGTCCGGCAGCCTGCCGGCCGATGCCGCGTGACGACTGGCCAAGGGGGAATGTCGCCCGATCCGCGAGGCTCCCGTTCATGGCACCAGGATTGCGATGCGTCCGGAACGGCAAGAGGGCCGGACGTATCCGGCCCTCGGATCTGTCACGGTGGCGGCGGGTTCAGCCCTTGTCGCCCTGCGCGCTGGCCGCCGCTTCGAGCTTCCTGATGTCCTCATCGCTCAGCTTCGGCCGGGCGATGTCGAGGGTGATCTTGTCGATCTTGCCGTCGAAGATGAACGGCACCTTGTAGTCGTCGTCATTCACTCCGGTCAGGGTGTCCGAACCGATGTCCTGGCTTTCGTCCCATGCCAGCGTGATGGGAATGGTCTTCTCCATCTTCTGACGCGCGACCTCCTTGCCGTCGACCCGCATGACGCCTTCGGCCGACCGGCCCACGCCGCTGAGGCTGTTGAAGGCAAAGGTGCCGAAGCCGAGTCCGTCATAGGTGAACTCGAATTCGACCGTGTGCTTGCCGGGGGTCAGCTTCTCGCTGCTTTCCCAGCGCACCCGCTCCAGATCGACAAGGTTCCAGGTGTAGACCGGCACGCCCTTCAGGATGTAGAAGCCGTGCCCGCCGAACTTGCCGCCCTGGGTGAAGAGCATGCCGTTGCCGCCGTCCTCGCCGACCTCGATCTCGGCACTGATCTTGTAGGAGGCGTTCAGCAGCAGAGGCTCGGTCCCGTTCGGGTTGCCAGCGACCGGGTAGGTGTACTCGAAATGGGTCTTGCCGGCGATCACGCTGGGCCGTGGCGTGACCATCCGCGGCGCAAGCGAGTTGTCGAGCGGGAAGACGTGATACTTCGATGCCTCGGCGATGAACAGCTGCTGCATGTCACGCAGCTTGTCGGGCATCGACGCCGCCAGATCGTTGTTCTGGGTCCAGTCCTTGGTGAGGTCGTAAAGCTCCCACTTGAAGCCGTTCATCACGTCCTTCGTCGGGGTCGAAAGCAGATCCCACGGAGCGACGATGGGATGCGTGTTGGCATACCAGCCGTCGTTGTAGATGCCGCGGTTTCCGAACATTTCGAAATACTGGACCTTGTGGCGGGTCGGATCATCGGGCTTTGCGTCCCACGTATAGACCATGGAGGTTCCGTCCATCGGCTTCTGTTCGATGCCGTAGACGAATTTCGGTGTCGGTATGCCGGTCGCCTCGAGGATGGTCGGAACGATATCGATGAAATGGCTGAACTGGTTGCGGACGCCGCCCTTGTCCGTGATCCGGTGCGGCCAGGCCATCACCATACCCTGCCTTGTGCCGCCGAAATGCGACGCGATCTGCTTGGTCCACTTGAACGGGGTGCCGAAGGCCCATGTCCAGCCAACCGCCATGTGGTTGTAGGTCTGGTCGGTCCCCCAGACGTCGTAGAAATCGCGGAGTTGCACGTCCACGGGCGGCGTGACGCCGTTGAACTGTGCCACCTCGTTCGGCGTGCCGATGGGCGAGCCTTCTGCCGAAGACCCGTTGTCGCCGACGATGTAGATGACGAGCGTGTTGTCGAGCTTGCCCATGCGCCGGATCGCGTCGATCACCCGGCCGTTCTCGTGGTCCGCATAGGCAAGATAGGCGGCGTAGACGTTGACCTGCCGGATGAAGAGCTTCTTCTCGTCATCGGTCAGGTCGTCCCATCTCTTCAGTTCATCGGGCCAGGGCGTCAGTTCGGCATCGGCGGGGATCACGCCCAGCTTCTTCTGGTTGGCAAAGATCGTCTCGCGCAGCTTGTTCCAGCCGTCGTCGAACAGATGCATCGCCTCGATCTTGTCGACCCATTCCTTCGTCGGATGGTGCGGTGCATGGGTGGCGCCGGGCGCGAGATAGACGAAGAACTTCTTCTCGGGATCGATCGAGTTCAGCGTCTCTATCTGGCGGATGGCATCATCCGCTTCGGCCGTGATCAGGTTCCAGCCCGGATTGCCGCGGAACGGATAGATCTGGGTCGTGTCGTTGAAGAGGTTGGGCTGCCATTGGTTCGCGTCGCCGCCCATGAAACCGTAGAAGTGGTCGAAGCCGAAGACTTCGCCCGTGGGCCACTGGTCGAACGGCCCGAGCTGGCTTTCGGTATAGGGAGGCGTGTTGTGGTTCTTGCCATACCACGATGTGTTGAAGCCGTTGGCCCGGAGAATTCCGGCGACCGCGATCTCGTCGCGGCCGATCACGGCGTCGTAGCCGGGATAGCCCGTCGACTGTTCCGCAATGACGCCGAAGCCCGAGTTGTGGTGATTGCGGCCTGTCAGCAGTGCGGCCCGCGAGGGCGAACAGAGCGCGGTCGAATTGAAGTTGGTGTAGCGCAGGCCCTGGCTCGCAAGTTCGTCCAGCACCGGCATCGGGATCACCCCGCCGAAGGTCGATCCGGCGCCGTAGCCGGTATCGTCGGTCATGATCAGCAAGACGTTCGGCGCGTCCTGGGGCGGCACGACGCGGGGCGGCCAGAACGGTGTGGAATCATAGGCGTTGAGCTTGATCGTCCCGCCGAATTGCGGCTGAGGGTTCGGAATGTAGTTGCCGTCGATCGAGGCCGTCGAATCCGGCGCGCCGGTCGAGCCGTCGGCTTCGGCATGGTGGGCAATGCCGGCGCTGGCGTGTCCGTCGATGGCAATGCCGGGCTCGTCCTGCGCGATGGCCGTCAGGGGCATTGCCAGTGCCAACGCGCTGCCGGCAAGCAGCACGCGCATCAGGAATATCGGTCTCATCAAGAAATCTCCAGGTCGGAAAGGCGCGCCGGCGATCCTGGCCGGCGCGGATGTCAGCGGCAGGGCGGATAGGGGGCGTATCCGCAGGGTTCGGAATAGGGCCCGTAATAGGGCGGGGCCGCTACGGCCGCGGTCGCGGCCGCACCCCGATACCAGGCCGCCCGATAGGCCGTCCGCCGCGCAACTCCCGCGAAGGACAGCGGTGTGATCGGCCGTCCGATGATGTCGATGAAGACCGCCGCCGGGCCGGTTGCACCGGTCAGGCTGCCCTCCAGCACTGCAACGTCGAAGACCAGGTCTGCCC
>JAGQRV010000036.1 GCA_020425125.1 Paracoccaceae bacterium | reverse complement strand
CAAGGAAGGCTTCCTGCGCTCGGAAACCTCGCTGATCCAGACCATCGGCCGCGCCGCCCGCAATGCCGAGGGCCGGGTCATCATGTATGCTGATCGCGTCACCGGCTCGATGGAGCGTGCCCTGACCGAGACCGAGCGCCGCCGCGCCAAGCAGGTCGCCTACAACGAAGAACACGGCATCACCCCGGCGACGATCCGCAAGAATGTCGAGGACATCCTCAAGGGCCTCTACAAGGGCGACACCGACATGGCCCGCGTCACCGCCAAGGTCGAGAAGCCTCTGGTCGGCGCCAACCTCCAGGCTCATCTCGACGGGCTCCGCACGGCGATGCGCAAGGCCGCCGAGAACCTCGAATTCGAGGAAGCCGCGCGCCTGCGCGACGAGATCAAGCGGCTGGAAGCCGTCGATCTCGCCGTCCACGACGACCCGCTGGCGCGGCAGAGCGCCATCGAAGAGGCCGCCGAGACCGCCGTGGGCGCCTCCGGCCGGTCCAAGGCCGGGCGGCCGGGGCAGCGGGGCGGGAACGTGAAGCGGAAGCGGCAGTAGACCGCATGGCAGTGCCGCCATCCGCACAGGCACACGCGCGATCACGGTCTGATTTCTATCTAAGGTAGAGCTTGCGTCCTCCGGGAATGCCCTCATAGTCTGACTGATCGGCCCGCACCGGGTCGGCCGGCAGATGCCGGATCAGGGAGGAATTCGAATGTCGGACATCGTGGAAGAGAAGACTGCCGCCGGACCGTCAGAGGACGATGCGCCGTTCGTTCCAAGCGGCGCTCCGATGCCGCTTCCGGCGGGGTCTGCAGTCGCGACCGATCCCGCGGTCTGGTACCACCTCAAGGCAACCTGGACCGACGACAGGGGCAGGACGGCGACGGGCTATGCCTATCCGATCGGCGAAAACGCCAGTTCGTCCTTCTGGGACTATGTCTGTCTGTTCGCCGGCCCGGCACGAGCCGGCGCATTGCGGTTCAAGCTGTCCGAGCCCGATGACGAAGGATGGTCGCGCTGGGATATTCATGACGACGCAGCCAACGACGGCTACCATCTGTCCTGCAAGGCCACCGGATGGCTCTATCGCGCTTCGGCCTATGATGTGAGGTTCCGTATCGTGGATGGCCACCTGTACTGCAACTACTGGAGCGGACCTGTCGGCAGCGACTATCGGTCCTTCCTCATTTCTGCGGGGCAATATGCCGGCATGGACCTTCCGCCGTTCACCTGCGAACTGGAGCCGGCAGGCTGAGAAAAGCCCGCGGGGGTGGTGCCGACCAAGCGTAGGGTGGGCGTCAGCCCACCACCGCCTCTGCTTCCCATTACTGCCAACCCGCCTGATCCCCGGCCCGGGCGACGAGCCCGGGCCGTGCCCGACCCTCGGTTAGGAGGGCGCCTTAGCGATCTCGCCCGCCGCACCTGAGCGAACCGCGTCCTCGCCTTGGACAATCCGCTCCGGGTTGGTTAGGACCGTCTGCGGCTTCCGCGATACTTGCCGCGGCGACCATCGCGCGATATGCGGTCGACCTCTCCGCCCACGACGACCCGCTCCCCCGGCAGAGCGCCATCGAACAGGCCGCCGAAACCGCCGTCGGCGCCTCGGGTCGGTCGAAGGCCGGGCGGCCGGGGCAGAGGGGTGGGGTGCAGAGGCGGCGGAAGATTCTTTAGAAATTAAGATTTTCCGTGGCCGATCACTATAGTACTAGTAGCGCCCTAGGTAGATCTAGGCATGATGGCATTAGGTCAATTCGCGATGGTCTAGATTGGAGGGGACGTGGACGGTATCGACGTGTTCATTCTAATTTACGGAAATCTATTTTGGATTGGGTGTCTGGTTCTCCTATTCTCCACCGTTGTTTGGATGACGGGAAGAGGTGCATATAGACCTAGCAGGGCGCGCAAGATCTGCGTAGTACAGATGATTGCATTTGGAGTGACTGCCTTAGGAGTCGGCCCGATCTCCCTGCGATACGGGTTTACAAATACATTCTGGGATTTGGCGGGATACATTGCTTTCGGGGGAATGGCGTTTGGCGCACTAATTGAAAGCCGTCGCAATTTGCCACTGGCAAAAAGGGAAGCGCGCGATTCTTTCGATCGAATCTGGAACGAAGACCCCGAGGAAGCGCTTAAATTGTATTTGCGTGCAGATGAAGTGGGGCTAGAAGCCGCGTTGATCGAGAAGATCGGCAGTTAGAGTGGCGTGCAAAATTATTCTTGTTTGTGATATGCGCTCGGCTGAATTGGTGACTTTTTGCTCGGGCTTGAGTGCCAACATTCATGGGTGGCGATTGCTCAGATGTTATTCTAGGGCTTGGCGTGTTCGCCCCTTCGCTCTCTGTCGACTGCATTGTGCTTCGTGACAGACAAGTCCGGCTTCCGGAATACCCGCCTTGAGATCATCACTTGGGCTGGCAGAATGGGGACTATCATTGCCTGAGGAGATTTCAGCCATGCCCATTCTCGGAGATTTCACCGTTCTCAAGATGTCCGGGGACCCGTCGGTCCTGACCGTGATCGAGCCTGCCATCGTCGGCCGCGACGCCAGCTCGAACGCCGACAGCCTGAAGATCCCGTTCGGCGCCGGCGGCTGCCGGGTCAACGATACCGGGATTCTCTCGATGATGGTGCGGCGGCTCAACCGTTCGGCCGTCGCCGCCGTTCGCATCGAATCCGAATTCTCGTCCATCGCCTCCGACGATTCGCTGGTCGGCATCCTGACCGGGACGCAGGACGAATTGCAGGACCAGTGGTTCCAGCAGCAGTTCCGGATCCCGACCAACACCCTGAGTCCGGCCAACAGCAATTCGGCGAACGTCCTCCATCTGGGCATCGCGCGGCTGCAGGGCGGGACCGGCGCCATCGTCGAATACGAGGTCCGGGACATCGTGGTGCATTTCCACCAGAATTCCTGAACGGGTAGAGGCGGGCAGGGGCCTGCCAAGACCCGGCCTTCGGTTCCCCGCCGGGTCCGATGAAAGTCCGATGAAAGTCCGACACTTTTCCGATGCCGGGATCCGGCCCTCGCGGCCCCGGATCCCGGCGCAGGTCTGCGGGCGCTCAGTGCGCCCCGGCCCCCTCCTTCTGCAGCTCCTCGACCAGCGCCACCATCGCCGGCGCCTCGTCGGTATGGTGGTGGACGATCCGCCAGACGCCGTCCTTGCCGCGCCGGTAGACATTGGTGACCCGGTGATCGATGGCGATGTTGCGCCCCGCCAGGATCGCCGAGCCGACCTCCCGCCCGGTCTCGCAGGCCATGTCCTCTCCGGCCAGGATCGCCTGATTTTCAAGGCGGACCTCGCCGCCTCCGGCCAGGCTGCCGACCATGTTGAAGGCGGTCCGCACCGCCTCCCAGCCCTGGTCGTGGCCGCCGATCGGATGCATCGCGCCGGAGGTCGCCTCCTGCGCCCAAGCCCCGGCCATCGTGTCCGCCTCGCCCCGGATCATGCGGTTCAGCGCCTCGTAAAACCGCCGCGATGCCGTGCGGACGTCGTCTTCGTGTGCCATGGAAAGCCCTCCCCAGGCTCGTTGCACCTCGTTGGCGGGCGCGCCGGGCGCCCCAACCGCGACGCCGCCCCGCCCGCACGGCCAGCATGCGCCTGCCCCCTTGGAACGGCAACGGAATTTGCCTCGCAGTTCGTCACCGGTGCGCGACCGGATCGGACCGCCAATGGTGTGGCGCCGCTCCTCCCTTGCCGAGACCGGGGACAAGCCTTGCCGAAACCGGGGTCAGGGCGCAGACTGTATCGGAGGCGCCCGGGCACGGGCAGCCAGGGCCCGGACGCTCCGACCGGCATTCAAGGGAGGAGGCCATGTCGATTGCCCGCCGTCTGAAGGACCATCTCGACGCCGAGGGTATCCGCTACGAGACCACCCGGCACCCGCGCACCGCCACCGCCAGCGAAGCCGCCGAGCTTGCCCATATTCCGGGTGACCGGCTCGCCAAGTCGGTGCTGATCCATTTCGAGGACGGGCACGCCCTGGCGGTGGTCCCGAGCAGCCACCGGGTCGACCTCACCAGCCTGCAGGAACTGCTCGACCGCCGCATCGGACTGGCGAGCGAAACGGAATTGGGGCAGATCTTCGACGATTGCGACATGGGGGCGGCGCCGCCCGTCGGCGCGGCCTACCGGGTTCGGACGGTGGTGGATGACAGCCTGTCGGGGCTCGACCGGGTCTGGTTCGAGGGCGGCGACCACCGCACGCTGGTCAGCGTCGCCGGGAGCGATTTCGACCGGCTGATGCAGGATGCGGTTCACGCAGCGTTCAGCCACAGAACCTGACCCTGGTCGTTAGAGACTGCTGGGCTCCCCTGCGCCAACCGTAGGTGCGCTGATTACTGCGTGTTCAGCCGTTCGCGCAGATCCGCAATCTGGTCCCGGAGCCGGAAGAACTGCAGGATCTGCTGGTGGTGCAACTGTTCCACCGCGCTCAGATCCACCGAAGCTTCGCGCGGAACGAAGAGGTGCGTGGGAGAGGCATTGAAGGTTGCCAAGAGCATATAGTCAGCAGGACGCATGAAGCCGAGGACGTTCTCGACTTCCATTCGCGTCTTGGCCTCGCAATAGATCGCCGGACGGTCGCGCGCGATCAACGCGCGACCGCCTTCGAACACAGCACGCTCCATGGCCTCCACGTCGATTTTCAGCACCGACACCGTCGGTGGGATCCCGACCGAAGCCAGCGCCGAGACGTGGATGTCGCCGGACGCGGTTTGCAGCGTCCGCCCACCGAGGTTGGCAGCCGGACCGTCGTCCAGTGCGCCGACCGTTTCCCGGTCGCGAGGCCCTGTTGAAATACATGGACGCGCTGGAAGGACCATCTGATAGGTCTTCCCACGGAATGTCACGGTCGTCAGTTCCGGATCGGTCTTTGTCTTCCTGCGGTCATTGCTTGCGCCGGTCCTGGTTTCGACGGCGCCGGGGCTGTGGCGGAGGCCCAGGGCGAGGTCAATCCACGGGTGAATGGCGTGTCGATCGAAGCGCATCTCTGCCGGGGCTTGCGCACCGTTGCGGGCCTCCGCTGCGCGGCCAGTTCGCCCTTGACGCCGGCAGGCATCGCGATCATATCCACGCGCCAATGGGGCCATAGCTCAGCTGGGAGAGCGCGTCGTTCGCAATGACGAGGTCAGGGGTTCGATCCCCCTTGGCTCCACCAAATCCCTCGACCAGTTCACGCATCAGTGTCGCATGGCACATGGCCAATGGCTTGACGTCGCGTTGATGCGTGTCAGCTTCCCGTCGTGGGCCTCGCGTTGAAGAGATCACCGGGATATCGTGGTCCGTGCGGACCGCTTCGTCCAGCCCATGCCCGAGGAGCCCACATGAGCTATATCATCGGCCTCATCGTTTTCGTCGCTGACGTCTATGCCATCGTGAAGATCATCAATTCCGGTGCAGATACCGGCACAAAGGTACTCTGGGTTCTGCTCGTTGCGATCCTTCCGGTGATCGGCTTCATTGCGTGGTATCTGGCGGGTCCCAAATAGGCGCACTGCCGAAGGGCAGGACACGCAACGGCGCGCGTCCGCCGTGGAGGCCCTAGAGCTCGTAGCCGGTGAATTTCGACGAAGGCAAGCGGATTTCGAGTTCACTGCAAGTGGGCGAGGAAACCGTCCCGGTACGCGGCGTCGGACCTGCCCGTGGCTGCACAGTAAAGCCGGATGTCCTGTGCGTAGGCGCGGAACAGACCCTGCGCGAGGTCTGCGTCGTAAAAGGCCTGCGATGGCGGCTTTAGCGGCATCTGCCGCAACTCCGCGACCGGCTGGGCAAAAGCGGCCGCGGAGTCCGAGCCATACCGGTTTCTGTTGCCGACCGTCTTTCGGCCACGCTCCGGCATTATGACGTCGAAGCCCCGGGCCTCGAGGTACCGCCACAATGCCGGCAAATCGTCGAGGGTAAAGACGCGGTCGCAGCGAACCGGTAGATACGCGCGTTGTGACTTCGAATGACGTTCGCGCCGCCAATCCGGAACCGCATAGACATACTCGGCAAAATCGCGAAAGCAGAGCGTCTGCGGCGTGACGGGACGGCGCAGGAGCCGGGTTGCGTCGTCGCATAGCTCGTCGATGCGCTGTCCGGGCGTGCCCTTGCGGGCGAGCTTGTCGAGAAAGCAACTGACAAGACGCTTGCCGGGATCCCGCAGGACCGTGATCCGCTCGACGCCGGGACCAGCCATGTCGCGTCGGTCCCGCACCCGGCACGCATCGCTCGTCTGCCAATAAGCCAGGGCCGTCATCTGCTCGGGATCGAAACCGGCGGCATCGGGGCAGTTCCTGAGGAACACCGCAGATATGAAGCTGTTGGCAACCTTGGGAATCGGGAAATAGACCACGTCGTTCACGCGAAGCACCTTCCGCGGAAGGCCGCGCCGCCAGTTGCCGAAGGCGCCGTCGAGCGATTTCAGAAGAGGTCTGCGCTTCATCCCAAGTCCGCCGAACGTGCTGCCGGTTTCGGAACGCCGCCCACATTTTCCGGCAGTGCCGTCCGGTTCGTGATGGCGCCGGATTCGGGGAGGGAAAAGGTCTTGGGCCCTCGCCGTTGGGGCGTGCCGTTCGGGGCCGGATCAGAAGTCGAAAAGATCGTCGAGGAAGGTGTCGCGCTTCCGGCGTCTGCGCAGGTCAAGTTCGCCTAAGCGGGTGGACGGGGCGCCGACCCATGCGGCAGACGCGCCGTGCGCGGGTTCGGTGTGGTGCATCGATTCTGCGGTCGAACGCTCGATGATCTTGTCCAGTTCGCCGCGGTCCAGCCAGACGCCACGGCATTCCGGACAGTAATCGATCTCGACACCATTGCGCTCAGTCATCAGAAGCGAAGTCCCATCGATCGGACATTTCATCTTGAGGCCTCCTCGAAAGGGATCCCTAGGGGTGACTAGGTCGATACCGCGCGTGCTTTCAAGGACCGCATCGCGCGGAAACGCTGGTGATGCCCGGCCGCAACACTGGCCCGGTCGGTGGGAGGCGGGGCGGCGCGGGTTCGGCGTGACATCGCGCACCCGATATGGGAAGGCGGATGCAGCGGGCGAGGGGGGGCGCTGCGATATGTATCTGGGGATCGATATCGGCACATCTGCGGTCAAGGTGCTTCTGACCGAGGACGGACAGGCGACACTCGGATCGGCCTCCGTTCCACTGACGACACGATCCCCACAGCCGGGGTGGTCCGAGCAGGACGCCGGCAGCTGGTGGACGGCGGTCGTTGACGGATGCCGCCAGTTGCGGGGTTCCGTCGGAGACGTCTTCGGTGCGGTCCGCGGAATCGGGCTGTCCGGCCAGATGCACGCCGCGCTGTGCCTTGATGCGCGCCTTGCGCCGCTTTGTCCGGCAATTCTCTGGAACGACAATCGCGCGGTGGACGAGAGCGCCGCGATGGAGCGCGCGTCGCCGGGGCTTGCGCGGATTTGCGGTGTGCCGCCGCTGCCGGGTTTCACGGCGCCGAAGCTTCTGTGGCTGCGCGAGCACGAGCCCGACATTCTGGCGCGCACTGCGCATATCCTGGGTGCGAAGGATTTCGTTGCGCTGAAGCTCCACGGCCGTCGGGTCACGGATATGTGTGACGCGTCGGGAATGCTGTTGCTCGACGTTGCAGCGCGCGCCTGGTCGCCGGACCTGATCGACGCTGCCGGGATCTCCATGGCGATGCTGCCCGCTCTGCACGAAGGCACGGATGTCGGTGGAGCGCTCACGTCGATGGCGGCGGCCGAATTGGGATTGCCTGCCGGGTTGCCGGTGGCGGTGGGCGGTGGCGACGTTGCGGTGGGGGCCGTTGGCGCGGGCGTCATACATGACGGGACGGCGCTGTTGTCTCTCGGCACGTCAGGGCAGATCTTCGTCGCCACCTCGGGTTTCCGACCTGCACCTGCTCAGATGCTTCACGCTTTTGCGCATTGCATCCCCGGGATGTGGTCGCAGATGGCGGCACTGCTGAACGGGGCGCGCCCTCTCGCCTGGTTCGCAGAGATCGCCGGCGTTCCGGTCGGCACGCTTCTCGTCGAAGCCGAGTCAGCCAGCCACCCGCCGCTGTTTCTCCCCTACCTCACCGGCGAACGGACGCCGCACGGCGATCCGCGTATCCGCGGCGGATTCTATGGGCTCGACAATGCCACGACGCGCGGCGACATGATGCGCGGGGTAGTCGAGGCGGTGGCGTATTCCTTTGCCGATGCCGCAGCGGCGCTCAGGGCCGCGGATACGTCATTTGCGGATCCCCTGGTTGTGGGCGGCGGTGCGCGCAGCGACCTAATGCTGCAAACCCTCGCCGACGTTCTCGGGACTCAGGTCCATCGCGGCGCCGGGGCAGAGACCGGCCCGGCGCTCGGCGCGGCGCGCCTTGCCATGGTTGCAGCCGGGGCGGCAGGGCTGGACGAGGTCGCGCGCCCGCCCGCCATCGCGCGAAGCTTCGAGCCCAACGGAAAAGCGGCCGACTATCATGCCGGCCGCCTTGATCTGTTTCGTGCTTTCTACCGCACGGCGAAACCTCTTGCGGATCAGGCGGCTTCCACCCGGTCCGGTTCCTTCGCGCCGGTCATGAACGCCACCGCGTCGGACATCGTGTAATCCTTCGGCTTGATGACACAAAGCCGCTTGCCGAGACGGTGGATGTGGATCCGGTCCGCGACTTCGAAGACGTGAGGCATGTTGTGGCTGATCAGGATGATCGGAATGCCGCGCGATTTCACATCGAGGATCAGTTCCAGAACGCGCCGGCTTTCCTTGACGCCAAGCGCGGCCGTGGGCTCGTCGAGGATCACCACCTTAGACCCGAATGCCGCAGCGCGCGCCACCGCCACGCCCTGCCGCTGGCCGCCCGACAGTGTCTCGACCGCCTGGTTGATGTTCTGGATCGTCATCAGCCCCAGTTCTGACAGCTTGTCGCGGGCGAATTTTTCCATCGCCGCACGGTCGAGTTGGCGCAGATACTTGCCCCGCCAGCCCGACTTGCGCAGTTCGCGGCCCATGAACATGTTGTCGGCGATTGAAAGAGCGGGCGACATGGCGAGTTGCTGGTAAACGGTCTCGATTCCCGCCTCCCGCGCCTCGATCGGCGACTTGAACTGCACCTTCTTGCCTTCGAGGAAGATGTCGCCGGAGTCAGGGATGACCGCGCCGGACATCGCCTTGATGATCGAACTCTTTCCGGCACCGTTGTCGCCGATGACCGCGAGAATCTCGCCGGGGTAGAGATCGAAATCGGAATGGTCGATGGCCGTCACTTTTCCGTAGCGCTTGACCACGTTGCGGCCTTTGAGCAGAGGTTCCGTCATGGCTTAAACCTTTCTGATCCACTGATCGATCGCCACAGCACCGATGATGAGCGCGCCGATCAAGAGATACGTCCACTGCGGGTCTGTCCCGAGCATTCTGAGGCCAAGTTCAAACACGCCAACGATAGCGGCCCCGAAGAACATGCCGAGGATTGAGCCGCGTCCACCGAACAGAGAGATCCCGCCGATCACCACCGCGGTGATGGACTGGATGTTGCCGAGGACGCCAGTCGAGGCTGACGGCGACACCGATCCGAAGCGGCCGATCATCACCCATCCGGCAATGGCGCAGAAGAAACCGGCAAGCGCGTAGACAGAGATCAGCATCTTGTTGACCTGAACGCCTGAGAGCTTTGCGGCCTCTGCGTCGTCGCCGACGGCATAGACATGCCTTCCCCAAGCTGTCTGTTTCAGCACAAAGGCCATCACCAGAACGATCAGGACAAGCAGGATGACTCCAAGAGACACCGTTGTGCCGGCGAGACGGAAGGTCCAGCCCCAGAACTGAAGGAACGGTGCCTGGGTTTCGATGTCCTGGCTGCGGATCGTCTCGTTGGCCGAGTACAGGTAGTTGGCCGCGATGATGATTTGCCACGTACCGAGGGTG
Source organism: Paracoccaceae bacterium (assembly GCA_020425125.1). Lineage (GTDB taxonomy): Bacteria > Pseudomonadota > Alphaproteobacteria > Rhodobacterales > Rhodobacteraceae > Meridianimarinicoccus. Next base: position 14,582 of record JAGQRV010000036.1, on the reverse strand, counting down.
ACGATGAAGGGCGGCAGCTTCATGCGCGCCACGAGCCAGCCGTTGGCGGCTCCCATCGCCGTGCCTGCCGCGAGGCCGATCAGAACGGAGATCGGTGAGGGAATGCCGTACCGGAACGTGAACATTCCCATGATGACAGAACTGAAGACCGCCATCGCGCCGACCGAAAGGTCAATGCCTGCCGTCAGGATCACGATTGACTGCGCACAGCCGAGGATGCCGACCACCGCAATCTGCTGCAAGATCAGGCTGAGTGTCCCTGCGCGGAAGAAATTGCCGGCAAGAAGGCCGAATATGACGATCGAGAGCAACAAGACGATCATCGGAACGGCGGATGGAGTCTGATGGAGCCAATGTTGGATCTTGTGGAGGAGCGAGGTCTGCTCGTCCTCAAATTTCGCAACCGCCTGCGGACTTCCGGCGGCTGCAGATTCATAGGAACTCGAAGACGAGTCGGACATTGGGTGTGCCCCCTAGAGATTGTGCAATTACCTGATGAAGTTGTGGGTGTGCGGAGTTGTCTCCGCACACCTTGGCCGCGCGAGATGACGCGCTAGATCAACCCCAGCAGAGCTTCAGGCCCTCTTCGCTGGTGATCGACTCAACGCCCTCCACGGGCTTGTCGGTGATCAGCGTCACGCCTGTGTCAAAGAAGTCCTTGCCTTCGGTCGGTGCGGGCTTTTCCCCAGTATCGGCGAAGGTCTTGATGGCTTCGATTCCGAGCGCGGCCATCTGCAGCGGATACTGCTGGGACGTTGCTCCGATGACGCCATTGGCCACATTCTCGACACCCGGGCAACCGCCGTCGACCGATACGATCAGGACGCCGCTTTCCTTGCCGACTGCTCGAAGCGCCTCGTAGGCGCCGGCGGCTGCCGGCTCGTTGATCGTGTACACGACGTTGATGTCGGGCTCGGTGATCAGCAGGTTTTCCATCGCCTTGCGGCCGCCTTCCTCATTGCCGGCGGTCACGTCGTGGCCGGCGATGCGGGGATCGGATTCGTCGCCCCATTTGTTGGGATCGCCGAGGTCGATGCCAAAGCCCTGCAGGAAACCCTGGTCACGGAGCACGTCGACCGAGGGCTGGCTGATCGCGAGGTCGAGCATGGCGATCTTGGCGTCGGAAGCCTTGTCGCCCAGCGTCGCCTTGGCCCATTCACCGATCAGAAGGCCCGCCTGAAAGTTGTCGGTGGCGAATGTCGCGTCGGCGGCATCGGCCGGATCGAGCGGGGTGTCCAGGGCAATGACGAGCACGCCGGCGTCGCGCGCAGTCTTGAGCACTGGCGTGATTGCAGCGGTATCGGACGCCGTGATCAGGATACCCTTGGCGCCGTTTGCGACACAGGTCTCGACCGCAGCCACCTGAGATTCGTTGTCGCCGTCAACCTTCCCGGCGTAGCTCGACAGGGAAATGCCAAGTTCCTTGGCCTTCGCCGCGGCGCCTTCGCGCATCTTCACGAAGAACGGGTTGGTGTCCGTCTTGGTGATCAGGCATGCCGATATGTCATCTGCATGTGCCAGTCCGCCAAAACAGGTGAGCGCCAGCGCCGAGCTGGCAAGAAGATATTTCATGGTTGTCCTCCCAGACATTCATGTGCACCGCTTAGTTAGCGGCGTCCTTGGCGCCATGTTAGCGCTACAAGGATGAAATGACCTAACGCGATTCTACGCAACCCGTCAATAAATAAATCAACTTGATTTATTAAATATGGTGGTGTGCAGTACGCGGGGAGGACGGATCATGGCGGAACAGGACACGCAGATTCCGCTTGGTGGTGCCACGCCAAGCAGAATTCGAAACCACAATGAGCGTCTGCTACTGTCGATCATCGCGCGACAGGGCGCTGTGCCGGGCAGCGACATCGCGCGCGCATCCGGCCTCTCGCCACAGACCGTTTCCGTGATCCTGCGCAAGCTCGAGCAGGACGGACTCTTGCTGCGCAACGAGCCGCAGCGACGTGGCGGAGTCGGCAAACCCTCGGTGCCGATGGCTCTGGACGCCGATGGGCTGCTCTCGATCGGCCTCAAGATCGGGCGCCGCACGGCCGACCTGCTATTGATCGATTTCCTGGGCAACGTGCGTCAGGAACTCCACATTTCCTACCGCTATCCGATGCCCGATCAGGTGTTTGCCTTCCTTGAAAGGGGGCTTGCGGTATTCCGATCGGGCAGGTCGGCAGCACTTCTGGATCGGACGGCCGGGATCGGAGTTGCGATGCCGTTCCAGCTCTGGAGCTGGTTCGCGGCACTAGGCGCGCCGGAAGACGACATGCAGAAATGGCGAGAGATCGACTTCGCAGAGCGAGTCAGCCGGTTCAGCGACTTGCCCGTCTTCATTCAGAATGATGCGACCGCTGCCTGCCGGGCCGAGCACGTCTATGGACGCGGCAAGGAATTCAGCGAATACGCGTATTTCTTCATCGGATCGTTCATCGGTGGTGGCGTGGTCATGAATGGATCGGTGGTGGACGGGCGCCACGGCAATGCCGGCGCCTTCGGGTCGATCCCTGTCGCCACGGACGACGGGGTGCGGCAGCTGATCGATGCGGCGTCGCTCCACCTTCTCGAAGCGCGCCTCGAGGCGGCCGGGATCAATCCCGGGGAAATCTGGGATCATCCGCACAATTGGGACCGGTTCGGCGCGCAACTGAGCCCATGGCTGGATGATGTGTCCCTGCATCTTGCGGAGGCTGCCCTCACGGTCTGTTCGGTGATCGATTTCGATACGATCCTTATCGACGGCGCATTCCCGACAGATGTCCGCACGCGTCTCGTGGCGCTCACAGCGGAGCGCCTGTCGGATCTCGACATGCGGGGTCTGGTGCGGCCCGAGATCGTGGCCGGTGAGGTGGGAAGCAACGCCAGGGCTCTGGGCGCTGCCATCGCTCCGATAGACCGCCAGTACTTTCTCGATGGGAATGCAGGCTTCGCAGCAGGCTGACACGGCGTTCCGCCTTGTCGGCCAAGGCCGTGATGAAAACCTACTTTGCGCAGAACATCTCGTACAGCAGCGAGATCATCCGCTGCGCACGCGTGTCGCCGATAGAATAGTAGATCGTCTTGCCGTCGCGTCGCGCCCGGACGAGACCTTCGATCCGGAGCCGCGCAAGTTGCTGGCTTACTGCCGCCTGTCGTTGACCCAGCAGATGCTCAAGCTCGGTCACGGATTTCTCGCCGGTATTGAGGTGGCACAGGATCAGCAGCCGTCCCTCGTGGGCCAGCGCCTTGAGGAAGGCGGCCGCACTTTCCGACTCCGTCTGCATCTTCTCGGCGACGTCGTCGAAGCTCTCCAACGGTGCCTTGGCAACACTTGCTTCAGTCCCTAGTCCCACAGGCCTGATCCTCCATGCGGCGGTGGGTCAGCTCGCCTCGTACCCAAATTCCCGCGCTCGAAACCTTTGGCCGGCACAACCGCCCTGACATCTTTCGCGTCTCTATCCGTAGGCCGGTTCTGACTAACCAAAGCGAACTGGGGGGAGTCCCCAGCCCCTGCCGGTCCGGCCAGGAAAAGCCGCGCTCTACCTTGAAAATAGAACCTAAATGCAGGATTTGCAATGTTTGCGTCAATTGGTTGTCAGGCTTCGTGTCGCACGGGCGACAGTGCGCGGCAGAACATCTCGGGGTCAACATTCCCGCCGGTTGCAACGACGATGACGTTCTCGCCCTCCAGCTCGTCTCCATGGAACAGGGCCGCGGCGAGCGCAACAGCCCCTCCGGGTTCGAGGCAGATCTTCAATGTGCGAAATGCCCAGGCCATCGCAACGAGGCACTCGGCATCGCTTACAGCCAGGCCCGGACCCGCGAGCCGCTTGAGAACCGGGAAGGTGAGTTCACCCGGCCTCGGCGACAGGAGAGCGTCGCAGATGGAGGGCGCGGAAGGCGCGATCGGCAGACGTTCTCCGGCCTGAAGCGAGCGCGCGAAATCGTCGTATCCCTCGGGCTCCACGGGCCGTACGCGCAGCCCGGGTGCGTCCCTGGAAAGTGCCAGCGCAATCCCGGCGCTCAACCCGCCGCCGCCGCAGGGAACCAGAACCTCCGCCCGATCCATGCCGGCGTCGCGGGCCTGACGTGCAATTTCCAGGCCCACCGTGCCTTGTCCGGCGACGACCTCCGGGTCGTCGAACGGCCGAACCAGGGCCAGGCCGCGTTCGGCCGCGATGCGCTGACCGATTGCTTCCCGGTCGTCGCGCATCCGATCATAGAGCACGGTCTCGGCGCCATAGGCGCGGGTCGCGGCGATCTTCGCGTCGGGTGCGTCGCGCGGCATCACGATCACCGCAGGCAGGCCGGCCTCCTGCGCTGCGCGGGCGACGCCCTGGGCATGGTTTCCGGACGAAAAGGCGAGGACGCCGGATGGTGGCCGGGCGGCCATCAGTGCGGTGACGGCGGATTTGCCGCCGCGGTACTTGAACGACCCCGTATGCTGAAGGCATTCGGCCTTCACCAGAACCCGCCGACCGGCCCGGCGGTCGAGCGCAGGGGCGTCGAGCATTGGCGTCCGGCGCAGAGAGGGACCGATCCGGGCGAGGGCCGCGTCGATGGCGTCTGGCGTCATGGCAGCGCGTCGATGAAGCGGTCGATCGCCTGTCTGGCCTCGCGTTCGTCAAGAAACGGCACATGCCCCCGGCGCGGAACCTCGGCGAAGATCATGTCCTGCCTGCGGCGCTGCATTTCGGCCGCCGTCTCGGCGCTTAGGATATCCGAGTTCTCGCCGCGGATCAGCGCGACCGGCTTGCCTGCGAGCGCATCATAAAGCGGCCACAGATCCTCGACGTTGCCGGTCGCGGACTGCTCCAGCAGCGATTGCCGCAGATTTCGGTCGTATTTCAGGGCCAACCCCTCCGGCGACTCCGTCCAGATCCGCTGGGCATGCAAGCGCCAGCGCGACCGGGGCACGCTGGGAAACCGCGCCTTCAAGGTGGCCACGAAGCCGTCGGCGGCGTCCTCGTAGGTCTTGAAGACCGGATCCATGCCGAGGTAGCTGAAGATGTAGGCGAGCCCGGCGGGGTCGATGTCCGGTCCGATATCGACCAGGCAGGCACCAGTCAGACGCTCCCCGTGATCTCGGGCCAGTGTCAGAGTAATCAGGCCGCCGCGCGACGTTCCGATGATGGCAGCCCGCTCGAGTCCCAGGTGATCGAGCAGATCCAGCGCGTCGCGGCCCTCGCGAACGAGGTTGTAGTTCAGATAGTCGGGATCGTAGTCCGACTGGCCCCGCCCACGGGTATCGAGCCGGATGATCCGGGCGCGGTGGGAAAAATCCCGCGCCACGAAATCGAAATCGGACATGTTCCGCGTGAGTCCGGCGAGACAGAGGACCGGCGTGCCCTGACCTTCGTCGCGGTAGGCTAGCCTGAGACCGTCGCTGGCGTGGAAATACAGCGGTTCAGATTGCGGGAGCGGCAACTCCGCGGCGATCCGGTCCAGGAGACCGGGAACATCCGAGAGATCCCCGGCGGTGAATTCCGGGGGGATCGGAATCCGGTCTTGCGGTGCGCCGGTCCGGTTTACCCAGAGCGTGCGGAAGCCGTATGCTGCGGCGCTGCCCACGTCCCAGCCATTTGCCGAGACGAACAATGTCTCGCCCGGCGCCGTGCCGGTGCGCGTCTTGACCAGATCGTAGACCTTGGCGGAGGGCTTGTAGATGCCGACCTCTTCAACCGACAGGACGTGGTCGAACCGGTCGGCGATGTTGGCAGATGCGAGCGCGGCGTCGAGCATCGAAGGCGTGCCGTTGGACAGGATCGCCGTCCGCAGTCCTGCCTGTCTCAGGGAAGCAAGCATGGCAGGCACTTCGGGGAACGGATCGAGTTCCCGGTAAAGCGCCATGAGCCTGTCACTCAGGCCGCCTTCTGTGTCCAGACCTGCGGCTTCGAGTGCCCATTCGAGGGCCTCCCGCGTCACCTGCTCGAAATCGCTGTGATAGCCGGTGACGGTCCGAAGCCAGGTGTATTCCAGCTGTTTCTGACGCCAGGCAGCGGCAAGATCTGCCCAGCGGTCCTTCAGAATGGCGTGCTCCGGTTCGGCAGCCGCGCGGCGCGCCGCCGCGCCGACATCAAAGAGCGTGCCGTAGGCATCGAATACTACACTGGAAATTGCCATGGGACTCTCCCTTTGGTGGCGGCCATGCCATACGCGACGAAGCCGCATAAACCTGGAACAACGCCGCGACGATCAGCCCTGACGGTGTTCCCGCGGCCCCTGAAGAAATTTCCTATCAGGGTGTTGCGATCTTTCCTTGATGTTGGCTCGCGGCGTCACTCGGCCGCAGCAGGCACTGCCGGGCCAGGGTCTGTGCGAGGCGTCGACTCCGGTTCGGCATCCGGCGCCGTCTTGTTCACCAGAACGCCGTTCTTCCAGTCGCCACTTTGGACCTCTCCGGTGGCATAGGTGAGCGTCCCCTGACCCTCCCGCGTACCATCGACGAAGTCGCCGACATAGACGTCGCCCGTGGGATAGCTGACCTCGCCCTTCCCGGTAATGGCGCCATCGACCCAGTCGCCTTCATATTTGGTCCCGTCGGGCGCTGTGTAGGTGCCCCGACCGCTGTGCGCATCATCCACGAAGCCACCCTCGTAGGTCGTTCCGTCGGCGTAGTGCTCCTTGCCTTCGCCGCTGCGCACGCCCATCGACCAGGTTCCTTCATAGCGATAGCCATCAGGCGCGGTCATCACCCCGGTGCCGTTCTGGTGGCCGTCGAGGAACTCACCCTCGTAGACGACGCCATCGGCGCGCTTGCTGGTGCCGGTGCCGGAGATCACCCCATTCTGCCACTGCCCGGCATAGCTGTCGCCGCCGGGATAGGTAATCTGGCCTTCTCCGTCCGGCAGGTTGTCCGCGAAGGTGCCGTCATAGACCGATCCGTCGGGGTATTGCAGGCGGCCCTTGCCCTGATGTTTCCCGTCCGCCCATTCTCCGTCGTAGACATAGCCGTCGGTGCCGCGAAAGCTGCCGGTCCCGTTGCGTTGATCGCCCTGGAAGGCGCCTTCGTAGACGTCGCCATTGGCATAGGTCATCTTCCCGGCGCCTTCGCGCTGCCCGTTTACCAGCGCACCGACATAGACGTCGCCGTTCACATAGGTGACCGTTCCGGTGCCGTTCATCTGGTCGTCGAGCCAGTCGCCGTCATAGCCGAACCCGTCGGTCATGGTCAGTGTGCCCGCGCCGTTGCGCTTGTCGGCCCGCATCTTGCCCTTGTAGACGGTGCCGTCGGGATAGGTGACCACGGCTTCGCCGCTGCGCTGGCCCGCCTCCCATCCGCCTTCGTAGCGGTATCCGTCCGGCCGGGTCAGCGTGCCCTGTCCCTGGCGCTGGTTGTTGACGAAACTGCCCTGATAGACGGATCCGTCGGCATAGGTTGCGGTCGCGGTGCCGTTGAGCGCCCCATCGACCCAATCGCCGACGATGACCGACCCGTCGAGCAGCGCGATCTGTCCCTTGCCCTGGGGCTTGCCGTCCTGGAAGCCGCCCTCATAGACCGATCCGTCGACGAAGGTCGCAGCGCCCTGGCCGATACGCTCGCCGTCCACCCAGTCACCGTCGTAGACATAGCCGTTGGGAAGGGTGTATCGGCCGCGTCCGTCGGGCTTGCCGTCCTTCATGGTGCCTTCGTAGACGCCGCCATTGGCATATTGCTGGGTGACGATCTCGGCTCCGTCCTGGGCTTGGGCCGCCCAGGCAACGGCCAGCGCGACTGCCAAGCCTCCAGCCAGTCCCAGGATCCGTGTCCGCGCCGTCATGCGCCTGCTCCGTTCTGCCGCCTTGCCTGCTTCATCAAGGGCTACTGCAACGGTGACGGGCCGGCAACAGCCCCGGCGCCAAACGCTTCAAGGACGGCGGGGAACGGCCGCGCCATGATGCCCCGCGCCTTCGCCTTCCCCTCGCTCCGGGAAGGTTCTAGGGTCGCGCCAGCAAACGAGGACGCCCCGATGGACGACAGTTTCCGCATTACCCTCGCCCAGCTCAATCCGCGTGTCGGCGCGATCCAGGAAAACGCCGCCAAGGCGCGCGCGGCTTGGCAGGAAGGCAGGTCGGCGGGCGCGGGCCTTGTTGCGTTGAGCGAAATGTTCATCACCGGCTACCAGATCCAGGATCTGGTGAAGAAGACGGCCTTTGTTGCCGATGCGATGGCTGCGGTGGAGCGCCTTGCCACCGACTGCGCCGATGGACCTGCCCTGGCGATCGGCGGGCCCTGGCGAACGGCGGACGGCAAGCTCTACAACGCCTACCACGTGCTGTCCGGCGGCAGGATCGTGGCGCAGGCGTTCAAGCACGCGCTGCCCAATTTCGAGGTCTTCGACGAGTTGCGCTATTACGACCGGGGCGATATCGCCGGGCCGGTGAGGATCGGTCCGATCCGGATCGGAACGCCGATCTGCGAGGATGCCTGGACGCCGGACGTGGCCGAGGCGCAAGCCGAAAGTGGTGCCGAGCTGCTGCTGGTCCCGAACGGGTCGCCCTATCACCGCGACAAGCAGCGGCTCAGGCTCGACATCATGGGCGCGCGGGTGGCCGAAACCGGCCTTCCGCTCCTCTACCTCAACATGGTCGGCGGTCAGGACGACCAGGTCTTCGACGGGGCGAGCTTCGCGCTCAACGCCGACGGCTCGCTCGCCTTACAGCTGGCCGATTTCGAGACCGCGCTCGTCCATGTCGACCTGACGCGAGAGCCGGCGGGTTGGCAGATCGCAAGCGGGCCTCGGACGGCCATCCCGGATGCCTGGGAGCAGGACTATCACGCGATGGTGCTGGGACTGCGCGACTATCTGGGAAAGAGCGGATTTTCCAAGGTCGTGCTGGGCCTGTCGGGCGGCATCGACTCGGCGCTGGTTGCGACCATTGCTGCGGACGCTCTGGGTCCCGAGGGCGTCCGCTGCGTCATGTTGCCGTCCAAATACACGTCGCAAAGCTCGCTCGACGACGCTGCCGATCTGGCGCAGCGCCTGGGAGTACGCCACGACACGCTTCCGATCGCCGGCCCGGTGGACGCGGCGACCGAGGTTCTGGCACCGCTCTTCGTGGATCGCGCCGCCGACCTGACCGAGGAGAACCTGCAGTCGCGCCTGAGGGGCGTCCTGCTGATGGCGCTCAGCAACAAGTTCGGCGAGATGCTGCTGACGACCGGGAACAAGTCCGAGGTCGCGGTCGGCTATGCGACGATCTATGGCGACATGGCCGGCGGCTACAATCCGATCAAGGATCTCTACAAGACCCGCGTGTTCGAAACCTGCCGGTGGCGGAACCGCAGTCACCTGCCATGGATGAAGGGACCCGCGGGCGAGGTGATCCCGCCCGACATCATCCAGAAGCCGCCCACGGCAGAGCTGCGTGCCAACCAGAAGGACGAAGACAGCCTGCCGCCCTATGACGTGCTCGACCACATTCTCGAAATGCTGGTGGACCACGATGCGTCGATCGCCGACGTGGTGGCGACCGGCGTTGACCGGGACACGGTGAAACGGGTGGAGCACCTGGTCTACATCAGCGAATACAAGCGCTATCAGGCGGCGCCGGGAACACGGCTGTCGAAGCGGTCGTTCTGGCTCGACCGGCGCTATCCGATCGTCAACGGCTGGCGGGATCACGGATAGGTCTTGCCGGATCAGTGCGCGATTCCCGCGCGCCATCGGTGCCGGCTGCATGATAGAGCACTCCAAGCCGAGGTCGCGTCAGGGAGATCATGCGATGCCGACTGCAAAGAACGTTGTCTGCCTCTGGTTCGACAAGGAGGCCGAAACCGCCGCCCGGTTCTATGCCGAGACCTTTCCCGACAGTGCGGTGCATGCCGTCCACCTTGCGCCGGGAGACTACCCCTCGGGGCAGGCCGGTGATGTGCTGACGGTAGAATTTACGGTTGCAAGCATCCCCTGCCTCGGCCTGAATGGTGGGCCGATCTTCACCCATAGCGAGGCCTTTTCGTTCCAGATCGCCACTGACGATCAGGAGGAAACCGATCGATACTGGAATGCGATCGTCGGCAATGGCGGCCAGGAAAGTGCCTGCGGCTGGTGCAAGGACCGCTGGGGCATCTCCTGGCAGATTACGCCGCGCGTCCTGACCGAGGCGCTGGCTGCCGGTGGCGACGAGGCAAGGCGAGCCTTCGCCGCGATGATGGAGATGGGCAAGATCGACGTGGAGGCTATCGAAAAAGCGCGGCGCGGCTGAACCCGGCGCGCAGGCAGGCTGGTGAAGTTCGTACTTTGTTCACCAATTCGGATTGGAGACCCGGCCCCGCTCGACTAGATTGAGCCTGCGGTGAAGGAGTCGCCCATGGCCGAGTTGAAGAGAATCGAGGTTCGCGGCGCGCGCGAGCACAATCTGAAGAACATCGACGTGGACATTCCGCGGGACGAGTTGGTGGTCATCACCGGGCTCTCGGGATCCGGCAAGTCGTCGCTCGCCTTCGACACGATCTATGCCGAGGGCCAGCGGCGCTATGTCGAAAGCCTGTCGGCCTATGCGCGGCAGTTCCTCGACATGATGGAAAAGCCCGATGTGGACCATATCAGCGGTCTCTCCCCGGCGATCTCCATCGAACAGAAGACGACCTCGAAGAACCCGCGCTCGACCGTTGGCACGGTTACCGAGATCTACGACTACCTGCGGCTGCTCTTCGCCCGCGTCGGCACGCCCTACAGTCCGGCAACCGGGCTGCCGATCGAGGCGCAGCAGGTGCAGGACATGGTCGACCGGATCATGGCGCTGCCCGAAGGCACCCGCGGCTACCTTTTGGCGCCGATCGTGCGCGACCGGAAGGGCGAGTATCGGAAGGAGATGCTGGAACTCAGGAAGCAGGGCTTCCAGAGGGTCAAGGTCGACGGGGCGTTTCACGAACTTGAATCCCCCCCGACGCTCGACAAGAAGTTCCGTCACGACATCGACGTGGTGGTCGACCGGATCGTGGTCCGGGAGGGAATGGAGACGCGGCTTGCCGACAGCCTGCGCACGGCACTCGACCTTGCGGACGGGATCGCGATTCTCGAGACTGCGCCGCGCGAGGACGAGGGGGAGCCGGAGCGGATCACCTTTTCCGAGAACTTCGCCTGTCCGGTTTCCGGGTTCACGATCCCCGAGATCGAGCCGCGGCTGTTTTCCTTCAACGCGCCTTTCGGCGCCTGTCCATCCTGCGGCGGCCTTGGCGTGGAGCTTTTCTTCGACGAGAACCTCGTCGTTCCGGATTCCACCCTGACTCTGGCCGATGGCGCACTGGCGCCGTGGCGAAAGGGAAAATCCCCCTATTTTCTCCAGACCATCGACGCTCTGGCCCGGCATTACGGTTTCGACAAGGCGACACAGTGGAAGAACCTGCCCGAGAAGGTCCGGCAGGTCTTCCTTCGCGGTTCGGGCGAGGAGGAGATCCAGTTCCGTTATGACGACGGCGGGCGGGTGTACCAGGTCAGCCGGATCTTCGAAGGCGTGATCCCGAACATGGAGCGCCGTTACCGCGAGACCGACAGCGCCTGGGTCCGGGAGGAATTCGAACGCTACCAGAACAACCGCCCCTGCGGCGCCTGCCACGGATTCCGCCTGCGCCCCGAAGCGCTGGCAGTAAAGATCGGTCCCGCCACAGGCGGGCCGGAAGCACGCCTGCATGTGGGCGAAGTGGTCGAGATGTCGATCCGCGAGGCCTTCGCGTGGTGCGAGACGGTCCCCGCGAGCCTGAACGCGCAGCGGAACGAAATCGCCCGGGCGATCCTGAAGGAGATCCGCGAACGGCTGGGATTTCTGAACAATGTCGGGCTCGAATACCTGACCCTCAGCCGCAGCGCCGGGACGCTCTCCGGCGGAGAGAGCCAGCGGATCCGCCTCGCGAGCCAGATCGGATCCGGGCTGACCGGAGTGCTCTATGTACTCGACGAGCCGTCGATCGGGCTGCATCAACGCGACAATGGGCGGCTCCTGACCACGCTGAAGAACCTGCGCGATCAGGGAAACACGGTGATCGTCGTCGAACATGACGAAGAGGCGATCCGCGAGGCGGACTATGTCTTCGACATGGGGCCGGGGGCGGGCGTCCATGGCGGCGCCGTGGTGGCGCACGGGACGCCGGCGGAGATCGCGGCCAATCCGGCCTCGCTGACCGGGCAGTACCTGAGCGGTGCGCGCGAGATCGGTGTGCCGACGGACCGGCGGGACGGCAATGGCAAGGCGGTCACCGTGGTGAAGGCGACCGGCAACAACCTCAAGGACGTGACGGCAGAATTCCCGCTGGGCCGCTTCGTTTGCGTCACCGGCGTCTCTGGCGGTGGCAAGTCGACACTGACCATCGAGACGCTTTTCAAGACCGCCTCGATGCGTCTGAACGGGGCGCGGCAGGTTCCGGCACCGTGCGAGACCATCAAGGGTCTCGAGCATCTGGACAAGGTCATCGATATCGACCAGCGCCCGATCGGGCGCACGCCGCGGTCGAACCCGGCGACCTATACCGGCGCCTTCACNNCCGATCCGCGACTGGTTCGCGGGTCTGCCCGAGGCGAAGGCGCGCGGCTACAAGCCGGGTCGCTTCAGCTTCAACGTCAAGGGCGGTCGCTGCGAAGCCTGTCAGGGCGACGGTGTCATCAAGATCGAGATGCACTTTCTGCCTGACGTCTATGTGACCTGCGAGACCTGCAAGGGCGCGCGCTACAACCGCGAGACGCTGGAGGTTAAGTTCAAGGGCAAGTCGATCGCCGACGTGCTCGACATGACGGTCGAGGACGCGCAGGACTTCTTCAAGGCGGTCCCCGCAATCCGCGAGAAGATGGATGCGCTGGTGCGGGTGGGGCTGGGCTACATCAAGGTCGGGCAGCAGGCCACGACGCTTTCAGGCGGCGAGGCGCAGCGGGTGAAGCTGTCCAAGGAACTGTCGAAGCGGTCGACTGGCCGGACGCTCTATATCCTCGACGAGCCGACGACGGGGCTGCACTTCGAGGACGTGAAGAAACTCCTGGAAGTCCTTCATGAACTTGTGGATCAGGGAAATTCCGTCGTGGTCATCGAGCATAATCTCGACGTCATCAAGACCGCCGACTATCTCATCGACCTGGGCCCCGAAGGGGGCGACCGGGGCGGCGAAGTGGTGGCGCAGGGAACGCCGGAGGACGTGGTGAAGAACAAACGCTCGTTTACCGGGCGGTATTTAAAAGAGGTTTTGGAAAAACCCGGCCTGGCCGTTTCCTCCTAACCCCCTCAATTTACGTCTCATCGGCATCCTCGTGCCGCAAACTTGCCGAACCCGCCGGACAGGCCCATATTATTAACCATTGGGCTCGCCCATCCTGTCAGATCCGCGACCAAGTTTGAGGAGAACCGACATGAAACGCTTACACGTTCAGAACCCGAACGAGGAAATTGCTGATTATATGTCCCGCGCCATTTTGTTCACGAACCCCAATACATCCGTACGCGAGGCGGCGCAACTCATGCACGAAAAAGAGGTGGGGTCCCTGTTGATCAAAGACGGGGAAGAGTTTATCGGGATCGTGACCGAGACGGATTTCACCCGCAAGGCGATCGCCAAGGGGCTCAACACCGAGACCGCGACGGTGCGGGACGTGATGACCGCTCCGTTGCTCACCATTGAAGCGCAAATGGCTCCGGTGGAGGCCAACATGTTCATGGCCAAACACAAGATCCGGCATCTGGGGGTGGTGGATCAGGGGAAACTGGTGGGGGTGCTTTCCGTGCGCGACCTGGTGCACTTCTACGCCAACCCGCGCATGCGGTCCTGGTAGGCTTTCAGGGGATTCTTTTCAACAACGCCCTTCGTTGTTCCGCCAGGGGGGGAATGCGGCTTATTCGCTGGTGTGCTCGAGGCGGGCGATGGCGCGGAACAGTTTCTTCTGCGCCTCTCTCAGTTCCTCTTCCGCAAGGTCGCCCTTGGCCAGAATGGCCTCGGCCTTGCGCTTGGCCTCCTCGGCGCGGCTGCGGTCGATGTCTCCGGAATATTCAGCCGTTTCCGCCAGCACGGTCACGCGATTGGCCGTGACTTCCACGTACCCGTCGCTGACCACAAGCGATACCGTCTGTCCATCCTTTTCATAGGAAAGCTCACCGGGCCGCAGGGTGGAAAACAGGGGCGCATGGTCGAGCAGGATGCCCATGTCGCCTTCGGTTCCCGGGACGTTGACCTGGTCCACTTCGTCGGTGACCATGTTCTGTTCCGGGGTGACGATGCTGAGTTGGAGTTTGCCGTCTGCCATTGGAATCAAGCCGCCGATTTCTTGAGTTTTTCAGCTTTCTCGAACACTTCATCGAGGCCGCCCACCATGTAGAACGCCTGCTCCGGAATGTGGTCCATCTTGCCTTCGATGATTTCCTTGAATCCGGCGATCGTGTCCTGAACCTTGACGTATTTTCCGGGCGAACCGGTGAAGACCTCCGCCACGAAGAAGGGCTGGGAGAGGTACTTCTGAATTTTCCGCGCCCGGTCAACCGTCTGGCGGTCGTCTTCGGACAGTTCGTCCATACCGAGAATGGCGATGATGTCCTGCAGGTCCTTGTAGTTCTGCAGAAGCTCCTGGATGCCCACGGCCACGCGATAGTGCTCCTCGCCGACGATCTGCGGGTCGAGCGCGCGGGAGGTGGACTCCAGCGGGTCGACG
>JAGQRV010000035.1:34574-46990 GCA_020425125.1 Paracoccaceae bacterium | reverse complement strand
CACGCGACTCGCCTGATGACGTCTCCGCGATGACCCCAAAGGTATCCGCCATGACTCAGTGCTTCTTCTTCTTGGGTGGCATCAGGTCGGTGATGGTGCCCTCGAACATCTCGGCAGCGAAGTTGACTGTCTCCGACAGCGTCGGATGCGGGTGGATGGTATGGCCGAGGTCGACCGCATCCGCACCCATCTCGATCGCCAGGGCGGCTTCCGCGATCAGGTCGCCCGCATTCACCCCGACGATGGCGCAGCCGATCACCCGGTCGTCCTCCGGATCGAAGAGAAGCTTCGTCATCCCTTCGGAGCGCGCCAGCGACAGTGCCCGCCCGGACGCCGCCCAGGGGAACACGCCCTTCTCGTACTTGATGCCCTTCGCCTTGGCTTCGGTTTCGGTCACGCCGGCCCAGGCGACCTCGGGATCGGTATAGGCGACCGAGGGGATCAGCCGGGCATCGAAGAAGCGCTTGTGCCCCGCCGCGGCCTCGGCCGCGACCTTGCCCTCGTGGACCGCCTTGTGGGCGAGCATCGGCTGGCCGACGACGTCGCCGATGGCGAAGATATGCGGCACGTTGGTGCGCATCTGCTTGTCGGTGGCGATGAAGCCCCGCTCATCGACCGCGACGCCCGCCGCGGCCGCGCCGATCATCTTTCCGTTCGGCCGACGCCCCACGGCGACGAGGATCTTGTCGAACGTGTCGGTCGTGGTGCCGCCCTTGTCGTCCTCGAACGTGACCTTGAGACCACCCTTCTGTGCTTCGACCGCGGTGACCTTGGTCTTGAGGAAGATGTTCTCGTAGCGCTTGGCGATCCGCGTCTGCAGCGGCTTGACGATGTCCTTGTCGGCGCCCGGAATGATCTGGTCCATCAGTTCGACCACGGTGATCCTGGCGCCGAGCGCGTCGTAGACGCAGGCCATCTCGAGCCCGATGATCCCGCCGCCGAGAACCAGCATCCGTTTCGGGACGTCGGCCAGTTCGAGCGCACCGGTCGAATCGATCACCCGCGGATCGTCATGCGGAATGAACGGCAGCGCCACCGGCTCAGACCCTGCGGCGATGATGCACTGGTCGAAGCTGACCGTCTTGGTCCCGTCTTCGCCCTCGACCCGGATCATGTTCGGCCCGGTGAAGGTGCCGACGCCGCGCACGACCTCGACTTTGCGGCCCTTGGCGAGGCCGGAAAGACCGCCGGTGAGCTGGCCGACGACGCCTTCCTTGAACTTCCTCAATTCATCGATGTCGATCTTCGGCTTGGCGAACTTGACGCCGTGGCCGCCCATCTCGTCGGCCTCGGTGATCACCTTGGCGACGTGGAGGAGCGCTTTCGACGGGATGCAGCCCACGTTGAGGCAGACACCGCCCAGCGTCGGGTCCTTCTCGATGAGCACCACCTTCTTGCCCAGATCGGCAGCCCGGAAGGCAGCGGTGTAGCCGCCGGGCCCGGCTCCCAGCACGACAACCTCGCCATGGACATCGCCGCGTTGTCCGGCAGCCAGCGGCGCCGGCGCGGGGGGCGCGGCGGCGGCCGGTGCAGCGGCAGGTGCCGCTGCAGGAGCGCCGGGTTTCGATGCCGGGGCCCCCGCGCCTTCCAGAACCAGGATCGGCGAGCCTTCCGAGACCTTGTCGCCTTCCGACACCTTGATCTCGACGACCTTGCCCGCGGCGGGGCTCGGCACTTCCATCGTCGCCTTGTCGGATTCTAGCTCGATCAGCGGGTCTTCCTTGGCAATCGTGTCGCCCACGCTGACCAGGATGCTGATCACCGGCACGTCCTTGAAGTCGCCGATGTCCGGGACGGCCACGTCGACGCGCCCGCCCCCCGCGGCCGGAGCAGCCGCTTCTGCCGGAGGTGCGGACGGGCTGTCCCCGGCCGCGGCACCTTCGGCTTCCAGGACCAGGATCAGCGCGCCTTCCGAGACCTTGTCGCCCTCGGCGACCTTGATCTCCTTCACCTTGCCCGCAGCCGGGCTCGGCACTTCCATCGTCGCCTTGTCGGATTCCAGCTCGATCAGCGGGTCTTCCTTGGCAATCGTGTCGCCCACGCTGACCAGGATGCTGATCACCGGCACGTCCTTGAAATCGCCGATATCGGGTACCTTGACGTCCATGGTCGCGCTCCTCACCACATCAGCCGGCGCATGTCGCCGAGCAGGGTCTTCAGGGTCACCAGGAACCGCGCGGCAAGTGCGCCGTCGATGGCACGGTGGTCATAGCTCAGCGAAAGCGGCTGCATCAGGCGCGGCACGAATTCCTCGCCGTTCCAGACCGGCGCCATCTTCGACCGGGTGAGGCCGAGGATCGCCACTTCAGGCGCGTTCACGATCGGCGTGAAGCTTGTGCCGCCGATGCCGCCCAGCGACGAGATGGTGAAGGTGGCGCCCTGCATGTCGGGGCCCTTCAGTTCGCCCTTCCGGGCTTTCGCCGACAGCTCGCCCAGTTCCTTCGAGATCTCGACCAGGCCCTTGCGGTCGGCATCCTTGATCACCGGCACCACGAGCCCGTTGGGCGTGTCCGCGGCGAACCCGATATTGTAGAAGTTCTTCCTGATCAGCTTGTCGCCGTCCGGGTGGATCGACGAGTTCACCTCCCAATGCTCCTTGAGGGACGACACGCAGGCCCGGATCACGAAGGACAGCAGCGTGACGCGATAGCCGTTCTCCTTGGCCATCGTGTCCATTTCCTTGCGGTACTTGTCGAGCTCGGTGATGTCCGCCTCGTCATTGTTGGTGACATGCGGGATGTTGAGCCACGAGCGGTGCAGCGCCGGGCCGGAGATCTTCTTGATCCGCGGCATCTCGACATTCTCGACCGGGCCGAACTTCGAGAAATCGACGGCCGGGATCGGCGGGATACCCATCCCGCCCTGGACGGCACCGCCACCCGCTGCGGCGGCCGGAGCTGCGGCCTGCTTGTAGAAATTGGCCACGTCCTCGCGCAGGATGCGCCCCTTGCGGCCGGAGCCGTTGACCTTCGCCAGATCGACGTTCAGCTGGCGCGCGAAGGCCCGCACCGAAGGCGAGGCATGGGCGCGGCTGAACCCGGCATCGGTGACCGCCGTCGAAGCCGGGGCCGCCGCCGGGGCCGGCGCTGCGGCAGGTGCCGCCGGAGCCGGCGCCGCAGCCTTTTCCGCTTCGGGTTGCGGTGCTGCGGCTGCGCCGTCGCCTTCAAGGATCAGGATCAGTACGCCTTCCGAAACCTTGTCGCCCTCGGCGACCTTGATCTCCTTCACCTTGCCGGCCGCCGGGCTCGGCACTTCCATCGTCGCCTTGTCGGATTCAAGCTCGATCAGCGGGTCTTCCTTGGCAATCGTGTCGCCGACGCTGACCAGGATGCTGATTACCGGCACGTCCTTGAAATCGCCGATATCGGGCACTTTGACTTCGGTCGTCATCTCTCAGTCTCCTCGTTCCGGCGGGATCCGGGCGAATCTATCCGCCCGGCCCGGCCGGTACCCTGTGTTCGATGGGAAGCGGCGGGTCAGACCAGCCGCGGGTTGGGCTTGTTGCCGTCGATGTCGTATTTCTTCAGCGCGGCAGTCAGGTCGGACTTGGTGACGTTGCCCAACCGGTAGAGCTCCACCATTGCGGCGGCCGCGATGTGATTGGCGTCCACCTCGAAGAACCGCCGGAGATTGACCCGGCTGTCGGAGCGTCCGAAGCCGTCGGTGCCGAGCACCGTCAGAGACTTGCCTTCCGGAATGAAGGCGCGGACCTGTTCGACATAATTCTTCATGTAGTCCGTGGCCGCCACGATCGGACCCGATGACTTCTCGAGCTGTTCGGTGATGAACGGCTTCCTCGGCTCGGCCAGCGGGTTCAGTCGGTTGTGGCGCACCGCGTCCTGGCCGTCGCGGGCCAGTTCGTTGAACGACGTCGCCGACCAGATCTCGGCGCTCACGCCGAAATCCGCCTTCAGCATTTCGGCCGCCTTGATCGCCTGAACGAGGATCGTCCCCGACCCCATCAACGTGACGTGCTTCTTGCCCGGCTTCTTGATCTCGGTCAGCCGGTAGATGCCCCGGATGATGTCGTCCTCGACGCCCATCGGCATGTCGGGGTGGCTGTAGTTCTCGTTCATCAGGGTGAGATAGAAGAAGACGTCGTTCTGGTCGACGAACATCCGCTGCAGCCCGTGATGGACGATCACCGCGACTTCGTACTGGAAGGTCGGGTCATAGGTGATGCAGTTCGGGATCGTGCCCGCCAGGATGTGGCTGTGGCCGTCCTCGTGCTGGAGCCCCTCGCCGTTCAGGGTGGTCCGTCCCGCGGTGCCGCCCAGCATGAAGCCCCGGCAGCGGCTGTCGCCCGCCGCCCAGGCGAGATCGCCGATGCGCTGGAAGCCGAACATCGAGTAGTAGATGTAGAACGGGATCATCGGCACGCCGTGCACCGAATAGGCCGTTGCCGCCGCCATCCAGTCGGCCATAGCACCGGCTTCGTTGATGCCCTCCTGCAGGACCTGCCCGTCCTTGCTTTCCTTGTAGAACATCATCTGATCGGCATCCTGGGGCGTGTAGTTCTGCCCCAGCGGGTTGTAGATGCCCACCGACCGGAACAGACCCTCCATGCCGAAGGTGCGGCTTTCGTCCGGCACGATCGGCACCACCTGCTTGCCGATATTCTTGTCCCGCAAAAGCGTCGTCAGAATCCGCACGAAGGCCATCGTGGTCGAGATCTCGCGGTCGCCGGTGCCCTTCAGTTCCTTGTCGAACGCATCAAGCCCGGGGATTTGCAGCTTCGGCGTTTCCCTCCAGTGCCGGGCCGGGAAGGCACCGCCAAGCGCCTTGCGGCGATCGGCGAGATAGGCCTTCTGGGCATTGTTGAGCTGCACGAAGGGCGCCTTCGGCAGGGTTTCGTCATCGACCGGGATCTTGAAGCGGTCGCGCATCGCGCGGAGCTGATCCTCGGCCAGCTTCTTCTGCTGGTGCGTGGTGTTCTGCCCTTCGCCGGCCGACCCCATGCCGTAGCCCTTGACGGTCTTGACCAGAAGGCAGACCGGCTGCCCCTTCACCTCGGTCGCGCGCCTGAACGCGGTGTAGACCTTCTGGGTGTCATGGCCGCCCCGGCGGAGATCCCAGATCTGCTCGTCGGTCCAGTCCTCGACCAGTGCCGCGGTCTCGGGATACTTGCCGAAGAAATTCTTGCGGATATAGGCGCCGTCCTTCGACTTGAAGGTCTGGTAGTCGCCGTCGACGGTCTCTTCCATCAGCTGGCGGAGCCGTCCGGTGACGTCCTTCTCGAGAAGTTCGTCCCAGCCCCGCCCCCAGAGCAGCTTGATGACTTCCCAGCCCGAGCCGCGGAATTCGCCTTCCAGCTCCTGCACGATCTTGCCGTTACCGCGCACCGGTCCGTCGAGCCGTTGGAGGTTGCAGTTGATGACGAAGATCAGGTTGTCGAGCCCCTCGCGTGCCGCGAGGCTGATCGCGCCGAGCGATTCCGGTTCGTCCATCTCGCCGTCGCCGAGGAAGCACCAGACCTTGCGGTCGGCCATGTCGATCAGGCCGCGGTTGTGCAGGTACTTCATGAAGCGCGCCTGATAAATGGCGCAGAGCGGCCCGAGCCCCATCGAGACGGTCGGGAACTGCCAGTAATCCGGCATCAGCCAGGGATGCGGATAGGAGCTGAGACCGTGGCCGCCGACCTCGGAGCGGAAATTCTCCAGCTGCTCCTCGCTGATCCGGCCCTCCATGAAGGACCGTGCGTAGATGCCGGGCACGACATGGCCCTGAAAGAAGACGAGGTCGCCGCCATGCGTGGCGGAGCGGGCGCGCCAGAAATGGTTGAGTCCCACATCGTACATCGCGGCCGAGGACGCGAACGACGCGATGTGACCGCCATATTCGCTGCTCTGCTTGTTGCGCCGCACCACCGTCGCCATGGCATTCCAGCGGTTGATCGCCCGGATGCGCCCTTCCATGTTCAGATCGCCGGGAAAATCGACCTGATCGTCGGACGGTATGGTGTTCTGATAGGGCGTCGTGGCCGAGAACGGCAGCATCGCACCGGAGGCGCGGGCCTGCTGAACGGCGCGGTCGAGCAGAAAGTGCGCCCGGTTGGCGCCGTCGCGCTCGATCACGTCCGAAATGGCATCCTGCCATTCCTGCGATTCGATCGGATCGATGTCCTCGATCTTGGTCATGGATGGTTCCCCTCTGAGATGCGTGTACGTCCGCCCGATGGCGGGTTTGGGCCGGACCGGGCCCGCGCGCGACCGCGCGGCCCCTGCATGGCCGTCAGATCGTCCGGGACATTTCCTTGCTGGAAAGCCGTGTTCGGTTGACGATTTGTGCGCGCAAGATTGTTACTCCTCCCTTTTGTTTTCGCCCCTGTTATCAAGATGATACGGAGCGTTAAGTCAGTACGGTTTCCCTACACGATCCGCCCGCGCCCAGCACCCCCTGCGGACGCATACCCGCACCGCGCCCAACGCATAACGCAACGTCAGGTTGGCGGTTCGCGCGCAGGCACGGTGATCGAGGCGTCCTCTGGACAGATATCTCGGACGCGGAAGTCTTGGCGAGCGCGGCGCCGGCGGCAATTCCGCGACGCAGGCGGGCCAAACCTCCACAACGGCCCGATGGTCCAGGATCGCACCTGAGAAGCGTTCGCCTTGGATCGGCCCTGCCACGGCAGGGCGCATTGATCCCGCAAGTCTGACGACGGCCGCACCGGACAGGGCAACGCCGGACTGCATGCTTCCGATCGCCTTCGCGCCGCCGCAGAAATCGGCTCCTGTCATCACCGAACTCCCCCTGAACCACAGTAAGAATACCGTGCAGCCGTCTGGCAAGCCCTGAGAGAGACAAAGTCGCGTCTCGCGGGTACCTTTGTCTTACCGTCGGACCTTCATTCCCTCGGTGAATATGTTAGCGCTAATCTCGCGTCCAGAGGAACGCGTCAGGATAGCCCATCGCGCGAATCTGCCGAAGCAGCACCTCAGCCCTGTCGGCCTCGCCCAAGGGTCCGGCATAAATGATCCTGAGCGTCCCGCCATTGCGGGGAAAGTCCTGGCGCCACGCTCCGATCCCCGCAGCGGCCAGATCGACCACGAGGGCATCGGCCTTCGACTGCCCCGTAAAGGCGCCGACCTGAACATAGCGCCCCGGCTCTGGGAACTCGGGCACGCTGCCCCGGCGATGGCGCGGGATTTCCGGCAGCAGATCGGAGGCGCTCACCCGGACCGACAAGGGCACCAGCCCGCAGATCGGTTGACCATCGGCCGCCAGCCGGTCGGCCCAGACGACGGTGCCGCCGATCTCGGCCCGCTGGAAGGCACAGCCGGCACTGTCCACGTAGGTCGCTCCGGCGAAACCTTCCGGGGGCTCCTCTGCCGGTCCCGCCGCGACCGGGCCGGCGGAAAGCACCAGTGCAAGTGGCAGGAGACGGACGGCTTTCGGGACGTGCAGGGTCATTTCGTTCCAAACATCCGGTCACCGGCATCGCCGAGTCCGGGATAGATGTATCCCTTCTCGGTCAGCCCTTCGTCGAGCGCTGCCGCGACGACCGGAACATCCGGGTGGGCCTCCCGCATCCGCTTCACCCCTTCCGGGGCGGCCAGCAGGCAGAGGAAACGGATGTTGTTCGCGCCGGCCTTCTTCAGGAGGTCGACGGCCGCAACCGAGGAGTTGCCGGTCGCCAGCATCGGGTCGAGTGCAATCACCAGACGGTCGCCCAATTCCTCCGGCACCTTAAAGTAGTATTGCACCGGCTGCAGCGTTTCCTCGTTGCGGTAGAGGCCGATGAAGCCGACGCGGGCCGAAGGGATCAGTTCGAGCACCCCGTCCAGCAGTCCGTTACCAGCCCGCAAGATCGAGATCAGCGCCAGTTTCTTGCCGTCGAGTACCGGCGCGTCCATTTCCATCAGCGGAGTTTCGATCGGCCGCGTGGTCATCTCCAGCCCGCGGGTGATCTCGTAGGCCAGAAGCTGGCTGATCTCTCGAAGCAGCCGCCGGAAGGTCGAGGTCGAGGCATTCCGGTCGCGCATGAGCGTCAGCTTGTGCTGCACCAGCGGGTGCCGGACGATGGTCAGGTGGGGCTCGGCGGGGTCAGTCATCCTCGGGCTCCAGAAGCTTCAGAAGGGCGGCACGGGTGGCATCGTCGCAGAACGCGGCCTCTGCGGCGGTGCGGTTGAGGGAGCGGAAGACCGCCGCATCCCAGCCGAAGGCTTCGGCGAGGCGGTCGTATTCGCGGCTGATCGTGGTGCGAAAGAATGGCGGATCATCCGTCGAGAGCGTGACCCGGACACCCTTGTCGTGAAGCCGTGCCACGGGATGCCTGTCCCAGGACGGATAGAGTCCGAGCGCGATGTTGGAACCCGGACAGACCTCCAGCACGACGCCGTCTTCGGCCAGCCGGTCGACCAGCGCCGGATCCTCGATGGCGCGCACCCCGTGACCGACGCGGCTGACCCGCAAATCATCGAGCGCCGCGCGGACGGAATCCGGACCGGCCCATTCCCCGGCGTGAGCGGTAAGACCGAGCTTGGCCTCGCGCGCCATGTCGAAGGCGTAGGCGAAATCGCCAGGCGTCCCGCGGCGCTCCTCGCCCGCGATCCCGAAGCCCACAAGCCAGTCATCCGCGGTCTCGGCGGCGCAAAGCGCGGCGCGCCTTGCGACGTCGGGTCCGAGATGACGGATACAGGTCACGATGCCCCGCATCCGGGTGTCCCAGCGGTCCTCGGCAATTGTCGCCGCCTCGCGGATTGCCGCGAGGAAATCCCGCCAGGCGCCGAGATCGCCACCCCCGCAGAAATCTGGCGACAGGAAGATCTCGGAATAGATCACCCCTTCCGCCGCCTGCCGCTCCAGAACCGCTAGGGTCAGGCGGTGGTAGTCGGCGGGCGTCCGCAGGACGGACGTGGCCGCTTCGTAGACCGCAAGGAAATTGGCGAAATCCGTGAAGCGATACGCGCCATCCTCATCGAAGACCCCGACAAGGCGCTGGCGTCTCTCGTCGGCCAGGCGACGGATGAACTCCGGCGGCGCGGCCCCCTCCAGATGCAGGTGAAGCTCGACCTTCGGGATCACAGGAACGGCCTCCCCGGCCCTTGACCGGATACGCCCAGATGGTGTGCGACGCTCGCCGCAACGTCCGAAAAAGCGACGAGTCCGACGGGGTGCGGACACCGCAAGCCGGCGACGCGGCCCACAACCGGCACCCGCTCGCGCGTGTGATCGGTGCCGCGCCAGGTCGGATCGTTGCCATGATCGGCGGTAATCAGCAGCAGATCGCCCGCCCGCAGCCCAGCGGCGATGCGCCCAAGCTCGGCATCCGCCCATTCCAGAGCGCGGGCATAGCCCGAAACGTCGCGGCGATGCCCCCAGAGGGAATCGAACTCCACGAAGTTCGCGAAGGTCAGGCTGCCATCCGGCATCCGGCTGACCGCGCCGCAGAGATGCGCCATCAACGTCGCATCGTCGCCCTTGGCCACGCTGTCGATGCCCTGGTCCGAAAAGATGTCGCCGATCTTGCCGATGGCGTGAACATGCCTTCCGGCCGTCTGAACCCAGTCACACAGCGTCGGGGCTGGCGGCGACATGGCATAGTCGTGGCGGTTCGTCGTCCGCGTGAACCCGGTATCGGGTGTGCCCAGAAAGGGCCGCGCGATCACGCGCCCGACCCGCATCGCGTGAAGCCGGGGTGCGATCGCCTCGCAAAGGGCCAGCAGGCGGTCCAGTCCGAAGGATTCTTCGTGCGCGGCGATCTGGAACACGCTGTCCGTCGAGGTGTAGCAGATCGGCCAGCCGGTCCGCATGTGCTCGGCCCCGTGCACCTTCAGGATCTCGGTGCCCGAAGCGTGACAATTTCCGAGGATGCCGTCCGTTCCGACGATGCGGCAGATTTCGGCCACCAGATCGTCCGGAAAGGCCGGCGTGGTCTGGGGAAAATAGAACCAGTCCCACGGAACCGGAACGCCGGCCAGTTCCCAATGCCCGGAGGGCGTGTCCTTGCCTTTCGAGACCTCCTGAGCCGCCCCCCAGAAGGCGTCCTGGGCCATCGTACCGGGCATCGTCGTGTCCCGCCCCGTCGCCAGTGCCATCGCTGCACGCAGCCCCATGGCGTCAAGATACGGCACCCGAAGCGGGCCGCTCCGCCCTTCTTCGGCGCGGCCTGCAGCACAGGCCTCGGCAATATGCCCGAGCGTGTTGGCACCTTCATCGCCGAATGCAGCGGCATCCGGCGCACCGCCGCAGCCAACGGAATCGAGCACGATCAGAAACGCCCGGCTCACGAGTTCACCCGAGCATAGATCAAAGGCGGCGTAACGGCCTCCGGACCGATCTGGATCGCTGCCCGGACCGCGGCCACCGCCGCGTCCGCGGCATCGTCGCGTACAGCATGGACCTGCGCCAGCGTCTCTCCCGCGGACACCGCGGTGCCGAGCGAGACGATGTCGGTCAGCCCGACCCGCGGATCGATATGATCGCCCGGATGCAGCCGCTGGCCTCCCAGTTCCGCGACGACCTGCCCCAGGGCGACCCCGTCGATTGCGGCGACCTTGCCGGTACGCTCGGCACGGACATTCCGCGTGACCGGCGCCGCAGCCAGGAAGCGCTCCGGGGTCTCCATGAGCTTCGCCGGACCCTTCATCGCGTGGACCATGGCACCGAATTTCTCAGCCGCGGCACCGCTCTGCAGTGCTTGAAGGGCGGCGCGCGCGCCGGATTCGGCCGTCGCATGCACACCCGCCAGTTCCAGCAGTTCGCCAGTCAGCGCCAGCGACAGCGCGCAAAGCCGGCTTTCGGGACGCGGATCACGCAGGACCTTCAGCACCTCGGCCAGTTCGACCGCATTGCCGATTGCGGGCGCGAGCGGCTGGTTCATGTCGGTGATCAGGGCCCGCGTGGCGCACCCTGCCGCATTGGCGGTATTGACCAGAAGTTGCGCCAGCGCCTTCGCTTCGGACCGGGTCTTCATGAAGGCGCCGGAGCCGCCCTTGACGTCCAGGATCAGCGCCTGTGCCCCCGCGGCGAGCTTCTTCGACAGGATGGAAGCCGTGATCAGCGCCGGACTTTCGACGGTCGCCGTTGCGTGGCGCAGCGCGTAGAGTCGGCGGTCGGCCGGCGCGATCTCGGTGCTTGCCCCGACCACGGCGCATCCCACATCCGCGACGATGGCCTTCAGGCGCTCATTCGACATCGTGGTCTCGAGCCCCTCCAGCGCCTCGAGCTTGTCAAGCGTCCCGCCGGTATGGCCAAGGCCACGGCCGGAGAGGAACGGCGCATAAGCACCGACGGCTGCCAGGACCGGCGCCACGATCAGCGACGTCGAATCGCCAAGACCGCCGGTCGAGTGCTTGTCGAGAACCGGTCCGGGCAAGTCCCAGTGGAGCACCTCGCCACTGTCGCGCATGGCACGGGTCAGTGCGACCGTCTCGGCCTCGGACATGCCCCCGCGGCAGACTCCCATCGCGAAGGCGGCGGCCTGCGCGTCGGTCACATCGCCGCTGGCCAGCCCGCGCGCGAAAAAGCGCAACTCGTCCTCGCGCAGAGGCCGACCTTCGCGCAGATGCGCCAGGACCGTCCTTGCCTCCATGCGCTATTCCCAGGCTCCGGGATCCATGTCGTCGGACACAAACGCACCCGGCAGAAGCTCCCCGACCGTCGTATGTTGGGCGGCCCCGCCGGTCGTCGCCAAGGTCACAGGCGTGTCGGACGCTGCGAATTCAGCCAGCTTCTGACGGCATCCGCCGCAGGGGGGAACCGGCCGGCGGCTCGCCGCGATGACGGAGACTTCGGCGATCCGGGTCTCTCCTGCCGCGACCATCGCGGCGATGGCGCCAGCCTCGGCACAGGTGCCTTCGGGATAGGCGGCATTCTCGACATTGCATCCCACGAACACGCCGCCGCTGGCACCGCGGATGGCGGCGCCCACCTTGAAGCCCGAATAGGGCGCATGCGCGTGCTCCCGGACGTCCCGTGCCGCTGCGAGTAGGTCCATGGCCGCCTCCCGTCCCGTCGTCGCGCGCAAGACTGCGCGGCTGCGAATTGCTTTGCAAGGCCCCGCTCCTTTCGCCAAAGCTGGAACCGCAACGGGAGGAGCGGCCGACTTTGCCGTGGCGGCGACCGCCAGGGAAAGGTATCCGCAAATCGACAACGACCGGAGGATCAAGTGAGCAACGATACCGGCGACACGCTGCGCGAAGAGGCGCTGCACTATCACGAATTTCCGCGCCCGGGGAAACTGGAGGTGCGCGCGACCAAGCCCCTCGCGAACGGGCGCGACCTGGCGCGGGCCTATTCCCCCGGCGTCGCCGAAGCCTGCCTGGAAATCGCCGCCGACCCGACCGCGGCCCGGCGCTACACCGCGCGGGGCAATCTGGTTGCCGTCGTGACCAACGGCACCGCGGTTCTGGGGCTTGGCAACATCGGCAGTCTCGCCTCGAAGCCGGTCATGGAGGGCAAGGCGGTCCTGTTCA
>JAGQRV010000035.1:0-34564 GCA_020425125.1 Paracoccaceae bacterium | reverse complement strand
CAATATCGACTGCTTCGACATCGAAGTGAACGAACCCGACCCGGAGAAGCTGGCCGAGATCGTCTGCGCGCTGGAGCCGAGCTTCGGGGCGATCAACCTCGAAGACATCAAGGCGCCGGATTGCTTCATCGTCGAGGAAACCTGCCGCAAGCGGATGCGGATCCCGGTCTTCCACGACGACCAGCACGGCACCGCAATCGTGGTCGGTGCCGCCGCCACGAATGCGCTGAATGTCGCGGGCAAGAATTTCGCGGACATCAAGGTGGTGTCGACCGGAGGCGGCGCGGCCGGAATCGCCTGCCTCAACATGCTGCTGAAGCTCGGCGTCAAGCGCGAGAACGTCTGGCTTTGCGACATCCGTGGCCTGGTCTACGAGGGCCGGCAGGAAGACATGAACCCGCAGAAAGCCGCCTATGCCCAGGCGAGCGACCTGCGCACGCTGAGCGATGTGATCGAAGGCGCCGACCTGTTCCTTGGACTGTCGGGCCCGCGGGTGCTGACGCCCGACATGGTCAAGCGGATGGCGGCCCGACCCATCATCTTCGCGCTGGCCAACCCTACCCCCGAGATCATGCCGGACCTCGCCCGTGAGGTCGCGCCCGACGCGATCATTGCCACGGGCCGGTCGGATTTCCCGAACCAGGTCAACAATGTTCTCTGCTTTCCGTTCATCTTCCGCGGCGCGCTTGACGTCGGCGCGATCCAGATCAACGACGCCATGCAGATCGCCTGCGTCGAGGGGATCGCGGCGCTGGCGCGGGCAACCACCAGCGCGGAAGCTGCGGCGGCCTACAAGGGCGAGCAACTGACCTTCGGCGCCGATTACCTGATCCCGAAACCGTTCGATCCCCGCCTGATCGGCGTCGTTGCAACTGCGGTTGCCAAGGCGGCGATGGAGAGCGGAGTCGCCGAACGCCCGATCGAGGATCTCAAGGCCTACAAGGCCAGCCTCGACAGCTCTGTCTTCCGCTCGGCGCTGCTGATGCGCCCCGTCTTCGAGGCCGCCGCATCGGAGGCGCGCCGCATCGTCTTCGCCGAAGGCGAGGACGAGCGCGTGCTGCGTGCCGCACAGGCGATCATGGAGGAAACGCCCGAGACGCCGATCCTGATCGGGCGGCCCGACGTGATCACCCTGCGCTGCGAACGTGCCGGCCTGTCCATCCGTCCCGACCGGGACTTCCAGGTGGTCAACCCTCAGGACGACCCGCGCTACCGTGACTACTGGGAAACCTACCTGTCCCTGATGGAGAGGCGCGGCGTCACGCCGGACCTCGCCCGTGCCATCGTCCGCACCAACACCACCGCGATTGCCGCCATCATGGTGCACCGGGGCGAGGCTGACAGCCTGATTTGCGGAACGTTCGGCCAGTATCTGTGGCACCTCAACTATATCAGCCAAATCCTTGGAACGGATAAGCTTTCGCCGACCGCCGCGCTGTCGCTGATGATCATGGAGGATGGACCCCTCTTCGTCGCCGACACGCACGTGAACCCCGAACCCACGCCTGAACAGATGGCCCAGACCGTGATTGGCTGCGCACGACACATGCGCCGATTCGGCATCGTGCCCAAGATCGCAATCTGTTCGTCGAGCGAGTTCGGCAACCTCGATTCCCGGTCGGGTTGCACCGCACGGGCGGCGATGAAGATCCTCGACAGCGCGCCACGCGATTTCGCCTATGAGGGCGAAATGAACGTGGATTGTGCACTCTTCACCGAGGTGCGGGACCGCGTCTTTCCCCATGCGCGCTTCACCGGCCCCGCGAACGGACTCGTCTTCACCATCGCAGACGCTGCTTCAGGCGTGCGCAACGTCCTGAAAGCCAAGGCTCGTGGGCTCGAAGTGGGACCGATCCTGATGGGCATGGGCAATCGGGCCCATATCGTGACCCCGTCCATTACCCCGCGCGGACTGCTGAACATGACTGCCATTGCGGGAACGCCTGTCGCCAAGTACGGCTGACCCCGTCGAGAAGCCGGATATTCCGCAGGACACCGGCTGCGCAAAGGCTGGCGGCTTCGGCCGCCACCGGCCTGTTGTCTTGGCCTAACGGGGCGGCATGTCGCCCGCCGATGCGGCGACCGGACCGCACGTGGCGCAGCCAAAGCGGCGCAGGTGAAATTGACAGAGATGTAAACGCCGATCTGAAAACGCGAAAAGCAGTTTTCGGAGTTGGCACCGCGGCGGCTTTGTCACCTTGCCGGAACAACGCGCCCCGAAAATACTCCCACCAACCTGGAGGAGGAACCGAATGTCGTATTCCGAAGTCTACGCACGCTGGAAGTCCGATCCCGAAGCCTTCTGGATGGACGCCGCCGCTTCGATCGACTGGGTCAAGGCGCCCACGAAAGCGCTCTTCGACGAAAATGCGCCGCTCTATGAATGGTATTCGGACGGTATGGTCAATGCGTGCTGGAACGCCGTCGACCGCCACGTCGAGGCCGGTCACGGGGACCGCATCGCTATCATTCACGACAGCCCGGTCACGCATTCGACCCACGAAATTACCTATGCCGAACTGCGCGACCGGGTCGCCAGTCTGGCAGGGGCCCTGCGCGCCAAGGGCGTCGAAAAGGGCGACCGCGTCATCATCTACATGCCCATGGTCCCTGAGGCTCTGGAGGCGATGCTGGCCTGTGCCCGGCTTGGCGCAATTCATTCCGTCGTCTTCGGCGGCTTCGCCGCACACGAACTGGCCGTGCGGATCGACGACGCCAAGCCGAAATGCATCATCGCCGCCTCCTGCGGGATCGAACCGGGCCGCGTGGTACATTACAAGCCCCTCCTGGATGGCGCGCTGGCCCAGTCGACCCACCAGCCGGATTTCTGCGTGATATTCCAGCGCGATCAGGAAGTGGCGCATCTGGAGGAAGGGCGCGACGTCGCCTGGCACACATTCCAGTATGGCGTCGAACCGGCTGAGTGCGTACCCGTCGAAGGAAATCACCCGGCCTACATCCTGTATACGTCGGGGACGACCGGCGCCCCGAAAGGCGTCATCCGCGCCACCGGCGGCCACCTCGTCGCTCTCGAATGGACGATGACCAACATCTACGCCATGGAGCCGGGCGAAGTCTTCTGGGCTGCCTCCGATGTGGGATGGGTGGTCGGCCATTCCTACATCTGCTACGCGCCGCTCATCCACGGCTGCACCACGATCGTCTTTGAAGGAAAGCCAGTCGGCACACCCGATCCGGGCACCTTCTGGCGGGTGGTCCGCGACCACGACGTCAAGGTGCTGTTCACCGCGCCGACGGCGGTCCGGGCAATCCGCCGCGAGGACCCCGAAGGCGAATTTCACAAGAAGTACGACACCAGTGGTTTGCGCGCGCTCTTTCTGGCCGGCGAACGGGCAGATCCCGATACGATCAAGTGGGCCGAGGCACTTCTGAACGTGCCGGTGATCGACCACTGGTGGCAGACGGAAACCGGCTATGCCATTGCCGCGAACCCCTTGGGGATCGAAGCCCTGCCGGTCAAGGTCGGCTCGCCTTCGGTCGCAATGCCAGGCTATGACGTGCAGATCCTCGATGAGGCCGGCCACCCGGTGAAGCCGGGCGAGCTTGGCGCCATCGCGATCAAGCTGCCGCTGCCGCCGGGAACCCTGCCTGGTCTGTGGAATGCCGAGGCCCGCTTCCGCAAGAGCTATCTCGAACATTTCCCCGGCTACTACGAAACCGGCGATGCGGGGATGGTCGACGAGGAGGGCTATCTCTACATCATGGCGCGCACCGATGACGTCATCAATGTGGCCGGTCACCGGCTGTCCACCGGCGCGATGGAGGAAGTGCTGACCTCGCACCCGGACGTCGCCGAATGTGCGGTGATCGGCGTCGCCGACCAGCTGAAGGGCCAGCTTCCCATGGGGTTCCTGTGCATTTCGAAAGGGGTAGAGCGTCCGCACGGCGACATCGTCAAGGAATGCGTCAAGCTGGTGCGCGATCAGATCGGGCCGGTCGCGGCCTTCAAGCTTGCACTGGTGGTCGAACGTCTGCCGAAGACCCGGTCGGGCAAGATCCTGCGCGGCACGATGGCCAAGATCGCGGATGGCGAGACTTTCAAGATGCCCGCAACCATCGACGATCCGGCAATCCTCGATGAACTGCGCACGGCGCTCCTGACGCTCGGCTATGCCAAGGAGGCCGAAGCGGCCAAATAGACCAGAGCGGTACTGAGGACTCCCGGGCGGCTCGACCGCCCGGACCTATCCGAGAGCGTGCTGAGAGGAATGCGCGTGATCCGCCATCCGCGGGTCCATCATTCCCTTCTTCACGCCCCAGTGGATCAGCGCGACATTGACCGGCCACGCCGCGATCAGACCGCAGCTAAGCGAGAGGATCAGCGACGACCAGAAGATGACGTCGGCCATCGTCGCATTCCCCGCAACGTTCAGATCCGCCGCCAAAGCGACGATCTCCATGACCGCGATGCTGGGGGTTTCCGCGATGAGCGCATCCCGAGCCGCGTTGGCGAAGGTCGCGCCATCTTGCATCATCGGTCCCACGGTCAGACCAAAGCCGAAAAGGCAGGCGAGCACAAACGTGATCGCGGCTGTCGGCCAGTTCGCCAAGGAAAACAGGCCGACGGCGATGGATACGCCGATGAACTCGCCCATGCCGCACCCCGAACAGCAATGTGCCACCGACCGGAACCCGCGGCGGAGCTCGCTGTCGGTGGCAATGCTCTTGCGGCCTGAAAAGCAGTAGATCGCCAGACCGAGCGGACCGGAATAGAGCACGGTCAGGGTCCAGACCAGCTTCATCAAGCTCATCAGATGGGAATTGTTGACGCTGAGATCCCAGACCACGATGGCCAGCGACGCCAGCATTGCGGCGACCCAGATTGCCAGGACGAACGGGTCGGACAGGATCTCGATCATCCGGAAAACACCTATCGCGCGGGCTCGCGTCGTTTGCGAAGGCAACGCCGGATCAGACGAACTGTTCCCGGATCAGCCGCTCTTCCAGGCCATGCCCCGGGTCGAACAGGATGCGGTGGCGTATGCGCGGCTCGCTCTCGATCTCGACCCAATGCACATGCCGCACGGACCGGCTGTCGGCATCGGCCATCACCGGCCGCTTGTCGGGATCGAGAACGTCGAAGCGGACCCGTGCGCTTTTCGGCAGCAATGCGCCGCGCCAGCGCCGTGGCCGAAACGCTGCCATCGCGGTCAGCGCCAGAACGTCCGATCCGATAGGCAGAATCGGACCGTGCGCCGAATAGTTGTAGGCCGTCGAGCCCGCCGGAGTGCTGACCAGCGCACCATCGCACATCAGCTCTTCCATCCGGACCCGACCGTCCACGACGATCCTCAGGCGCGCCGCCTGCGGTCCGGCGCGCAGGAGAGAAACCTCGTTGATGGCCAGCGCCCGGTGCTCCTTTCCATCCCCAGTCCCTGCGCGCATGACCAGCGGGTTGATCACCGTCTCTTCCGCTGACTCCAGCCGTTCCAGGAGCCCGACGACAGAGTATTCGTTCATCAGGAAGCCGACCGTGCCGCGGTTCATGCCGTAGACCGGCAGATCGAGTTCCTCGGTCGCGTGCATCGTCTGGAGCATGAAGCCGTCGCCGCCGAGCGCCACGATGACCTCGGCCTGGCTTGGCGGCACATGCCCGTAGAGCGCCGAAAGCTCGCGGCGCGCCGATTGAGCGATGGGCGACTCGCTCGCCATAATGGAAATCTTCAGCCGCGCTGCCATCTGCCGTCCCCGCACCTGACCTCTCTTCGCGCGCCCGCGGCTCTGAAACAACCCTCTCCGAACGAACGGGATTTCGCAAATGAAGCGAAAAGCGTCTCGCCGAGGCCTTTCTCTGAGGGTGCCTGTGCCGTAAAAGACAGCGGCGCATCGCCCCATGGTCCGAGCACCGAGGAGAGAACCCATGAACCTACAGCATCGAGACGCAGGCTTCTTCACCGAATCCCTCGCCGACCGTGACCCGGATCTTTACGGCGCGATCCGTCAGGAGCTTGGCCGCCAGCGCGACGAGATCGAACTGATCGCATCCGAAAACATCGTCAGCCGCGCAGTTCTCGAGGCGCAGGGATCGGTTCTGACCAACAAATACGCCGAGGGCTATCCCGGCCGCCGCTATTATGGCGGCTGCCAGTTCGTCGATATCGCCGAAAACCTCGCCATCGACCGCGCCAAGGCATTGTTCGGCTGCGATTTCGCCAACGTGCAGGCGAATTCCGGCAGCCAGGCCAACCAGGGTGTCTTCAATGCGCTGCTGCAACCCGGCGACACGATCCTCGGCATGAGCCTCGACGCCGGTGGACACCTGACCCATGGCGCAAGGCCGAACCAGTCGGGCAAGTGGTTCAAGGCCGTCCAGTACGGCGTTCGCAAACAGGACCAGCGGATCGACTACGACCAGATCGCTGCGCTGGCGGATGAGCACAAGCCCAAGCTGATCATCGCCGGCGGTTCCGCGATCCCGCGGGTGGTGGACTTCGCCAGGATGCGCGAGATTGCCGACGGCGTCGGCGCCTATCTTCTGGTCGACATGGCCCATTTCGCGGGACTCGTGGCCGGCGGCGTGCACCCCTCGCCCTTCCCGCATGCCCATGTCGCGACCACCACCACGCACAAGACGCTGCGCGGGCCGCGCGGCGGCATGATCCTGACAAACGACGAAGAGATCGCCAAGAAGGTGAACTCGGCCATCTTCCCCGGCATTCAGGGCGGACCTCTGATGCACGTGATCGCCGCCAAGGCCGTGGCCTTCGGCGAAGCGCTGCGGCCCGAGTTCAAGACCTACGCGGCCCAGGTCGTGAAGAGCGCGCAGGCAATGGCCGACCAGTTGATGAAGGGTGGGCTCGACATCGTCACCGGCGGCACCGACACACATGTGCTGCTCGTCGACCTCCGACCCAAGGGCGTCAAGGGCAACGCCACCGAAACCGCGCTCGGCCGGGCTCACATTACCTGCAACAAGAACGGCATCCCGTTCGATCCCGAAAAGCCGACGATCACCTCGGGCGTGCGGCTCGGTTCGCCCGCGGGGACGACCCGCGGCTTCGGCGAGCCGGAGTTCCGCCAGATCGCCGACTGGATCGTCGAGGTCGTTGACGGTCTCGCCGCCAGCGACGGCTCCGGCAACAGCGACGTGGAGGCCGCGGTCAAGGGACGCGTCGCGGAGCTTTGCGGTCGCTTCCCGATCTATCCCGAACTCTGAACATTTCCAGACAGTCGGGTCAGGGGGCGCGCGCTTCGGCGACGCGCCCTTTCCATTCGGCTCAGTGCGATGGCCCGATAAGTCCCCGCCACCACATGAAGCCGATCACGATGGCTGCAAACAGCAGGACGTTGAAGGCGAAGGCCGCGAGTTGGCCCAGAAGCCGGTTGGTGCGCTCCCGCACCGGGTCGCGCGTCGCCAGATGATCGCGCAAGTGACGCTCGGCCCGCGCGCTGCGCCCGGGATCAACCAGATGCCGGAGCTTCGGATGTGCGGCGAGCATCTCGGCCTCGATCAGGTAGTCCGCGTCCCGCCGAAGCCGCCATGGCAGCCATCGTCCGGCGCGATGCCGAACCTGCTCCAGATCCGCGCCGGTCACGCCGAGCCTGTCGCCCATCGTCCGCGCCAGCGCCGCATTGCTGTCCGCAAGCCGCGTCTTCGCCATGTCCCATCCCCCGCCGATCCGGTCGACGCGCCCCGGCTTGACATCCCGCCGCCGCGACCCGGATATGGCCCGGCAAGACTAGACAGGGGCCAACCGTGCTGGCAACAACGCAATTCGGCGAAACCGCGGCCGGCCGCGCGCCGCTTCTCATCGCGCACGGTCTGTTCGGATCGGGACGAAATTTCGGCGTGATCGCCCGGAACCTCGCAGCCGACCGGCCCGTGCTCACGGTCGACATGCGCAACCACGGCGCCAGCCCCTGGACCGAGACCCACACCTATCCGGACATGGCGGGCGATCTGGCCGAGGTGATCGAGGCCCATGGCGGCCGGGCCGACGTGCTGGGGCATTCGATGGGCGGCAAGGCCGCGATGGTGCTGGCGCTGACCCGTCCCGACCTCGTGGACCGGCTGATCGTCGCCGACATCGCGCCCGTCGCCTATGCGCACACGCAACTCGCCTATCTGCGCGCCATGCGGGATCTGGATCTGGCGGGAGTCGCCTCCCGAGGCGATGCCGACCGCCGCCTTCGCGCGGCCATACCGGATTTCGCCATCCGTGCCTTTCTGGTGCAATCACTGGATGTGGCCGAAGCCACCTGGCGGCTGAACCTGAAGACGCTCGAACAGGACATGCCTGCAATCATGGGATTTCCGGACATCGACGCGACCTTCGAGAAGCCCACCATGTTCCTTGCGGGCGGTGCCTCGGACTACGTGCTGCCGGAATATCGCGACACGATCCGCCGATATTTCCCGACGGCCCGCATGGTCAAGATCCCTGGCGCCAACCATTGGCTGCACGCCGAAAAGCCACGGGAATTCGAGGCAGCGGTCGACGCCTTTCTCGACCGCACCTGAGCCCTGTCACGCCCTCACGAGTCGGTTCGCCACCAGAAGAGATGCCGGGACCGCAGCCGCAAACCCCAGCGCGGCGGCGAGAAGGATTCCGTGCAGGTCATCGAATCCGGCCACCAGCGCTACGACTACTGCCGTACCGGCAAGAGTTGTCGCGATCAGTGAATAGAGCAGCAATGCGAGGCGCAGCATGATCCGAACTCCCAAGAGTATTTCATACATCTCTCTTTTAGAATATTTTGGAGGGGCCCACTTTGATCCATGTCAGATGGCTGGCCGCCACCCTTGCACCATGACCCCATTTGCCTCAGAACCGCCTCAGCGGCCCCGTAGCTCAACCGGATAGAGCAAGGACCTTCTAAGTCCGAGGTTGTGGGTTCGAGTCCTACCGGGGCCGCCAGACAACCTTCGACAACGCGGTTTCGCTTCGATTGTGCGGACGCCGGACGCGGATCGGCAGGGATCGATCTTCTTGGTCGGACTGCCCTTGGAAATCTACCTGCCGGCGGCCGAATCCTCTCCGGCCATCCGCGACGTCGGCCAGGCGTGCAATTGCGGAGCAAGCTAGGCTCCGGGGTCCGACCTACGGCGAGCTGGAGCAAGCGAGGTTTCGGCCCGCGGGCAGTTCCCCCTCGATCTTCTGGCCGCCGCAGGATTCGCGCTTCTCTACCGGATCGACAATTCTTGCGGCGGTGACGATAAGGGATCAACGGCGGACTGCGCCGGATCCGCGCGGAGGCGCCATGATTGCCGGTTTCGATACGGCCACGCTGCTGACACTGATCGGCGTAGCGGTAGCCGCGGGTGTGGTTGGCGGCATCCTCGCCGGGCTTCTGGGTGTCGGCGGCGGCATCGTGATTGTGCCGGCGCTCTATTTCGCGCTCACCCGTGCCGGCTTTTCCGGGGCACATACGATGCAGGTGGCCGTCGGCACTTCGCTCGCTACCATTGTCTTCACGTCGCTCTCGTCGGGCCTCGGCCATTACCGGCGGGGTGCGATCGACATGGCGCTGCTCCGGCTCTGGGCGCCGTCGATCCTGGCCGGAGTCCTGATCGGCTCCACCCTTGCCGGACATGTCCCGAGCGCCGTACTGGTGGCCGTCTTCGCCACGGTCGCCGCGCTGGTCGCGCTGGACATGGTGTTCCGAAAACCTCTGGAAAGTCCCGAACCGAAGGGTTTCTCACGCCCCGTCTGGGCCGGT
The DNA here is from genome assembly GCA_020425125.1 of Paracoccaceae bacterium. GTDB lineage: Bacteria > Pseudomonadota > Alphaproteobacteria > Rhodobacterales > Rhodobacteraceae > Meridianimarinicoccus. The sequence continues at coordinate 24,883 of JAGQRV010000035.1, read as the reverse complement.
CTCGGCACCTTGGCGGGAGGGATTTCCGCCATGATGGGCATCGGCGGCGGTACGGTCTGCGTGCCGCTGCTGAATTTCCTCGGCTACGACATCCGGCGGGCCGTCGGCACCTCGGCGGCCATCGGCTTCATCATCGGTCTTCCCGGCGCCCTCGTCTATGCCGCGACCGGGTTCGGAACGGATGGATTGCCGCCCTTCTCGCTCGGGTTCGTCAACCTGCTTGCGGCCGTCATCATCATTCCGCTGACCACCAGTTTCGCGGTTGTCGGTGTCCGGCTTGCTCACACGATCCCGCGCCGCGCGCTGCGGCTCGCCTTCGGGCTCTTTCTCGCGCTGACCTCGATCCGGATGTTCCTCGACCTCCTTCAAGGCGGCTGAGCCGCCCAACGCGCGGTCAGATGTCCACAATCACCTTGCCGATCGGGTTCGAACAGCAGGTCAGGATGTAACCGGCTTCGATGTCCTCTTCCGAGATGCCGCCGTTGTGCACCATGTGCACCTCGCCCTCGAGCTTCTTCACCTTGCAGGTGCCGCAGACGCCGAAGTTGCAGCCATTGGCAATGTTGAGCCCGGCGCTCTTGGCAACGGACAGAATGGTGTCCGTCTCCGAGCAGGTCGCGCTCTTGCCCGACTGCGCAAAGACGATCTCGGCCGTCGCCGTGTCGGACGGCACCACGTCGTCGGGGATCTCGATATCCTCGACCCGCGTCACCGGAGCCGCGAAGGTCTCCTGGTGATACTTGTCCATGTCGAAGCCGAGGCTGATCAGCGCATCGCGCACGGTCTGCATGAACGGCTCTGGACCGCAGCAATAGATGTGACGATCGAGGTAATCGGGGGTCATCAGGCCCAGCATCAGCTGGTTGAAGCGGCCCCGATAGCCGGTCCAGACCTCGTAGGGATCATCCTCGCTGACCACGAAATGCAGCTTGATCCCCGGGCAACGAGTCGACATGAATTCCAGCCGGCGCCGGAATGTCAGCTGGGAGGGCCGCTTTGCCGCCAGCACGAAACTGACGTCGGGCTCCTCCCCGCGTTCGTACATGACGGTGAGCATCGACATCAGCGGAGTCACGCCCGTCCCGGCGGCCAGAAACAGATACTTGTCGTCCGGCTGGCGCGGCAGATGGAACACGCCGGCCGGACCGGTCGCCTTCAGCCGCATGCCGGGGACGAGGTTGTCCAGCACCCAGCGTGTGCCGACACTTCCCGGCAATGCCTTGACCGTGATCGACACATAGGCGGTCGAGGTCGGGCTCGACGAAATCGAATAGGTCCGGTAGAGCGGCCCGCCCGGGACGGGCAACTCGAAGGTCAGGAATTGCCCCGCGCGGAACACGAAGGTGGCCCCCGAAGGGGGACGGAAAGTGTAGGTCTTCACGTCGGGCGCCTCGGGGATGACCGAGACGCATTCCAAGACCTCCTTCCCGTCCCAGACAGGCGTGTTCTCGCGCGGCAGTGGGATCATGACGTCGTACTCTACTCGGCAGCCATCAGGGCGCGCCCGGTCAGGCGCGATTGCAGGGTGCGGGCGTACCAGTCGACGAACTGGAGCACGCCGCTCTCATGCACCGGCGAATACGGCCCCGGCACATAGCCCGGCGAGTTGATTCCGATCTGGTTCTCCTCGACGATCTGGCGGTCCTCGTCGTTGGTGTGAAGCCAGACTTCGGTCAGCCTGTTCAGGTCGTAGTCTACCCCTTCCTGCGCATCCTTGTCGACGAGCCAGATCGTGGTCACCTGGGTCTCGGTCGGCGAGATCGGCAGCACGCGGAAGACCAGCGCCTGATCGGACAGGAAGTGGTTCCAGGTGTTCGGATAGTGGAAGAACAGGCAGGATCCCGCATTGTCGAACGGCACTTTGCCGAGCCGCTTCGACACCGCCGCCTTTCCGTCCATCGTGTAGCTGACCGCATCCCCGATGAAGGGAATGCGCACGAACCGCCACTGTTCGGACGGGGCGATGACGAATTTCGACGGCAGACCCGCGGCCTCGCACCGGTCCACATGCGCCTTGCCGACCGGCGACCCGATGCTGTCGTCGCTGCCGACGAGGTAGGGATCGTCCGAGAAGGTGCGGCACAGCGACGGATGCGAACCCGCGCAGTGATAGCATTCCCGGTTGTTCTCGATCACCAGCTTCCAGTTGCCCTTCTCGATGATGGAGCTCTGGAAGGCGACTTTCGTGTTCTTCAGGTCGTGCGGGCCGACATAGCGCGCCGCTTCCCTGGCCACAGGTTCGAAATCTGGTGCGGTCTCGGCGACGCACACGAAGACCAGACCGGCCACCTCGCGGCAATGGACCGGGCGCAGGCCGTTTTCTTTCGGATTGAAATCCGGGCCCATTTCACGCGCCCAGAGCAGACGGCCGTCAAGCTCGTAGGTCCACTGATGGTAGGGGCAGACGAGCTTAGGGACGCTACCCTTTTCGGCTGCGCAGACCCGGCTGCCACGGTGGCGGCAGGAATTGTGGAAGGCGCGCAGAACGCCGTCGGCACCGCGCACGATGATGATCGCCGCAGCGCCCACCTGCATCGTCGTGAAGCTGCCGGTCTTCGGATATTCCGCGGAGGCGCCGGCCATCAGCCAGTCGCGATACCAGATATGGGTCAGGTCGGCCTGGTACAGATCCGGGTCGTTGTAGAATGGCTGCGGCAGCGAAAATCCCGGGGTCCGGGTCAGAAGGAGCGAGAGCACGTCGGAGTTCGTCAGCATCGCGGGTGGTCCTGAAAAGCCCCGGCTGGGGCTGCGTGGCAAGTTCTGCGCCCAACAATATCGTGGGCGAAGCGCAGAACCATACTGAAAACGGCGTTGCGCGTGCCGGGAAAGACATGCGCGCGGCGCCCTGCCAAATTGTCCTTCCGAGCCGGGCGGGGACCACGAACCTCAGGGCGCCGCCGCATGCCAGTCGAGCCCCGCGGACGACCGCCGGACGGGCACGTGCCCGCCGCCGCGACCCGCATCGGCGCGTCCAGATGCGTGGACGTCAGGAGCAGATTCGAGCGTCATCCGGCCGACGCAGCCTTGCACACCAGCCGCGGTTTTGCTTGGCTGACCGGGACCTTCCCGCCCTGGTGCCATGACCCCCGCATCCGCCACGACGCTTCCCTCCGTCCTGCCGCTCGGCCTCTCGGGCTGGCTGGTGCGCTTCGCCGACAGGCTGGACGATGGGGCGAATCGCGCCGCGCTCGCCTTTCGTGCCGCGGTCGAGGCCGAGGCCTGGCCGGAAGTGGTCGAAACCTCGCTTGCGCTCGGATCGGTCTATGTCGCGTGCGCCCCGCACAATGGCGACCCCGGCGCGCTCGACGCCCGGCTTTCCGCCCTGGTGGCGTCGCGCGACTGGTTCGCGGCGGACCTGCCCACCGGGCGGCGGCTCTGGACCATCCCGGCCGCCTTCGGCGGATCTGCCGGCCCGGAACTGGCGGAGGCCGCAGACCTGGCCAGGTCATCAGACGATGCGGCAATCGCCGCGTTCACGGCCAGACCATTGCGAATCCTGACCCTCGGCTTCGCGCCCGGCATGCCCTATCTCGGCATGCTGCCGGGCGTCTGGGACATTCCCCGGCGCAGCGGCCTGACCGACCGGGTCCCCACCGGCGCCCTGGCCGTCGCCGTCCGGCAGGTCGTGATGTTCCCGGCCGCCATGCCGACAGGCTGGCGTCAGGTCGGGCGCACCGCCTTCCGCGCCTTCCGCCCCGACAGCGCCACACCGGTCCCTCTTCGCCCCGGCGACGAAATCCGCTTCACCGCGATCACGCATGACCAGCTGGCCGAGATCGCGGCGACGGACCGCTCCGGCGACGGCGGAGCCCACATTGAGGACATGCCGTGAGCGGCCCGGCACTGCGCGTGTTGCGCGCCGGCCCGGCAATGTCCGTGCAGGACCGAGGACGTGCCGGCACCCTCGCCCTCGGCCTCGCAGCGGGAGGCGCGGCCGATCCGCTGGCGCTGACCGAGGCTGCGGTCCTGCTTGGCCACGCCCTTTCCTCCGCGGCGCTCGAAATGGCGGCACAGGGCGGCCGGTTCGAGGCGACCGGCGACCTCCGGATCGCCCTGACCGGCGCTCCGATGCGGGCGGCGATCGACGGCAATCCGGTGGTCTGGAACGCAAGCCATCCGTTGCGCGGCGGCCAGATCCTCGATCTCGGCGCCGCGACCAGCGGAATCTACGGCTATCTGAGCGTCGGCGGCGGCCTCGAGACAGCCGCATATCTCGGGAGCCGTTCGGTCCATCCCGCGGCCGGGATCGGCCGGCTGATCGCGGCGGGCGACCTGCTTCCTTGCGGAGCCGATACGGGCGGACCCACCGGGCGCGGACTCGCAGCGGACGACCGGTTTTCCGGCGGAACAATCCGTGTCGTTGCAGGGCCGCAGACCGCACTCTTCGACAAGGAGACTCTTGACCGTTTCGCCGCGACGACCTTTACCCGCGATCCCCGCGGGAACCGGCAGGGCGCCCGTCTTGGCCATGATGGGCTCCCCTTTGCCGCGGCCGGCCAACTGGCCCTGCTTTCCGAGCCGATCCTTCCGGGCGACATCCAGATGACCGGCGACGGCGCGCCCTTCGTGCTCGGCCCCGACTGCCAGACCACGGGCGGATATCCCCGGATCGGCACTGTCGTTCCCGACGATCTGCCGCGCGCACTACAGGCCCGGCCCGGCGCACTGATCCGCTTCGTGTTCGTGGAGCGTCGGACCGCCCTGCAGGATTTCATCGCACGGCGCCGGGCCGAGGAGCGGCTTGCGGCCGACACGTACCCGCTGGTCCGGGACCCGGCCGACATTCCCGATCTTCTCACCCGGCAACTCATCGGGGGCGTGACGACCGGCGAAGACGCCCTGCACGATGCCATCGGCGCGCCCCGGAATGACAGGGGCAACACGTCACGATGAGCCACCATGTTGATCTGAACGCCGACCTTGGTGAAAGTTTCGGACCCTGGACGATGGGCGCCGATGCCGATCTCCTCGACATCGTTTCCTCGGCCAACATCGCCTGCGGCTTCCACGCCTCGGATCCGGATGTTATGGCGCGGACCATGCGCCTCGCCGCCGAGCGCGGCGTCGCCATCGGCGCCCACCCCGGATTTGCCGACCTTCAGGGATTTGGGCGCCGGCGAATTTCCCTGCCGCCCGAAAGCCTGAAGAATCTCGTCCGCTATCAGGTTGCAGCCGCCCAAGGAATGGCCCGAGCCGCGGGCGGGCAACTCGCCCATGTGAAGCTCCATGGCGCACTCTCGAACATGGCCGCCGAGGACGAGGGGCTCGCACGGCTTCTCTTCGCCGCCGCGCTCGACATCGACCCGGACCTTGTCGTCTACGTCCTTTCCGCGACACCGATGGAGGCCGCCGCACGCAGCCTCGGCTGCCGCTGGGCCGGAGAGGTCTTCGCCGATCGCGCCTACAACGACGATGCAACGCTGGTCGACCGCCGCGAGCCGGGCGCTGTGCTCCATGACCCGACGGCGGCAGCCCTCCGCATGGTGGAGATGGTCCAGGCCGGTGCCATCTCGACCGCCAGCGGCGGAACAATTCCCGCGCGAATCGACACGATCTGCCTGCATGGCGACACGCCCGAAGCGGTCGCCATGGCCCACGCGATCCGATCCGGACTCGAAAAGGCCGGGATCACCATCGGGCCGGCATCCGAACGTGCGTGAAAGACGGGATCTCTGGCGCGGCGTGTCTTCCGCGGCCGACCAGGCAGCAGACAAGGCGAAGGAATGACCATGCTGACACGGAAATTGGGCCGCGGCGGCCCCGAGGTTTCGGCGCTCGGCATCGGCGCGATGTCGTTCTCGGATTTCTACGGGCCCTGTACCGAGGCCGAGGCGCATGGCGTGCTCGACCGGGCCGCGGAACTCGGCATCAACCATATCGACACGTCGAATATCTACGGCATGGGCAGGTCCGAGCAGATCATCGGCCGCTATTTCGCCCACCGGCCCGAGATGCGCGACCGCTTCCGGATCGCCACGAAGGCGGGGATCCGCCACGACCCCGAGACCGGCGAACGCGGCTTCGACAACAGCCGGGCGCATCTGGACTCCGAACTTGATGCCAGCCTCGAACGGCTCGGCGTCGAGGCTGTCGATCTCTTCTACGTCCACCGCCGCGACCCGCGTCATCCGATCGAGGCGGTGACCGAAACGCTCGCCAGTCTGGTCGCCGCCGGCAAGGCGAAAGCCTTCGGCTTCTCCGAGATCGCGCCCAGTTCGCTTCGTCGGGCCGCGGCGGTGCATCCGGTGGCCGCGGTGCAGTCGGAATACTCGCTGTCGTCGCGCGGGCCGGACCTGGGCCTCGTACAGGCATGCGACGCGCTCGGCACCGCCCTGGTCGCCTTCGCTCCGGTCGGCCGCGGCCTGCTGACCGACACACCGCCAAGTGCGGACCGGGCCGGCGCGGTCTCGTTCTTCCGAAGCAATCCGCGCTTTCTGCCCGAGAACCTCGCCGCCAATATTCGGGCCACCGACGGCTTCCGCAAACTCGCGGCCGAGGCCGGAATGCCGGCCGCAGCACTCGCCATCGGCTGGTTGCTGGCACGGTCTGACGCGGTCGTGCCGATCCCCGGCACACGTTCGACCGCACATCTCGAAGACCTGGCCCTTGGCGCAGCTTCGCCTCTGGCCCCGGACCTTCTTGCCGAGATCGAAGCCGTCTTGCCGGTCGGATGGGCACATGGCGACCGGTATTCGCCGCAGCAATGGATCGGTCCCGAGCGCTATTGCTGAGGCGCATGTCCGGGCAAGTCCGCCGCCGGGTCAGCGCGCTGTCGTCCGTCCCATGTCCGAGAATGCCAAAGGCGGCTCAGCTCAGATCTTCCAGCAGACCCAGCGACGGCTCTCCTGTCACCGTCAGGCCATGGGCCTGCTGATAGGCGGCAATGGCGGCGTTGGTGTTCGGCCCGATCACCCCGTCGGTCCCTTGCGTGTCGTATCCCGCCGCCGTCAGACGGCGCTGCAATTCCTTCCGGTCCTCGATGGACATCCCGTAGCGGTCGGGCGGAAAGCTGGCCTGGATCGGCGGCTTGCCTGCCAGCCGGTCGGAAAGATGCCCTACTCCGATCACGTAGCTCTCGGCATTGTTGTAGCGCGAGATCACGGTGAAATTGTGGAAGACCATGAATGCAGGCCCCTGAAGGCCCTGCGGGATCAGAATCGAGGCCGGTCCGTAATCCGGCACCACACGGCCGGACATGTCCCGCACGCCGGCCGCCGCCCAGGCGGAGGGACTCCGCGTCGTTCCCCGCCCCGTCAGCGCCGTGTTGAAGCCCGGCGGCAGGCGGACCTCCACCCCCCAGGGCTGGCCACGTGTCCATCCCGCGCGCCGCAGATAGGCGGCCGTCGAGGCGAGCGCATCTGTCGGATCGTCCGACCAAATGTCGCGGTGCCCGTCGCCACCGAAATCGACCGCATAGGCGCGGTAGGAGGTCGGAATGAACTGCGTGTGGCCCATCGCCCCGGCCCAGCTTCCGGTCATCGCCTCGGGACTGACATCGCCGTTCTGCAGGATCAGGAGAGCTGCAACCAGCTGCTGCTCGAAGAACGACCCGCGCCGTCCCTCATAGGCCAGCGTCGACAGCGCCGAGACCACCGGCACATTGCCGCGCCGGTCGCCATAGAAGCTCTCCATCCCCCAGACCGCGACCACCACCTCGGGCTCAACCCCATAGCGAGTCTCGATCTCGGCGAGGAGCGGACCGTGCTGGCGAAGCTTGGCGCGGCCTTCGCCCACCCGTTCCTCCGACGCGGCGATTACCAGATAATCCTCGAGCGAGCGCGTGAATTCGGTCTGGTTTCGGTCGCGCTCGATCACGCCGGGCAGGTAGCCGGCATTGCGAAACGCCCGGTCGAAGGTCGCCGGAGTCACGCCCTGCGCCAAGGCGCGAGACCGGAACCCGGCAACCCAGGCGTCGTAGCCGGGATTGGGTACGGCCTGCATCACCACGTCGGCCCGGCGCGATCCGCCGCCCCCGCCTGCGCAGGCGGCGATCGTCAGCGCGGCGGCGCCGAAGAGAACGTTCCGTCTCGTATACCTCATCCGGTCTCCGTCAATCTTCCGGGCCCGGCGCCGGCGGGTCCCGTCTTCGCACCTTCAGCTTCCGCCCGAAATGTCATTCAGGCCAGCGCCATCAGCGCATAAGTCACCTGTGCGGCGGTGAAATCCGACACCGTACCGCCTGGCTGCGGCGCCAGCTCCACCACATCGCAGCCCGCCATCCGCCGCCCCTTGAGCGCATGCTCCACGAGGTGGAGCGCCTGCCAGAAGCCCAGCCCTCCCGGCACCGGCGTGCCGGTCGCCGGCAGGAACGACGGGTCGAGTCCGTCGAGATCGAAGCTCACATAGACATTCTCGGGGAAATCTTCCGGCAGATCCACCCGATGGAGACCGGAACTGACCAGCTCCTCCGCATCGCGGTGGAAGATGCCGAGACGCGCGCGAAGCTCGGCCTCCTCCCGGCACAGCGCCCGCACGCCGAACTGCGCAATCGGGACGCCCTCCTCCTCGGCCAGAAGCTGCATCACCGAGGCGTGGGAGTGACGCTCGCCCAGGTAGGCCGCACGCAGATCGGCATGGGCATCGATCTGAACGATACCGACCGCGGCGCCGAGCCCCGCGCGGAGCCCGGTCACGGCGCCGTAGCTCAACGAATGCTCACCGCCCAGAACCACCGGGATCCGCCCTTCGGCCGCCGCCGCTCCGGTCCGTGCCGCAATCCGCGCCATCACTGCCGGCAACGTGCCGGTGCAGTCGATCGGCGGTTCGGTGGCGATGCCCGCGCTGCAGGGTTCGCCGCCCCGCCAGAGACGTTCGAGCTGCGAACTCGCTTCCAGAATCGCATTGGGTCCGCCCGCCGTGCCCGCGCCGTAGGACACGGTGCGCTCCAGAGGCACCGGGATCACCCGGAAGCGGGCGATGGCGGCGTCCCGCTCGGCCGCGCTCAGTTCGCTGTCAAGAAAGTCCGGAATCATCTCATCCCAGCCGCATCGCGAAATCGTCGTATCCGAATTGCCGCACCACGCTGAGATCGTCGGTCCGCGAATCCCAGACCGCCAGCGCCGGCAGCGGCACGCCGTTGAACGTGTTTGTCTTGACGATGGAATAATGCGCCTGGTCGAGAAAGGCGAAACGATCGCCGACCTTCCACGGCACCGCGGGCCGGAAGCTGCCGATGACGTCGCCCGCCAGGCAGGACGGCCCGCCGACGCGAATCTCCCGCCCCTCGCCCTCGGGCAATTCCCCCAGCAGTTCGGGGCGGTAGGGCGCCTCGATCACGTCGGGCATGTGGCAGGTGGCCGAGATGTCCGAGATCGCCAGCGGAACCCCGTTCTCGGTCAGGTCGAGCACTTCGCCGACCAGGATCGCGCTTTGCAGCACCACCGCCTCGCCCGGCTCCAGATAGACCTCGACGCCATGGCGGTCGCGGATCCGTCGGACCAGTGCGACCAGCCCGTCGCGATCGTAATCCGGCCGCGTGATGTGATGCCCGCCGCCAAGGTTCAGCCAGCGCATCCCCGCCAGCCAGCCGGCGATCTTGGGCTCCACCGCAGCCCAGGTCCGCGCCAGCGGCTCGAATCCCTGCTCGCAAAGGGTATGCATGTGCAGACCGTCGAGCCCCTCCAGATCCGCGGGACGGATCTGCGACACCGGCGTGCCCAGCCGTGAACAGGGGCCGGCCGGATCGTATTTCGGGTTCCAGCCTTCGGAATGTTCGGGATTGATCCTGAGCCCGATCTCGGCCCGCCCCCCCGCAGCCCGCGCCTCGTCGACGATGCCACCGAACCGGGCGCGCTGCCCCGGCGAGTTGAAGATGACGTGGTCCGAGATCTTCAGAACCTCGCGCAACTCGTCGGCCTTGAACCCGGCATTGAATGTCGCGACATGGCCCGCGAACCGCTCGCGCCCCAGCCGGGCCTCGTGCAGTCCCGATGCGGCCGTGCCCGCGAGGTGCCGCATGATCACGGGCGCCAGCGCCGGCATGGCGAAGGCCTTGAGCGCGAGGAACACATGCGCGCCGGACCGCGCCGCGACATCAGCGAGGATCGTGCAGTTCCGTTCCACCTGCGCCGCGTCGACCACGAAACAGGGTGACGGCACGCGCGAGAGGTCGAAGCGCGCAAAGCGCGCCGCGCTGTCGGCGGCAATGTCGATCCCATCCGTCATGAACCGTCCTTTCCCGCGCGCCGAAGCGCCCGCAGGGGCGCGACCGGCCGAAGCGGGCTCGATGCCCGCGCCGGCCGTCTCCCGGCTGGAGGTTTCAGAAATTGACCGGGCCGGACAGCTCGTGAACCTCCCAGGGAAGGCCCTGGGTCATCAGCATGTCCATGAAGGCGTCGGGATCGAGCTGCTCCATGTTCCAGACGCCGGGCTCGCGCCAGATCCCCTTCGCCACCATCGCTGCGCCGATCATCGCCGGCACGCCTGTCGTGTAGGCCACCGCCTGACTGCCGACCTCGCGGTAGCATTCCTCGTGGTCGCAGATGTTGTAGATGTAGTAGGTCTTCTCGCCCGCTCCGTCCTTCGCCGGCCCTGTCGCGATGTCGCCGATACAGGTCTTTCCCTTCGTCAGCGCACCCAGATCGCTCGGGTTCGGCAGAACCGCCTTCAGGAATTGCAGGGGGACGATCTCGTGCCCCTCGTAGATCACCGGCTCGATGCCGGTCATGCCGACATTCTGCAGGACCGTGACGTGGTTGATGTAGGCATCGCCGAAGGTCATCCAGAACCGTGCCCGCTCGATCTCGGGAAAATGGGTGCTGAGGCTCTCCAGTTCCTCGTGGTACATCAGGTACATGTTCTTTTCCCCCACGCCGGGAAAGTCGAACCGGACCTTCGTGGTCATCGCGGGGCTTTCCACCCAGCCGCCCGCTTCCCAGTGGCGGGCCGGCGCGGTGACCTCGCGGATGTTGATCTCGGGATTGAAATTGGTGGCGAATGGCAAGCCGTTGTCGCCGCCATTGCAGTCGAGCACGTCGAGCTGCCGTATTGCCTCAAGCCTGTGCTTCTTCAGCCAGGTCGCATAGACCGATGTCACCCCCGGATCGAAGCCCGAGCCGAGAATGGCGGTCAGCCCGGCCTGCCTGAACTTCTCCTGGTAAGCCCATTGATGCGAATACTCGAACTTCGCCTCTTCGGGCGGCTCGTAGTTCGCCGTGTCGAGGTAATGGACCCCGGCATCGAGACAGGCATCCATCAGCGCGAGGTCCTGGTAGGGCAGCGCCAGGTTGACAACAAGCTCGGCCCCCGTCTCGCGGATCAGGGCCACAGTTGCGGCTACATCCATCGCGTCGAGCCCGGCCGTGCGGATCTCGACCCCGGTTCGCGCCTTCACGCTGCCGGCGATGGCATCGCATTTCGACCTGGTGCGGCTGGCCAGGGTGATCTCGGTGAAGATGTCGGGATTCATCGCCATCTTGTGCGCCGCGACCGAGGCCACCCCGCCGGCGCCCACAACCAGAACCTTGCCCATGATCCCTGTCCTTCCCTGTCCCGTCTGCGCCGTGACTCGCCGATATGCCGGCAAGTTTCAATGACCATGGCGCAGGATCGCGAAAACTCTGCGACACTCTGGAAGGCGGCCTTTTCAGGCTCCCCGGATTTCGCACCGTCGCACACACCGCATGTGCTAACCTCGGGCAGCACGGTGCCGACCCGGCGTCACTCGAAGTATGTGTAGCCCGCCAGGCTGTCCTTGTAGGCGCCGATCAGCACCCGGCGTTCCTCGGCGCTGACATCGCCGACGGCCACCGCCTTGTCGACCCGCTTGCGGAAGGCACCCAGCATGTCCTGCGGGTCGTATTCGACATAGGACAGGACCTCCGAGATCCGGTCGCCCTCGACCTCGTGCTCGACGTGGAAGCCACCCTGCCCGTCGAGGACGATGGTCACCACGTTGGCATCCCCGAAGAGGTTGTGCAGATCTCCCAGCGTCTCCTGGTAAGCCCCGACGAAGAACACACCGATGTAGTACTCCTCGTCGTCCTTCAGATCATGGACCGGGAGCGAATTGTGGAGCCCGTCGGCCAGCACAAAGCGGTCGATCTTGCCGTCGCTGTCGCAGGTGATGTCGTTCAGAACGGCGCGGCGCTTCGGCGTCTCGTTGAGCCGCTGCAGCGGCACGATCGGGTGGATCTGGTCGATCGCCCAGACGTCCGGCAGCGACTGGAAAAGCGAGAAATTGCCATGGTAATGGTCGACATACTGGTCGAGCTTGTCATGAAGCTCACCCGGTCCGTCATGCTCGCGGTCCATCGCGGCAATCCGCGACAGGGTATAGAGAAACGCCCGTTCCGCCCGCGCCATCTGCCTCAGGTCCAGCTGCCCGCGCCGGAACAGTGCCCGCATCTCGTCGCGGTAATAGGCGGCGTCGTTGTAGCATTCCTGCAGCCGCTTCGGCTCCAGATAGCTTTCCACCGCAAGCAGATAGGTGAGGTAGTGGTGATCGCCCGGATCCGCGGCGGGCTTGTCCACCACGTCGTAGTATGTGGCGTCGAGGATGTCGAAGATCAGCGTCGAGGACAGCGCGGTGACGAAGCGCCCGCTTTCGGTGACGATGGCGGGATGCGGCAGCCCCGCCTCGTCCATCGCATAGGCCACCGTTTCGAGAATGGCGAAGCAGTATTCCTCGACGGTGTAGTTCACGGAATTTTCGGTCGACCGTTTCTCGCCGGTATAGTCGATGCCAAGACCGCCGCCCATGTCGAGATATTTCAGCGGCACGCCCATCCGGCACAGCTCGACGAAGAACCGGCAGGCCTCGGTGACGGTCCGACGGACATCGATGACGTTCGGCACCTGGCTGCCGAGGTGGTTGTGCTGCAGCACGAGACAGTCGAGATAGCCGGTCTCGGTCAGCCGATCGATCAGCTGAACCACCTCGAAAGTGCCCAGCCCGAAGGTCGACCGGTCGCCGGAGGAAGCCTCCCACTTGCCGGTCACGGTCTGGGTCAGTTTGACCCGGACGCCGAGCAGCGGCTTGATCCCGAGTTCCTCGGACACCGCCCGGACAATCTCGAATTCCTTCAGGCTTTCCAGCACGATGATCGTGTTGAAACCGATCTTGCGGCTCAGGATCGCCAGACGGATGAACTCGTCGTCCTTGATCCCGTTGCAGATCACCAGCGCCTCTCTGGCGAGCGGCTGGGCGAGCGCGACGATCAGCTCGGGCTTGCTGCCGGCTTCGAGTCCGTAGTTGTACTGCTGCCCCACCTCGGCGATGCGCCCGACGACCTCGGACTGCTGGTTCACCTTGATCGGGAAGACGCCGCGATAGGGACCCCGATAGGACAAGCTCTCCATGGTCCTGGCAAAGGCCTCGCAGAGCCGACGCAGGCCGAAATCCAGGAAGGACTGCACCCTGAGCTGGATCGGCGTGCGGATGCCGCGGTCGCGCAGGTCGCGCACGATCATCGGCAGCGCGACCGCCGCCCCGTCGGGCGCAAGCGGATCGAGAAGTCCCACGTCGCCGTTCGGCAGGACCGTGACCAGCCCGTGCCCCCACGCATCGATGCCGTAATCAATCTCGCTCACGTCACCACCCCGGTCTCGCCGTCTCTCTGTCGCGGAGACTCGCCGCACCGTCTTTCGCAACCGGGACCGCGACATGCAACCGGACACCACACCACGACCGCCAATGTTCCGCGCAATCCCGTGCAACCCGCAGACTCTGCCGCGGTTTGCCGGGCAAGGCTCCGCAGGGACACAAGAGCCCGCATTGCCGAAGCGCCGCCCGTGGCGCAGGATCCGCGCCATGCCGACTCTCGCCCGCCACGCTGCCGCCCTTTTGCGCGACCGGGTCCTGCATGCGACCCGGCTGCACGGCGGCGACCTGGCCGAAGTCGTTGCTGTCACGCTCGCCTCCGGCCGCGAGGTCATCGCAAAATCCGGCCCTGCCCCCATGACCGAAGCCGCGATGCTCCGCGCAATCGCCGCGACGGGGACCCCCGTGCCCGAAGTTCTCGCCGCCGACGAGACGGTTCTGGTGATGGCGCGCCTTCCGGCCGGCGGCGGTCTCGGCGGCACGACCTGGGCAGACCTCGGACGCCTGCTTGCCGGCCTGCATGCCTCGACCGGACCGCATTACGGCTGGACCTGCGACTACGCCTTCGGCGGCGTGCCGATCCGCAATGCCGCTTCGGCGGACTGGCCCCGGTTCTGGAGCCAGAACCGCCTGTCCGCCGGCGCGGCGCCATTGCCGGACACCCTGCGCGCCCGAATCGTCCGGCTGACGCAGCTTCTGCCCGCCATTCTCCCGGCCACGCCGCCGGCGAGCCTTCTCCATGGCGATCTCTGGAGCGGAAATGTCCTTTGCGCCGGCAGCCGGGTCAGCGGGCTGATCGACCCGGCCTGCTACTGGGGGCATGGCGAGGTGGACCTCGCCATGCTGTGCCTCTTCGCGGAACCTTCGGCCGACTTCTGGGACGCTTATGGCCGCCCGCCCGACGGATGGCCGCAACGCCGCGCCGTCTATCAAATCTGGCCCGCGCTGGTGCATCTGAGCCTCTTCGGCGAAGGCTATCGCGGGCTGGTGGAGCGCTGCCTTGCCGAGGCCGGCGCCTGAGCTTCCCCCACCATGGCGGGTTGGAAGCCGTCAGGCCCGGTGCTAGGCTCCCGCGCGAGCAGATCTCATCGGGACCATCATGCTGCGCATTTTCGCAACCCTCGCCGTCTTCGCCGTCGCGGCGCTGCCCGCCGCGGCACAGGCCGTCTACAACACCGCGGCCCGCGCGGCCTATGTGGTCGACCTCTCCACCAACACGGTACTTCTGGAGAAGAACGCCGACGAGCCATTGCCGCCGGCCTCAATGTCGAAGCTGATGACGGTGTTCATGCTGTTCGAGGCGCTCCGGGACAACCCGAACGTTTCGATGGATACGCGGTTCGGCGTCTCGACCCGCGCCCGCGAGATGGGCGGCTCGACGATGTTCCTCAACGAGCGGGACCGCCCGACGGTCGAGGAGCTGATCCAGGGCATCATCGTCCAGTCTGGCAATGACGCGACAGTGGTTGTCGCCGAGGGCCTCGCCGGCACCGAGGAGAACTTCGCCCGCGAGATGACCGAACGCGCCCACGAGCTGGGCATGAAGAGCTCGCACTTCGTGAACGCGTCGGGCTGGCCGGCAGAGGGACATGTGATGAGCGTGCGCGACCTCGCCATCATCGCCACGCACCTGATCCAGGACTTTCCGCAGTATTATCACTATTTCGGGCAGGAGGAGTACGAGTTCGACGGCCGTGCGCCAAAGAACAGCTCCAACCGCAACCCGCTCCTCAAGCTCGACATCGGCGCCGATGGCCTGAAGACAGGCCACACCTCCGAGGCCGGATACGGGCTCGTCGGATCGGCCAAGCAGGGTGACCGGCGCATCGTGTTCGTGATCACCGGCCTGCCCTCGGTCGAGGCCCGCGCCACCGAAGCCGAGCAGATCGCGTCCTGGGCCTTCCGGCAATTCGTCCAGACCCGGCTCGCGACGCAGGGCCAGAAGATCGCCGACGCGCCGGTCTGGATGGGCGACGCGCAAAGCATCGGTCTGGTCGCGCCGCACGACCTCAACGTGCTGACCGAGGCCGGCGCACAGCAGGTTTCGGCCGTGGTCACCTACCAGACCCCGCTGCAGGCGCCGATCGCCGCGGGCGACGCGGTGGCCGAGCTGGTGGTGACGCGCGAGGGGCTGCCCGAGGCGCGCATCCCGCTCGTGTCGGATCGCGACGTGGCCTATGGCGGGTTCGTGCCGCGGGTCCGCAGTGCCGCGCTTACCCTTGTGGACCGCGTGATCGGCGAAGCGGAAAAGCTGTTTTGACGCGCCATCCGGCCGGCGGCCGGTTCATCAGCTTCGAGGGGATCGACGGATCCGGCAAGTCGACCCAGGCCCGGCGCCTGGCCGAGACGCTGCGCACGGACGGTGCCGATGTCGTGCTGACGCGGGAACCGGGCGGCTCCCCAGGCGCCGAAGAGATCCGCCGCCTGCTGGTCGAGGGCGATCCGGAGCGCTGGTCCGCCGAGACCGAGATCCTGCTCTTCACCGCAGCGCGGCGCGACCATTGGGAGCGGACCATCGCCCCGGCGCTCGGCCGCGGCGCCATCGTGATCACCGACCGCTTCGCGGACTCGACCCGTGTCTACCAGGGCACGACGCGAGGCGATCTGGTGGCCGTGGTGGACCGCCTGCACGCGTTGATGATCCCCCGCCAGCCGGACCTGACGCTGGTCATCGACGCCGATCCCGCCGCCGCGCTGATCCGTGCCCGGGCTCGGTCGGGGTCGGAATTGCGGTTCGAGGGGTTCGGCGCCGATTTCCAGGCCCGGCTGAGGGCGGGTTTTCTCGCGCTCGCCGACACGGCCCCGGCGCGCGTCCGCATCATCGACGGCAGCGGCAGCGAGGCCGAGGTCGCCGGACGCGTCCACGCCGCCGTCATCCAGGCCGACCGATGAGCGACGAGACCGCCCCGGAATCGGACCGCGCCCCGGACGCACCGCACCCGCGCGCGGCGCAGCGCCTGTTCGGCCATGCCCCGGCCGAGGCGGAACTCCTCGCCGCCGTTGCCGCGGGTCGGCTGCACCACGCCTGGCTGATCACCGGGCCGCCCGGCATCGGCAAGGCGACGCTTGCCTGGCGGACCGCGCGCTTCCTGCTGGACCGGCCGGTCGCCGTCGAGGCGGGATTGTTCGGCGCGGACCCCACCCCGCCCGCGACGCTCGACAGCGATCACGACAGCCCGCGCGGCCGGCGGATCACCGCCCTGTCCGAACCGGGGCTCTTCCTGCTCCGCCGCGGCTGGGACGACAAGACACGCCGCCACCACGCCGTCATTACCGTCGATGAGGTGCGCGCACTGAAGGGCTTCTTTTCCCTGTCGCTTCCCGATGGCGGGCGGCGGGTGGTAATCGTCGACAGTGCCGACGACCTCAACCCCAGCGCCGCAAACGCGCTTTTGAAACTGCTGGAAGAGCCGCCCGCCAATGCCTGCTTCCTGCTGGTCAGCCATCAGCCGTCCCGCCTGCTGCCGACGATCCGCTCGCGCTGCCGCCGGCTGGCCTGCGCACCGCTCGCTGCGGACGTGATGCAGCAGGCACTCTCCGCGCTTCTGCCCGACCTGGAAACGTCGGATCGCGAGGCCCTTGCGACCAGCGCCGGCGGAAGCATCGGCGCCGCGTTGCGAATCCACGCGCTGGACGGGATCGACCTTGGCCGTGCGGTCGGCAGGCTCGTCGCCACCATGCCCGGCGTCGACCGGATGCAGGCCCTGGCGCTATCGGCTTCGCTGGCGCAGCCCGGATCCGAGGAGCGCCGCACACTCTTCCTGCATTTCGTCGACGACACTCTGGCCGGTCTCGCTCGTCAGGGCGCGCGCGCTTCCACCGGTTCGCCGCAATCCGCGCTCGCCCCCTCCCCGTCGGCGGCCCGCCGCTGGGCGGAGGCACAGCAGACCGAGACCCAGCGCGTGCGTCGCGGATTGGCGGTCAACCTTGACGCTCAGGCGCTCATCCTCGATATGGTCCTGAGGATCGACAGGCTGGCCGCCCTCTGTGCCGCCGACAGGTAGTTTCATGCGTGACACCCCCTTGCCCGAACTGGTCGACAGCCACTGTCACCTGGATTTCCCGGAATTCGACGGAGAGCATTCGCAACTCGTCGCCCGCGCCCGCGCCGCCGGGGTGACCCGGATGGTGACGATCTGCACCCGGCTGCACAACGAACCCGCGGTCCGCGCCCTGGCCGATGCCCATGGCCCGGTCTTCTACGCCGCCGGAACCCATCCGATGAGCGTCGCCGACGAGCCCATGGCGACAGTCGACGATCTGGTCGCGCTGGCCGCGCATCCGAAATTCGTCGGCATCGGCGAGACCGGGCTCGACTACCATTACACCGCCGACAGCGCCGCCGCCCAGCAGGAGAGCCTGCGGATCCATATCGAGGCGGCGCGCCAGACCGGGCTGCCCCTCATCATCCATGCCCGCGACGCCGATGCCGACATGGCGCGGATCCTGTCCGAGGAACACGCTGCCGGAGCCTACGACTGCGTGATGCACTGTTTCTCCAGTTCTGCCGCTTTGGCGGAAACGGCGCTGTCGCTGGGCTTCTACCTTTCGATGTCGGGAATCGCCGCCTTCCCGAAAAGCGCGGATCTGCGCGCGATCTTCGCCGCAGCCCCGCTGGAGCGCATTCTCGTCGAAACCGATGCCCCCTATCTCGCGCCCCCGCCCCATCGCGGCAAGCGCAACGAGCCGGCCTTCGTGGCACTGACCGCCCGAGTCGGCGCCGAAGTCTTCGGCCTGACGGAGGAGGGCTTCGCCCGCCGCACCAGCGCGAATTTCGACCGCCTGTTCGCGAAGGCCGCCCGCTGGACGGCACGGCACGCCGCCTGATGGGAGAAATGCGGTTCACCATTCTCGGCTGCGGATCGTCCGGGGGCGTGCCGCGCCTTGGCGGGCATTGGGGCGACTGCGATCCATCCAATCCGCGCAATACCCGCCGGCGCTGCTCCCTGCTCGTCGAACGCGACGGGGCTGAGGGCACGACCCGCGTGCTGATCGACACATCCCCCGACCTGCGCGTGCAACTCCTCGACGCGGGCATCGGCGTGCTCGACGGGGTGGTCTACACCCACGCCCACGCGGACCATGTGCACGGCATCGACGATCTGCGGATGATCGTCTTCAACACCCGCAGCCGGCTCGACGTCTGGGCCGACGACGTGACCGCGACCAGCCTGCGCGAACGGTTCGGCTATGCCTTCGAAACGCCGGACGGATCGGAATACCCGCCGATCCTGAACCTGCACCTGATCGACGGTCCGGTTACCATCGTGGGCCCCGGCGGCCCGGTCACCCTGCGCCCGTTCCGAGTCGCCCATGGCCGCAACATGGACTCGCTCGGCTTCCGTATCGGCGACATCGCCTATCTGCCGGACGTCTCGGCGATCTACGAGGAAGCCTGGGAAATGCTCGCCGGGCTCGACGTCTGGATCCTCGATGCGCTGCGCCGCACGCCGCACCCGACCCACACACACCTGGCGCAGTCTCTGGCCTGGATCGAACGCGCCGCGCCGCGCCGCGCCGTCCTGACCAACATGCATCTCGATCTCGACTACGACACCGTCGCGGCAGAGACCCCGGACCATGTCATCCCGGCTTATGACGGGCTGACCCTGACCGCCCCGGTCTGACCCGATGGGCGCGCTGATCCAGGTCGTCCTTCCGGTCTTCCTGGTCATTGCGTTCGGCTATGTCGCGGTGGTGCGCGGGCTTTTCAGCGAGTCCGGGGTCGACGGGCTGATGCGCTACACCCAGAAGTTCGCCATCCCTTGCCTGCTGTTCAGCGCCATCGCCAAGCTCGACCTCTCGGCAAGCTTCGACCTCAGGCTGCTGACCAGCTTCTACGTCGGCGCGGTCTCGGGCTTCGCGCTGGGGCTGTTCGGCGCCCGCTATCTCTTCGGCCGCCCGTGGGAGGATTGCGCTGCGATCGGCTTCTGCTGCCTGTTCTCCAACTCGCTGCTCCTCGGCGTGCCGATCTCGGAGCGCGCCTACGGCGCCGCATCGCTGTCGTCGAACTTTGCCATCATCTCGATCCACGCGCCGTTCTGCTACCTGATCGGCATCACCGCGATGGAGATCGCTCGCGGAGGCGGTGCGGGCGTGATCGCCACGTCGCGCTCGGTCCTGCGGGCGATGTTCTCGAACGCGCTGGTGATCGGCATCGCGCTCGGCGCCATCGTCAACCTGACCGGGCTGCCGGTCCCCGCGGCGGTTACGGCCGCGGTCGAGCTGATCGCGCGGTCCGCGCTGCCCGCCGCGCTTTTCGGGCTTGGCGGCGTGCTCGTCCGCTACCGTCCCGAAGGCGACATGCGCGCCATCGCCTTCGTCACCGTGGTGGCGCTGATCGTGCATCCCAGCATCACCTATGCGCTGGCCGCCTGGTTCGACCTGCCGCAGCAGGGCCTGCGCGCCGCGGTGCTGACCGCGTCGATGCCGCCCGGCGTCAACGCCTATGTCTTCGCCGACATGTACGGGCGCGCGCGGCGGGTCGCCGCCTCCTCGGTCCTGTTCGCGACGGCGGCGACCGTGATCACCGCCTGGGCCTGGCTGCAGATCCTGCCCTGATCCGGCAGTTCGCGCGGCCCGCCCGAACGTCGCGCGCGGCCATCGCCATTTGCGCCATCCGTGTTCGGCGACTAAGCCTAGAGATAGAGACCCGGCATTCGCCGCCGCGAATCCGGCAGCAGAGGGGGAACCGCGATGAACGCGCCGAAGACGATCGAACCTTCCGGAACCGAACCGATGCGTACCGCGATCCGCGCCCGATACGGCGCGGACGAGGCCACGGTTCTGCACGACCTCGCCGGACGGATCGGCCTGTCCCCCGAGGCCCGCGCGAAGATCACCGCGACCGGCGCCGATTTCGTGGAACGGGTGCGGCGCGAGACCTCGCCTTCGATGATGGAGTCATTCCTGGCCGAATACGGGCTGTCCACCGCCGAAGGCGTCGGGCTGATGTGCCTTGCCGAGGCGCTCCTGCGGGTCCCCGATGCCGAAACCATCGACGAGCTGATCCACGACAAGATCGAGGCGTCGAACTGGGGCGCGCATCTGGGCCGTTCTGCCTCGCCGCTGGTCAATGCCTCGACCTGGGCGCTGATGCTGACCGGCAAGGTGCTGGACGACGATCCCAAGCGGCCGGCCTGGGCAGTCCGCGGCCTGATCCGCCGGATGGGCGAGCCCGTGGTGCGCACCGCGGTCGGCCAGGCGATGAAGCTTCTGGGGCGCCAGTTCGTGCTGGGAGAAACCATCGACGAGGCGATGAAGACCGCGCGCGAGCGCGAGGCGCAAGGCTACACCTATTCCTACGATATGCTGGGCGAAGCGGCCCGCACCGAAGCCGACGCGCTCCGGTACACCGCCGCCTATTCCGCGGCCATCGACGCGATCGCCCGAAAGGCGCGCGGCGACGTGCGCACCAGCCCGGGCATCTCGGTCAAGCTGTCGGCATTGCATCCGCGGTACGAATACACCCACCGCGACGCGGTGATGGAGGAACTGGTGCCCCGCGCCCTCGGGCTGGCCCGGCAGGCGGCCAAGGCGAAGATCGGCTTCAACATCGACGCCGAGGAGCAGGACAGGCTCGACCTTTCCCTCGACATCATCGAGGCGCTGCTGGCCGATCCGTCGCTGGCCGGCTGGGACGGCTTCGGAGTCGTGGTCCAGGCTTACGGGCGCCGCGCCGCGCCGGTGATCGAATGGCTCTATGATCTTGCGGCGCGCCACGACCGCAAGATCATGGTCCGGCTGGTCAAGGGCGCCTACTGGGACACCGAGGTCAAGCTGGCGCAGGAGCTTGGCGTGAACGACTTCCCGGTCTTCACCCGCAAGCTCAACACGGATGTGAGCTACATGGCCTGCGCGCGGCTGCTGCTGGACCGCCGCGACCGCATCTACCCGCAATTCGCTACTCACAACGCCCATACCTGCGCCGCAATCCTCGCACTCGCCGGCGAGGACCGGGACAGCTTCGAATTCCAGCGGCTGCACGGCATGGGAGAATCGCTCCACGAAATCGTGCGCCAGAGCCACAAGTCGCGCTGCCGCATCTATGCCCCGGTCGGGGCTCACCGCGACCTTCTGGCCTATCTGGTCCGCCGGCTTCTGGAAAACGGCGCCAACTCCTCCTTCGTCAACCAGATCGTCGATTCCGCAATTCCCGCGACCGAAATCTGCCGCGACCCGGTGGCGGCGATGGAGGCGCTCGGCGACGCGGTTGCGAACCCGGCGATCACCCGTCCCGGCGACCTTTTCGCACCGCTGCGGCCGAACTCCAAGGGCTACAGGATCAACGAACCGGCCTCGGTCAGCCCACTTCTGGCCGCCCGCGGCGCCTTCACGGACACCACCTGGGAGGCCCGTCCGCTTCTCGCCGGCGACCCCGCCCCGAAGGGCAGCGCCCGTCCGGTGGTCTCCCCGTCCGAATCCGCGCGCGTGGTCGGCCAGGTCTACGAGGCGACCGCGGACGAAGTCGCCGCCGCGCTCGACGCGGCCGAAGCCGGGTTCGCCGACTGGTCGGCCCGGCCAGTGGGCGAACGGGCCGATGTGCTGCGCCGCACCGCCGATCTCTACGAGGCGAACATCGCCGAACTGTCGGCGATCGCGACCCGCGAGGCCGGAAAGACCCTGCCCGACGCCATCGCCGAGGTCCGCGAGGCGGTCGATTTCCTGCGCTTCTACGCCACCGAGGCGGAGCGGCTCGAAGACGAGGATCCGGGATCGGCGCGCGGCGTCTTCGTCTGCATCAGCCCCTGGAACTTCCCTCTTGCGATCTTCACCGGTCAGGTCGCCGCGGCTCTGGCAGCGGGCAACGCGGTCCTCGCCAAGCCGGCCGAACAGACCCCGCTGATCGCCGCCCGCGCCGTCGCCCTGATGCGCGAGGCCGGCCTGCCCGAGGCGGCGCTGCAGCTTCTGCCCGGCGACGGCCCGTCGGTCGGCGGGCCGCTGACCGCCGATCCCCGGATCGCCGGTGTCTGCTTCACCGGTTCGACCCAGGTGGCGCAGATCATCCACCGCAGTCTCGCCCGGAACGCTGCACCCGATGCGGTGCTGATCGCCGAAACCGGCGGACTCAATGCGATGATCGTCGACTCGACGGCGCTGCCGGAACAGGCGGTGCGCGACATCCTCGCCTCGGCGTTCCAGTCTGCCGGTCAGCGCTGCTCGGCCCTGCGGATGCTCTACCTGCAGGAAGAGGGCCGCGACCGTATCCTGAAGATGCTGTGCGAGGCGCTCGATTCGCTCAACCTCGGCGATCCCTGGCAGAACGACACCGATGTCGGGCCACTGATCGACGCCGAAGCGCAGGGCGACATCTCGGCCTATGTCGAAGCCGCGAAAGGCTCCGGCCGGCTGGTCAAGGCGCTCACCGCGCCGAATGACGGCACCTTCCTCGCTCCCGCGGTGGTCTCGGTCGACGGCATCGGTTCGCTCGAACGCGAGGTGTTCGGCCCGGTCCTGCATGTCGCCAGCTTCAAGGCCCGCGACATCGACCGGGTGGTCGACGCGATCAACGCGACCGGCTACGGGCTGACCTTCGGGCTCCATACCCGGATCGACGACCGGGTGCAGCAGATCGTCGACCGCATCCATGTCGGCAACGTCTACGTCAACCGCAACCAGATCGGTGCCATCGTCGGCAGCCAACCGTTCGGCGGCGAAGGCCTGTCGGGCACCGGGCCAAAGGCGGGCGGGCCGCTCTACGTCAACCGCTTCCGCCGCACCGAGGCGGCCGAAAGCCACGACGCGCCCGAGGGGCAGACGCTGGATGCCGGCGCGCTGCAGAAGGCGCTGGACGGGCTCGATGCGCGGAACTGGGCGGCCCGGCCCGACCGGGTCTCGGTGCTGCGCAGCGCGCTTTCGGGCCGGGGCGGGCCGATCCGCAAGGCGCTGAGCGAAACCGCCGCCTTCGACATGACGCCTCAGACGCTCCCCGGCCCCACCGGCGAAAGCAACCGGCTCTCGTTCCACGCCAAGGGCCCTGTGCTCTGCCTCGGCCCCACCGCCGAGATCGCGATCGCCCAGGCGGTGCAGGCGCTCGGCGCCGGCTGCCCGGTACTGATTGCGGCACCGGGTGCGGCCAAGGCGGCGCATGCCCTGATCGAGGCCGGAGCACCGGCGGCAGCGCTGGACGGCGTGGTCGCGCCCGAGACGCTGACGGCGCTCAAGGGCATAGTGGCGGTTGCCGCCGCGGGGGCGTCGGACTGGACGCGGGCGCTGCGCATCGCGCTTGCCGACCGCAAGGGGCCGATCGTGCCGCTCGAGACGCAGGTCGTGCTGCCCGAACGCTACGTGGCGGAACGCCATCTCTGCATCGACACCACCGCCGCGGGCGGCAATGCCCGGCTGCTGGCGGCGTCGAGCTGAGCGCCGCTATTCGCCGTAGGGCACCCAGATGTTCTTGATCTGGGTGGCCCGGTCCAGGAATGTCCGGCCCTGTCCGGCGGCGCCGGCCCAGTCGCGGGCGGCGCCGTCCTCGACCCAGGTCTGCTTGAGGTTGCCCGCGCTTTCGGCCTCGACCATGGCCGCACCCTCGGCCGAGCCGAAATACCACATGCCCGCCGCCTCGTCGTGCTGGGCGAGGGTCCGGGCCAGTTCGTCCCGCGCGCCCGTCACGATGTTGACCACGCCCGCCGGCACGTCCGAGGTCTCGATCACCTGATAGAGGTCCGTCGCGGCCAGCGGATGCGGCTGCGACGGGATCGCGACCACCGCATTGCCCATCGCGATCGCCGGCAGCACCGTCGAGACGAAGCCGAGCAGCGGCAGCGCCGCCGGACAGGCGATACCGATCACCCCAAGCGCCTCCGGCATGGCCAGCGTGACATGGGCGGACTTGGTCTGGTGCACCGCACCGTCGAACTTGTCGGCCTGCGCGGCATACCAGAAGCAGCGGCGGATCGCGGTCTCGACCTCCGCCCGGGCGGCGCCGGGCTTCGCCCCGAAGCTCGCCAGACGGTCGGAAAACTCCTCGGCCCGCGCCGACAGGTTCTCGCCCAGATAATAAAGCACCTGCGCCCGGTTATGCCCCGTCGCGCGGCCCCAACCGCCAGACGCCGCCTTCGCCGCGGCTTCGACGGCATTGCGGATGTCCTTGCGATTGCCCAGCCCGGCCAGCCCCACCGGCCCTTTCGGCCCGGCCACGCCATAGACATAGCCGCCATCGGGCCGAACCTGCCTGCCGCCGATGAAAAGCTTCGCGGTGCGGTCGATCCCTTCACCCCCGGCGCCTGGCCCAGGCGCGGCTTCGGGCGCCGCCAGCGGCGGTTCGGGCCGACGCGTCCGCGCGCGGGGCGCGGCCAGATAGGCGCGCATCCCCTCGCGCCCGCCCTCGCGCCCGAAGCCGCT
>JAGQRV010000034.1:49154-49590 GCA_020425125.1 Paracoccaceae bacterium | reverse complement strand
GTGCTGATGCAGGACTTCACCGGGGTCCCGGCGGTGGTCGACCTTGCGGCGATGCGCGACGGCATCGTGGCGCTTGGCGGCGACGCCGAGAAGATCAATCCGCTGAACCCGGTCGATCTGGTCATCGACCACTCGGTGATGATCGACGAATTCGGCAACCCCCGCGCCTTCCAGATGAACGTGGACCGCGAATACGAGCGCAACATGGAGCGCTACGTGTTCCTGAAATGGGGCCAGAAGGCGTTCAACAATTTCCGCGTGGTGCCGCCGGGCACCGGCATCTGCCACCAGGTCAACCTCGAATACCTCGCCCAGACGGTCTGGACCGACACCGACCAGGCCGGTGAGGAAGTCGCCTATCCCGACACGCTCGTCGGCACCGACAGCCACACCACCATGGTCAACGGCGCCGCGGTGCTGGGCTGGGGCGTCGGCG
>JAGQRV010000034.1:48928-49069 GCA_020425125.1 Paracoccaceae bacterium | reverse complement strand
TCGAAGGCACCACCGGCACCGACCTCGTGCTCAAGGTCGTCGAGATGCTGCGCAAGAAGGGCGTGGTGAACAAGTTCGTCGAATTCTACGGCGCCGGCCTCGACAACCTGCCGCTTGCGCAGCGCGCCACCATCGCCAACA
>JAGQRV010000034.1:47662-48881 GCA_020425125.1 Paracoccaceae bacterium | reverse complement strand
GCTACCTGCGCCAGACCGGCCGCGAGGAAGAGCGCATCGCGCTGGTCGAGGCCTATGCCAAGGAAAACGGCATGTGGCGCACCCCGGACTACGCGCCGGTCTACACCGACACGCTGGAGCTCGACATGGGCACCATCGTCCCGGCGATCTCCGGCCCGAAGCGCCCGCAGGACTACCTCGCGCTGACCGGCGCCGCCGACGCCTTCGAGAAGGTGGTGGCGGATTACCGCGGCCTCGACATCTCGAACGGCGCCCGCAACATGGCCGATGAAGGCCCGATCGCCACCAAGCCGATCGACATCGCCAAGACCGCCAGCGTCGCCGGCGAGGATTACAAGATCAAGGACGGATCGGTGGTGATCGCCTCGATCACCTCCTGCACCAACACCTCGAACCCCTACGTGCTGATCGGCGCCGGGCTGGTGGCGCGCAAGGCGCGCGAACTGGGCCTGAACCGCAAGCCCTGGGTCAAGACCTCGCTCGCACCCGGCAGCCAGGTGGTCACCCAGTACCTGGAGGCCGCCGGCCTGCAGGAGGATCTCGACGCGATCGGCTTCAACCTCGTCGGCTACGGCTGCACCACCTGCATCGGCAACTCGGGCCCGCTGCAGCCCGAGATCTCGAAGGCGGTGAACGAGAACGACCTGATCGCGGTCTCGGTGCTGTCCGGCAACCGCAACTTCGAAGGCCGGATCAGCCCGGACGTGCGCGCCAACTACCTCGCCTCGCCGCCGCTGGTGGTCGCCTATGCACTGGCGGGCGACATGAACATCGACCTCACCTCCGAACCGCTCGGCACCTCGAAGGACGGCAAGCCGGTCTATCTCAAGGACATCTGGCCGACCAACCAGGAGATCGCCGAACTGGTCGAGAAGGTCGTCACGCGCGAGGCGTTCCAGGCCAAGTACGCGGACGTGTTCAAGGGCGACGAGAAATGGCAGGCGGTCGAGACCACCGATGACCAGACCTATGACTGGCCGCCCTCCTCGACCTACATCCAGAACCCGCCCTATTTCCAGGGCATCACCATGGACACAAAGCCGATCGAGGATCTGAAGGGCGCCAAGATCCTCGCCATCCTCGGCGACATGATCACCACCGACCACATCTCGCCTGCGGGCTCGTTCAAGGACACCACGCCCGCCGGCAAGTATCTGGTCGAACGCCAGGTGGCACCGCGCGACTTCAACTCGTACGGCTCGCGCCGCGGCAACCACGA
>JAGQRV010000034.1:47393-47613 GCA_020425125.1 Paracoccaceae bacterium | reverse complement strand
GGGTCGAAGGCGGCTACACCAAGGGACCGGACGGCGAACAGACCTCGATCTTCGACGCCGCCATGGCCTACAAGAAGGACGGCACCCCGCTGGTGATCTTCGGCGGCGAACAGTACGGCGCCGGGTCAAGCCGCGACTGGGCGGCGAAGGGCACCGCGCTCCTGGGCGTCAAGGCGGTGATCGCCGAAAGCTTCGAACGCATCCACCGCTCCAACCTCGT
>JAGQRV010000034.1:42451-47369 GCA_020425125.1 Paracoccaceae bacterium | reverse complement strand
CCGGCGGCGACACCCGCAAGACGCTCGGGCTGAAGGGCGACGAGACGGTTGCGATCACCGGCCTCGAAGGCGACCTGAAGCCGCTCAGCCTGGTGCCCTGCACGATCACCTACGCCGACGGCTCGACCAAGGAGATCCAGATCAAGTGCCGGATCGATACCGCCATCGAGATCGAATACATCGAGAACGGCGGCGTCCTGCACTACGTGCTGCGCAATCTCGCCAAGGCGAGCTGAGCGTCCAGCTCCGCTGACGGATCGGAGGCCCGCGCACCGGCGCGGGCCTCTCTCGTGCGGAGGAGTGTCAAGCCGGACCGTCGATGCTGCGGGACCCTGATCCACCTGCCAATGGCAGCTGTGGGCGCAAAGAGACGGATACTGCGTCGTATCCGCACCGCACCTTTGCGCGCAAAAGCCGACATTCAACTCATTGACCGGCGACGCTAAGATCCGCCGCTCGCGGAACGGGAGAGAGGAATGAACGAAAAGTCGACCTGAGGCCTGGATGGTGCCGGCAGTGATCGGCGAAATCTCCCGATGGTGTGGAGAGCAACATCCCGCTGTCCGACGCAGACCGTCCTATGCCGCCCGGTCGGCAGCAAGGTACTCGTCCAATTGCTCGAAGCTCCCTGACCAGCCGCCGGTCATTGACGTCATCATGCCGGCGAAGAACGCTTCCTCTTCGGGAGTTGCATCAAGTGGCGCCCAACTGAGATCGATCCTGGTCCGGTCGCCCAGGTCGGCGAACAGCACCGTCGCCAGCATTTCGAGAGGAAATTGCTGGGCGAACGGCGCGCGGATACGGTTTCCGGCGGCATCCGCGAAACCATGCACCCATACGAGGCGCGACATTGGCTCAACCTCGCGGAAGACGAACTTGCTATACATCGCGCTGCCGTCAGGCGCGTCCATTCGGCCACGCCACTCTCCTCCTGGGCGCAGGTCGAATTCAAGGATCGTTCCCGATGATCCCTTTGGCCCGAACCACTGCGCAAGGGCCTCGGGCGTCGTCCAAGCGTTCCATACCCGGGAGCGTGGCGCGTTGAAGATGCGGGTGATCGAGAAGAGAGGCGCGTCAGTCATCTGATCTCTCCGTTGTCGGGTCTGCGAGAAATGCTTCGAGGCGGTCGAAGCTGTCGTTCCAAAGGTCACGCAATTCCTCGATCCAATCGCGTGCTGCCTGAAGCCCCTCCGGCTTCAGCCGCCGCGGCCGCGCCTGAGCGGCGCGCGACTGTCCGATCAGGCCCGCCTCCTCAAGCACCTTCAGGTGGCGCGAGACCGCAGGTTGGCTGATGCCCAACGGCCTTTGCAGTTCGGAAACAGTTGCTTCGCCCAGAGCGAGTTGAGCGAGGATCGCGCGGCGGTGCGGGTCGGCAAGCGCTGCGAACTGAGCATCCAGACTTTTCATAACTAATATGTTATATAACTATCGTGCTATCTTCAAGAGCCAAGAAGGCGTTTCAACCGATCGCGACCGCTGACACTTGTCCACCCGGTCAGTCATACGCGGCACCTGGTCCCCGCCGGACAGACGGGCGCACCACAGCCGTCATTGCCTCGGGCACGACGAACGGCAACTCCGTCCGCACTGCCGACGTTGCCCCGTAGCCGCGAAAGCCATCCCACTTGCATGTCGCCTCGCAGGATCGAGGCCATGCCAGGGCTGTCAAAGGCATGCATCGGCCTTCTCATTCATGGCGGTGGAGGCGGCCTCCGCCCGGCCATATCACGCGCGGCCAGGACCATCCCGATGGCCCTGACAGGTCGGCGCACCCGACCCGCCGTCGCCAACCCGATCAGAGGAGCGTGACGGCCCAGCCGCCGACCAGCAGGCAGGGAAAGGCCACGCGGCAGGCCCGGTCAAGGCTCCGCGCCCGGTTCTCGCGGTTGGCATGGAGCAGGCGTCCGACCACAACCGCCTCGACGATGGTCAGGAAGATCAGCGCGATCGCCCAGATCAGCATCCGGTCCAACACCGTCAGGTATCCCAGCGTGGGCAATCTGCCGGCCATCGACAGGGCGAAGGCGATCGCGGTGAGCATCGAGGTCGCGCCCAGCCCGATCCGGAACTCGTAGCGGTCGCGCGGCACCCAGAAGATCGCCCAGGACATCGCGACCACCAGCGTCAGCGGCAGGATCAGCCGATAGACATAATAGCTGCTCTCCCGCGCCGCCGCGATGGTCAGCAAGAGAAGGCTGTACTCGCCCTCCTGCACCAGCGGGCTGAACGGCTGTTCGGTCAGCCTGACGCCCGAAATGTCCCAGCCCTCGATGTTCAGCCGCCGCCCCAGGCCGGAACGCGCGTCGTCGGCGACGAGCACCAGGTCGCTGCGCTGATCCCGCACCGGCATCATCGCGATCTCGAGGTTGTGGCTGTCGAAGGGAAAGTCGCGCAGGGAATGGTAGCTGGAGACGTCGCCGGTGAAGCGCTGCACATGGCTCACGCGGCCCTCCGGGCCGACCGAGACCTGGTCGCGGGCCTGGGTGCGCAACTGGCGGAGGTTGGACGAATTCAGCAGGTAGAGTTCGGGGAACCACACGGCGGTGACCGGAAACCGGCAGCCCTCCGGACCGGCGAGCCGGGGATCGGTCCAGTCCAGGAAGATCGCGAAGTCGAGCGTGACCTGCTGGTTCGCGTCGTCGATCCCCAGGACGTCCAGCACCACCACATGCGCGGTGACTTCGGTCGGGCCGGCTCCCGTGCCGGGCCGGATGTCGGTGCGCATCTCCGGCAGCGCGCAATCGCCCGATGCGAGCGCAGGAACGGCCGCGACCAGGAACGCGACGACCCGCAAGATCCACGCCACCGGCCCACCTCCCCCGAAGACCCGTTACGTCCCATCATCCGCAGCACCGCCCGCTTGTCACGACATATTCTTGCTTGAGGTCTCCAAGGCGGCCCGCGCCGCCGCCGGGGAACCGGAACCGCCTCGGCGGGTTGGGGTGTCATGGAGGCGATCCTCGCGAATGCCGAGCTGCTCCCCACCCTGCGGGCGCAGATCTCGGACTACCTGACCGGCCTGGCCGCCGCGGCGCCGCGGCTGGTGCTGGCGCTCGCCATCATCCTCGTCACCTGGCTGGCCGTCGCCATCGTCTCGGCGGTGCTGCGCCGGATCGGCCGGCGGATGCGGCTGCGGACCAACCTGCTCGAAGTGCTGCAGATGCTCAGCGCGATCGCGCTCTGGTTCCTCGGCCTGATCGTCGCGCTGACCGTGGTCTTTCCGTCGATCACCCCGGCCCGCGCGCTGACCACGCTGGGCCTCGGCTCCGTCGCCATCGGCTTCGCCTTCAAGGACGTGTTCGAGAACTTCCTCGCCGGGATCCTGATCCTCCTGCGGGAGCCGTTCTCGCTCGGCGATTTCATCGAATGCGAAGACATCGAGGGCCAGGTCGACGAGATCACCATCCGCGACACCCGGATCCGCCAGACCAACGGACAGCTTGTGGTGATGCCGAACGCGATGCTGTTCCAGAACCCGGTCACGGTGCTCACCCACGCCTCGCTGCGCCGCGCGACGGTCATCGTCGGCATCGCCTATGGCGAGGATGTGGACGCCGCCCGCGCGATCATCTCGGACGCCGTGCAACGCGTCGACAGCGTGCGCGACGACGTCCGCGACGTGCAGGTCTTCGCCCAGGCCTTCGGCGACAGCTCGATCGATTTCGAGGTCACCTGGTGGACCGGGTCGCGCCCGGTCGACATCCGCGCCTCGCGCGATCAGGTTGTGGCGGCGATCAAGCGCGCGCTCGACGACAACGGCATCGAGATCCCGTTCCCCTACCGGACCCTGACCTTCAAGGAGCCGCTGGAAACCCGCACCCTCCAGGCCGCCGCCACAGAGGCGTCTCCCGACTGACCCGGAGCCCCCGTGCCTACTTGCCCGCGGCCGCGGCCATCGCCGGGCGGATCGTGTCGGTGAGCGAGCGTTCGGTGATCGGCCCCGCGAAGCGCGCCACCACCGTGCCGCTGCCGTCGATGACGAAGGTCTCGGGCACGCCGTAAAGCCCCCAGTCGATCCCCATCCGCCCCGACGCATCGGCACCGATGGCGGCGAACGGATCGCCCAGTTCGCCCAGGAACCCCAGAGCGTTGGCGGGCTTGTCCTTGTAGTTCACGCCGTAGATCGTCACACCCTCGGCGGCGAGCTTTTCGAGGTTCGGATGCTCGGCCCGGCAGGGCGCGCACCAGCTCGCCCAGAAATTCACCAGCTTCACCCCCGGTGCCGTCAGCGCCGCGGCATCGAAGACCGGCTTGCTGCCCAAGGGCTCCACCGCCACCGCGGGCGCCGGCGCCCCGACCGCCGCCGAGGGCAGCGCATCGGGATCCTCGCGCTGCATCCCCACATAGAAAAGCCCCGCCAGCGCCGCGAAGACCAGCGGCGGCAGCACCATCAGCGGCGAGATCCTAGCCATCGCGCTTCGCGTTCCTTTCCTCGACCTCGCGCAGGGTCCGGCGCACACGCGCGGACTGCCTCAGGCTCAGGACCACCAGCCCCACGATCAGCGCGACGCTCACCCCATAGGCCGCCAGCACCTGAGACGCATACTTGCCGAGATCGGGAATCATCCCATCCGCTCGCGATTGATCAGCGCCTGCAGCCGGCGCCGGCGCACCTCGGTCCGGGTCCTCAAAAGCACCAGCGACAGGAACAGCAGCACGAAGCCCCCGATCGACACCAGAAGCGGGCGATAGAACACGTCCGCGACATGCTCGGCCTTGTCCATCGACAGCGACGCGCCCTGATGCAGGCCCTGGTTCCAGAAATAGACCGCATAGCGCGACAGGATCGCGAAGACCGAGCCGACGAGGCAGAGCATCGAGGTCAGGTCCGCGGCGCTGTCGCCGTCCTCGACCGCCTCCCAGAGCGCGATATAGCCGAAATAGAACAGGCACAGGATCAGGAACGAGGTCAGCCGCG
>JAGQRV010000034.1:0-42437 GCA_020425125.1 Paracoccaceae bacterium | reverse complement strand
GTGCCCCACATCGGCTGGCCCCAGACCGCCCCGGTAAAGAGCGCGATCAAGGTGAAGGTCAGCCCGATGGGCGCCGCCGCCCGCGCCGCCAGCGCGCTGACATGGTGGCGCCGGATCAGCCAGATCAGCGAGGCGACCAGCATCATCATCCAGGAATTGATCGCCATCAACGCAGCCGGAACGTGCAGGTAGAGGATCTTCACCGTGGCGCCCTGCCGGTAGTCGTCGGGAGTGAAGAAGAACCCCCAGATCAGCCCGGTGCAGAGGCAGATCACGGCCAGTCCCGAGACCCAGGGCAGCAACGCGCCCGAGAATTGCATGAAGCGCCGCGGATTGGCGTATTCCCAGATCGACATGGCGCCGAAAATAGGACCCGTGCCCCGCGCTTGCATCAGCGAATACCCGGCCATCGTTAGCGCAAATTGACGCGGAGCGCGGCCGCGGCGGCAAACGGCATCAACCCCAGGCAGGCCAGCGTGATGCCGCCGCCAAGCGCCAGCGGCGTCGCCAGCGTCAATCCGGCGGCGCCGCGGCCGGCCACCTCGGCCCCGAAGATCAGCGTCGGCACGTAGAACGGCAGCACCAGCAGCGACAGCAGCAGCCCGCCGCGCTTCATCCCCACCGTCAGCGCCGCTCCGAAGGCGCCGATGGCGCTCAGCGCGGGCGTGCCCACCGCCAGCGACACGACCAGCCAGGGCTGCCCGGCCGGCGGCAGGCTCAGCAGGATCCCGAGGACCGGCGAGATCAGCGTCAGCGGCAGCCCGGTGGTCAGCCAGTGCGCCAGCGCCTTCGCCGCGGCGACACCCTCCAGCGGCACCGGCGCGGTGGCGAGAAGGTCGAGCGAGCCATCCTCGCGGTCGAGCGCGAACATCCGGTCAAGCGTCAGCAGGCAGGCCAGCAGCGCCGCGACCCACAGGATCCCCGGCGCGATCCGTGCCAGCACCCCGGTCTCGGGTCCGACGCCGAAGGGCACCAGCACCACCACGATCAGCGCGAAGGCGAGCCCCAGACCGAAGCCGCCGCCGGCGCGGACCGCAAGCGCCAGATCCCGCCGGATCAGCGCGATCACGCGAAGGCCTCGTCGAAGCCGCCGGCAATGCGCGCCCGCGGTGCCGCGCGGAAGGCCGAAAGGTCCAGTTCCGCCGCCGTGCCCAGCCCCGCATCGACATGCGTGGCCAGAAGCGCCGCGCCCCCGGCCGCGGCATGGCGCCGGATCGCGGCGGCGAACATCGCCACGCTGGCGACGTCGAGCGACACGGTCGGCTCGTCCAGCACCCAGACCGGCCGCCCGGTGACCAGCAGCCGCGCCAGCCCCAGCCGCCGCCGCTGCCCGGCCGACAGCATCTGCGCCGGGCGCGCCGCCAACAGCGTCAGGTCGAACCCGTCCAGCGCCTCGGCGACGCGATCGCGCCCGGTGCCGAAGATCTCGGCCCAGAAGACCAGGTTCTCGGTCACGCTCATCGTCGCTTTCACCCCGTCGGCATGGCCGGCATAGGCGATGGCGCCCTCGGCCGCCGCGATCCGCCCCGCGAGCGGCGGCTGCAACCCGGCGATGGTGCGCAGCAGTGTCGTCTTGCCGACCCCGTTCGGCCCCTTCAGGACCAGCACCGACCCCGGCGCGAGCGCGAAGCTCACGCCTTCGAGCACCGGAACGCCGCCCCGCGCCACCGCCAGATCGGCAACCTCCAGATGCGACGCGGCGTCCGCCATCGCGCCTGTCACGCCACCGCCAGCGCGGCAAGTGCCACCCGGCGCCCCTCGCCCAGAAGCACGTTGTAGCTGCGGCAGGCGGCGGGGCTCGCCATCATCTCGACGCCGATCCCGGCCGTTTCCAGCCGCGCCCGCCAGCCGTCGGGCAGATAGGCGATCTCGCTCCCGGTGCCGACCAGCAGCACGTCGACCGCGCCCGCCGCATCGAGGATTGGCGCCACCTCGTCATAGCCGGCCCAGACGCGCGGCCCGGCGGGCAGGATCAGCAGCCCGCCCCGGATCACCGCGCCGCCGACGCGGAAGAAGCCAGGGCCGTAGCCTTCGACCGGATGACCTTCGGGATATGTCACTTCGCTCAGCCGCATGGGGTGGACCTAACGCCAAAGCGGCAGGCCGGCAAGCACGGCCAGCCCAACCGCGGCATAGCCGGCATGGCGGTAGAGCCGCTCGCGCTCCGGGTCGAACACCGCCTGGCCGAGCCGGGTGGCCAGCATGTAGACCGGCACCAGGATGAGCCCCCGCCACAGCACTTCGGGGCCGATCAGCCCCTGCAGCGCCAGCACCGGCACATAGAGCACCGTCAGGAGCGTCAGGAAACTGACCGTGTTCGCGCGTACCCGCCCGGCCCGGTCGGTTCCGGCGAGATTGAAAAGCAGGATCACCGGCCCGAGCAGCCCGGTGGCGCCGCCGATCAGGCCGGAGCCGCCGCCGACCGCCGCCAGCATCCCGCGCCCCGGCGCCAGCCGCATCCGCCAGCCTGCCATCAGCGCCGCCAGCGTCGCGGCGACGAGGCCCGCCACCACCCAGCGCAGCGCTTCCGCATCGGCGCGCTTCAGCACCGCCGCGCCGGCCGCCAGGCCCAGGGCCGCCGGGGCCAGCATGGTCAGGACCCGCGGCCGGTCCGCCGCGCCCCAGGCCCGCGGCAGCAGCGTCACCGCCGAGCCGAGCCCGAACAGCGCCATCTGCGCCGCCGCCTGCTGCGGCGGCAGCAGGATCGCCGCCAGCGGCACGAAGACCATCGAGCCGAGACCGGCAAAGCCGTAGCTCAGGCCGCTCAGGAAGGTCACGGCGACCAGCGGCGCCAGCACGTCATCCATCGCCGCCGCTCCAGGTCCGTCCGCCGTCAGGTTCCGTTCCGCCGCCCGTCCGCATCGCCCCGGACTAGCGCCGATCCCCGAGTCCGGCAACCGGCACCTTCCGGCAAGACGCAGCCCGAGCACCGAATCGGTGCTATGCTCCGGCGAAACGGCCCCGGACCCCGGCGACGATGACCGACGACCAGCGCACCTTCCTTCTGCACGAATACGACCGCCTCGTCGGCGACCTGATGAAGTATTACGAGAGCATCACCGCGACCGAGAAGCTCGCCCTCGTCGGCGCGGCGGCGATCGTCGCCTTCCTCTATACCGACCTGCCCAGCTTCGCCGCAGGACAGGCGCGCATCCTGGCCGCGCTGCCCGCCGCGATCATCGCGCTCGGCGGGCTCAGATGCCTGTCGATCTATCTGGTGATGGTCAAGGTCAGCGCCTATCTGCGCCGGATCGAGGCGCAGCTGGCCCCCGGCGGCCTCGGCTTCCAGCGCGAATTCCACGGCACGGCGCACTCGCGCGTGCGGCTGATCGAGGCGACCACCTTCCTCTTTTGGCTGCTGGCGCTCGGCGCCGCGGTGGCGTTCTGGTGGCTTTACCGCCCCGGCATGGCGGGCGCCTGACCGCTGCCCCCTGTGCGGGGGCCGCCTGACCGCCGCGGCCCTGTGCCGGACCCGGGCGCTCAGTTCTCCGCGTCGGCGAACTGCGTGCCCGCCTGGGCGTCGGGTTTCGACCAGTCCCGCTTCACGCCAAGCCAGAGCACGATGTTCTTCGCCACGTAGAGCGAGGAATAGGTGCCGATCACGATGCCGAAGGTGATCGCGAAGACGAAGCCCCGGATCACGTCGCCGCCCAGCACCAGAAGCGCGATCAGCGCCAGAAGCGTGGTGCCGCTGGTCATCACCGTGCGGCCCAGCGTCTCGTTCACGCTCAGGTTCATCAGGTCGATCAGCGGCGTCGTCTTGTAGCGGCGCAGGTTCTCGCGCAGCCGGTCGAAGATCACCACCGTGTCGTTGATCGAATAGCCGATGATCGTCAGCAGCGCCGCGATGGTCGTCAGGTCGAAGCGGATCTGCAGCACCGCGAAGACGCCGATGGTCACGATCACGTCGTGGAACAGCGACACCAGCGCGCCGACCGCGAACTGCCATTCGAACCTGAGCCAGATGTAGACGCAGATCAGCAGCAGCGACAGCCCGACCGCGATGAAGGCGGTCTGGATCAGCTCGCCCGACACTTTCGGGCCGATCGACTCGACCGAGGTGAACCGGATCGTCGGATCGACCGATTTCAGCGCCGTCTCGACCGCATCGATGGTGTCGGGCGGAACCGCCTCGGCCTGGTCCTGGGCCTGGATGCGGATCGTGGCGACGTTCTGGGTGGCGCCGAAGGACGGGTCGAACACCTGGCTGATCGCCACGTCGCCCAGCCCCAGCGGCGTGATCGCCGCCCGGTAGGCGCCGACGTCGACCGGCGCCGTGGCCTCGGTGCGGATCGTCGTGCCGCCGCGGAAGTCGATGCCGAAATTCAGCCCCAGCACGATCCACGCGACCACCGACAGGATCGACACGATGATCGACCCCCAGCCGGTGAACTTGCGCCAGCGGAAGAAGTCGATCTTGGTGTCGTCGGGAACCAGCCGGATATGCGGCATCGCTCAGATCTCCAGAGTCTTGGGACGGCGGCGGTCGAACCAGGCCACCATCATCGACCGCGTGACGTAATAGGCCGAGAAGACCGAGGTCAGGATGCCGATCCCCAGGGTCACCGCGAAGCCCCGGACCGGCCCCGCCCCCATCACGTAGAGCACCGCCGCGACCAGGAACGAGGTCACGTTGGCGTCGATGATCGCCGACAGCGCCCGCTCATAGCCCAGCTCGATCGCCCGCGCCGGGCCGCGGCCCGCGCGCAGCTCCTCGCGGATCCGCTCGAAGACCAGCACGTTGGCATCGACCGCCATCCCCATCGTCAGCACGATCCCCGCGATGCCCGGAAGCGTCAGCGTCGCGCCGATGGTCGAGAGCAGCGCGAAGATCAGCACCAGGTTGATCGTCAGCGCGATGTTGGCGAAGATCCCGAACAGCCCGTAGACCAGCCACATGAACAGGATCAGCGCCGCCAGCGCCACCAGCGAGGCGATCTTGCCGGCCTCGATCGAATCCTGCCCCAGCTCCGGCCCGATCGTGCGCTCCTCGAGGAAGGTCAGCTCCGCCGGCAGCGCGCCCGCCCTGAGCAGCACCGCCAGCTGGGTGCTTTCCTCGACGGTGAAGTTGCCGGTGATGATCCCCGATCCGCCCGCGATATGCGACTGGATCACCGGGGCCGAAATCACCTCGCCGTCGAGCACGATGGCGAAGGGCTCGCCGATATGGGCGGCCGTATAGTCGCCGAACTTCCGCGCCCCGGACGGGTTGAAGCGGAAATTGACCGCCGGCCGGCCGTTCTGGTCATAGGCGGGCTGGGCGTCGGTCAGCTCCTCGCCCGACACGACCGCGCGGTCCTCGACGATGTAATAGACGTCCTTCTCGTTCAGCGCCGGCAGCAGCCTGTCGCCGGACGGCACGTCGGCCTTGGCGTCGCCGGTGCGCCCGACCACCGGCTGGAAGGTCAGCCGCGCGGTCTTGCCGATCAGCGCCTTCAGCTCCGCCGCCGAGCCGATCCCCGGCACCTCGATCAGGATCCGGTCCGACCCCTGGCGCTGGATCGTCGGCTCGCGCGTGCCGACCTCGTCGACCCGGCGCCGCACGATCTCCAGGCTCTGGCGGATCGCCCGGTCGTCGGTGGCCTGCTTCTCGGCCTCCGACAGCTGCACCGTGATCACGTCGCCCTGGGCCGAGACCTCGATATCCGACGACCCGACCCCGGTCAGCGACACGATCGGGCTGGCCAGGTCGCGCACCACCGCGACCGCCCTCGGCGCGCCCTCGGGATTGCCGATCCGCACCTTCAGCTGCCCCGGCGGCGCATCGAGCCGCTGCACCGGCCCGACCGTCGCCCGCTCCGCCCTCAGCGCGTCGCGCACCTCGGGCCAGAACCCGTTCATCCGGTCGGCATAGACGCCGTCCAGCTTGACCTCGGCCAGAAGATGCGCGCCGCCGCGCAGGTCGAGCCCCAGATTGACGATCCCCGACGGCAGCCACGACGGCCATTCCGCCGCCACTGCCGCCTGCTCGGGCGTCGCCGTGCCGCCCTGGCGCTCGATCGCGGCGACCGCGTCGTTGTGCCGCTCCACGCGGGAATAGAACAGGTTCGGCATCGCGGCCAGCAGCCCGAGGGCCACCAGCCCCCAGATCACGATCCGCTTCCAGAGGTCGATCTGCATGTCTTGTGCGTCCCGAATCGGACCCGCGGCGCAGCCGGGCGTCAGTTGCTGTTGGCGGGCTCGGTCTTCGACAGCACCTGGGCGACGGTCGACTGCACCACCCGCACCTTGACGTTCTCGGCGATCTCCAGCTCGAGCTCGCCGCCCTCCTTGACCTTGGTCACCTTGCCGATGATGCCGCCCTGGGTCACCACCTGGTCACCCCGGCGCAGCGCCTCCACCATCTTCTGGTGATCCTTCACCTTCTTCTGCTGCGGCCGGATCAGCAGGAAGTACATGATCGCGAAGATCAGGATCAGCGGCAGGAACGACCCGATCGCCCCCATCGGTCCGGCCCCGGCCGACTGCGCGAGCGCGGGATGGGCGAACAGCGCCGCAAGCGCGGCGGCGATGGTAATCTTGGCAGGCATGGCTCGTCCTCTTGTCGCGAGGCGTCAGCCGCCCCCCCTCGGATTGGCGCGCAACCTATTTCCGCGCGCCGGGGAAGGCAAGGCGGGGCGGCGACGGTTGCGGGCGGCCGGGCGTCGCGGCTAGCCTGCCGCAGGTTGAAGCACGTTCGCGGGGCATGGGCGTGAAGCAGATTCTCATCCTTCACGATCCGGCCGCGCCGCCGGAATTCCCTGCCCGACGCTCCCCGCGCCCTCGAAGCGGCAAGGATCGCGCCCGGCCCGAGGGTGGGCGCTCGCGCCCGCCCTGGGGGGCGGGTCGGGCGCGATCCGGGGCTGACGCCCCGGAGAGCCCAGTGCCTCAAGCGCCCTGTCGCTCGTCCGCCTGCTGGAGCCGTCGATGAAGGACCAGACCGCCCGACTGCTCCGCTGGCTCGGCTACGAGTGCCAGTTCACGCCAGAACGCGCGCCGCGAATGGGAAGGGTCGTCGGCGCGGCGCTGTTCTTCATCGTTCTCTACATCCTGCTCGGCACGCTCGTCCGCCTGGTGCAGGCCATCGCACTCGATGATCACGAGGCCATCCGCAATCTCGGCTTCCTCCTCGCCGCACTGCTCGGCGCCCCCTTCGTGGTCTGGCGCTCCTTCGTCGCCCAGCAGCAGGCCGACACCGGCGAACAGGGTCTGATCACCGATCGCATCAACAAGGCCGTCGAGGGGCTGGGCGCCGAGAAGGAGGTGAACCGACTCGGCCGCAATGTCCGCTGGCGCATGGATGGCGCGAACCAAGCCCGCTTCGAATGGATGGACGAACCTCTGGCGCCGCCCGAACACGATGCGCCAGGAAGCGACGGCAAGGTCCCGCTCACGAACGATCCGTGGACACCCGTTGCCCTGACCGTTCCCAATCTGGAAGTCCGCCTCGGGGCCATCTACGCCCTCGAACGCATCGCCCAGGACAGCGACCGCGATCATGTCCGGATCATGGAAATCCTCTGCGCCTATATCCGCGAGAACGCTCCTGCCAGCGGCGCCAGGGACCACAGCCTCGGCGATTGGCCGGACTGGCCGGAGAATGCCGACGATGGCACGCTGCAGCGGCGG
This sequence comes from Paracoccaceae bacterium, assembly GCA_020425125.1. Taxonomy (GTDB): domain Bacteria; phylum Pseudomonadota; class Alphaproteobacteria; order Rhodobacterales; family Rhodobacteraceae; genus Meridianimarinicoccus. The sequence goes on along the minus strand of JAGQRV010000034.1, from coordinate 34,829 downwards.
GCAGAGGAATTGGACAAGCGCAGAGCCGATCTGAATGCGTGGGTCTCTGACCTCCGCTACGCCGCCAATCCCCGAACGGACATTCAGGCCGCACTTGATGTCATCGGTCGTCGCATCCCACGCCAGATCGAAATCGAAAAGGCAACCAAAACACGCGGCAGTCAGATCGGCTACCGCCTTGATCTCCGTGGCACCAACTTGCAGGCAGTCGATCTTACCGATCTCGACTTCGCCCGCTCCATGCTTGCCGGCTCAAGGCTGGACGGAGCTATCCTAGAAAGGACCGTCCTGGACGAAGCCGACCTTCACTCAGCGCGGCTTTGCGCTGCCAACCTTCGAGGGGCACGACTTCAGCTAGCCGATCTGACGCAAGTAGGGCTGGAAGGTGCCGCCCTTGCCGAGGCAATCTTGAACGATGTCGAGCTTTTCGAGGGGCAATTGCAGACCGCGGACTTCTCGGATGCCCACCTCGACTGTTCGTACCTTGGCAATGCCGGGCTCGAGGGGGCAAACCTTAGCCAAGCCAGTTTGCGACGAGCATCCCTGTATCGCGCCCAATTGCAACACGCGAACCTGAACAATGCGTCGCTTGAAGGAGTTGACTTCGGCGACGCCGATCTGGAAGGGGCGGACCTCACAGGAGCGCGCCTCCACGGCGCCAACTTCCGTAGCGTTCACATGTCGCGATCAACCAACCTTACGCGAACAAGCTTTCGCGGCGCCGCGCTCATGGCCGTGGATTTCGGTACGCTGGACCGGATTCCCGAATATTTCGCTGACCGGCTCGCCGAAGCGTTTGGCGACGCTTCCGTGACCCTGCCGCCAAATTTCGGCCTGACAGCCGGAGAGGGCCGCCTCGCACACTGGTCGACGGAACGGTTCACTTCGGGGAGTTCTTCATTTCAAGCTGCGTGGCACGCCCATCAACGCCGCATCGGCTACACGCGCCTCCGCTGAGACCGCGCACCTAGCACACAAGAACCAACCGCGAACGACTCCGTGCAATCTGTGCGATTGCCAAATCCTCGCCATCCCCTTACCCCTCCGCACGGGACAGACACGGCCGGAACGGACCTGACATGCACGACATCCGCGCGATCCGCGACAACCCCGCCGCCTTTGCTGCCGCCATGGCGCGGCGGGGCATGGAAAGCGTGACGGATCAGCTTCTTGCGCTCGATTCCTCACGTCGCGAAAAGATCACCGCGGCCGAGTCTGCGCTGTCCGAGCGCAACGCGGCCTCCAAGGCCGTCGGCGCCGCCAAGGCCGCCGGAAATGACGCGGAATTTCAACGGCTTCGCGATCTCGTCGCGCAGAAGAAGGACGAGATCGCCGTCCTGGAGGCTGAGGCGAAGCAGGCCGACGAAGCTCTCGCCAACCTGTTGATGACGCTGCCGAATATCCTCGCCGACGCGGTTCCAGACGGCCCCGACGAATCCGCCAATGTCGAGATCCGCCGCTGGGGCATCCCGCGCGCCTTCGACTTCCAGCCCAAGGAACACTTCGAAATCAAGGGCGTGGAGCCCGGAATGGATTTCGAGACCGCGGCGAAGCTGTCCGGCGCCCGCTTCGTCGTCCTGTCCGGCGCGATCGCCCGCATTCACCGCGCGCTGGCCCAGTTCATGCTGGATATTCATACCGAAACCAACGGCTTGCGCGAAACCTGGACACCCGTCCTGGTGCTCGAGGAGATGCTCTACGGCACCGGCCAGCTGCCCAAGTTCGGCGATGACAGCTATCAGACCCGCGAGGGCTGGTGGCTCGTCCCGACCGCGGAAGTGACCTTGACGAACATCGTCAACGGCTTGATCGTGGACGATAATTCCCTGCCCAGCCGCTATGTCGCCCACACCCAGTGCTTCCGCTCCGAGGCTGGATCGGCCGGCAAGGACACCCGCGGCATGCTTCGCCAGCACCAGTTCGAAAAGGTCGAGATGGTCTCCATCACCCGCCCCGAAGACAGCTGGGCGGAGCATGACCGGATGACCGGGCTGGCCGAGGATATCCTGCAACGCCTTGAATTGCCTTACAGAACCGTCGTCCTCTGTTCGGGCGACACTGGCTTCGGCGCCCAGAAGACGCATGATATCGAAGTCTGGCTGCCCGGCCAGGACCGCTATCGCGAGATCAGTTCGGTGTCCAATTGCGGCGCCTTCCAGGCACGCCGGATGAACGCCCGCTACCGCCCCGAAGGCGGCGGAAAACCCGATTACGTTCATACGCTGAACGGGTCCGGCCTGGCGGTTGGCCGCACACTGATCGCGGTGCTGGAGACCGGCCAGCAGGCCGACGGCAGCGTCGATCTTCCCGCCGCACTCCACCCCTATCTCAATGGAAAGACACGTCTTTCCGCCGAGGGCACGCTCGCCTGAAGCTCAGACGGCGCGCGACCCGCGCCCCGTCCGGCCGATATGCTTCTTCAGCTTCGAAGGCTGCTTGGTGCGGCGGTCCTTGTAGGGATTCTTGTCCGATTGCGACCGCAGCGTCAGCCGGATCGGCGTGCCCGGCATGTCAAAGTCCGCCCGCAACCCGTTGACAAGATAGCGTCGGTAGCTCTCCGGCACCTTGTCGGGATGCGAGCACATGACGACGAATCCCGGCGGCCGCGTCTTCGCCTGGGTCGCATAGCGCATCTTGATCCGCCGCCCGCCCGGTGCCGGTGGCGGATGCGCCGCCACCATCGCCGCCAGCCACTGATTCAGCCGCGCCGTCGTCACCCGCCGGTTCCAGACCTCGTGCGCCTTGAGCACAGCCGTGCGCAACCGGTCGAGCCCCCGTCCCGTCTTTGCCGACAGCGTCACCAGCGGCGCGCCGGACAGTTGCGGCAGCAGCCGGTCGAACGTCTCGCGCAGCTCGGCCAGCCGGGCCTGCGGTTCCTGTTCCAGGTCCCATTTGTTGACCGCCACGACCACCGCGCGGCCCTCGCGCTCGGCCAGGTCCGCGATACGCAAGTCTTGGGTTTCGAACGGAATTTCGGCGTCCAGCAGGACCACCACAACCTCGGCGAAGCGCACCGCCCGAAGGCCGTCCGCGACCGAAAGCTTTTCCACCTTGTCTTGCACCTTGGCGCGCTTGCGCATGCCGGCGGTATCAAAGAGCCGCACCGGACGGCCGCCCCAATCCATCTCGACCGCGATGGCATCGCGGGTGATTCCGGCTTCGGGACCGGTGAGGAGCCGATCTTCGCCCAGCAAGCGATTGACGAGCGTCGATTTTCCGGCATTCGGACGGCCCACGATGGCGATCTGGAGCGGCCTTTCCGGGCCGTCCGGCGCCGTGCCGTCCTCGTCCACGGCCACATCGGTCCGGGGCAGTTCGGCGGCGTCCGGCGTCGCGCGGGCCGCGAACTCCTGTGCCAGAGGACGCAGGGCTTCCAGCAGATCGGCCATCCCCTCGCCATGCTCCGCCGATATCCGCAGCGGCTCGCCCAGCCCCAGGGAATAGGCATCGAGCGCCCCGGAATCACCGGCCGACCCCTCGGCCTTGTTCGCGGCGACGATCACATGCGCGGCGCGGCGCCGGAGAATGCCGGCGAAGATCTGGTCGGTCGGGGTGACGCCGGCGCGAGAATCGATCACGAACAGGCAGATATCGGCCATATCCACCGCGCGCTCTGTGAGCCGCCGCATTCGCCCCTGAAGGCTGTCATCGGTGACGTCTTCCAGTCCCGCCGTGTCGATCACTCGAAAGCGCAGGTCCGCCAGCCGGGCCTCGCCCTCGCGCAGGTCGCGGGTCACGCCTGGCTGGTCATCGACCAGCGCCAGCTTCCGCCCCACGAGGCGGTTGAACAGCGTGGACTTCCCCACATTGGGGCGGCCGACGATGGCAAGCGTGAACATCCCTTCCTCCGGGTCGGGGGCAACGGAGCCGGCTCCTTACCGCATCGCGGTGCTATCTGAAAGCGTGCAGACGGCCGTCTTCGGTGAGGACGTAAAGCGTCTGGCCGGCCACGACCGGATTGGCCGCAGCCGGAGAGCCAAGCGGCGTGGCGCGCAGCAGCTTTCCGGATGCCGGGTCGATCTCGCGAACATATCCGTCGGTCGAGGCGACGATCAGCCGCCCGCCGGCCAGAACGGGACCGAAATGGGCGAAGACGCCGCGGCGGCTCCTGACCCGCTGTGTGGTGTAATAGGGCAGCGTCGCGGACCAGACGGTCTCTCCGGTGGCGGCGTCGAGCCGCACGATCTCGGCCGCGTCGGAGACGAGGTAAATCGCATTTCCGGCCGGCCAGACCGCACTGTTGGAGCCCTCCTTGGCCGTCCATTTGCGCTCGCCCGTGTTGACGTCGAGCGCGGCAAGACGCCCGGTCGGCGTGCCCACATAGACGGTATCGCCCACTACGACGGGATCGGCGGTGATGTCGCTGACCTCGGCATAGGCGCGCCCCAGACGCTGGCCCGTAACGATGGTGGACCAGAGCCGCACGCCGCTTTCGCGCAAGGCCGCGATGACGTCCCCCGATCCGAACGGGAACATGACTGCGCGCGCAGAGACCGCAGGCGCCGCGCCGTCGATGACCACAGCACCGGTTTCGCCGCCTTCGATCTGCCACAGGATGCGGCCGTTCGACCGGTCGATGGCCCAGGCCTGGTTGTCGCGGGTGGTGAGATAGATGAATCCGCCCGAAACCGTCGGCGCGGAGTTCGGCACGGCGGCCAGCCGCTGCACCCAGATATCGGCGCCGCTGGTGGCGTCCAGAACGCGCAACTCACCATATCCGGTGGTGACGTAGAGACGGCCATCCGCATATGCCAGACCGCCGCCCGAGGCCTCGCCGGGGCGTTCGGTGGCGGGCGTCAGGCTGCGCCGCCACAGGACGGCGCCGCCGGGCGACGTGGCCTGAACTTCGGAATAGGCGCTCATGGTGAAGACGCGGCCTCCGCCGACCACCGGATCGGCGGTCAGGCGCAGCCGCCGGGTGCCCGCGCGGCCCGCATCCACCGCCCAAATCTGGGTCATCCCGGAGCCGAAGGCGGGAGGCCGGATAGAATGGCTGGGGCTGCCATTCACATGCGTCCACTCGGCGTTTGCCACAGGCGCCGGCAGCGAGACCGGCTTGGGTGTGCCGGACACCTGATAGGGAACCGGCGGCGTGCTCGTGGGCGGGCGCGTCGCCGTCTGGGGCAGCGTCCCCGCCTGGACCTCGCGCGCGTAATCGGCGGCTGCCTCGTCGGTCTGGCGAACGTCATAGCGCGGGCCAGGAAGGATGACCTCGGGACCGGAGCAGCCGGCGGCAAGCGCCGCAAGCAGGCCGGCCATGACGGACGGCGCCAGGACGCGGCGCAATGCGGACGGACGGGACCGGGTCAAGGTCAGGCGCCTTCGGGATCGCCGCCGAGCACCAGCACCGTCTGCTGGGCCCGCTGACGTTCGGCCGGCGACGCGTCGGCGTCCTCGATGATGCTTTGCAGGGTCGCCAGTGCAGCATCCGTCTTGCCCTGCTCCACCTGAACCAGCGCGATCTGTTCCAACGCCAGCAGGCGCAACGGCGCCCCTGGAGTCGCCAGCGGTTCGAGCCGCACGATCTTCTCGTCGCTCATCAGGTAGTTGCGGATCATCGTCGCCTTGAGGATCGCCGCATCCCGATAGACCTGCGGCAGGTCGGGAAGCGCCGCGGCCTTCTCCAGAATTTCGCCGGCCCGTTTCGGATCACTGTTCGCGAATTCCGCGGCAGCCAGCATGTCCGTGAGTGCACCGGCAGCGCCGGCATCGTCGATATCGGCAAGTGCGGTGGCGCGCGCCTCGCCGTTCTCGATCTTCAGCGAGCTGAGAATGCGGTCGCCGAGCGCCTGCGCAGCGGCGGTCTCCCGGCTCTTCTGCCACTCGACGAAAGCCGCGCCGCCAACGATCAGGATCACGGCCAGAACGAAGATCCAGCCATACTTGCGGGCCAGACGGAACAGCCGGTCCCGGCGGACTGCTTCGGTCACTTCCTCGATGAAGCTGTCGGTCTGGCTCAAGTCATTCTCCCCGCTTGCGGTGCGCCGTACATAGCCTGCTGAATTGCGGATTGCCAAGGCCCGGCGCGGGCGCCCGATCGGCCAAATTCGGCCGCTCCGGTCACTTTTGAGGCAGTCAGTCGGCTCGGCGTGAGCAGCAGCGCCCTCCCGGTCCGGCAGTCCGGCCGAAACCCATGGTTGAGCCGAGTTCGCGGTCTTTTCCCGAAATCCCGCTTGCCTAGGGTAAGGCAGCATGTCTCCACTGGAACGTGAGTTCATGTGACCGGCCTGATCCGGCAGGATCGGCTCCATACGAGAGAGAGTGTGTGTGATGGACGTCGGATTGGTTCTGCAGGGCGGCGGTGCCCTTGGCGCCTATGAATGGGGCATCGTGGCCCGACTGGTCGAGGCCGGCATCAAGCCGGTGGCCATCGCCGGCGTCAGCATCGGGGCGATCAATACTGCCGCCATCGCCGGTGCCCGGAACGGCGATATTGTGGCAAGCCTCGATGCGCTCTGGTCGGCGATCACGCTGCCCTCGATCCCCTGGCTACCGCAGGTGGCGCAGGCGGAATTGTCGCTGTTCGGAAATCCCAATTTCTTCAGTCCGCGGATGGATTACTGGGCCGCGGCAAGCTGGCCGAGCTTCTATTCCGTGGCGCCGATGCTGGCGACGCTCGACGAGATCGTGGATTTCGACCGGCTGAACGACACGCGCCTGCACAAGGTCGCGGTGACCGCAACGCGGGTCGAGGATGGACGGCCGGTGGCCTTTTCGAATCTCGCCGGACCGCCTTACGAGAACCAGGGCAAGCCGCTCGACGCTCGCCACATCCTGGCCAGCGGTAGCCTGCCGCCGGGCTTCCCGATGTCCGAGATCGAGGGCAAGCACTACATCGACGGTGGCGTCTTCTCGAACACGCCGCTGCCGCGGCTCCTCGCCATGCTGGATGACCGGCAACTCGACACCATGCCGATCTTCGTGATTGACCTCTTTCCTGAAAGCGACGGCATCCCGGCAACCATCGCCCAGGCGCAGAATCGCATGAAGGAGATCACCTACGAGAACCGCATCTCGGCCGGGTTCGGCGGTCCGGAAGGGCTCCGCGCTCATGGCGAGATGATCCGCAAGCTCGCCGGAACGATAAAGGCGGATCCGTCCATCGCCAACAGTGCGGAGGCGAAGCGCCTGCTGCGCGAGCGCGCTTTCGCGAACATCCATGTCATCGAAGCCGCCAACGCCCCCTTCAGCGGCGATCACGACTTTTCCTCTGCCGGCGTGATGGAGCGCCGGGAGCGCGGGCGGACCGCAGCGGAGATCTGGCTCAAAGCGAACCGGACGCTGACGGCGGCGTGACAGCCCGCGCCGCAAGGCGTCAGGTCGCTGCCTGGCGCCGTTCGGCCTCGGCCTGAGTCCGCCACATTCCGGCGTAAAGCCCGCTCCTAGCCAGGAGCGAGGCATGGGTGCCTCGCTCGGCGACGCGCCCGTCTTCGAGGACGATGATCTCGTCCGCATCGACCACCGTAGAAAGCCGGTGGGCAATCGTGATGACGGTACGGCCCCGGCTGATCGCCCGCAGGCTTTCCTGAATGTCCCGCTCAGTTCGAGTGTCAAGGGCACTGGTCGCTTCGTCCAGAACCACGATGGGCGGATTCTTGAGAAGCGTGCGGGCGATGCCCACCCTTTGCTTCTCGCCGCCCGAGAGCTTCAGGCCGCGCTCTCCCACCTGAGTGTCGTATCCTTCGGGCAAGGAGGCGATGAACTCGTGCAGACGCGCCGCCATTGCCGCCGCCTCGACCTCGCCCCGGCTGGCGCCTTCGCGGCCATAGGCGATGTTGTAGAGGATGGTGTCATTGAACAGCACCGTATCCTGCGGGACGATGCCAATGGCGTCGTGGAGACTATCCTGCGTCACCGCGCGGACATCCTGGCCGTCGATCCGGATCGCGCCGCCGGTGACGTCGTAGAACCGGAACAGAAGCCGCGCGATCGTGGACTTTCCCGCCCCCGATGGACCCACCAGCGCCAGAGACCTGCCCGGAGGAACCTCGAAGCTGATCCCCTTGAGAATGGGCCGCGCCGGATCATAGGCGAAGCGGACGTCGTCGAAGCTGACTCGGCCGTCGGCGACGTCGAGCGCCGGGGCGCCCGGACGGTCGGCGATTTCGGCTGGCTGATCGAGCAGATCGAACATCTCGCCCATGTCGATCAGGCTCTGACGAATTTCGCGATAGACCATGCCGAGGAGGTTCAGGGGCATGGTGATCTGGATCATGTAGGCGTTGACCATGACGAAATCGCCCACGGTCAGCGTGCCGTTCCGGACGCCGATCGCGGCCATCGCCATCACCGTGACCAGTCCCCCGGTCATGATCACCGTCTGGCCGAAATTGAGCATCGCAAGGGAATAGGCGGTCTTCACTGAGGCTTCCGAGAACCCTTCCATCGCCGCATCGTATCGGCGGGCTTCGCGCGCTTCGGCCCCGAAATACTTCACCGTCTCGAAGTTCAGCAGGCTGTCGATCGCCTTCTGGTTCGCGTCGGTGTCGAGCCGGTTCATCTCGCGCCGGATACCAACTCGCCACTCGGTGACCCGGAAGGTGAAGGCGAAATAAAGCACCATCGTTCCGGCCACCACGAAGAGGTAGCGGATGTCGAACAGGGTGGCGAGGATGATGCCGACGAGGGTCAGTTCGAAGATCAGCGGCCCCAGCGACAGCAGCACCATACGCAGCAGGAACGCCACGCCCTTCACGCCCCGTTCCATGATCCGGCTGAGTCCGCCGGTCTTGCGCGTGATGTGATAGCGCAGCGACATGCGGTGGATATGGGTGAATGTTTCCAGTGCGACGGCGCGCAGTGCACGCTGGCCGACCCGAGCAAAGGTGGCGTCGCGCGCCTCCTGAAACCCGGTGTTGAGAATCCGGGACATGCCGTAGGCGACCGTCAGCCCGACCGCGCCGAGCCCCATCAGCCAGACGTCGTCGCGCTCCACTCCCGACAGGCGGTCGACGGCCGCCTTGTAGAAGAACGGCGTGGCGACGGCGATCAGCTTGGCCGCGAGCAGGAGGACGAGTGCCGCCGCGACCCGCAGCCGCACGGCGGGTTCGTCGCGCGGCCAGAGATAGGGGACCACGCGGGTCACGATGCGCAGGGCCTTCCCCTCGTCCGGCGGGGACGCCTGCGGACCCGGAGCGGCCCGTTTCCCGGCTTCTGCGCCTGCAGAGGTCGGTTCGGTAGCCTGATCGGTCATCGGTGGAAAATTCCGGCGGTCATGGCGCCCATCTAGGGGCGCCGGCACGGAATGTCACTCTCCGGACGGCAAATCGGGAAGGTCGAAGACCTGTCCCGGATAGATGAGATCGGGATTGCGGATCTGGCTGCGGTTGGCTTCGAACACGGCCACGTAGCGCGGCCCCTCGCCGTATCGGTCGCGGGCAATGGCCCAAAGCGTCGCCCCCGGCTGCACCGTCACAACGCGGGCCGGCCCGGCAAAGGCGCTGCGGATGACATCCGGGGGCTCGCGGCGGAACGGCACTTCCACCCGGCCTTCCACCCGACCGTCCGCGCCGATCCGGTCGATCCTCAACCGGTAGAGCCCTGGGGACACCGCGGGCAGAACGAATTCCCACAGCCCAGATCCCGCCGCGCGCACATCGCCCCGCGCGTTGCCGTCCAGATAGGCCTGCAATTCCGCACCCGGCGCAGCACGGCCACGCAGCACCACCGCCTCTCCGGCACCGTAATCGACCGAGTCGAGCCGCAGGAGCGCCCCGGCTTCGAGCGGCGGGGTATCGAGGGCGCGGACGCCCCCCGCGTCGCTGAGGAGAACCTGCGGGGCTTCCCTCACCTCCCCGGCGCCCTCCTCCGTGGCCGAAGCTTCCATCGTGACGCCCGTTGTGTCAGCACTCTCTTCCCGCGGCGGCGGCCCGCCTGTCCCGGACGCCTGAACCGCGTCCGTTTCCTGGGGCGCCGCGGCCAGCGTCGCCGAACCCACTACTTGGCCATCCGGGACCTGTCCGTCCGGTCCGACGATGACCCGGTCGGCCGAGGTCAGCGGCTCGCCCTGATCCATCTCGGCTGTAAGCCACATCGCGCGGGGCCGGTCGCTCGCCCCAAGCGAGAAGAGAACCGCGAAATTTCCGTCCTCGTCGCTGACCGCGCTGCCTTCGGTCTGGCCGTCGACAATGACCGACACCCGGCTTCCCGCCGCGGCCCGCCCGGCAACCAGTGCCTCGCCCCCCGGCTCGACCCGCACCAGATCGAAACTCGGCGTACCCGGTTTGGCTGGTGCCGCGGGCGGTACGACGGGCGCGCTCTCGACCGGCGATTGGAGAGCAGCCGTCGCCATGGCGGATGGCAGTTCGGGCGACGGTCCGGACTCGGTTGGGGCTCTGGATGGTGCGTAGTGCCAGAGCAAACCTCCAAGAACGACCACCGCCCCGGACAGCAGAACGGCCGGCCACAAGTGGCCCTGGTATTGCCCGGAAGTCTGGTCATCCGCAGGCATCGGCGCCCTGTCGGTAAAATCCGAATTCCCTTTTATAGCAAGGTGCTTATGCCAGGTCAAACTTATCCACAGGCACCCGGCGCCGACGTGCCGTCCGCCAGCTGTCCAGGGAATAGATGGCCAATGCGGTCCAGATCATCGGGAAGGCGATGGCATGCCAATGGGTGAAGGGTTCTCCGAAGACGAAGGTCGCGCAAAGAAACTGAAGCGTGGGATTGAGATACTGGATCAGGCCGACCGTCGGCAGCGTCAGACGCTGCGTCGCGTAGGAGAACAGCATCAGCGGCAGCCCGGTCAGCGGCCCCGACAGGATCAGGAGCAGGCTTAGGGTGACATCGGTCCCGAAATACCCGCCGCTTCGCCCGGTCAGGTCGGACCAGCCGTACTCGTGAACGCCCGCCAGCCACAGCGCGGCGATCGGCGCCAGAAGCGCCACCTCGGCTCCGACCGAGGCCATCGGCGACGCCGTGTTCCGGCGCTTGAAGACCCCGTAGAGTCCGAAGGTGAGCGCAAGAAACAGCGACATCTTCGGCGTCACGCCAAGGCCGAATGTCAGCACGAGAACCGCCGCCGCCGCGATCCCAACGGCCACCCATTGCGCAGGGCGGAGCCGGTCGCCGAAGACGAACAGCCCCAGCAGGACGGCGACCAGCGGGAAGATGTAGTAGCCGAGGCTCGCCTCCATCGCGTGGCCCATCTGGACGGAATAGATGAAGCCGAACCAGTTCGCCGAAATGGCCAGCGCAGCGGCGGCCGTCGCCAGGGCGAATCGAGGCCGCGCAAGACATTGCCGGATCTCCGCGAGCCGGCCCTGCGGGGTCAGGATGACCGCGAAGAAGACCAGCGACCAGAGCGTCCGGTGGGCGAGAACCTCGAGCGGCGGGACGTCGGCGAGTTGCTTGTAGAGAAGCGAGGAGAGCCCCCAGATCGTACAGGCGAGCACCATGGCGAAAAGGCCGCGCAGCGTGTCGGACATGGAGGTCGCCTTTCCGTCGAGGGTCGCGCCTTCAGGAACAGGAATGTCGAGGCAATGCAAGGCGCCCCCCCGCGTTCGGCCTTGCGCCCGGGGCAGCAGGAGGCAACGCTCGACCCGGCGGTGGTGGCCATCGCCGGACTCGCGGGAAGGTCTTATGCAGCGCCTGAGCCAGTCACCACGCGACCCCGACTTCGTCGCGGACCCCTACCCCTTCTATGACCGCGCCCGCCGGTCCGGTCCTGTGATCTGGTGGGAGGATTACGGGATGCCGGCGCTGGTCTCCCATGCCGCGGTCATCGCAGCACTGAAGGACCGGCGGCTGGCGCGCGTGCCACCGGACGGATTGCCCCCATTCCCCAATACCCTGGCCGATTTCGGCCGCGTGGAATCCCTGTCGCTGCTGAGCCTCGACGGCCCGGCACATACACGGCTGCGCGGGCAGGTTCTGCGCGACTTCACCTCGCGCCGGATCGCCGGACTTGGACCTGAAATCGAGCGGCTGTGCCACCGCCTGATCGACGCTTTCCCGGCTGACCCTTTCGATCTGATCCCGGCCTATTGTGCACCGATTCCGGTGATCGTGATCGCACGGCTTCTTGGCGTGCCGGACACCGCGAGCGACCGGCTTCTTGCCTGGTCCCATGCCATGGTCGCCATGTATCGCCCGGGCGTGGCTCCGACCGAGGCGGACGCCGCCAATTCCGCCGCCGCCGAGTTCCACGCCTGGCTCTCCGATGAGGCGGAGGCAAGGGATCCGCGGGGGACCGACCTGCTTTCCGCCCTTCGTGCGGCAGAACAAGATGGCGTGCTCAGCCGGGACGAAACGATTGCCACTGCCATCCTGCTGCTCAATGCCGGGCACGAGGCGACCGTCCATGCGCTGGGACTGTCAATCGCGCGGCTGATCTCGACCGGCGCGGGGTTCCGCCTCACCCGACCGGACCAAGTGTCGGACACGGTCGAGGAATGCCTCAGGATCGACGCGCCGCTTCACCTCTTCACCCGGCATGTCCATGCCGAGACAGAGATCGGCGACGTGCGCTTCCAACCGGGCGCGCAGCTCGCCTGCCTGCTAGGCGCCGCAAATCGCGATCCCGCCGCCTTTCCCGATCCCGGCGCCTTCCGTCCCGGACGGGCCGGGGTACCTCTCACCTCCTTCGGTGCAGGCGTCCATTTCTGCCTGGGCGCCCCATTGGCGCGGCTTGAAATGCAGATCGCGCTGCGCGTCCTGTTCGCGCGCTGCCCGGACATCCGGCTGGCGGCCGAGCCGCGCATCGCCGATATCTATCACTTCCGGGGATATCAGGCGCTGCCCGTCGCGGTCTGATCGGGAAGCACCGGATAGGCCGTGGTCGACTTGATCCGCTCCATAGACAGAAGTGCGGTGACGTTGAAGATCCGCACTTCAGAGATCAGCGCCTGGTAGAAGTCGTCATAGGCACGGGCATTGGCGACCTGGACCTTCAGGATATAGTCGATCTCGCCCGCCAGCCGGTGCGCCTCCAACACCTCGGGACGCCGTCGCAGCGTCTCCAGGAACCGCTTCTGCCATTCGCTTTCGTGTTCGGAGGTCCGGATAAGCACGAAGAAGCAGGCTTCGAGCCCGAGCGCTTCGGGATCGAGGATCACCGTCGTCGGACCGATCACGCCGGCATCGCGCATCTTGCGGATGCGGTTCCAGACCGGGGTTTTCGACGATCCCACCTTTGCGGCGATTTCGTCCAGCGTCTGGGACGCGTCGGCCTGCAACTCCGCAAGGATTTTCCGGTCGAGCTCATCAAGTCGGACGGCCATTCCACACACTCCAGAATTCCGAACCAGATTGCCTCGATCCGCGCCGTACAGGAACGAATTTCCTTATTCGCGCGCGCACCTAGGCATCATCAGGGAGATTATTCTATATTTGCTGCAGCGCAATACTCTGTTTGGACACCCGCCCGATGCAGCACTTCCCCGTATATATCGCCGTTGCCGGCCGCCGTGTGGCGGTTTCGGGGGGCGGTGCGGCTGCGGTGGCGAAGGTAAGGCTGCTGCTGAAGACCGATGCGCGCATTGCCGTCTTCGCCGCGGACGCCGCGCCAGAGATCCTGGCCTGGGCCGACGAGGCACGTATCGACCTCGTGACACGGACCATCCAGGCGGGAGACGCCGCAGGCGCCGCTCTGGTTTATGCCGCAAACGAAGATGCGGTGGAAGACGCCCGGATCGCCGCAATCGCCCGCGCCGAAGGGGCACTGGTGAACATCGTCGACGACCTCGACGGCAGCGATTTTCTCACCCCTGCAATCGTCGACCGGAATCCGGTGACGGTGGCGATCGGGACCGAAGGCGCGGCGCCGGTCCTGGCGCGGCGGATCAAGGCCGATCTCGAAGCGGTGCTGCCGCAGGGTCTGGGCGTTCTTGCGCGGATCGGCAAGGCGTTCCGCAGCAGCGCCGAAGCACTGCCGCAGGGCAGCCGCCGCCGCGACTTCTGGGCCGACTACTATTTCGAGGACGGGCCGCGCGCGCTTGCCGAAGCCGGAGAAGCCGGGATCGGCGACAGTCTCGCCAACCTGCTTGCGCGCCATCTGGCCGAAGCCCCCCGTCCGGGCCGCGTCGATTTCGTCGGCGCCGGACCGGGCGATCCCGACCTTCTGACACTCAAGGCACGGCGTGCGCTTGACCGGGCCGATGTCGTGATACACGACCGCCTGGTGGCCCCCGAAATCCTGGAGCTTGCCCGGCGCGAGGCGACAATCGTCCTGACGGGCAAGGAAGGCTTCGGGCCGTCAGTCGCGCAGGCCGAGATCAATGCCCTGATCGTCGATCATGCCGGGCGCGGTGCCCATGTCGTGCGGCTGAAGTCCGGCGATCCGACGGTGTTCGGGCGGCTCGACGAGGAGATCGAAGCCGTAGAGGCCGCCGGCATCGCCTGGTCGATCGTGCCCGGCATCACCGCCGCGTCGGCTGCCGTTGCTTCCGCCGGCCAGAGCCTGACCCGCCGCGGCCGCAATTCGGAACTGCGCCTCCTCACCGGCCACGACGTGAAGGGCTTTGCCGACCACGACTGGGCGGCGCTGGCCCGGCCCGGCGCCGTGGCTGCCATCTACATGGCCAAGCGAGGCGCGCGGTTCCTGCAGGGGCGCCTGCTGATGCATGGAGCGCTGCCGCAGACCCCGGTGACGGTCGTGGAAAACGCGTCGCGGCCGGACGAACAGATCCTTGGCGCGCACCTTGGCACGCTCTCAGACGACATCGCTCGCGCCGGATTGTCCGGCCCGGCCGTCCTGCTCTACGGACTCGCACCCCGCTCCGCCGCTGCCGCGCTCGACACCCTTTCGCAGAAGGAATTCGCCCTATGAGCCGCCGCTTCACCCCGAAAGTCGTGACCGGCAACGATCTTCGCGAAGGCGACGTGATCTATCTCACCGCCGACGATCGCTGGACCCGGCACCACCACGAGGCTGAACTGATCGACGACGAGGCACATGCCGAGATTCGCCTGATCCTTGCCAGCCAGCAAACGGGCAAGGTCGTCGGCCCCTACCTCGCCGACGCCAGGGCCGGAGCGAACGGGCCGGAGCCGGTGCATTTCCGCGAGGCGTTCCGCACGCGTGGGCCTTCGAACTACTTCCACGGCAAGCAAGCCGCGCAACCGGACGCCTGAGAGGAGCCGCCATGTACACCTACAACGAGTTCGACGAAGGCTTCGTCCGCACCCGGGTAGCGCAGTTCCGCCAGCAGGTGGAGCGCCGGCTCGACGGGTCGCTGACCGAGGACGAGTTTCGTCCCCTCCGCCTGATGAACGGCGTCTACCTGCAGCTTCACGCCTACATGCTGCGGGTCGCCATTCCCTATGGCACGCTCGACTCCGCGAAGATGCGCCAACTCGCCTATCTGGCCGAACGCTGGGACAAGGGCTATGGCCATTTCACCACCCGGCAGAACATCCAGTACAACTGGCCGAAGCTGCCGGACGTGCCCGACATGCTCGATGCGCTGGCCGATGTGGACATGCACGCGATCCAGACCAGCGGGAACACGATCCGCAACGTGACCGCGGACCATTTCGCCGGCGCCAGCGCCGACGAGATCGAGGATCCGCGCCCGATCGCGGAACTGCTGCGGCAATGGTCGACCGACCACCCGGAATTCCAGTTCCTGCCGCGAAAGTTCAAGATCGCCGTCACCGGCAGCCCCAATGACCGCGCCGTGACGCGCTCGCACGACATCGGCCTGCGCATGGTCCGCAATGCGACCGGCGAGCCGGGGTTCGAGGTGCTGGTGGGGGGCGGCCTGGGCCGCACGCCGATGATCGGTCAGGTGATCCGCGACTTCCTGCCGAAGGCGGATCTGCTGCCCTATTGCGAGGCAATCGTCAGCGCCTGGAACACGTTCGGCCGCCGCGACAACAAGTTCAAGGCGCGCATCAAGATCACCGTGCACGAGATGGGCATCGATGCGTTCCGCGACATCGTCGAGGCGCGCTTCGCCGAGATCCGTCCCGAATTCTCCGGCGTGGATCAGGCACTTCTGGCGTCGATCGAGGCCGAATTCGCCCCGCCCGCCTTCCGCACCGCCGCGACCGACGCCTTCGATGCGCGGTATGCAAGCGATCCGGTCTTCCGCGCCTGGGCCGACACCAACCTGGCCCGCCACCGCGCCGAAGGTTACGCGATCGCCACGATCTCGCTGAAGACGCCGGGCGAGACGCCGGGCGACGCGACGGCAGACCAGATGCGTGTCATGGCCGACCTGGCCGAGCGCTATGGCCATGACGAGCTGCGCATCAGCCATGAGCAGAACGTGATCCTGCCCCATGTCCACCGCGCCGATCTTCCGGCGATCTACGACGCGCTGAAGGCGGCCGGGCTGGCCACCGCCAATGTCGGCCTGGCGTCGGACATCATCGCCTGCCCCGGCATGGATTACTGCGCCTTGGCCACGGCCCGGTCGATCCCGGTCGCGCAGCAGATCGCGCTCAGGTTCGAGGAGCTGCAGCTGGAGCACGAAATCGGCGAGATCAAGATCAAGATCTCGGGCTGCATCAATGCCTGCGGCCACCACCATGTGGGCCATATCGGCATTCTCGGGCTCGACCGCGCCGGCGTGGAGAATTATCAGATCACGCTCGGCGGCGACCACACCGAAACCGCGGCCATCGGCGAGCGGACCGGGCCGGGCTTCGCTTATGACGAGATCGTGCCGGCGATCGAGCGGCTTATCGACGCCTATCTCGACCTGCGCGACGGCCAGGACGAGACCTTCATCGAGACCTACCGCCGTCTCGGCATGGCGCCCTTCAAGGTTGCGCTTTATGGCGAGGAAGCCCAGACCGGAGGACGCGCCCGTGCCGCTTGAAGCCCCCCTCGCCTCGGTCGAGGAGCGGGTCCAGCATCTCAACCATCGCTATCGCCATCATTCGGCGACGGCGGTGCTGGATCGCGCTCTTTCCGACCCGCAGGTCGGCCGCATCGCGCTCGTTTCGAGTTTCGGGGCGGAATCTGTCGTGCTGCTGCACATGGTCTCGGTCGTGGACCGGACCACGCCGGTGCTCTTCATCGATACGCAGATGCTGTTCGAGGAGACCCTGCAATACCAGACCGAGGTCTCCGAAAAGCTCGGCCTGTCCGATATCCGCTTCGTCCGGGCGCGTGCCCTAGACCTGGCCTCCGAGGATCGGGACAGCACCCTTCACCAGCGTGACACCGATGCCTGCTGCGACCTTCGCAAGACCCGGCCGCTGGAACGCGCACTGGGCGGCTTCGACGCCTGGATCACCGGGCGCAAGCGCTATCAGGGGTCCACGCGCGCGGCCCTGGATTTCTTCGAAGCAGACGGGCCAAGCCGGATCAAGGTGAACCCGCTGGCACACTGGGATCCGGCCGACGTGCAGGAGTACATGATCAACAACCGCCTGCCGCGTCATCCGCTGGTGGCGAAGGGCTATCCCTCGATCGGTTGCGCCCCCTGCACCAGCCCGGTCAAGCCGGGCGAGGATCCGCGGGCCGGGCGCTGGCGCGGCCAGGAAAAGGTCGAATGCGGGATCCACTTCATCAACGGCAAGATGGTGCGCGGGCCGATCACGAAGGACAAGGTAGCATGAGCGTCATCGTGACCGATACGGGCTTTGCGCCCGACGATTGGATGCAGCCGGTAGAAGCGCTCGGCGTGGGACTTGCTGAGGGCACGCTGGCCGTGGACGTGCCGAACGACACCGATCCAGAGGCGCTGCAGCCGCATCTGAAGCGCCTCGCGCTGATCCGGGTCGATTTTCCCAGCTTCTCGGACGGGCGGGGCTTTACCCTGGCGCGCCGGCTGCGCCGGATGGGTTTTGCCGGACGGCTTCGTGCGCGCGGCCATGTGGTCGCCGACCAGTACACGATGGCGCGCCGGTCAGGCTTCGACGAGGTCGAGATCAGCGACGATCTGGCCAGACGCCAGCCGGAGCCGCAGTGGCGGTTCCGCGCGAACTGGACGGAAAACGACTACCAGTCGCGGCTACGCGGCTGAGTGCCGCGTTCCGCCCGCACACACATAGAGATACGAGAAGGAGATCGCGCACGTCCGTGCCGCATGTCCCGCCATGAATGAACGCACCAATTTGACCGACCCCGCCCCGATCAAGACGCTTCCGGACGCCCAGACGGTGACCGAGGTCCAGCATTATACCGACCGCCTGTTCCGCTTTCGCGTGACCCGGCCGGCAAGCCTGCGCTTTCGCTCGGGAGAGTTCGTGATGATCGGCCTTCTGGGCGCGAACGGCAAGCCGCTGCTCCGCGCCTATTCCATCGCCTCGCCGTCCTGGGACGAGGAGCTCGAATTCTATTCGATCAAGGTGCAGGACGGCCCGCTGACGTCGAAGCTGCAGCACATTCAGCCAGGCGACCAGATCATCCTGCGTCCGAAACCGGTCGGTACGCTGGTCCACGATGCATTGCTGCCCGGAAAGCGCATCTGGTTCTTCTCCACGGGGACCGGCATCGCCCCCTTCGCCTCGCTGATCCGCGATCCCGAGACCTACGAGAAATACGACGAGGTGATCCTCACCCATACCTGCCGCGAGGTCGCTGAGCTGACCTATGGTCGCGAGCTGGTGCAGTCGCTCAAGGACGATCCGCTGATCGGCGAGATGGTGGAGGGAAAGCTCCGCTATTACCCGACCACAACCCGTGAAGAGAGTCCCAAGATGGGCCGGATCACCACGCTGCTCGAAGACGGGACCATCTTCCGCGATCTCGCAATCGACGGAATCTCGCCCGGCACCGACCGGGCCATGGTCTGCGGCTCGCTCGCCTTCAATCTCGACATCAAACGTGTGCTCGAAGGATTCGGCCTGCGCGAGGGCGCCAATTCCGAGCCCGCCGAGTACGTGGTCGAAAAGGCGTTCGTGGGCTGAGCTGTCCGCAGCCCCAACGGCCGCGCGGGGTTGAAATCCCGGCCGAAAACGCGAGATCCATGGTATGCTTGCGGCCCGTGACCGGTTGATTGCCGGACGCGGGCCGTTTATGAGCATCCATCCCGACCCGATACCTCAGAACGCAACAGCCCAAGGAGGCTCAACATAGCCCGCAGACCCCACAACGCCCCGCCGACCCGTGACACCGGCCCGCGCGTCAATGATCGCATCCGTGTTCCGGAGATCCGACTGATCGGCGCCGAAGGAGAGAATATCGGCCTGACCACCCCGGCCCGCGGCATGGAACTTGCCCAACGCGCCGGCCTGGATCTGGTGGAGATCTCGCCAAACGCCACGCCGCCGGTCTGCAAGATCATGGATTTCGGCAAGTTCAAGTATGAACAGCAGAAACGCGAGAGCGAGGCGCGCAAGAAACAGAAGATCATCGAGGTCAAGGAAATCAAGTTCCGTCCCAACACGGATACCCATGACTACGATGTGAAGATGCGCAGCGTCTTCAAGTTTCTCGAGAACGGCGACAAGGTGAAGATCACGCTGCGTTTCCGTGGCCGCGAGATGGCGCACCAGAATCTTGGCCGCGAGCTTCTGGAACGGGTGGCCGAGGACGTGAAGGAAATCGGCAAGGTCGAGAACATGCCGAAGCTCGAAGGCCGCCAGATGGTGATGATGATCGGACCGGCGAAATGATCCCGGCGTGACGCTGTGACCGACCTGGGGCCCGGATCAGTCCGGGCCTTTGCGTGTCGGGCGTGAGGTGTCCAGGGCAAGGCCCCCCTCCCGTTCGAGAAAGGCCACCACCTCGTCGATCCCCTGCCGCTGCCTGAGCGCGGCCATCACGAAGGGCCGGCCTTCGCGGGCGCGCGCCGCGTCCTCGCGCAGGAGGTCCACCGAAACGCCCACATGGGGCGCGAGATCGGTCTTGTTGATGATCAGTAGATCCGACCGGGTGATCCCCGGCCCGCGCTTGCGCGGAATGTCCTGCCCGGCCGCAGTGTCGATGACGTAAAGCGTCAGATCCGCCAGTTCTGGACTGAATGTGGCAGCCAGGTTGTCGCCGCCGCTCTCGATCAGGACGAGCGCGAGATCGGAAAACGCCGCTTCCAGATCCGCCAGCGCGGCCAGGTTGATCGAGGCATCCTCGCGGATCGCTGTATGCGGGCATCCGCCTGTCTCCACACCCCGGATCCGCGCCTCGGGCAGGACCTGCGCGCGCATCAATGCCTCGGCATCCTCGCGCGTGTAAATATCGTTGGTGATGACCGCCATCGAGCAACGTCCGGCCAGCGCCCGACAAAGCTCTGCCGTCAGCGTGGTCTTGCCGGCACCAACCGGACCGCCAATTCCCACCCGAAGCGGACCGGTCGAGCCTGCAAGAGGATCGGCGACCGTGTGAACATCGGCATCCATCATGTTTAGATCCCTAGCATTTCAGGACTGGAACAGCCGCACATCCAGAGTCTCGTGGACCATCGCCGCCAGATCGCCACGAAACGCCCCGCTTGCCAGATCGTCAAGCCCGGCAATGGCCGCCCGCCCGGCCAGTCCGGATATCTCGGGCGCAAGGCCCGCGAGGCATCTCTGTGCCGCCGTCTGGCCGAGCGGAACGATCCGCGCCGCGATCGTCGCCAGATTTCCGGTGAACGCCTGCAGGTAGAGTCCGACAACGGTTTCGGTCGGCAGCGAGAGTCTGCGCGCCTGCACGCCGACGGCAACAGGAAGCGGCATCGGCGGATACGCGGTGTCGAGGAGCGCGTTGGTCGCCTTCAGAAAGGCCGCCCCCTGTTCCGCGGTCTCGCGCCAGCGCTCGCTCCCCGCCGCGAGCGCGGAAGACAGCGCAGCGAGTTCTGCGGCGGAATGGCTGCCACGGTGAGCCAGCGACACGAGAACCGCATCGCACCAGCCGGATCCGTGCAAGACAATCGTCCCGAGCCAGGCCGCAAAGGCAGGCGCATCCCGGACGTCGCCCGCGGCTACAGCCTGTTCCAGACCATGCGAAAAGGCATAGCTGCCGACCGGGAAAGCCGGCGACAGCCACTGCACCAGCGCCAGCAGGTCGCGGGTCTCCGCCTCAGTCCTCAAGGTGGCCATGGCGGTCCCGGAACCGCGCATTGAGGCGCCGGGCCGCAGCCCCTGCACGCAATTCGCCGTAATCCCGGGCGGGTGCGGACTCGGCACGCGCCGGCGGTTCGGGAACCGGCCCGCTCTCGTGCGCATGTCCGTGGTGATGGGGAGCGTCTTCGGAGGAAACCGCGTCGTGTGTGTGGTCCGTCGCCCCGTGCTCGTGGCCGAATGTGCGGCCCATTCCGTAGGCGCCCCCTTCGGGCCGGAACGGTGCGATCGTCTCATGCAGGTCTGCACCCAGACCGCGCAGCATCTCGGCCAGGACATGGTCCCGCACGATGCGCAGGCGGTCGGCGCCAATCTCGCAGGGCGTGTGCCTGTTGCCGATGTGCCAGGCAAGGCGCGGCAGGTCGCCGCGGATTTCGAGAAGCGGTTCGGGTGCAGCCTCCACCGCGATGCGGACGCCGTTTTCCAGTTCCAGTACCGCTCCATCGGCCAGTTCGGTCGCCTTCGGCAGATCGACCAGAAAGGCGCGCCCGCCCCGGCTGACCAGACGCCGGCGACGCAGGAAGCGCGCGGCATGATCCAGATCCACCTGGTCCTCCGCCTCTCCGCCGGGGAGAAGTCGAAGAACGCGGGGCAGACGGTCGGCAGGGGCGTCGGTTTCGCTCATGGCCCGAGATTGCCCGGCAGGCCGACGGCATACAAGCGCCGTGCTGCCGTCAAAGCGGAATGATCCGCACTTCGCTGCCACGTGCCGAAAGCGCGATCTTTTCGTCGCACAGAAGTAGCGCGTCGCGGCCGAAGACCTCGTTCCGCCAGCCCTTCAGGGCGTTGACGTCCCGCTCTCCGGCGGCGATCAGGTCGAGATCGGCCGCGTTCGCAATGAGCTTCTGAGCCACTCCGGCAGATTCGGACTTGGCCTTCAATAGCACGCGCAGGAGATCGGCCAGCGCCGGATTTGTCTGCAGATGCTCGCGCGACCGGTCGGGCCTTGGCACCGCCTCGGGCGGCAGCGCGTCGGCGGCCTTCACCGCGGCGATGATCCCTTCGGCAATTTCGCCCCGACGGGCCTCGCGCAGGAGCAACCGCAACCGTCCAAGATCATCGAGGCTCGTCGGCCGGGCCGACGCGATCTCGATCAACGCATCGTCCTTCAGAACCCGGCTACGGGGAACATTGCGGCTCTGGGCGAAGCGTTCGCGGAACTCGGCCACGGTCTTGACGACGGCCAGGAAGCGGCCCGATCCTGTCCGCGTCTTCACCCGCCGCCAGGCTTCTTCGGGATCGACCACGTAGGTTTCGGGCCGGGTCAGCACTGCGATTTCTTCGGCCACCCACTTGGTCCGGCCGAGAGCATCGAGTTCGCCGGACAGGTAGTCGTAGATCTCGCGCAGGTGGGTCACGTCGGCAATCGCGTATTCCATCTGCGCTTCGGTCAGCGGGCGGCGGCTCCAGTCCGTGAAGCGCGATGACTTGTCGAGTTGCGCCCGGGTGATCCGCTTCACCAGTGTCTCGTATCCGACCTGCTCTCCGAAGCCGCAGACCATCGCCGCCACCTGGGTGTCGAAAAGCGGTTGGGGAAAGACCTTTCCCTCGAAGAAGAAGATCTCGAGGTCCTGCCGCGCAGCGTGAAACACCTTCACCACCGCGGTGTCGCGGAACAGATCGAACAGCGGTTCCAGCGAAAGATTCCCGGCAATGGGATCTATCAGCGCCGCCGTCTCGCTGTCCTCGCCGGGATAGGCAAGCTGGATCAGGCAAAGCTGAGAATAGTAGGTGCGCTCGCGCAGGAACTCGGTGTCGATTGTAACATAGGGGTGCTGCCGGGCGCGTGCGCAGAACTCCGCCAGACCTTCGGTAGTATTAATCGTAAGCATACTCGGCAACTGCGTCCTTTCCGTCCAGCCCCGAACATCCGACAGTCGGCGCGTCGGCGCAATCCGTCTCCGCACGGCAGACGAGAATTTATCCCTTTTTTTCGCGGACTTCAGTCGGCATCGAGAAGAACTGGGCTGCGCTGCCCGTCCGCAAAGCGGCGCAGCACTATCGGATAAAGCCGGTGCTCCTGCACAAGCACACGCGCTGCGAGAGACTCGGCCGTATCGTCGGGCAGGATGGAAAGGCGCGCTTGCCCGAGGATCGGACCGTCGTCCAGTTCCGCCGTCACCTCGTGAACGGTGCAGCCGTGTTCGGAATCGCCGGCAGCAAGGGCACGTGCATGGGTGTGGAGACCCCGATACTTCGGCAGAAGTGACGGATGGATGTTCAGCATCCGCCCCTGCCACTTGCGCACGAAATCCGGTGTCAGGACGCGCATGAACCCGGCAAGACACAGGATGTCGGGCGCAACGTCGGAAAGGACCGCGTCGAGCTTGGATTCGAAGGCGGCCCGGTCCTCGCCATACGGGCGATGATCCACGATCGCGGTCGGCACCCCAAGCCGCGCGGCCCGGTCGAGCCCGCCGGCACCGGGCCGGTTCGAGACCACGAGGACCGGTTGGGCCGGATGGCCAGCCGTCATCGACCGGATCAGCGCCTCCATGTTGGAGCCGCCGCCCGAGATCAGGATCGCTGTGCGGCGCTTCATCCGAGCCGGCCGGAATATCTCACGCCGTGCCCCACCACGACATGCCCGATGCGGTGAACGGTTTCTCCGGCTGCGACCAGCGTCGCCGCCACGGTTTCGGCGGAGTCGGCCGCGGTGACGACGACCATGCCAATGCCGGAGTTGAACGTCTTCAACAACTCGGATTCGCCGATCCCTCCGGCCTCCGCGAGCCAGGTGAAGACCGGCGGCAGGGACCAGGTGCCAAGGTCGATCTCTGCGCCCAGCCCCTCAGGCAGGACCCGTGGCAGGTTTTCCGTCAATCCGCCGCCGGTGATATGGGCAAGTGCATGGACCCGGCCCGCACGCATGGACGCCAGTGCGGGCCGGACGTAAAGCCGCGTCGGGACTAGAAGCGCGGCGCCCAGCGTCGGTGCCTCGGCTTCAAAGGGGGGTGCCTCCGACCAGCCGAGACCGGCCAGGTCGACCACCCGGCGCACCAGGGAATAGCCGTTGGAATGGACCCCGTCCGATGCCAGCCCCAGAAGCACGTCGCCCTCGGCCACGTCCTGCGGCAGAGCCTTTCCGCGCTCCATCGCACCTACGGCAAATCCGGCAAGGTCGAAGTCGCCTGGCGCATACATCCCCGGCATTTCCGCCGTCTCGCCCCCGATCAGGGCGGCGCCGGAGCGCCGGCATCCCTCGGCGATACCTTCTATGATCTGCGCCGCGATCTCGGTTTCCAGTTTTCCGGTCGCAAAGTAGTCGAGGAAGAACAGCGGCTCTGCCCCCTGACAGACGAGGTCGTTGACGCACATCGCAACAAGGTCGATGCCTATCGTCGATACGACGCCGGTCTCGATTGCGATCTTCAGCTTGGTGCCGACACCGTCCGTCGCGGCGACCAGAACCGGATCGGCATAGCCGGCCGCCTTGAGGTCGAAGAGCGCCCCGAACCCGCCCAGACCCGACATGACACCGGGACGCGCGGTAGCCGCCGCCGCGGGCTTGATCCGCTCGACCAGCGAATTGCCGGCGTCGATGTCGACACCGGCGTCCGCATAGGTCAGACCCTTGCCGCTGCCCGTCATCGCATGCTCCTGTCGGTTGGTCCGCTGCCGTTGCGCCCTAGCGCAGTGACCGCCGAATGAAAAGCCTGCCGGACAATTGCCGGGTCCAGCTTGACGCCCTTCGGGCTTCTGCTAGGGATAGCCGCGGCTGGGCCTGTAGCTCAATTGGTTAGAGCAGAGCGCTCATAACGCTTTGGTTGCAGGTTCGAGTCCTGCCGGGCCTACCAAGCTCATTGAAATCAGCGGATAAAGATGAAAGTGGGGCATTTGTGTAGCCTCATATGTTTCAATGAGTTGCATGTCAAAGTTCCCACCTGGTCTCCTCGGTCAGACGCGACCTTGACTAACGCGATCAGCTTCGCCTCGCATTGCCCCACCCGGCGGAACGGAGCGGCGACAGCGGACCGTCAGATCTCGACCAGCGCCCCCGGACCCCGGATGACCTTGGCCGCAATGACGCTGCCAGCCACGACGGATTCCGCCAGAGTGCCGCCGGACAGGTGGCACGCCAGGAACCCCGCGTTAAAACTGTCACCCGCTGCCGTCGTATCACGCACATCGCGAACCGGTTCGGGGCGAAGGTCGAACCGTCCGCGCGGATCCGCGGCGACGATCCGCTCCGCCCCGTTCTTCACCACGACCGTCGTGGCCCCAGCGCCGAGATAGCGCTCCAGAGTCGCTTCGGGAGAGCCGTCGCCGAAATACGCCGCTTCATCCTCGTGGGACGGGAGCACGATGTCGCTGATCCGGGCAGTGTCCGAGATCGCCGCGCGCATTGCCGCCACGTTCGGCCAAAGCCGCGGCCTGAGATTTGGATCGAACGCGATGGCCATGCCGGCGCGTCGCCCGCAGTCTAGTGCCGCCAGCAGCCGAGCGCGCGCTTCAGGTGCCAGGATCGCCAGCGTAATGCCGGAAACGTAGGCCAGTGAGGCACCTTTCAGTGCAGCATCGAGGCGTCCGGGATCCTCGGCCAGAAGGCGTGCCGCGCTCTGTCCGCGCCAGTAGGTGAAGCTGCGTTCGCCCCTGTCGAGCGAAATCAGGTAGAGGCCGACACCGCGCTCGGGCTTACGCCCCACATGGGCCGTGCCGATCCCCGAGGACTCGAAGAATGCCACCATCCTGTCCGAAACCGCATCGGTGCCGACCGCGGTGACGTAATCCACCTGCCAGGTCGCAGACAGCAGTTTCCGGGCGTACCAGGCCGTATTGAAGCTATCGCCGGCGAAGTTCATCCGGAACTGGTCCGCCCCTCCGGACGGCGCCATTTCGATCATGCATTCGCCGATCGCCACGAATCTGGGGGGCGTCATTCCTCCTCCACGAACCAGCTGTGATTCTCGGCGCGGACCTTCGCAAGCGTATCCTCAATCCTCGCCAGATGAGTCCGGATGCAGTCCGCCGCCCCATCGGCGTCGCGGGACCGGATATACCGCATGATCTCGCGGTGATCCTCGAACGCCGTCCGCGAGGCATAGGCCAGCGACATCAGCCGCAGCCGGTCGGTATGGGCCTTGGCCTCGCGAATGATCTCGTAGGCGTGGCCGTGGCCAATCAACTCGCATAGTCGCTGGTGAAATCCGTCGTCGAGCGCGTGAAAGCGATTCTTGTCGCCCGCTTCGATTGCCTCAAGCTGCGCAGCGAGGATGGCATCAAGCTCCGCGAAATCCGCTTCCGTCAGCACCTTGCAGGCCTCACGCACGACCGCCACTTCGATCGCCGTACGGATGAACCGCGCACGCCCGACCATCCGGGCCGAAATGCGGGTGACCGTCGTGGCGCGCTGCGGCTGAATCTGAAGGAAGCCCAGCTTCGACAGCCGAAAGAACGCGTCGCGCACCGGCTGGCGTGACACGCCAAGCTGCTTGGCTACGTCCGCCTCGGACAGCTTCGTGCCCGGCGGCAATTCGACCGTCAGGACCTTCTGGTACAGCGTTTCATAGATTTGATCCGTCACCGAGGTCCGCGCGATCGGCTCGATGGCCTTCAGCGGTGTCGTGTCGGCCATGGTGGTCTCCCCTCGTTGACAGGTTTTCGATACTAGCATATTAGTCTACTAGATTGACGGGTTTCTGTATGCCATGCCCGATCGCGCGCGACAAGGAATGACGGATGCCGCTTCTGGACCCGGACCGCCTGTTCCCGCCCGACCCCCGCTGCCGGGCCATCGCGCGGGAGCTTTATGCGGGGGTCCGGGCTTTGCCCATCGTCAGTCCGCACGGCCATACCGATCCGCGCTGGTTCGCCGAGAACCTGCCCTTTCCCGACCCTTCGCGCCTGTTCGTGACCCCGGATCACTACGTGTTCCGGATGCTGTTCTCGCAAGGCGTCGCGCTCGAGGATCTGGGCGTCCCGCGCGCCGATGGCGGCGGCACGGAAGCGGACGGCCGAAAAATCTGGCGCCGCTTCGCCGAAAACTTCCATCTCTTTCGCGCGACACCTTCATGGCTCTGGCTGACCCACGCCTTCGAGACCGTCTTCGGGATCGAGACGCGCCTGTCCGCCGAAACCGCCGACCGGATCTATGACCGGATCGCGGAATGCCTCGCGCAGCCCGAATTCAGGCCGCGCGCGCTGTTCGACCGCTTCGGGATCGAGGTGATCGCCACGACGGAAAGTCCCCTCGACGACCTCGCTTGGCATCGGATGATCCGCGAATCCGACTGGCCGGGCCGGGTCGTCACCGCCTACCGGCCCGACGCCGTGGTCGACCCCGAGGCAGATGGATTCGCGGAGAATGTTGAGAAACTAGGCGGCCTCACCGGCGAGAGCTCCCTGACCTGGCATGGCTATCTGAATGCCCACCGCGCCCGGCGCGCGGTCTTCCGATCCTTCGGCGCGACCTCGACCGACCACGGTCACGCCACGGCGCGGACAGAAGACCTGCCGCAGGATGAGGCCGCGATCCTGTTTGACAAGGCGCTTTCCGGGCGTTGTTCAGCAGAGGAGGCGGACGCCTTTCGCGGCCAGATGCTGACCGAGATGGCACGCATGAGCCTGGAGGACGGCATGGTCCTGCAGCTCCACCCGGGGGCTTTCCGCAACCACTCCCCCACAATTCTCAGCCGGTTCGGACGCGACCGCGGCTTCGACATTCCCTGCCGCACCGACTATGTCCGCGCTCTGAAACCGCTTCTGGATGCGTTCGGTACCGACACAAGGCTGTCGGTGATCCTGTTCGGCCTGGACGAGACCACGCAGTCGCGCGAACTCGCCCCGCTTGCCGGGGTCTATCCCTGTCTCAAGCTCGGCCCGGCCTGGTGGTTCTACGACAGCCCCGAAGGCATGCGCCGGTTCCGCGAAGCCACGACCGAGACCGCCGGTTTCTACAACACTGTCGGCTTCAACGACGACACCCGCGCCTTCTGTTCGATCCCGGCCCGGCACGACGTCGCCCGGCGCGTGGATTGCGCCTATCTCGCCACGCTGGTCGCCACCGGGCGCCTGTCCGCGGACGAGGCACACGAGGTCGCGCACGATCTCACATACCGGCTTGTCAAGGCGGCCTATCGGCTTTGACCGCCACACCAGGGAGGAAAGAACCATGACCCTTGCGAAGACCACCTTCGCCGCACTTCTCGCCAGTGCCGCACTGGCGACGGCTGCGGGCGCCTGCGAGATGACGCTGCGATCGTCCGACACCCATCCGGACGGCTATCCGACCGTCGAGGCGGTAAAGGCAATGGGCGGAATGGTCGAGGAGCGCACGAACGGCCGGATCTGCATCGAGGTGTTCCCGTCTGCCCAGCTCGGCGAGGAGAAGGACTCGATCGAGCAGACCCAGTTCGGCGTGATCGACCTCGACCGCGTCAGCCTCGGCCCGTTCAACAACATCGTCGAGGAAACGCAGGTCGTTTCGCTTCCCTACATCTTCCGCTCTGTCGACCACATGCACCACGTGATGGACGGGCCCATCGGCGACGAGATCCTCGCCGCCTTCGAACCCCATGACCTGATCGGACTTGCCTTCTACGACGGCGGCTCGCGCAGCTTCTACAACTCGGAGAAGCCGATCCACTCCATCGCGGACATGAAGGGCATGAAATTCCGCGTCATGCAGTCCGACATCTTCGTGGACATGGTCGATGCGCTCGGCGCCAATGCCACGCCGATGCCCTATGGCGAGGTCTACACCTCGATCCAGACCGGCGCCATCGACGGGGCCGAGAACAACTGGCCATCCTACGACACGTCGGGACATTACGAGGTCGCCAAGTACTATACCCTCGACCAGCATCTGATCGTGCCCGAAGTCCTAGTGATGTCGAAGCTGACCTGGGACAAGCTGACCCCCGAGGACCAGGCGATCGTCCGCCAGGCCGCGAAGGATTCCGTTCCGATCATGCGCGACCTCTGGGAACAGCAGGAAAAGGTGTCGCAGGACAAGATCCGCGCCGCTGGCGTCGAAGTGGTCACGGATATCGACAAGACGCCGTTCATCGAGGCAATGGCGCCGGTCTACCAGAAATACGTCACCACCGACAAACTGAAGGATCTGGTTCAGCGGATCCAGGCCACCGAATGACATTGCGCGGCGGCTCGCGCGCAGGTGCGGGCCGTCCCGTCGCTTGGAGCACCCCATGCAGGACAGAATGAAACAGGTCGCGCAGGTGACGTCGCTTCTTGCGCGCATCGCTTTGTGGATCGCCGGGGTCGGCCTCGTCGCGATGACGGCGATCATCGCGGCACAGGTCTTCTGGCGCTACGTGCTGAATGACAGCCTGTCCTGGAGCGAGCCGGCCTCTGTCATGATCATGGGCTGGTTCATCTTCCTCGGCGCCGCGGTGGGCATCCGCGAGGGCTATCACCTGTCCTTCGACGTATTGCTGCACGTCCTGCCCGACCACGCGAAGCTTTGGCTCCATACCGTCTCGGACGTGGTGGTGGCCTGCTTCGGCGCGGGCATGGTCTGGTATGGGGCGGAGCTTGCCGGCAAGACGGCGCAGAACACGCTTCCGAGCCTCGGCATTTCCGGCGCCTTCGACTTCATTCCGCTTGTGGCCGGGGGTGCGCTTCTGGTGCTCTTCTCGATCGAACGGGTGGCGCGGCGCGCCACCGGGCTGCCGACGGTGCGCTTCGGCGACGCCCCCTTGGAGGACTAGGTGGAACTCTGGGTCCTGTTTGGCACCTTCGTGGTGCTCCTGCTGATCGGCACGCCGGTCGCCTTCTGCCTCGGCGTGTCGAGCTTTGCGACCGTCCTCTATCTCGGGCTGCCGCCCGTGGTCGTCTTCCAACGGCTGAATTCCGGCGTCTCGGTCTTCGCGTTGATGGCCATTCCGTTCTTCATCTTTGCCGGTGACCTGATGGTGAGAGGCGATATCGCACGGCGCCTGGTCGCGCTGGCGGGATCGCTGGTTGGCCACCTCAAGGGCGGGCTCGGCCAGGTCAACATCCTGGCCTCGGTGATGTTCGGCGGGGTGTCCGGCTCGGCCGCGGCGGACGCGTCCGCGGTGGGCGGACTGATGGTTCCGCAGATGAGGGAACGCGGATACGGCGTTGATTATGCTGTGAACATCACCGTGGTGGGATCGATCATCGCGCTGATGATCCCGCCCTCCCACAACATGATCATCTACTCGATCTCGGCGGGCGGAAAGATCTCGATTGCCGACCTCTTTACCGCGGGCATCCTGCCGGGCCTGGTTCTGGCGCTGTCGCTGATGTGCGCGGCATGGTACGTCGCCCGAAAGCGCGGCTACCCGACCGAACCCTTTCCCGGCTGGAGTGCGATGGGGCACCTGTTCCTCTCTGCCCTGCCGGGGCTGATCCTGGTCGCAATCATCTTCGGCGGTGTTCGTTCGGGCGTCTTCACAGCCTCGGAAAGCTCGAACATCGCCGTCGTCTACGCGATGCTGGTCACCTTCTTTGTCTACCGGTCGCTCAGCTGGCACGATTTCATCGAAGCGACCATGGCCGCGGTGCGGACCACCGCCATGGTGCTGATGGTGATCGGCTGCGCCGCTGCGTTCGGCTGGCTGCTCGCCTTCCTCAAGGTCCCCGCGATGATGGTGACGGCTTTGCAGGGCGTGTCGGACAGTCCGCTCGTCATCCTGCTTCTGATGAACGTGACGCTGCTGATCCTCGGCACCTTCATGGACATGTCGCCGCTGATCGTCATCACCACGCCGATATTCCTGCCAGTCGCGATGGCTTTCGGGGTGGACCCGGTACATTTCGGCGTCATCCTGATCCTGAACCTTGGCATCGGGCTCTGCACGCCGCCGGTGGGCGCGGTCCTGTTCGTCGGCTGCGCCGTCGGCCGGATTCCCATCGGTCAGGCGATGAAATCGATCTGGCCGTTCTACGGCGCCGCTTTCGTCACGCTGATGCTGGTGACCTACATTCCGGCGCTGTCGCTCTGGTTGCCGTCGCTGTTCCACTGAGGAGGCTCTCCGCATGTCCCGGCCATTCCCTGCCGTCAGCGCGGATCCCGGCGTCACGCGCCAGGTTCTGGCCGAGACGCCAGAAATGATGGTGGTCTCCTTCGCGTTCCGGACCGGCGCTGTGGGCCGGAAACACAGCCATCCGCATGTTCAGTCGACTTATGTGCGGTCCGGTCGGTTCGCGTTCCATCTCGACGGCACGGAGCACCTTATCGGTCCGGGAGACAGTCTGGTGATCCCGGGCAGCCAGGTTCACGGCTGCCGCTGTCTCGAGGCCGGCGAACTGATCGACACCTTCGCGCCACGCCGCGACGACTTCCTGTGAGGTAAGAGCATGACACCCGTCGACATCCGCCACGCCATCGATCCCATGTCGGCCAGTGCGCTGGGAACCGAGGACCTGCGCCGGCATTTCCATGTCGGCGGACTGTTCCGGCCGGACGAGATCACCCTCGTCTATTCCCATTTCGACCGGCTGATTCTTGGCAGCGCGGTCCCCGCTTCGGGTCCTCTCACGCTGGATGCGGTCGAGAATACCGGTACCGGATCGCTGCTGGACCGGCGGGAACTGGGCGTGCTGAACATTGGTGAGACTGGCGAGGTGACCGCAGACGGCGAGGTCCACACCCTCGGCGCCGGCGAGGTCCTCTATGTCGGGATGGGAACGGGACCAGTCTGCTTCAAGGGCAAGGGCCGCTACTACCTGCTTTCGGCACCGGCCCATCGCACCTTTCCGACACGGGTGATCCGGAAGGACAGTGCAAGGCGCGTGGAACTTGGCGACAGGGACAAGGCGAACGAGCGGATCATCCACCAGTTCCTTCACCCGGAGGTGCACCAGACCTGCCAGCTTACCATGGGCTACACCCAGCTGCTTCCGGGATCGCTCTGGAACACCATGCCGTGCCATCTGCATGACCGCCGGATGGAGGCCTATCTCTATTTCGATCTCGCCGCGGACACGCGGATCTTCCATTTCATGGGACGCTCCGAGGAGACGCGCCATATCGTCATGGCCAACGAGGAGGCGGTGATCTCGCCGCCGTGGTCGATTCATGCCGGAGCCGGAACCGGTGCCTACACCTTCTGCTGGGCCATGGCCGGGGACAACGTTGACTTCACCGACATGGACATCGTGCCGATGGAGGCGCTGAGGTGAATCCATTCTCCCTCCAAGGCAGCACCGCGCTTGTCACAGGGGCCAATGCCGGGATCGGCCAGGCGATCGCACTGGCGATGGCCCGCGCCGGTGCTTCGCTCATCTGCGCCGGCAGATCCTCTTCGGCCGAGACCGTGGCGATGATCGACGGCGCCCGCGAGCTTCGCCTCGACTTCGCGGACCCGATGGCGGCACGGGATGTGTTCGCCGATACATCCATCGACATCCTCGTCAACAATGCCGGCATCATCCGCCGCGCCGATGCGGTCGATTTCACTGAAGCGGACTGGGATGCGGTGATGGACGTGAACCTGAAGGCGGTGTTCTTCACTTGCCAGGCCTTCGGCAAGGCAATGCTGGCCCGCGGCGGGCGCGGCGCGATCATCAATATCGCGTCGCTTCTGTCGTTCCAGGGTGGCATCCGTGTCCCCTCCTACACCGCCGCAAAGCATGGCGTTGCCGGGCTCACCCGGCTTCTGGCCAACGAATGGGCGGCAAGCGGCATCAACGTGAACGCCATTGCGCCCGGCTACATCGCGACCAGGAACACCGAAGCGCTGCGCGCCGATCCGGAGCGGAACCGTGCGATCCTCGACCGCATTCCGGCCGGTCGTTGGGGCGATCCGTCGGATATCGGCGAGACGGCGGTGTTCCTCGCCTCGCCCGCCGCCCGCTACATCCACGGCGCGATCCTGAATGTCGACGGAGGCTGGCTTGCCCGCTGACATTCCCCGTCTGACGCGATCCGATGCTGCCCGCCCCGAAATCGGCATCGTACATCTGGGCCTCGGCGCGTTCTTTCGTGCCCATGGGGCAATCTACATCGCCGAAGCGATGGCAGCTTCCGGCGGCGATTGGGGCATCGTCGGCGTAAGCCTGCAGAGCCCCCGAACGCGCGATCTCCTCGCCCCCCAGCAATTCGCCTACACAGCGCTCGAACTCGGCCCCGACGGCGAGAGGCCGCAGGTGATCGAATCCGTCCAGGACGTGCTGGTGGCGCGGGAGGACCCGGCAGCCGTGCTGGCCCTGATGGCCGATCCGAAGATCCGCATCGTCACCCTGACAGTCACCGAGAAGGGGTATTGCCACGAGCCATCGACCGGAGCGCTGAACCGCACCCATCCCGACATCATCCATGACCTGGCCGAAGACTTGCCGGTCTCGGCTCCGGGCTTTCTGGTGCGCGCACTGGCGCAGCGGCGGGCGGCGGGCACTGCCCCCTTCACGGTGCTGACCTGCGACAACCTTCCGAAGAACGGCCATTTGGTCGAGGGGGTGGTTCTCGATCTCGCCCGCGCCATCGACCCGTCGCTCGCCGACTGGATCGCGACCCGCGGCGCCTTTCCGGCATGTATGGTCGACCGCATCGTGCCGGCGACCAAAGCCGAGGATGTGGAGCGCCTGGCAGCGGCGACGGGACGGCTCGATCTCGCTCCTGTCATGCATGAGCCGTTCCGGCAGTGGGTGGTGGAAGACCGCTTTGTCGGCGGCGCGCGGCCCGATCTGGGGACCGTCGGCGTGCAGCTGGTCGAGGACGTCACGCCCTACGAGCACATGAAGCTGAGAATGCTGAACGGCACCCATTCGAGCCTCGCCTATCTGGGCTATCTGGCCGGGCACGAGACGATTGCCGACACGATGGCCGACCCGGTTTTCGAACGCTTCGTCCGGCGCCTCTGGCAGAGAGAGTTCATTCCGGCGCTGACGCCACCGCAGGGTGTGGACCTGCCTGGATATGCCGAAGCGCTGCACGCCCGGTACGCCAATCCGGCGATCCGGCACCGGACCTGGCAGATTGCCATGGATGGAAGCCAGAAACTGCCGCAGCGGATCCTCGGCACCCTGTCCGAGACCTTCCACGCCGGACGCGAGGCGTCCGGCCTCGTGCTCGCCGTCGCGGCCTGGATGCGCTATGTCGGCGGCATCGACGAGGCCGGCCAACCGATCGATGTGAAGGATCCGCTCGCCGCACGGCTCCGCGCACTATCGGATGGCGCGGAGTCCCCCGAAGCCAGGGTCGACGCGCTTCTGTCGGTGCATGAGGTATTTGATCCGGAGATTGCCGAGCTGCTGGGGCCGCGCGTCACCGATGCGTATCGGAACCTTCTCGACCTTGGTGCGCGCGCCGCAACTGCCGCGCTCAGCTGACGCGCGTGCCATGGTCCTTGTCTGCGAATCGTCGTCTGCATTGCGCTGGACGGCGGAGGCGGACGATTACCCGATCTTCTCCTTGTTCACCTCTTCTCGCCGGTTCCTGACCAGGCTACGTCGGCCATCCCGTCCACCAACACGGAGGCCCAGGCCCTGGCCGGATCCAAAGCCGCTCCAGCGTCGGATTCGGCACCTTGGCGTCCGGGGGTAAGTCACGCGCGTCCCCAGCTGCTAACACCGATTCGCGATCAGTGCCGCAGGTGGCCGAGCGGAACCGCCGCATCGACGAATGGGCACGGGGGAGAAGAGGGTCCCTGCGAGAACTGGATCGAACGTCGGCGAAGGACGGGATGAGGGCGTCTGAATGCGGATCACGGTCGGACCGGAGCGGACACGTCGAGTCCGTCTGGTCCGCTCCGGAATGCGGATTCCACCGGGGCCCATCCTGACCATCCCGATCCGACTCACGAAATTTCGGAGCAGTCCGGGTCCGGCCCGGATTGCTCCCATCTGCAATTGGAGTGTTCGAATGCTCAGACTTCGTGCCGCCGGTGTCGCGGCGCTTCTGGCGATTGCTCTGGCCCCGGCGTTGGCTCTTGCTCAGACTGCACCGCCGCCCCACAAGCCGCTGGAGA
>JAGQRV010000033.1 GCA_020425125.1 Paracoccaceae bacterium | reverse complement strand
GATCTCCTCCGGCTTGTGCTTCTTCTGTCGCATCCCTTCATCCTCCATCTGGCCCGCCTTCTACCTAGTTCGCCCTGAACGTTCCGATCAGGCGGCGGCAGCGCCCGTTGCGTGAGGTCGGTCGGGTCTGAACGCGCTGAGGATAGCGGCGATCAGGAGAGCAAAAGGCGCCCTGAGGTGGGCGAGGATCTTGCGAAGGTTGTGGCCGCAAGCGCAGAGGACGGCGAAGAGCGCGTCGCCGCTGGTTCCCCTGAGCGGACAGCGCCTCAGGCGCCCGTCGGTCTACATGTGGCCGATCGCCGGCTCTATGGCGCTTCGATGCCGCAGGAGCCTGGCCAATGCCGGTGTGATGCCCCTCCGGGTGCCGCTGATCGGCACGCGGGTGGTTGCGACGCCGTGGCCGCGGTAGCCGCGGTCGACAACGGCGAGCGACGGGCGACAGTCGGTCAGCACCTCGACCTGCTCGAGCGCCTCGGCGAGCGCGTGGCCGTCGCAGGGATTGCCCGGCAGCGCCCGCATTCCGACGATGAAGCCCTCACGGGTGGTGGCGGCGACCCTGACCTTGGTACCGAATTCGTCCCGCACACGCGCCTTGCCCTTGGAGATGCAGTCGACCTCGGGCTCGTGCAGGCTGTAGAGCTTGTCCTTGTCCTTCGGCCTCTGGTGCAGAAGACGCGAGGTCACGACCAGCATGTCGAGGATGCGCTCTCGCAGCGGCCCTTCCGGGATGTCCTCGAGCCGGCGGCGCAGGTCCCGCATCACCCGTCCCGTGTAACCCTTGGGTGTTCGCAGCGCCTTGCGCATCCGCTTGAACTGGCGGGCATGGGCGTAGCGGCCGGCCATCGCCGCCAGCCGCGGCGCCAGGCGCGGATAGCTCTGGCGCGGATCGACCCCGGCCTCGGCGACGAGCGTCACCGGCTTCCGCCGCGCCGTCTCCTGGAGCCGGGCGTCGGTCGGGTGTGCGATGTTCTTCTCCACCACGGTCGTGTCGCCGGACACCCGCTCCAGGCTCTTGTCCGCGACCGTTCCCGAGGCGCGGCCACCTTCGATGGTCTTCGTCAACAGCCATTCGACGCCCGGCTCACCGATCCGCTTGCGCCAGCGGCTGAGAGAGGTCGGGTCGATCGGGGGATGATGCTGGAAGAAGACCTCGCCGGTGAAATGCTGGTAGTACGGATTCTCGACCCAGCGTGCGACGACCGCCTCGTCCGAGAGCCGGAAGGCGTGCTGGAGGTAGAGCAGCCCCGCCACCAGCCGCGGCGAGGACGCCGGTCGCCCGGCGGCCGACGGGAAGAACCCGGCCCACTCCCGCTCGAAGAACTCCCAGTCGATCAGCGCCGCAAGCTTCACCAACTCGTGGCGTATGTCGATCAGCTCGACCAGGCGCGGCCGCAGAAGGTCGTCCTGCTCAGGTGGGCGGGGCTTCGGCTTCATCGGGCAAACCGAAATTGCAGGGTTCTCGCAAGAATCCTACGAAACCATGCAATCCGAAGCCACCAGAACCGATCGGTTCTATCGCGAAATCAGTTATATGAGCGTTGTTCAGGGCGAACTACCTATCTGCCGAGCGAAGACCTGACGCAGGATCCGCATATCCTGCGCGCCATCAGCCGGGCTTGGGACTGGCGGCGGCGCATGGAAGCTGGTGAGTTCAACACGGTCACCGATCTGGCGAAAGCCGTGGGGCTTGCCGAACGCCATGTCAGCCGCCAACTGCGGCTCGCCTATCTCGCGCCGGGGGTCCTCAAACGCTTGGTCTACAAGCGCGAGGTGCCCGCCGTGACCCTGTTGAAACTGACTGATGTCGCGGCCCTGCCGTGGCACGAACAGCCGGGGCAGGTGTTCGACTGATCCTCAGTGAAAGCTCGCCTGAAACGTCGTCGCGGTCAGTGAGACATGCGCGTCCAGTGGCGGGTACAACTCGAACGCCTTCGGCTCGCGGGAGAAATTCCACAGCCGGAACAGACGCCATTCCGACCGTCGCTCCTCGGCCACGGCCAACTCGTTGCGGGTGAGGTGGAAGGGCGTGCGCTCCCAACCGTTCGTCGTCTTGACCTCGATCAGCCGGGGGAGCCCGTCCGGGGCGAAACTTGAGATGTCGTAGCCCGCGCCGTCGCCATCCTCCTCCGACACCCAGCGCACCTTGCGCGCCAGATCGTCCCGTCCCGCCGTCCGCAAGGCCGCGCGCTCATGCGCCAACACGCGCTCTTCGCCAGCGCGTCCGAGAGCCCGGTTGCGCTCGTCCCTGCCCGCCACGTCGAACTTGCGGGCGATGTGCAGCATCTGGTCCAGCTCCTGCGGAGGCGGCTGGTTCGACAGCGTCGGCGGCGGCCCGACCCAGATCTGCGCCGCCTCGCGTAGGGCCGCGGCCGGTTGCACCCCCGGCTGGCGCCCAAGCCAGGCCGGGTTCAGCGCCAGCCACCGCGCCACGGCATCAACCAGCGTCATCTGAAATTTGAAGGCAGGCTTGTAGCCCGGGATCCAGTCCTCACCGAGCCCCTTCAGCACCGCGCTGATGTTCTGGTGCTTGAACTCGGCGGATCCCTCGGACCGGTCGTTCAGCAGCGGCAGCAGCGCGCGGCGGTGTTCGGCCTTGCTGTATCGGCGCCCGGAGATGTCGTCGGCCAGCATCGCGAAGTAATCCGCGACGATCAGGTCGTTCTCTTCATCTGTCCAGGGCCCGTTCGACATTCCGCCAGGCTATGGGCGCGAAGTCTGTTTGTCATCAGAGACTTCCGGCAGGGTCCGGGCTCACTCCGAACGTTGCCGCCTGACTTGGGGATCGGCCGCCACGGAGCCGCCCTCGCGACCGTCTTGCGCCTTCGTGTTGGTCGCCGTTCACCGGACTATCTCGCGAACAGGGCGAACCCGTGAACGCGGCAACCCATTGGAAATGCGAGGATGTTTTACGCCGTCCCGTGGCCGTCGAGGGGCGCTCGAAGAGAGACGCAGGCCGTTCGGAGACCCGTTCTGCGTCAAACGCCCAGTCTCCTGAGGGCGAATAGCCCTGCCAACACCCTTTGAAACAAAAAGAAAAAAGGCCCCAATTGGGGCCCTCGGACGGATTCAGTATCTGAGTGTGGCGGAGGGGGCGCAACTGGGATCTAACCTTCTCCATCTCGCCCCAAATCGTCGCTTGAAAAAATCTCATCGGATCATGTGATTGAAACCCTCCGCCGCCTCATGAAGAAGAGTGCCAGCAGCAAGAGCGGGACGCCGGCGGCGACAGGCAGGACCCGCGCCGATTGGACGACGGGCTTTGCGCGGACGGTGAAATCCGTGAATGGGCTGGCTGCCAGAGCCGTTCCGTCGCGCGAAGCCGCGCTGACCACGGCGCGGTAGCGTCCGTCCTGAATCAGGCGCATTGGCCAGTCGGTCACGATTGTCTCGCCCGGTGCGAGGCGGGACCGAGTGACTGCCTTTTCAGCGCTCCAGTCCTCAAGCCCGATCGGCGCCTCCTGACCAGCGTCGACCCGCACGATGCTCAGCCAGGAAATCACGCCGTCGACCGGCGCCGTCCCGGTGTTCGTGATGCGCGACTGAAACGACAGATGATCGCCCATCTGCGGCCTGGTCGGATTCTCTGCAGAAGGCGCCAATTCGATCGCAAGATTCTTGGCAGATGCAGAAGCCGCGGGCGCCATCGCGAGCAAGCCAGTGACAGCCATGACCGCGAAAAGGGTACGACGTGTCGTCATGTCGGCGCTCCTAAGCAGAGAGGCGGTTGAAACCGGCAACGGCGAGCATAAGGGCCGCCGCGAGCCAGATCAGGGTGACGGCCATTCCAGGCCATTGCGCGAGGATCGCCTGCGAATCGATGATCACCGCGTCATAGGCGTTCACGGCGCCCGAGATGGGATTGATCGTGTCGAAGATGCGACCGATGGCCGACTGCCTCAGGCTCGGCCCGATCAGCAGAGGGCTGGCCGAAACGGCCAGCGCGATCATCCCGGTCATCAGGCCCGCGCGCGACGACGGAACCCAGCAGCCCAGCGCCAGTCCAATGAATCCGAAGGTCACCACGACCGGCGTACCTAGAAGGGCGACGAGCGCCAAACCCTCACCCAGATTCTGGCCCGTGCTGCCAACCGCCCACACATATGGGACCGAAAGCAGATACATCGCCGCCCACGCGATCAGGATGCCGCCCAGCTTGCCGAGAAGGATGTTGTGCCGGGGCGTCGGCACCAGCAGGAGAGGTACGAGACTGCCCCGTTCCCGCTCGCCGGCGGTCGCGTCGATTCCGATGATGATCGCGAGGAGTGCGGCCATGACGGTGATGAGCCCCGCCATGTCGTAGACCACTTGGGCATTGTCCAGAAGGCTCAGTTCGGTGCTGCCGATGAGCAGGAGCGTGAACACCGAAAGCGCAGCGCAAAGCGCGAGAAGCCAGGCAAGTCCGCGCAGGCTGAACAGCAGTTCGCCAGCCTCCTTGCGAGCGATTAGCGTTGCGGGAGTCATGCGGCTTTCCTTTTCGGCAGGTCGGTCAGCGACAGGTACAGTGACTCGAGCCCCCGGCCCTCGCTGCGGATTTCTTCGACGCGCCAGCCCGCGCAGATGAGATTTCTCCAGACGGCATCCGCCACGGCGCCGGGATCGAGATCGACCACCCATGTCTCTCCGTCGCTTTTGACTTGGCGCAGTCCCTCGACCGCGCCGGCGTTCGGGGGCGCCGCCGACAGACGAAGCCGATACCGGTCGGGATGCGCAGCCGCTCCGGCAAGCTCGGCGATCGGTCCCTCGACCAGCGTGCGCCCTTCCGCGATGACCGCGACGCGGCGACAAAGCCGCTCCACGTCGTCAAGGAGATGGGTGCACATCAGAATGCCTGTCCCCCGCGCAGCGAGCGCGCGCAACAATTCGTGCACCTCATGCCGGCCGCGTGGATCGAGCCCATTGGTGGGTTCATCGAGGATGAGAAGCTGCGGGTCACCGATCAGCGCACGCGCAAGGCCGAGACGTTGCCGCATCCCACGAGAATAGGTGCCGATCCTCTGTCCCTTTGTCGGCCCAAGGCCGACCGTCGCGAGCCAACTGGCCGTTTCCGCCGGGGTGACCTCTTCCCCCCGCAAGGACGCGAAGAAGGCCAGGTATTCGTCACCGGACATCCAGTCGTAGAAGCCGTTCTGCTCGGGCAGGATCCCGAGGTCACGGTAGACGGAAGAGCGCGCGCGATCTGGGTCGGTCCCCAAAACATTCACTGAGCCAGCCCTCCGGGGGATGAGACCCAGGGCCGCTGCAATTGTCGTGCTCTTGCCCGCGCCGTTCGGTCCGAGCAATCCGACGATCTCGCCTGCGACAACGTTCAGGGTCACATTCGAGAGAATGGGCCTGTCGCCGATCCAAACGGAGAGATGGTCGATTGTCAGAAGATCCATGGGTTCGTTCCTTGTGCCCGTGCGGGAGCCGGCGGACCGCCTGCTCCCGGTGGTTCCGGTCATTCCGCCAGTTCGGGAACAGCCTTGGTGGACATCAGCAGGACGGTGGCTGCAATCACCGCCAGAAAGGCGAAGCTGGTGATGACCGTGCCGAGCCCGAGGCCGCCATATTCGGCAGGCTGCGCGAGGAAGTCGCCGAAGGAGGCGCCAAGCGGCCGAGTAAAGATGTAGCAGAGCCAGAAGGCCCACATTCCGTCGAGACCGAGCGCGAAGTAGCCGAGTGCGAGCGAGGCGATGATCATTCCGAACAGCACGCCAGTGCCGGCAAATCCGACTCCGAAGGCCTCGGAGATCAGGTCGCCGACCGCTGTCCCGAGGGCAAAGGTGAACAGGATCGCCAACCAGTAGAAGGCTTCACGCCGGAAGGTGAAGACCTCGTGGATCGACAGCGTCCGTTCGACCGCAAACCAGACCGCGAAGATGGCTGCGAGCGCCAGCGTGAAGCCGACCGTCGAGTCGATCAGCGGGATGCCGAGCGCGTCGGTCATGTTGTCGGTGATCAGCGTGCCCACGACCGAGATCAGGACAACCGCGATCCAGTAGACCGCGGGGACATAGGCCTTCTGGCGAAACTGCCAGATCATCGCCGCGATCAGGACCGCAGTCATCAGTGCCGTCGTCGCGCCCAGCCCGAGACCGAGGTTCACGGCCAAGAAGTCGGCGGCAGTCTCGCCCATGGTGACCGCCATGAGCTTGATCAGCCAGAAGCCGGGCGTGACTTCGGGCACCCGGTTGATGCCGGCGGGCTGCGGCAAGGGCCGGTCGAAATCCGCGAAGGTTGCGTCGCTCATGGTCTTGTCATCCTTTGATCAGGGCAAGCGCCTGTGCCGAATAGGAGTCGGCACGGGCGTCGTCGTCGGCGTTGCACCTCTTGAGCGCCCTGGTTTGCAGGTCGGCCGCTTCGGCGCTCGGCGTCGTGCTTCCGATCGCGGCGCGGAGTTGGCCGATCAGATCCTCGCACGGGAGCGCACGGCCGCTCTCGTCGGTCACGGCGATGCCCGAGACGTATTGGATCGGTCTCGAGGCCGCCGCCGGAACTGGAGCATCGAGCGTGTCCGCGAGATTGCCGAGCGCCGCCTCGACTGTCGCCCGATCGGGTGTGCGTGCACGCAACGCCGAGAAGGCGTCATCCGCCGCCGCATCGACGGTGTTCCAGGCGGAACGGTCGGTCCGGTGCAGCGCCGCGGCGTTCTGGTCCCAGAGCGTTTCGAGGTCGGTAATGCGATGCTCGGCCGCTGTGAAGTCACCGGTGGCGGCGATCGTCTGCGTGTCGGCGACTATGGTCTTGTAGGCCGAAAGATCGCCAAGACCGGAGGAAATGCTCGCGGTAGAAGCGGTTTGCGCTGGCGGCATGATATAGTGCTCTGCCAGCGCAAACCCGCCGGCCGGAACGGCGATCAACGCCGCCGACAGCAAAAGATTCCGGAGGGTGGAATTCATGTGAGGCGTCCTGTTCGGTTCACTTAGGGCCTCCATT
The DNA here is from genome assembly GCA_020425125.1 of Paracoccaceae bacterium. GTDB lineage: Bacteria > Pseudomonadota > Alphaproteobacteria > Rhodobacterales > Rhodobacteraceae > Meridianimarinicoccus. The sequence goes on along the minus strand of JAGQRV010000033.1, from coordinate 17,984 downwards.
CGAGGTCCCTGGTCGAATACCTGACAGACCGTCGCCCGAAGCATCTGACGTGCTTCTTACGCTTTGGTAAGAAGCGGAAGTTCCCCGGTGGAGCGAAAGCGCGACGACGTCGCTTGCGGCGAAGGCATGGGTGTCATGGCTCCGCCCGAGCCATTCGATGGGCTTCGGACAGGGAACGAAGCCCGATTGGCCAGTAGCAATGAATGCCGAGCGCGTGAAGCGAGAGCTGGATCCGATCGAGAGAAGACCTCAAGAAATCACTTGGCAATCAGTCCGTGCGCGGAGCCGGCGATCAGGAAAGCTACGTCGCCCGCCGCGCGCATGGGCGACACGTTGGGTGGCAGTGCCAGATAGCGAGGACGCCAGTCCGGCTGGAACTTTTGCTTGAACGCCCGCAGGCCCTCGAAATTGTAGAACGCGCCGCCATGGCGATAGATCAGCCGCCCGAACCGGTTCCATGACCGCGCGACCGAGCGTTCGGAAAGACCCGAGAGTGGCGCGGTCCCGAGGCTGAATTGCTCGGCGCCCTGCGCCTTGTAATGCTCGATAAGGCTTAGAAAGATGTATTCCATCAGGCCCGAGGCTTCCTCAGGCAGATACCGCATCAGGTCGACCGCGAGTTGCCGCCCACCGGACGCAGCCAGGATGTTGGCGAACGCGACGACGCGCCCGTTCTTGCGGGCGACGGCAATGTCGAAATGCTCAAGGTAGTCGGCATCGAAGCGCCCGACTGAAAAGCGCTTCTCGCCGCCTGTCTTATCACCAAGCCAGGCATCCGAGACCGCACGCAACTCCGCAATCAATTCTGGATCGTGAGGCGGAGTCTGGAGAACGCATTCATAGCCGCTTCGCTTGCGCTTGTTCATCGCTGCCCGCATGGTCTTGAATCGCCCACCGGCAAGTGTGAACTCACCAAGCTGGACGACGGCTTCTTCGCCAAACTTGTACAATGTCAGGCCGAGTTCGACCCAGAGCGCGAGATGGCGTCCGGTCAGTTCGTAGAAGACCGGACGTCCATTGGCCCTTGCGGCCTGGTCGATGAACGACCAGGCAAGCGCCTCGAACTCACTCGGATCGCCGACCGGATCGCCCAAGGCAATCCATGACGTTCCACGCACCGCATACATGATGAAGGCCTTGCGGGACTTGGAGAACAAGAACCTCTTGTCTCCCGTCTGACTGAGCCAGGCTTGTGGATCGTCGGCCTGACTGCACAGCGACGCAGCGTGGTGCAAGGCGTCCGCATCGGCATCGATCGGAAGATTTTGGCCGATCGGGCGGGTCAGCAGATAGACACCGAAGAAGAACATGAGCGCGCTCGCCGCGAGCCCGGCCCTAAGCGCGCGCGGCGTGTTCGAGTGTCGCGAGAACTCGGACCACAAGTCGTTCGAATAGGGCACGGCCTTGTGCACGAAAAAGAAGAATGCGGCGGTGGCGAGACCGACGCCCAAGACTGTCACGACCCATTCCGGCTCAAATACGCCCGCAGTGAGCTGGCCGGGCCGGTCAAATGCCTTTCTGAAGGGCAAGAGGACGAGGGCGCCAATCAGCAGAAAGGTGGCATTCTCGATGTCGAAATCGTTGAGCAGCGACGCTGCCGCGCCGACCAAAAGGGCCCCGATCGCGAACCACCAGGCCGACGAAACCTTGCGTGCCAGGCCGTGCGACACGATGATCAGCGAAACACCTGCGACGGCGGAAGCGATCGTCCCGCCCTCGAGCAGCAACGCGCCTATGAGGTCACCTTCGGAGATCGCGTCCGCGCGAACCGAAGGAATCATCGTGACCAGAAGAAGGTAGGCCCCGAAGCCAAAGGCGACCACAGAGACAAGACCGGGTGAAAGCCCGTGCAGAGTCGAGAGCGCGGGTTGAATTGCGGGGACCCGGACCAGAAGGCGAGAGCCGATGCCGCTCGACACCCGGGCCTCGTTGAGAGCGACCACAAGAAACGCGAGCGCGAAAGGCACGAGATAATAAACGAGCCGGAAAAGCAGCAGCGCCGCGGCGGCATCGCCGACCGGCACGGATGAAGGCAGTGTGCCAATGACGACGGTCTCGAACACGCCGATGCCGCCAGGAACATGGCTGAGCACACCAACCATGGTGGCGGCGGCGTAGACGCCGATGAAGGTCGTGTAGTCCGGTTTGCCGGCGGGAAGGAGAACCCACAGCGCGAAGGACGCAGCGGCAATGTCGATCAGCGTGACGACAAGCTGCCCGCCAAGGTCGGCGGGCGGCGGAAGACGCAGGTGGTGACCCCGAATGCTGAGGCCGCGCTGCGAGGCAGACATCCAGCCGATCACGGCAACGGAAGAAGCGGTGATCGCAAAGGCGACAGCCTGGATGGTTCCTGGAGCATAGGGCAGATAGGTACCGACCGCCCCGGGGTGAACGGCCAGCGCGGCAAGTCCGACAAGCGTCAGTCCGGTTCCGAGCGCTACCGCGATGTAGCCCGAAACGGCCGCCACCTCGAAGGCGTTGAGGCCAACGGCGGAATAGATTCTGTAGCGAACGGCTCCGCCCGAAACGACACTCACGCCGATCGTGTTCCCGAACGCATAGCCAAGGAACCCTCCGAGCGCGACGACTCCCCGATCAAGCGACCGTCCGATGAAACGCAGTCCGAACCAGTCGTAAAATGTGAGCGCGACATAGCCTATCGCCGTGGCGCCCAAGGCGGCGCCGAGGGTGGAGACCGGCGTCGCCCTGATCTGCGCAGCGACATCGGCCGGGTTGACGGGCTTCAGGAGATGGTAAAGCGCATAGAGGCCGGCGGCGAAGAGTGCAGCGCCAAGACCTATTGGAATCGCGCGTTGCAGGGATTGAGAGTTCAGTCGGACCATCCCGTACTCCTGCTCGTTCGAAAAACCTCGGAACGGGAGCGTGACTACACTTCCTGGTCCCACCGTAGAAGCGGTTGAACCGTCTACGGCCCGGTTCTTACGAAATTGTATGTCTGTCGAAAATCGATCTGCGTCGCCGACTCCCATCTGTTGCAGGCAGACCAGTGAACCTGCATGAGAAAAGGAGACAGCCCATGCACCGCAAGACGATGATCCTCTTTCCCGCCGCGTTGCTCGGTGTCCTGCCCTACGCGGCATCGGCCGAAACACTGGACCAGAGCGCGCTCGAGATGTTCCGCAGCGCCTCGGTGACGATCCAGCAGGCCGGCAACGCCGCGCTTCAGGCTCATGTCGGCACTCTGGCGGCTATCGCCTTCAGCGACGAGAACGGCCGCGCCGCCTATGAGGCGGTGGTCATCGGCAACGACGGTCTGCCATGGACGGTCCTTGTCGATGCGGCGAACGGCGAAGCCTTCGCCTCCGCGCCCTCCTCGGCTATGGAAGATCACCCGGACAGTGCGCCGGGGATGGATGACGAAGATCACGACGGCGAAGTCGACGACGGTTGATCTGACGCCGCCTGTCGTGACCAACCCAATACCCGGCCGCTCCGCGCGGCCGGGTCGAGTTTCTGGAACGACGCTCACGATGAAGATCTTGCTGGCAGAAGACGATACCGAGACAGCAGCCTATGTGGTAAGGGGCCTTTTTGGGGAAGGTCATGTTGTCGACCATCTGACAGATGGCAAAGACGCGCTGACCCAGGCGATGTCAGGCAACTATGACCTGCTGGTCGTCGATCGGATGTTGCCGGGTCTCGACGGGCTTTCGGTCCTGAAATCCTTGCGTGCAGCTAGAATCGATACACCGGCAATCCTGCTGACTGCGATGGGCAGCATCGACGACCGGGTCGCAGGGCTGCGAGGCGGCGCGGACGACTATATGGTCAAGCCGTTCGCCTTCGTCGAACTCTTGGCGCGGATCGACACGATCCGGCGACGGCCCGCGATACGCGATGAAGTGCTGGAGCTTTCGGTCGGCGATCTCCGGCTCGATCTTCTGAAGCGCGAAGTCACGCGGGATGGAGCGAGGATCGACCTTCAGCCGAGGGAGTACCTGCTTCTGAAGCATTTCATGGAGCGGCCCGGCCGGGTACAGACGCGTTCGATCCTGCTGGAATCTGTCTGGGGGCTGCATTTCGACCCCAAGACCAGTGTCGTCGAAACCCACATCAGCCGCCTTCGCAACAAGATCGACAAGCCCTACGCAAAGCAATACCTCGTTACATTGCACGGCGTGGGATACGTTCTGCAGCCATGAACCGCCCGCTTTCCTGGTCCATGCGTTTCGCGCTGGCCCTGTCGGCGGTCTTTGCCATCGGTACGCTGTCGGCCGGCGGTCTTTCCTACCAATTCCTGTCGCGCGAAATGAACCACCGGCTGTCCGCGGACGTGCGAGCCAGTGCCGAAAGCCTGGCTCAGATTGCCGCGGAGGGAGATCGGAAAGACCTTGAGGAGCAGATCGCGGCGCAGGTGCAGTCCAGCCATGATGGGTCCAGCCTGTTCGCCTTCGTCGACGCGGGCACCGGGGAAACCATCGGCTCGCTCCACGTCGCCGCGCCGTTCGAGGGCGAACGGCGGCTTGCGATCGGCCAGGACATCCCGGACGAAGGACTGGGCGGATCCAATGCGGCCGAATCCTATCTGGCCTTCGGCATTCGGACCGGCATCGGCTGGGTGATCGCGGCGCGGGACGAGGCGTGGGTCGCCGAAAGTGGCGAAATCCTCATACAGACCACGGCCTGGTCTTTGGCCCTCGCAATGATGCTGTCAATCGGACTCGCGCTTCTCATCGCGCGGCGAAACGAACGGCGCATCGACAGGATGGACCAGGTTCTGGACCAGGTCGGCGCCGGGCGGATGGAAATGCGGATCGAGGACGACGGTCGCGACGATCTTGCCGAACTCGCCAAACGCGTCGACGAGATGCTTGATCGGCTCGCGGCGGGCGTGGAGTCGATCCGGCAGGTTTCGACCGACGTGGCCCATGACCTGCGCGCGCCGCTCGCACGCCTCAGGTTGCGGCTCGAGCCGCAAGCGCTGTCGCCTGATGTGCCAGAAGAGACGCGGCACGAAATCGGCTCCGCGCTGCTCGACATCGATACCATCTCCGGGACATTCGACGCGATCCTGAGGCTGGCGCGCGTACAATCGGGCACCATCGAGCGGCGCAGCGAACCTGTCGACCTCAACCGGCTGGCAGAAGCAGTCCGGGAGATTCTGGACTCCTCTGCCGAGGACGCCGGTCACATGCTCGGAACGGATCTGCGTCCGGCGCCCGTCATCGTGGACGGCGACGAGGATCTTCTCACCCAGGCGCTGACAAATCTCGTCGTCAACGCACTGGAACACTGCCGCCCTCCGGCGAATGTGACGATCAAGGTCTCGACGCAGAGCAACCTTCCCGTCGTGTCCGTCGCGGACGACGGGCCCGGCATCCCGAAGGAGGATCGCGGGCGGGTCCTTGAACGTTTCGTGCGTCTGGACGACAGCCGAACGGTGCCCGGAACCGGGCTGGGGCTCAGCCTTGTCACAGCGATCGCCGAGCTGCATCATGCTAGGCTCGTTCTCGAGGACAACAATCCGGGTCTTCTGGTTTCGCTTGTGTTCCCGGTGTCAGGCGGCACGCGCGGACACCTTACAAAAGCGTAAGTCGGCGGCAAGGTCATCCTGCCAGTCGGAGGCCATGTATGGTGGACAGAATTCTCGAAAGGTCCCCGTCGTGTCACTCGCGCAAGAAACTCCCCCAGCCGATTATCATGCGCTCTCGACGCGCATCGTCCATGCAGGCCTCGCTCTCTCAATTTGCGTCCAACTGGCAACCAGCCTGATCATGCAAGGTCCATCGGACACCTCGGCCGGCGATCTCCTCTTCCAGATACATCGCTATTCGGGCCTTGCAGCGTTGACGTTCGCCTTCCTTTTCTGGGCGATCCTCGCATTCAGGAATCGCGGAACTGACGCGGCGGCGCTCTTTCCCTGGTTTTCATCTGTCCGGCGCAAGGCCTTCGTCAACGACCTCACCAACCATGTCCGCACTGGTCTGACAGGACGTCTTCCTGCTTATGACGAGACCGGGCCCTTGGCATCGGCCGTACACGGCCTCGGCCTTCTTCTGATGACCGCCATGGCCGTCAGCGGCGGCACGTATGCCATGGAAGTCTGGACAGGTCTGATTTCGCCGGAGCCGGACGGGTCCCTTGCAATGTCGATCCATGTTGGACTGGCGAACCTGGTCTGGGTCTATCTGATCGGACATGCCGGCATGGCGACGATCCATCATTTCACGCGCTCGGCACCTCTAGCCAGAATGTGGCGCCTGAAACCTTGAGGGCCCGCCCTTGTGGTCAGATCGGCGCAGGCGCTTGGTGCGAAGGCCGCCAAATGCAGGTATCGCAGTGCCGACCTTTCGCGTCGTCGGAAAGCCGGTGCGAGGGTGCTGGCAGACTAATTCTAACCAGTCTCAACTGGGACAACGATGCTGTCCCTATGCCGATCCGAGTTCACGCCACTCGGCGACAGCGGCGGCGCGGTTCTGCTTGAACCTTGCCCTGGAGGAGAGACTGCGCTCCGAGTTGAAGTGGTTGCAGACCGAGGCGTGGACGGAGGCGAATTTCTGCAAATTTCGCACGCGCCGGAACCGCTGCATCGCCCGCTCGCGTCGTCGAAACGCCAAGTGCGCGTTCTCCGCCCGGTTGTTTTCCCACCGTCCCGTGGTAATCCTCCCCGTTTTGGCGGGGCATGGTCGTAGAACTCACGCGGCCATTTTCATCTTCATGGCGGGGGTGAGCCCGCCGTTGCCCATGTTGGGACGTTCGTGGTTGTAGATCCACAGCCATTCGGTGGCGGTCTCCTGCACCGCTTCGATGGTTTCAAAGATGTAGAGGTCGAGCCACTCGTGCCGGACTGTCCGGTTGTTGCGTTCGACATAGGCGTTCTGCTGGGGCTTGCCGGGCTGGATGCATGTGAGGGCGAAAGCCTGCTTTTCGGCCCAGTTCATCAGCGTCGAACTGACGTATTCGGGGCCGTTATCAACCCTGATCGCCAAGGGCTTTCCCCGCCATTCGATGATCTGGTTCAACGAGCGGACGACCCTCTCCGCGGGCAGCGGGAAGTCGACCTCGATGCCCAGGCCCTCGCGGTTGAAGTCGTCCAGCACGTTCAGCAGCCGGAACTGCCGTCCGTCGGCCAGCCGATCGGCCATGAAGTCCATCGACCAGACGAGGTTCGGCGCCTCCGGCACGGCCAATTCCTCGGGCTTCTCGCGCTTCAGCCGTCGCCGCGGCTTGATCCGCAGGTTCAGCTCCAGCTCGCAGTAGATCCTGTGGACCCTCTTGTGGTTCCAGACATGCCCCTTCACGTTGCGCAGGTGCAGGAAACACAGGCCGAAGCCCCAGGTCTTGTGGGCCTTGGTCAGCCCGATGAGGAGCTCGGCGATCCGCTCGTTCTCCTCGTCGCGCTGCGGGCTGTAGCGATAGCAGGTCTCGCTGACACCGAACGCCCGGCAGGCCAGCGCAATGCTGACCCCCTTCGTCGCCACCGCCTTCTCGGCCAACTCCCGGCGCTGAGCTGGCCGCGTCACTTTTTTCCAAGCGCTTCGCGAAGCAGGTCGGTCTGCATGCTCAGATCGGCGAACATGCGCTTCAACCGTCGGTTCTCGTCATCGAGGGCCTTCATCTGGATCATCATGGACGCGTCCATGCCACCATACTTCGCGCGCCACTTGTAGAACGTTGCGCTGCTGATCCCATGCTCACGGCAAAGCTCTGCTACGGGCATGCCTGCCTCGGCCTGACGCAGCACGCCCATGATCTGGGCCTCGGTGAAACGGCTCTTCTTCATCGGAAGCTCCACGCTCATCTTGCCGAGAAAATTCCACGATCACATCCCCTTAACCACGGGGAGGATTACCCCCGACCCGTCGTTCAGCCGGAGCCGGCCCGTCTTCGGCTGTTTCGCAGGCGCCTTCAGCCCCTCCCGGCGCCGGATGCGCTCCACCCGCTTCACGTTCGCCGCCCAGTGCGGCGCGCAGAAGGGCCGTGATCCGGCGGTATCCGGAGCGGCCGCACTCCGAGGCGAGCGCGATGATGTCGGCGGTCAGCGCGTCTTCATCGGCCCGCCCCGCCGGCACCTTCCGCCGGGCCGATCGATGCCGGCCGGGCACGCGACAGGCGAACCGTTCCGAGGCCTGGAACTTCTTCCTTACGTGGTCGACGCAGCGACGGCGGCGAGCGAGGCTCAGAAGTTTCCCGAGGCGGCTTCTCGCAGGATCAGCTTCTCAAGCGTCAGATCCGACACCGCCTTCCTCAGCCGCTCCCTCGCCATTGGGCTCGAACCAATGGCGCCTCACGGGCTCGATCCTTCTCCAGCTCCTTCAGACGCGTCACCTGGTCGGTCTTCAGGCCGCATCTGCCATTGTCTCCCGGGCCAATGGCGTTCCAACGGCTCATTCCCTGCGCCAGCGGCAATACGCGACCTGCGTCACGCCGATCGGGCGCACGGCCTCCGCCACGGACCGGCCCTGCGACACCGACACGTCAACCTCGCGAAGCGTCGCGACGATCTCCTCCGGCTTGTGCTTCTTCTGGGGCATTCCTTGATCCTCCATCTGGCTCGAAGCCTACTTCAGGTAGGACCACTTTTCAGGGGGCAGGCCAGTCTCATATGTAGGAGTTCGGCCGTGTTACCCCCGAGGGCGTCAGCTGGTCGCCTGACCGGAGCAGATTGCGCTCGGTCGGCACGCAGCGTGGATGTCAGGTCATCTCTGGCCCTCTTCCCTGAGAGCACGATTTTTCCCAGTCCGGATACCCGGGGGCAACCACGTGGTGGCCACTGCTGATGCGTCGGGCGATGGCCTGGCCGATACTGCCGGCGCCGATGACGACGGTCATGTCATTCCTCGACCTTGAGCATGGTCTTGATCGCGCGACGCTCGTCCATCGCCTTGTAGCCTTCGGCAACCTCGGCGATCGGAAGGGTCAGGTCGAACACCTTGCCAGGCTGGATCTTGCCCTGCAGCACCCGATCTATCAGATCGGGCAGGAAGCGGCGCACCGGGGCAGGGCCGCCGAGCATGCGCTGTTGGCGGAAGAATAGCTGCTGGCCGTCGAAGTTCACGCCGTGGGGCACGCCGACATAGCCGATTGAGCCGCCCGGACGGCACACGCCCATCGCCTGTTGCATCGACTGTTCCATGCCGACGGCTTCGATCACCGAGTCCGCGCCAACGCCATCGGTCAGGTCCATGATCCGGCCGATGCCGTCTTCGCCGCGCTCCTCAACGATCTCGGTGGCGCCGAATTCGCGGGCCAGGTTCGAGCGGGTTTCGTGCCGGCTCATCGCGATGATGCGGCCCGCGCCCAATTGGTTCGCCGCCATCACGCCCATCAGCCCGACTGCGCCGTCACCGACGACGACGACCGTTCCGCCCTCGCGGACATTCGCGGCAACCGCGCCATACCATCCGGTGCCAAGCACATCCGAGGTTGCCAACATGTGCGGGATCATGTCCGCGTCGGGCATCTCGTCGCTTGCTACCAGCGTGCCATCGGCCAGCGGAACCCGCGCATAGGGCGCCTGCGCGCCGGTCATGAACTCGCGACTCACACACGAGGACTGGAAGCCGTACCGGCAATGCGGACAGGTGTTGTCGGACAGGCAGAAGGAGCCCACGACGAACTGGCCCGGCTTGATCGTGCGGACTTCCGAGCCCACCTCGACCACCACGCCGCAGTATTCATGGCCCATATGTGTGGGGCCGTCCTGCGGTTGCAGGCCCCGATAAGGCCAGAGGTCAGAGCCGCAGATGCAGGTCGCCGACAGCTTGATGATCGCGTCGGTGGGTTTCAGGATCGTCGGGTCCTCGACGCGTTCATTACGAACGTCGCCGGGACCGTGCATCACGGTTGCATACATGGGATTCCCCTTGCGAAAGGTCAGGCGCCGTATTCGGCGTCGGTGACGTGCTCCATCCAGGAAACGACCTGGCCGTCCTTCACTTCCTGGATGGCGATATGGCTCATGCCGGTGTCGGCGGCGGCGCCATGCCAGTGGCGCTCACCGGGCGCGAACCACACGACGTCGCCCGCACGGATTTCTTCGACAGGGCCGCCCGCGCGCTGCACGAGGCCGCGCCCGAAGGTGACGACCAGCGTCTGGCCGAGCGGATGCGTGTGCCATGCCGTGCGGGCGCCGGGATCGAAGGTGACATGCGCGCCCTGGACCCGCTCGGGGGCGGCGGGATTGAAGAGCGGATCCACCCGCACCTTGCCGGTGAACCAGTCGGCCGGTCCGGCAGCGGACGGCTTGCTGCCTGCGCGAAAGATTTCCATGAACGCTTTCCCTCTTCCATGGTTGCTGGCCGGCCGGCGCGTGTGTCGCCACGTCCCGCGACCGTCTCGTGAAGCCGGGGCACGCTCTGGACGCGCAACCTGGCGAACAGGACGCTCGACCGCTCCGACCCGACACGTTGCCAAGCTAGGGGGTCCCGTATCCGGAGATAATGCGCTAGATAAGTATTGCGTTTATCTTCGGGAGATATGAGTGCGCCGCGATGAGATGAGCGATCTGATGGCGTTCCTGGCCGTGGCCGAGGAGCGCAGCTTTACCCGCGCCGCGGCCCGGCTCGGCACCTCGCAAAGCGCGGTCAGCGCCGTGGTGCGGCGGCTGGAGGAACGGCTGGACGTGCGGCTGCTGACGCGGACGACGCGATCGGTTTCTCCGACAGAGGCCGGCCAGCGGCTTGCCGATACGCTGCGTCCCGCTCTGGACGATATCGACGCGCAACTGGCATCGCTGGACGACATGCGCAGCCGGCCTTCGGGAACGATCCGGCTGACCGCAAGCCGGCATGCAGCGCGCCAGATCGTGATGCCCGTCGCCAACCGCCTGATGGCCGAATATCCGGACGTGCACTTGGAAATCGCGATCGATTCACGCTTCGTCGACATTGCGAAGGAAGGGTTCGATGCCGGAATTCGGCTGGGCGAAAGCCTCGACAAGGACATGATCGGGGTCCGGATAACGCCGGACATGGAGATGGTCGTGGCAGGATCGCCGGACTACTTCCGCGATCACCCGGTTCCCGAGACACCCCAGGATTTGACGACCCACAATTGCATCAATCTGCGCTTGCCGACCTTCGGCGGACTTTATGCCTGGGAATTCGAGAAGGACGGACGCCCGGTCAATGTACGCGTAGATGGCCAGTTCACCTGCAGCGATCCGGATCTGGTCGCGGACGCAGCGCTGGCCAGCTGTGGCCTTGTCTGTCTGCCGTCGGATCATCTGAGTTCGCATGTGGAGTCCGGGCGCCTGGTGCGCGTTCTGGCGGACTGGTGCCCGCCCTTCGCCGGGTATCACCTCTACTACCCGAGCCGGCGGCAGGTCACATCGGCTTTTCGCCTTCTGGTTGAAGGACTGCGCTGGCGGGACTGAGCTTCCTCCCAAGGATCGGGGAAGGCTCGCTAGGTCCGCGAGCGGAGAATTGCGGCACGAACGCAGGCAGGCACGTGACCTGAACGGACAGTCTCGAGGCTTGCTTTTCGATCTCGGCCGGATTGTCTGCGGTCAGCGTGACGTTGGCCACGCCTACGTTCTCCACCTCGCGGTCGAGGCGGCAGGTGTCGGGATTCGGCACGACGGAGGTCTTTGGGACCAGAAGCTGCGCCAACGCGACCTGCTCCGGCATGGCGCCCTTTGCCCCGGCTGTGCTGCTGAGCAAATCGCCAAGTCCCGCGTCGGCCGCGGGTGCCTCTGCGTCGATGGAGAAGCGCGCGTGACCAGGCGAGTCGAGCCGCCATCCATGGTCACGCAAGGCGCTTGAACCGGATGTCGCAAAGGACGACCTGCCCCTGCCGCATGTCCGCCGGCATTGCGACGCCACGCTGCACGTGGCTGGTGATGTCCATTAGCGTGACCCTGGTGCCGTTCACCGGACATGGCTGTTGTCACAGATGACGCAGTAGGAGTTCCGCACCTGCTCGCCTTCGGTTTGCCGATCGGGTCTACGGTGCAGTTGTGGAAGGCCGCCGCGATATGCCCGCAAATATCGGCAGTGAACAGGATGGTCTGCACATCGACCCGCCGATCGGGAGAGAGTGTCGAATAGGTGTCCACGATGCGCTTCAACGTGGCGTGGTCCCCGAGCAGGCGCATGCAGCCTTCTAGCGGGCTGGTCGGAAAATTCGGTCCCCGGCGCTGGCATCATCCGGGGTTGCCGGCAATCTGGGCGCAGATGACAGCCGCGATGATCATCTGACAAGACGCCGGTATCATTTTCGCGGAAAATGAAATCGGTGCGCGGCCGCCATGGCGGAACGTAGAAATTCCGCGGCATTTATCTTCTGGAAGGATCAGCCTTAGCCGAATTCAGGCTCCAATCCGATTGACGCACATCTCTAGATTGGAGGAGGCGATAGCAGCCGATGCCAAGCTTTCCCCAGCCCGCCGGCGTGAGGCCTCCGGCCGACCGAGGTTTCCAAACGTGACAGATATTGCCCTGGACGCACCAACAGCCATGCCGGACACGCGGTCCCCTGCGGACGAGCGTGCCCATCAGCAACGTGCGGTCCTGATTGCCGAGAGCAAAGTGCTGCATTTCCGCACCTCTGAATCCGGGGCAACGGCGCCCAGGCGTCCGCGTGCCGTTCAGCCGGTCACGGCGCTCCACGAAATCCGGGCAAGTCCGCGCCGAAGCGGTTGCGGAGAGCTCCTAGGTGTCGGCCACGGCGGCGCCGATCGTGACGATGCCGCTGCCGATGCTTGTCCAGAGATCGTAGCCGGCACAACCGAGCACGGTGTCGTCCGCAAGCGGGGTCACGCTCATCATGCAATCGAACAACCCCGGAAGCGGTCCGATGACGGAGCCCGCCACGTCCCAACCCGTATAGTCTTCGGTATCGAGCCCCTGCTCGGTCGCCTGCCAGACACCGAAGCCGAGCGCGAGCAGCTGCATGCAGGTCGTCATGTCGTTTCCGTAGGTGTCCACAAACTCGGTGACCGCCTTCTTCGAGCCGAAGAAGGTGAAGACGAGATTCGCGGATAGCGGGAAAAGGGCGTAGGACCAGGCGGCGATATTGGCCGCATCGCTTGGCTTGGTGCCGGTCCAGTCGATCCCCACCGCGCCGAAAGACTGGCCGATCACCGAGGTCAGGCACGACGCCCACGAGGCCCACTGCACGAGCGGATCGGCCTCGGTGTCGGGCATGTTTTCCGATTGGGCGCAGTCGATCGTAAAGAGGCTCGTCGACTGGAACAGCGTGATAAGGATCCCGCCGGTGATTCCCAGCGCGCGCGCCACGGTCGGCGACACGCTCGCCTCATCGGCGGACAGGGCTGCCACCCCAGCCTCCGCTTGCAGGCCGAACGGATTGCTCGGCCAGGGAAACGCCATCGACGTGTCAGAAGACGAGAAAGGCGCGTTCCCGGCACCATACATGAGCTTGTAGACGATTGTCGTCGGCACCGCCGCGACGAGGCAGACCAGGTTGAGGATCGTCAGATCCTCATTCGCGATGACGTTCTTGTACAGCCAGGACAGGATCGGAATTTCGGGCGCATTGCCCAAGACAGTCCGCGCGACGCCTATCGCGTCCGCGACGAGATCGGCGATGGCCGTCAACACGGCCTTGATCGCCGCGATCAGCAGGTTCAGAAGGTCCATCGCCGCCTCGATCAGACCCTGGATGATCAGGTCGAAGAAGTCCTGAGGATCCGAAAAGATGCCGCTGACGAAATCGGTGAGCTGCTTCAGGTAGGTCGCGTAGTCGGCATTCTCATAGATGCTATCCACGAACGCATCGATGATCGATTGCGCCGGATCGGTTCCGCCAGGCGCCGCCGCCAGGGAAAGGCTCTGCTGGTTGCCGAAGTAGGTGTTGGCCTTGCTCGACGCATACTTGCACTTGCTGGCGTTCTGCTGCTGCGTGTTCGTCGTTGACGTTCCGTAAAGCGTGTTGCTTGTCGCGCCGAGGCGGGGCGATGCGGCAGCCGGTGCACCTCCGGCGGGACCAAGCGCGTTGACCATGCTGTTGTAGGACGTCGTGTTCGAAAACGTCTGCTGGACCTTCTCCAGCGCCGCATCGAGGTCGCCCTGCACGGACGTGAGCCAGGACTCGATCGCGGCGTCGACATTGTCGAAGGTCGTTTCAAGGCTGTTGAGGCCGTCGGTGATGGCATTCTTGATCACCAGGTGCGTGTTCAGGATGTCCTCCCAATTGAAGAGCATCTTCAACCACTCGATGACCCGCTTGATCGCCTCATAGACGTCATTGGCCACCGCCTCGATGCCGTCGGCGATCTTCGAGAAGATTGTCTCCATCGCGTCGCCGGCATCCTTCGCCGTCGAGATGATGAACTGGATCGTGTCGTTGAAGACGATCTTGAGCTGCTCGACGCCGGTCTGGGCGTCCTTCTCGATCGTGGCGGCGAAGGTGCTGAGCTGCTTGAACATGTGCTTGAAGAAATGGCACACGTCGCCGAACGCGCCCGATCCGCTGCCGAGCGGGCGGGCATTCTCGACTATCGCGCGCGCCTCGGCCTCGCTCAGCACCTGGAACTGGACGCCGTCCGGATGATCGAAGTCGATCCGCCAGTGACGCAGCGTGAGCTTGCTGGTGTCGATCGCCCCGTCGCTGTGAGTGTTGTTGGGGTCCATCCACGACCCCGCCTGCTGCAGCGAGGTACAGGCGGATCCCGACGGATCGCCGCCGGCGTAGCTCTGGCTCATCAGTTGCGGGATGGTCTTGTCCTGCCCCGCCGGACAGGTCCCGGGCTGCACCGGTGACGTGGTCAGGCTGGCATTGGTGACGACGCGGGAGGGGTCGTTGTTCTGCAGCCGGTTGCTGACCGAATCCTGCGGCGGCGCGATGGGGTCGGTGTCGGTCTCCTTCACCTGGATCGAGTCGCCCTGGCACCAGCGGGAGGCGTTGGTGCCGGACACCGAATAGGTGATCACCGGCGGCTTCAGGTCCACGGCCTGAAGGTAGACCGTCAATTGTCCCGTCCCATCGGTTTGCAGGGGGACCGTCGTGCCCGGCCCGATGCTGTGCGCCACGTCGTTGACGATGATCGTCACCGCGTGGTCGGCCGTGACGTCCAGGACCTGCTGTCCGGCACCGTTGCCGTTGGCGTCGACCGCCTGCAGATGCATGGCGTAGATCGACACGTTCTGCGGCGTGTCGGTCGACGGCACCGGCTGTGCCAGCTTCCGCGTCACCCAGATCGGGTTCGTTTGCGGCGCGGCCTGCGGCAGGCTCAGCGCCTTGTGATAGACGCTGTTGTT
Organism: Paracoccaceae bacterium; assembly: GCA_020425125.1. Lineage (GTDB taxonomy): Bacteria > Pseudomonadota > Alphaproteobacteria > Rhodobacterales > Rhodobacteraceae > Meridianimarinicoccus. Next base: position 2,799 of record JAGQRV010000033.1, on the reverse strand, counting down.
GAGGTCCACGGCAAACATCTCGGGGCCGTAGATCATCGTGGCCGGGCAGCCGATCGTCTCGAACGGCCCGCCCAGGTTGACCCAGCTCGTCGTCGGGTCGTACTGCCCGTCGGGATCGACGGTCATGTACCAGAGCGAGCTGGTGCCGGTCTCGATCGCGGCCACGCGCTGGTTGCCCAGGCTGTCGATACCGGCATTGGCGGTCACGACGCCGACGGGTTGCGGCTGGTCGACGGGGGCAACGCCCTGCGCGGCCCCGGGGTTGGTCAGCTTGGTGATGGACCGCGTCTGACCGCTGAAGCCGCTCACCACGTAAAGTCCGCCGGACGTGTCCAGCAGCAGCAGATTGTCGGCGCCGAAGCTCTCCGCGAAGGGGAAGATTTGCGCCACGGTGATTGCGCCGTAGGCCGATGTGTCGATCGACTGCACCGTTCCGGTCCACGGACTCTCGCCGTTCGAGATCGCCGCCTTGGACACCGTCTGGCAGTAGATCTCTGTCGTTTCTGCCTCGGCCCAGAGCACCGTCATCTCGTCCGAGGTCGCACCGGCGGCCATGCGGAACGTCGACGCCGTGGTCAGCGCCGGACTGAAATCGTTGAGGTATTGTACCCACCTGACCTGCCACTCCGCCGCCGTGGCGTCGTACATGACGATGTAGAAGGCGGGGTTTCCGAAGCCCGAGCTGATCCCGTAGACATAGGTGGTGCCGTCGGCGTCGGTGAACGTGTCGGTCTGGTAGGTGTCGTAAAGCGCGTTCTTGGCATCGCTTTGCAGGACTGCCGGCGTCCAATTGCCGGGCGAGGTCGACGTCATCCACGCCGCTGCCTGGACGCCTGTCTTGCCGGTGTCGAAGTAGCAGAGGCTTTGAATGACACCGCCCGAATAGAACGAGGCCAGCCGCTTGATCGTCGTGTCGCTCTCATCGACCGGCGAGGTGACCTGGTAGGTCCCCATCCCCCAGCCGGAATGAGACGAACTGTCAGGGTAGAAATGTGCCAGTTCCCCGGACCCGGACACCGTCAGAAGCTCGCTCGACACCGCGTTCGCAGCGGCATTCTGGACCACGACGAAGCGCCCGACGAGATCGTCGGCGACCGGCGCCTCTGCAAGCGACAGGTAGTCGTCGATCAGATTGACGCCGATGGTGATATCCGCGGCGGTGGCCATGCTCTCTCTCCCTGCGATGTCTTCAGCCGGGCGACCCGGCGGCCAGCGCGGCGCGCCTGACTCACATGCGCCGCGCCATCGGTGTCCCTACTGTGTCTGGCACGCCTGGTCGGGGTCGTTCGCGGTGCAGGGCTGGCACTGGATCACGCCCATGTACGGCAGGCCGACGGAACTTTCCTTGGTCGTCCCGCTGTAGTTGTAGGTGCCCCGCTTGCCGACGTTGTCGGAGCCCGAACCGGACGCAAGCCCGACGCCCTTGTCGCCCGTCTCGACCTGTCCCGAAAACGTGTGGACGTGCTCGGCCACCGGATTGGGTTCTGTCCCGGTCGGCTGCAGCGGCTCGCCGCCGAAGGTCACCCCCGGGATGCCGCCCGATGGCAGACCGACAAGATAGCGTCCGGTCGTCGCTTCGGTCATCTTCCATCCGGTCGGGCAGGTCTGGTCGGTCAGGAATGTGACGACCTCCTGCGGCACGTCCTGCGGCGGGTTGCTGCTGGGCGAGAAAGCCGATTTCTGGCACAGCATGTAGGTGACATAGGGCAGGCCGGAACTCGTCGCGTAGGTGGTGCCGCTGAAGCTCTTGGTGCCATCCTTCGTGACGGGGTCGCAGAGGCCCGGCACGTACCACGGCGCACAGCCCCACTTGCCGACCAGTTCCTGAGAATCGACGCTGATCGACGACGAGAAGGCGTGGCTGTGCTCGCGGTTCTCTCCCGGCGCCATGCCGGTGCCCACTAGCGCTGCCAGAGTCGCCGCCGGCGGGTTGAAGAACGGAACTACGAAGTAGCCCAGATCGCCGGTTCCGAGTGGCGCCGGCTGCCAGTCCTCGCCGCTTCCGGCGGGGCAGGACTGCGCGTTGAAGAAGCTGAGCGTGCCGAGCGGGTAGGGATCCTGCGCCGTGGGATCGCTGGGCGCCGTGGTCTTCTCGCAGACGGTGAGCTGCGCCATCGGCGCACCCGAGGTCGCCGCGTCGGTGGTGCCCGGTGGCGAGTTGGGCACGTCCTTGTTTCCCGGCGAGGCAGGGTTGGTGTTGTCGCCGCCGTCGGCCTCAATGTCGCTGGAGCCCAGACTGACGGTCGTCTTGTAGGAGTGCGTATGCGTCCGGTCCTCCTCGTTCGCCAGCGCATTGCCGCCGCCCTGCGCGCCAATCTTGAACTTGGTGGAATCGGTGACGCCGAGCAGCATGCGCCCCTCTGCCGCCGTGGCCACGCTCCACCCCTCCGGGCAGCCGGTCTCCATGAAGAAGGCGACCATGCCTTCTTTCGTGTTGTCCGCCGCAAAGGCAGCGCCGATGGAAGTGACGGAGGCACAAACGCAAAATGCGGCGCCGACAATGGCGCATCTGAATTTTTTCATGGCAAGTCTCCCTGGTCAGCCAGTTTGGCCGGCCATCGGGAAATTCCGGGGACAATGAGCGGTCCTAGCTCGATGGCGGCATCGGACTCGTAGAGCCTAACATTTCAATTATTGGCTGCAAAGATTCGTCTCGGCGTAATGGCCGCTGTTGAGGGCTCGACCGCGGCGATGCCCTCAACAGCGGCCATCCGGCGCAACCCCGTCTTGCCGGATTTCTTCCGGTGCGAATCTATGGTTTCCTTTGAACGGCCGCTCCACGCCGCCGCGCCGACGAGC
>JAGQRV010000032.1 GCA_020425125.1 Paracoccaceae bacterium | reverse complement strand
CGCAGCAGAATTGCAAAGGTGAATATCTCGGCGGCTTCGCGGATGCAGGCCGAACTCGGCGAAGCGGGACATCCCAGCCGGCGAATGGCAAGGGCGCACTGGGAAGATGCGGCCTGATCCCGGCATATTAATGCTTGAGGCATCACAACTCGTTAAATATACATGCATATTGTGAGTCTGGGAATCAGTACCCGATGATGACGGCGGCCCAATTGCGCGCGGCCCGCGCACTCCTTGGAATGGACCAGAAGACGCTGGCAGATCTGGCCGGCGTCTCGGTTCCGACGATCCAGCGCATGGAGGCGAGCCCCGGCAATGTCCGCGGCGTCGTCAACAGCCTGACGCGGGTCATCGAGGCCCTGGAACTGGCCGGCGTCGTGCTAATCGGCGACGGCGCACAGAGTCCCGAAGGCGGTCGCGGCGTCCGGCTGCGCAATGCTGGCGAAAGCCCCCGGTCCGCCGAGACCAGCCCGGACGCGGGCAATGGTTGAGCTCGCCGCGCTGTCCGCGCTGAGCCTTGTCATGCTCTCGCTCGGGGCCGTCGCATGGGGCGGCGGCGCACGGATCTCCGGCCTTGTCTACGGCCTCTCCGCCCTCGCTTGCCTGGGACCCGGCGCGGCCGGGATCGCAATTCTCGGCGGTGTCCCGCCACAGATGCTTACCCTGCCTGTCGGCCTGCCCTGGATCGGCGCGCATCTCCGCCTCGACGCCCTCTCGGCGGTCTTCCTGATCCTCATCGCCATCGGCGGCGCCGCGGCCAGCGTCTACGCGATCGGCTATGGACGGCACGAATCCGCGCCGGAGCGCGTGGTCCCGTTCTTCCCTGCCTTCATCGGCGCGATGACCCTGGTGGTGCTCGCGGACGACGCGTTCAGTTTTCTCGTGTGCTGGGAGGTGATGTCGCTGCTTTCCTGGGCGCTCGTCCTGGCGCATCACCGCGCACCCGAGGTCCGCAGCGCCGCCTATCTCTATCTGGTCATGGCCGCCTTCGGGACCATGGCGCTGCTGCTGGCCTTCGGATTGCTGGCGGGCGGCAACGGAGCCTATGCGTTTTCGGCGATCCGCACGGCCTCACGCCCCGACAGCGTCGCCGTGGCGGTGCTGGCTCTGGTCCTGGTCGGGGCCGGATCGAAGGCCGGGCTTGCACCGCTCCATGTCTGGCTGCCGCAGGCGCATCCGGCAGCGCCGAGCCACGTGTCGGCCCTGATGAGCGGCGTGATGACCAAGGTCGCGGTCTATGCGTTCATCCGCGTCGCCTTCGATCTCGTCGGACCGCTGCCATGGTGGATCAGCCCGGCGCTTCTGATGCTGGGTGCCTCGACAGCCGTTCTCGGCATCCTCAACGCGATGATGGCAGACGACATGAAACGTCTGCTGGCCTATTCGACGATCGAGAATATCGGCGTGATCTTCGCCGCGCTTGGCCTCGCACTGGCGTTTCGCGCCAACGGGATGACGGCACCGGCGGCACTGGCGCTGACCGCAGCGCTGTTTCACGCCTTCAATCACATGACCTTCAAGAGCCTGCTCTTCATGGGCGCCGGCGCGGTCCTGACGGCCACGGGACGGCGCGACCTCGACGGGCTGGGCGGTCTGATCCACCGGATGCCGGTGACGAGCGTCCTGACGCTGATCGGGGTGACGGCGATTTCTGCCCTGCCGCCGCTGAACGGATTCGCGTCCGAGTGGCTGCTGTTCCAGTCCATCCTCCTGAGCCCCGGCCTGCCGCAGCTCGGCCTGCAGATCATCGTGCCGGCCGCGGGCGGGTTGCTGGCGCTGGCCGCGGCGCTCGCCGCAGCGGCGTTCGTCCGGCTCTACGGCGTCGGCTTTCTCGGCCGCAGCCGCAGCGACGCCGCACGGGACGCGCGCGAGGTCGACCGCTGCATGCTGGTTGCCATGACTGGGCTGGGATCGCTCTGCGTGCTTGCGGGCATCGTTCCGGCCTTCGTGCTCGACGCGCTCGCGCCGGCCGTGGACCAACTCACCGCAAACCGACTGCCGCAGCAGATGGCCGAGCCCTGGCTGACGCTGATCCCGGTCGCCGAGGCACGCAGCACCTACAACCCGCTGCTGGTCTTCGCGTTCATTGCCATTGCCGCGTCAGCCTCGGCGCTCGCGATGCATCGCTTCGGATCCCGCGCCCTGCGCCGTGGCCCGGCATGGGATTGCGGCTTCCCCGAGCCAAGCCCGGCCACCCAATACGGCGCGGCCAGCTTTGCACAGCCGATCCGCCGCGTGCTCGGGTCGCAGATCCTGCGCGCCTCCGAAACGGTGGACATGCCGCCGCCCGGCGACCCGCGCCCCGCCCGGCACCGCGTGACCATGCACGACGTGATCTGGGAGCGTCTCTATCTGAGTGTGGCGCGCGGCGTCGTATATGTGTCGGCCCGGCTCAACGGACTGCAATTCCTGACCATCCGGGTCTATCTCAGCCTGGTCATGGGCTCGCTGGTCGGACTGCTTCTGGCGGTGGCACTGTGGCATTGATCGTGGGTCTCGTTGTCCAGGCGCTACAGATGCTGCTGGTCGTGGCCCTGGCGCCCGGCCTGATCGGACTGGTGCGCAAGGTCAAGGCGCGGCTGACGCGGCGCCGCGGCGCCCCGATCCTGCAGCCCTACCGCGACATCGCCCGCCTGATGCGGAAGGAGGCCGTGCTGGCCGAGAACGCGTCGTGGCTGTTCCGCGCCACGCCCTACCTCGTCTTCGCGGCGACCTGGGTTGCCGCGGCGCTGGTTCCGACATTCGCCACCGGATTGCAGTTCAGCTGGACCGCCGATCTCATCGCCATCGTGGCGCTCCTTGGCAGCGCCCGATTCTTTCTGGCGCTGGCGGGAATGGACATCGGCACCAGCTTCGGCGGGCTCGGCGCAAGCCGCGAGATGATGATCGCATCCGTGGCCGAACCCGCGATGCTGCTGACCGTCTTCTCGATCGCGCTGGTGGCCGGCTCTACCCAGCTCTCGACCGTCGCACAGGTCATGGCAATGCCCGAGGTCGGGCTGCGGGTCTCACTGGGCATGGCGCTGGTCGCGCTGGTGATCGTCGCGATTGCCGAGAACGCCCGCATTCCCGTCGACAATCCGGCGACCCATCTGGAGCTGACCATGGTCCACGAGGCGATGGTGCTGGAATATTCCGGCCGGCACCTCGCGATGATCGAAATCGCGGCGGCGCTGAAACTGCTGCTCTATGTCTCGCTGATCGCCTGCATCTTCTGGCCCTGGGGGACCGCCCGCGAAGAAGCGGGGGTCGGCGCCATGGCGTTCGGCGCGTTGGCCTACCTGGCCAAGGTCGCCACTGCCGGGGTCGCGCTGGGTGTACTGGAAACCGCGATTGCCAAGATGCGGGTCTTCCGGGTGCCGGATTTCCTGGGCGCCGCACTCATGCTGGGGCTGCTCGGCACGCTGCTTCTGTTCGTGTCGCGGAGTCTGTGATGAGCGGCATTGCCTTCGATATCGCCCATCTCCTGGCCGGCGGGCTGGTTCTGGTGAGCTTCATGATGATCTACCAGGACCGCCTCTATGCCCTGCTCAACGTCTTCGCGCTGCACGCGGTCGTGCTGGCGGCGGCGGTGGCCTGGCAGGCCCATATCCAGGCGGCCGAGCATCTCTATCTGACTGCCGCAATCGCGCTGGTCTTCAAGGCGATCGTCATTCCGGGAGCGCTTCACCGCATCATCCGCCGCCTCGGAATTCACCGGACCGTCGAACAGGTCGTGGGCTCGGGACTGACCATGCTCGCCGGCATGGGCCTCGTCGCGCTTTCGGTGGTCCTCATGCTCGGGATCACGGCCAATTCCGATGCGATCGCGCGCGAGGATCTGGCCTTCGCGCTTTCCGTCGTGCTGCTGGGACTTCTGATGATGGTCACGCGCCGCAACGCGGTCAGCCAGGTGGTCGGCTTCATGTCGCTGGAAAACGGGTTGATCCTGGCCGCCGCCGGTGCGCGGGGGATGCCCCTGGTGGTCGAGATCTCGGTCGCCTTCTCGGTCCTGATCGCCTTCATCGTGATCGGCATCTTCCTGTTCCGCATCCGCGAACGGTTCGACACGGTGGACGTCGTCGCGCTCGACAATTTCCGGGGAGAGCGGCGGTGACAGGGACACTCTTCCATCCTCTGGCCGTCATCCTGCTGACCCCGGCCGTCGCTGCCGCACTGCTGGCAATCCTGCCCGGTTACCGGCTGACGGCGCGGCTGAACGTTCTGGCAAGCGCGCTGGCCTTCCTGGCTGCCGCATCGCTGTTCGTCGTCTCGCGCCCGGCACCGGGGAATTATCTTCTCGTCGACGACCTCAACATCGTCTTCGTGGTGCTAAACACCTTCGTTGGCCTGACCGCCGCGATCTTCTCGGCGAGCTATATCGGCCACGAGATCGACAGCGGGCATCTGAAGGCGGCGCACGTTCATTTCTACCACGCCATGTACCAGCTGATGATGTTCGGCATGAATCTGGCGCTGGTCTCCAACAATATCGGGCTCATGTGGGTGGCCATCGAACTGGCGACCCTGACCACCGTCCTGATGGTGGGGCTCTACCGGACCCACGAAGCGCTCGAGGCGGCCTGGAAATACTTCATCCTCGGATCGGTCGGCATCGCCCTGGCGCTTTTCGGCACGATCCTCGTCTATGTCGCGGCGCAGCCGGTTCTCGGCGACGGCACGCCGTCGATGATCTGGACCGGACTCATGGCCGGGGCCGCGTCCTTCGACCCGGCGATGCTCAACCTCGCCTTCGTCTTCCTGCTTCTCGGCTACGGCACCAAGGTCGGCCTCGTGCCGCTCCACGCCTGGCTGCCCGACGCCCATGCCGAAGGGCCGACGCCGATCTCGGCGGTGCTGTCGGGTCTGCTGCTCAACGTCGCCCTTTACGCCGTCCTGCGCTTCAAGATGCTGATGGCTGCCCAGCCCGACGCCTTGGCGCCCGGACCGCTGATGGTCGGCATGGGGCTGCTGTCGCTCGTCTTCGCGGCGTTCATGCTCTATGCGCGGCGCGACATTAAACGCCTCTTCGCCTATTCCTCCATCGAGCATATGGGGATCATCACCTTCGCCTTCGGCATGGGCGGGCCGGTCGCCAATTTCGCCGGGCTCCTGCACATGGTGATGCACTCGCTGACCAAGTCGGCGATCTTCTTCGGCGTCGGACACGTCGCCCAGATCCGCGGCACCCAGAGGATCGACGCGATCCGCGGCCTGACCCAGAGTCACCCCGTGCTCGGCTGGGGCCTGGCACTGGCAGTTCTGGCGATTGCCGGGATGCCGCCTTTTGGTGTGTTCATGAGCGAATTCCTGGTCGTCACCACCAGCTTCGCCCGCACGCCGGTGCTGGCGGGGATCCTGATCCTGGGTCTGCTGGTGGCGTTCGGCGCACTGCTTTTGCGGCTGACCGGCCTTGTCTTCGGCGAACCGGAAGGGCCGGCGGTCCCGATCCGCGCCTCGCTCGTCCCGCTCTATCTGCATATGGGTCTCGTCGTCATCGCCGGGCTCTACCTGCCGCCGGCCATCGTGACCTGGTTCCAGACCGTGGCGCGGCTTCTGGGTTAGGGGGTGAGATGCCGGATCTTCGCGACCTGATCGACATTTCGGCGTGGAATTTCCGCACCGGACCGCTGCCCGAACGCCAGGCCAGCCGCGCCGACTGGGAACGGGTCGGCGATGCGCTGGAACGTGGCTCGGTCACACTATTGGGCCTCTGGGCGGGCGCGGGTTGCGTGCGTCTGGCGCTGTTCGCGTCCGGTACGCGCCACGTCGGCCTCCTGTCCTACAGGACCGACGACAGCTTTCCCTCTCTCGGGCGGCATTGCGCAGCCGCGCAGCGGCCGGAGCGTGCGATCCGGGACCTGTACGGACTGGTGCCCGAGGGCGCGCCGGATATGCGCCCGTGGCTCGACCACGGGCGCTGGCGAATGGAACAGCCGTTGGGCACTCCACGGCCCGCGCCCCCGGCCGAGCCGTACCGGTTCCTGACCGCCGAAGGCGACAGCCTGCACCAGGTGCCGGTCGGACCGGTCCATGCCGGGATCATCGAACCGGGCCATTTCCGTTTCACGGCACAAGGCGAGACGGTCGTCCGGCTTGAGGAGCGGCTGGGCTACGTCCACAAGGGCATCGAAGGGCTGATGCGAGGAGTGTCGCTGGACCGCGGCGCCGCAATTGCCGGGCGGACCTCCGGCGACAGCACGGTCGCCTATGCCTGGGCCTTTGCGCAGGCGGTGGAAGCCGCGCTCGCAATGGCCGTGCCGCCCCGCGCGCTCCACCTGCGTGCGCTGATGGCCGAACTGGAGAGGCTGGCGAACCATCTCGGAGATATCGGCGCGATCTGCAACGATGCCGCTTTCGCGATGATGCTGGCGCAGTGCGGCGCGCTGCGCGAGACGGTGCTGCGGGCTGCGGACGCGGCCTTCGGCCATCGCCTGATGCGCGACCGGATCGTCCCCGGCGGCGTGGCGCAGGATCTGTCGCCGGAAGGCGCCGCCGAAATTCGCGCGGTCATGGCGGACATCGGCCGCCGCTTCCCCGCTCTGGTCGAGCTTTACGACAACACTGCCTCGCTGCTCGACCGCACGGTCGGCACAGGCCGGCTGGCGCCGGATCTGGCGGCCGCCTTCGGCGCGGGCGGCTTCGTCGGGCGGGCTTCGGGGCGCGACTTCGACACCCGCCGCGCCCTGCCCTACGCACCTTACGACGCGCTCACCTTCGACGTGCCGGTGCGTAACGACGGCGACGTGAATGCACGGATCTGGATCCGGATCGAGGAAGTCCGGCAGAGCCTCGGGCTGATCGCGCAGATCGTCGATACACTGCCCGGCGGCGAGGTCCGGACGGACGCGAACCTGCCCGGCAGCGCGCGCAGCGGACTCGGCCTGGTCGAAGGGTTTCGCGGCGACGTCCTGGTCTGGGTCGCGCTGGATCCGGACGGCCAAATCTCCGCCTGCCATCTGCGCGACCCGTCCTGGTTTCAATGGCCGCTGCTCGAGGCTGTCATCGAGGGCAACATCATCGCGGATTTCCCGCTGTGCAACAAATCGTTCAACTGCTCCTATTCGGGGCACGATCTGTGAGGCGGCCCGATGCTTCGATTTCTTCTTGAGGGCCTTCTGCGCCACCCGCTGTGCGAGCCGCTGCCCCCGTCCGAAGCCGCGCTCGCGAACGAACTGGCCGGCGCGGCGCGGCGCCGTCTGGGCCGCAGCCTGGCGATCCGTGCCGTCGATGCAGGTTCGTGCAACGGGTGCGAGCTGGAGCTCCACGCCCTCAACAACCCCTATTACGATATCGAGCGGTTCGGCATCCGCTTCGTGGCCTCTCCGCGCCACGCCGATCTGCTGCTGGTGACCGGGCCGGTGACGCACAACATGCGCGAGGCGCTGGAGCGGACCTACAGCGCCGTGCCGGACCCGAAATGGGTCGTCGCGCTGGGCGATTGCGCCCTCGACGGCGGCTGCTTCGCCGGCAGTTACGCCGTGGTTGGGGGGGTCGCCTCGGTCATCCCGGTCGATCTCCACATCCCCGGCTGCCCGCCGCCGCCGGCGGCGATCCTTTCCGCACTGGTCCGACTCCTGGCCTGACTCGATCGCAGCCGGGGTGGCCAGGCGCGCGTGTCAATCATCGAGCGTGTCGAAGCCCACGTTGCTCGAGCTTTCGCCGCGGCCAACGGACACCTTGTTGCCGGTCCAGACCACAAGCTGGCCGTCGTGCCAGCGCGCGGCCTGCCAGGTCCGGCGGAGGAGGACCCCTTCGCGGGGCACTTCCTCTTCCCGGATCAGCAGCCTGCCGGGCGTGCCCGCGCCGATCAGCCGGGCCTGCGCGTCGACCGGCCGGGGCGATCCGGAGATGTCGAGGTAGGCGCCACGGGCCAGACGCACTTCGGCACTGCCGGGCGCGACCTGGGTCGGGATCAGCGGGATCCAGTGCGCCGGGGGCGGCGTGGCCAACCGGTAGCGCGGCGGATCGTCCGGCGCCGGCTGGCTCTCGCCCGCAACGGGCCGCCGCATCTCGCTCGTTGTGTCGCGTCCGGTCTCCAGCGGCGTCTCCAGGCGGCGTTCGACCGCCCAGGCAAGGTTGGCCAGTTCGTCTCGGGCGAGCAGGACCTCTTCAAGCACCGGCCCTTCGAGTGGCTGCGCGAGCGTCGGCGGCAGGAAGAACAGGTTCGCGACCGACTGTCCGGGGGGCCCATCCGGAGTGTCGAGATGCGAGAGCGCGAACATGCGCCAGCCCAGGGCCCGATCCGCCAGTGCCGGATCGCCTAGCGGGCGCAACAGCGTGCGCACCCCGAACGTGTCGGTGACAACCAGCGACCGCGACTGCGCAAGCGAACCAACCGGCAGATCGACCGGGATGACGTACCAGTCGTTGCCGAACCCGGTCAGGGTCTCGACCAGCAGGATCTGGCCCAGATCGGTCACGCCGGGCTGCAGCGCCCCCAGGTCGATCCGTGCATCCTCAAGTTCCCAGAACCGCGGCGACGGCATGCCGTGGAAAGTGACCGGCGCCGGGACTACCGTGCGGGTCACGGTGGTCCCGGACGGGTCGCGGCCTGTGCCCATGTTGACATGGCCGTTGAAATCGAAGCTGTACCAGTCGAGCGTCCCGTCGTCGTATTGCGCCGCGGTCAGCGTCCGTTCGCCAAAGCTGTCAGCGTTAAGACGGGTCGCGATCGAGAAGGTGTATTCCAGCCGATCCGCCTGCCAGGTCTCCGCCCCCGCTTCCGGCTGCGCGAAGAGCGACTCCTCCCAGGCGATCCAGGCGCGGCAGGCGGCGTCCACTTCCGCCAGATCGCCGGGCGCAATTCCGAGGTTCCGGGCGATATGCGGATCGGCCGGATCGCCCAGCGCCGCGCGCAGGCGGCGGCCATCGAGCGCACGGCCCGCGATCAGATCGGCGAAGGCCAGGCTCTCGGGATCGAGGCCCTGCCGTTCCTCGTCGGCCAGCAGCGGGACGAGATGGGCCTCGCGGATCGTCCGGGAATGGTCCGCCGCGGTGGGCTGAAGCCGCAGAAGCCGCAGGAAATGCTGTCCGCTTTCGACCGCCAGCCGCAAGCCGTCCAGCGGACCGGCGCGCGTCCGGCGCAGAGTCTGCCGTTCCACCAGCGTCTCGAGCGGTATCGACGGGTCGAAGGGGCCGGCGTCCAACTGGGTGTTCAAGGGGATCGGGCCAGCCCTGTAACGGGTCATTCCGGCCACCTGCCCGCGCCATCGCGCAACGACGGGCGTGCCGCCGTCCTCGCCCTGGAATTCTCCCACCTGCCATTGCCGGCCGAGCATCCACAGCGGATCGTGGATGCGCGCCGCAAGCCCGGTCTGCACCGGGGCATCGGCTGTGCGGGGTTCGAGTCGGGACCAGGTGGTGAAGGAAGGCATGACAGCCTCGTCAGGGCGCAAGAGGATTGAGGTCGGTCGACACGGCGTCGCCTTCGGCGTTGAAGGCAAGGTAGGCCGCAGGAAGATAGTGCCGGACCGCCCCCAGATCCTCGGGATCGACCAGCCGCAGCCGGGCCAGATCGAGGGTTTCGATCAGCACCCGATTCAGGGAACTGATGGTCCAGGGCGCCCCCATGACCGGCGCGACGGCCAGCAGGATGGCCTGCGGCGGCGCCGCGTCGGGCGGGTCGAACTGGAAGGCGATGCCGGTCGTCTCGCTGCGGCTCGGCACCGTTTCCGTCCATTCGTCGATCAGAAGGCCCGCCATAGGGGCACTCAGATCCGCCGGCGCGCCTTGCAGCACGAGCGCGGTGGCACCGGCATCTTCCTCTGACACGTCGAGCGCGGCCCAGGGCCGCCCGGGACGGTGCGGTACCTGCGCCACTTCGGGCGCCAGGACCTCGGCGCTGTCCAGAACTTCCGCCTCGCGCAGAACCCTGGTCATCCGGGCGAGCGCCGGCCGGACCCGCTCCATCCGCAGGAGCCAGGTCAGGGCCGCCAGCGGATCTCCGCGAAGCAGGGCCGCCGCATCGGCGCGCGAGGCGGCTAGCTCCGGCACATTCGCTACGGCGAAGCGCGGCAGGGCCAGAAATCCGGCGCCGAACACCGTGCGCATCCGCGCGAGCAGCGCCGCAGACCGGCCGTCCGGATCATCGGGCGGCGGTTCCTGCGCCGGATTCAGACGCCGCTCCAGCTCGGCCAGCACCTGCCGCGCCTGTGCCGCCGTCGCTTCGGCCCCGACCCCCGCGGATTGCGGGATCGCACCGGGCACGCCGAACGCGGCGGCCTGCATCAGCGGCGCGACAAGATCGTCGCCGTCCTGCAAGGCGCGTCTCAGGTCCAGGCGAACCGCCGCCAGCTCCGCTTCGGCGGCTGACACGCGGGTCTCGAACTCTTCGAGATCAGAACCGTGCTGCGGGTCGGCCCGGACGGGCTGCAGGTCGGCCCCGGACAGCGGCCGCGCCCCGGCGATCAGCCGCTGGGCACGCGTGCCCAGTTCGATCAGATCCCCCAGGCTGCGCGCCTCCCCTGCCTGCCGTGACAGGTCGATCCGCTGGCCCGGAGACGGCCCGCCGGCGAGATGCAGGATCCGCGCCGAAACTTCCGGCGGCAGCCCATCAGCGCCCTCCGTTGCGTGGATGAAATCGAGCGGCGTGAGACCAAGCGCGGAGACCGGGACCTGTGCAGTCTCGGTCACGGTCCCGTCGGGTCCGACGGTCTCCACTCGCGCGACCAGCCCTGTGACCGGCCCCAGCAGGCGCGCCGCCCAGGCGGCGAGCGCGGGCGCGGCGCGGGCACGCGGCGAATCCGATGCCCACCCGTCCGCGACCGCACCGGCGGGGCCGAGCAGCATCGCAACCCGGTGGGTCACCGAAATCCCCGTGCGCGGCGTCGCGATGAATTCGAGCTCGGGCGGCGGTGCCGCCCCGGTTGCAATGGCATCGAGCGGAGCCGCGGCGCGGGCGAAGTTGCCGCGCAGCATCTGGAATGCACTTTCGGCATTGACCGCGTCAGCCGCCGCATCCAGCGCATCGGTGAGCCGGTCGAGTGCCTGTTCCAGGCGCGGCCGACGCGGATCGCTTGCCGGAATGCGGAGAAGCCCGAGCACGCTGCCTCGCGAGTCCTGCCATTTCTGCGCCAGGTCCAGACCGTCCACCACCAGCCGCCGCGTGCCGTCCGGCGTCACCGCGCCTGGCGGCGGCGACAGCCGACGGACGTCGTCGATCAGCTCGTCCAGATTGCGCTCGTGCAGCGCGCGTTCGAACAGATATCCGAGGAGTTCTCCGAGCGACTGGCCCTGCCGGATGCCGTCGAACAGGCGCTTCGCCATGCGGACCCGGGCCGACGACAGGTCGATCGCATAGGGCGACTCCGCGCTGCCGCCATGGGCCAGATGGGCATTGCGCAGAAGCGCGGCCGCACTGGCCTGGGTCAGGGACGGTGCGTGAACGAAACCGGGATCGGCCGCCGGAAGCGCCAAGGGTCCGGGTTCGTCGGGGATGTCGGGCGCGACGGGTGCGGGCGGATCGGGCTTCAGGGATTCGACCCAACCGTATCCGCCGATTGTCAGTCCGTCTGGATTTGCCTCTCTCAGTTCCGCCAGCCTGCGTGCCGCAAGGGAGGTGATCCAGGCATCCAGGCGGTGCGAGGTCGCATCGAGCGTTCCGACAAGATGCCGTTCCAGCACGGAGGGTTCCGTCGCCGAAAGCGCCCCCAGCGCCGCCCTGAACTCCGCCAGCCCCGGCGCGTCGCCTGCTGCGAGCCGCTCGCGCACGGTAATGCCTCCGACCTGCCGGTCGCGCAGCCGCGACCATGTCGGCGCCGGGGCCTGGCCGGGCAGGAGATCGACCAGCTCGACGTCGCGCATCAGCGTGCCCGCGGGTTCTGCCGCACTTCCGAGCAGCAATGCGGCCGCCTCCACGTGCTCGCGCAACAGACCGTGGCGCAAGAGCGCCTGCAAGAGCGGCACCGCCTCTGCAGGCACCGGTTGCGCCAGGGCGTCCACGTCGTCGGCGGCGTGCAGATCGGCGATGTAGGCCGGATCGCCCACCAGCGGCACGGTGACGGCACGGGCCAGACCGTCATAGGCCGCCTGCCGCAGCATCGGCACGGCGAAGCCCAGACGTGCCGCTTCGGCCCCCGCCAGTTGCTCCAGACGGGTCCAGAACCCCGCCGCATCGAGATCCTCACCAAGGAAAGCCCGCAGGTGCTGGAGGAAATGCCGCCCCATGAGATTTCGTGCAGCGAAGCTGGCGGCGAGCGGAGGGAATTGAAGCACATCGGCAAGATCGGCGGCGGCATCGTCGCCAAGGCCCACGCGAGGAGCCTTCAATGCTGCTGGTCGCCAGACCCGGTCACGGAACCCTGCGAGCAGGTCGCGCAAGCGGCCAGCTCCGTCCTCTCCGGCGCGCGGCGTCCAGGCGTCCAACGGCATCACGGGCAAGAGCCCATAGGGCTGCCGGCCGCAGAGCAATGCCGGCAACGGCCCGCCGGGCCTGAGATGATTCAGCGCGTGCTGGCGGACCCAAGCGCGCGCGGTAAAGGTCAGCTCGTCGTCGAAACCGACCATCTGCGCCAGGAAATAGCCCCAGGTGGACGGCCAGAGAACAGTCGCCATCGCCCGCGCCGCGCGCTCGTCGGTGTCGCCGCCGCCCGGGACCTTGTCAAAGGCATCCACGCCGAAAGACCGCGCGGCAAGGTCCGCGGCGCTTCCTGCCGTGGGCTCCGCATTGCCCCATTCCGCGGCGAAGCTGGCTGCATGGCCGGGATCGGGAGCCTGGAACGGCGTGCGGCCGGCTTCGGTGTTGTTGGTCGGCGTTCCTGGGGCCAGGAAGGCAAGCCCGTCGGCATAGCGGTGCGCATCCAGCTGTTGCGCCAGCTCGGCGGAGCGGTCTCCGTCGGCGGTTCCGGTGACGAGCAGCAGATCGACCGCGGGCGGCGAAGGCGCGGCGGGCAGCGGCATCCGCAGCCCCATGCCGACCTCCTCGGCACGGTCGAAATCGATCATCCATCTCATGCCGTCGTCGACGGCCGGGACGTCGTCCCCGTCGGGTACCGGCGCCTGCAGGTCGGGGCTGACGGCAAGATCTGCCGGGATGTCGCGTCCGCTTACCAGGGCGACGGGCGCGCCACCTGCATAGGCCGTCGCGGTCCAGCGCCGCGGCAGCAGCCGAAGCCGCGCCGGACGCCCCCCCGCCTCCGGCGGCGCAAGTTCGGGGAAGGCCGGCGGAACCGGCGGCGAACCGGCAACGGGCGCAGTCGGCCGGTCATCCGGATTAGTCGAGGTCAGTGCCCGCGCCACCCAGCCGGCGCGCTGCGGCCCGACCCGCCCGGCCAGCATCGCCCAGGCCTCGCGCCGGCGCGTCTCGTCCTCGCCCGCGGCCCAGGTCAGCTCCCAGAACCGCTGCCCCCAGAGCCGCTCGTCGGCCGAGAGCGCCGGATCGTGGGAATCGATGTGGATCTTGTCGGGATAGACCCGGACCCGCAATTCGGACGCCCCGTCCGGAAGGGTGAAAAACCGGGTCTCCAGCCGGACCGGCAGCAGCGCCAGCGGAAGGTGGTCCGGCGCAATATCCGCCTCCATCCCCGGCAGGGTCGCACCGGCGGCAAGGATCGCGCCGAGATCGGGAGCCGCGACAGCCATCACACGCCTCCCAGCAGCACCGCGGCCGGCAGGGTTATCCGCACCGGCATCTGCCTGATGCGCCGCGCAATCCGGGCGGCATCTGAGTCGGGTGGGGCGAGGTGGTTCGCGCCGTCCGGCGCGTCGCCGACCTCGATCCCGAAACGCGGCGCCGACGGGTGTTCCTGCAGCACGAAGGACCAGCCGCCGATCTGGTCCGCGGGAATGTCGAAGCCGACATAGCGGATGTCCGGTTCGAACCCGCCGGTGAAGATCGGCTGGCGTTCCTCGCGCGGTGGGCCGGGGCGGGTGGCGTAGATCACGGCATTCGGGTAGCGCTGCAGCAGTTCGCTGCGCAGAAGCATGACGAAGGCATCGGGACCGCCGCCGGCATCGAGCTCCCCCGTTCCCCAGCTTGCGATCGGGGCGATGTCGGGCGGGCGCCCGACAGCCCCCGCCGCATCCCAGAAACGATCGAAATAAGTCGCGGAAAGGTCGGCGGGGTAGCCGCGCCAGACCAGTTCGCGGCCCATCTCGGTGTTCAGCCCGACCATGAAGGCCGCCACGAATGCGGCATTGGTCCTCAGCGGCACGACCGTATTCGGCGGGACCATCTCGAGCCCCGGCAGAACAAGGCCCTGTGCGATCTCGGACAGCGGGTCCACCATGGGCTGCGGGAAGGCCGGCGACAGGCCCACCGGCGAAAGTGCGGCATCGCCGGGGCGCGCCGGGCCGGGCAGGCGAATGGCGGCGCGGGCCCGGGCGGCGAAGACCACGCGGGGTGCCGTGTCCGCAAGGCTCGCAGTAAAGGCCTGATCGAGCGAGCCGTTGCGGACGACCGCAGTGGCAACCAGCGCCCGTGGCGGCTGGAACCGCACGAGATGCGCCATCGCGAGCTGGCGGAATTGGGTTGCGGCAACATTGTCGCGCAGCCGCGGCCGTGGCACGCGTGAGCCGCCGGGTGGGGCGACGGGTCCGCTGGGCGGAGCCGGCGGCCGACCCGGGATACCCGGCACGCGCCCGCCCGGCAGACCACCCGGTCGAAGTGCCGTCGTGGACGGCGACGCGACCGTCGCCGTCGAGAAGAAGATCGTCGGCCCTTCTGTCAGCGGCACCGGCTGTCCCAGCGGAACGAAGGCGAAGTCGGGCCGGCCGGGCATCCGAGCGAGAATGGCCGATGTCATTTCAGACCAGGTCACGTCGCTGCGCGGCGGACGCAGGCCCGCGGCCACCTGCTCCAGGGTGATCGGCCCGGACGGGCGGGCAACGCGCCGCAAGGTCAAGGCGTTTGGCTGCAGGCGCGCCAGGATCGAGCCGGGCGGCAGGGCGCGGGCGAAGACGGCCGGACTTGCTGCGGTTCCCGTCGAGGCGGCGGGCTCAGTCGCCGGTACGGAGGCGATCCGGTGCACGCGCCGGCTGATCGCGCCGCGGGGGCGGGCAATCCGGCGCAGCGCGCTCGAAAAAGCCGCCGTATCCAGCCCGGTATCGACGATCCGCCCGGCGCTGTCGCTGCCTCCCGACGGGGACGCGGCGGCACTGCGGAACACACGCGCCTGCATCGGCGCCATGGCCTGAAGCGCCGCAGCCGGGGCCATCCGCGCGAGGTAGCGGCCATGCAGGCTGGTGGTCAGCCAGCAGCCGAACTGGATCTGGCGCAGGCGCCGGTTCGCCTCGACGAGGGCTGCCGCCTGATCCCATGCCGATGCCATCAGCTGCTCCTGCATCTCCTGCACCACGCGGGTGCCGAGCCGGGCTATGGCGCGGTACTCGGGCGCCAGGTTCAGCCGTTCGAACCAGCGAGCGTCCTGAGCCAGATCGATCTGGGCCAAGCCGGCCTGCGCGGCGCCGTAGAGCGGCGGCGCAAGCAGCGGATCCGCGTCGGCGGAAATCTTCGCCGGGGCGTTCAGCACCGGTCCGAGCGCAGCTTCCCATGCGGATTGCAGCGCCGGATCGGCCCATCCGCCCGGAGCCGCCGCAATCGGCTGTAGGGCGCCGGGAAGCGGCACATTCGTTCCCGGCGGCAGGGCCACGGCAAGTCCGCTTTGGCTCATGTCGATTGGGCGCGTGCCGACGCCCTTAGGCAGCGGACGGGCGCGCAGCAGCATCGCCAGCGACTGGAAATCGCCCCCGGCGCCGGTCGCGAACTCCCAGGAGTAATAGACCGGCAACTCGACCGCGGTCGCATCCGGGGACCAGGCCGGGTCCAGCCGTGCTTCGTGCGCCGCGGTCATGTCGAGGCCAAGACCGGCGCGCCGCCCCAGTTCGAAACACGGCACCACGCAAGCGAGGTATTCCGTATCGGGCGTCAGCAGCCGCGGACAGATCAGCCGCGCGACCGAGCGGTCCGCATGCCCGTCAAGCGCGGCGCGCAGACCCGCCTCGTCCGAAGTCGCCGTCACCTGCGCATGCGCCCAGGCCCAGCTGTCGGACAGAGCCGGCAGTTCTGCCGCCGGATCGGCGGGCGACGCGATCCTCAGGGCCCGCAACGGAGTGAGGCGCGGCGGGTCCAGGCGCACGCCGGCCTGCTTGCGGACCACAACCAGACAGAGCCAGGGCCTGAGCCGGCCCTGTGCATCGGCAGCGGCCGGCGTGAAGAGCCACGGCAGGCTCGGCTCGTCCAGTTCGACGAGCGCGAAGTAGTTCGGCTCGAAGCCGCGTGCGCCGGGCACCGGGTCAGTGCGCACCACCTGCCGCGTCTCGAGTCCCGTGACATGTCCCGGCCCCATCACCGAAACCGGAACCGGCGGCGTGGCGCGCGCATTCACCGCCAGGCTCACCTCGGCAGTCGCGATCCCGGGCTGATCCGGCCCGAGCGTATCGGCGGCCTGCACGCCGCCCGCCGCGCCACGACGCAACCAGGGCAGAAAGACGAGATCCGCGGCGCTCATGACATCTCCAGTTCCGCTTGCGGCACCACGACGAAGCGGGACCGATCGGCGGCACGGGCGCGGGCCTCGGCCCAGGTCACGCCCGCCGCGACGGGCTGCGCCGCTGCGACTTCGATAGCCGCCCAGCCGCCCGGCGCGAGGCCGGGAGCCGCCGCCCGGACCGGGGCGGCAAACCGGCGGCCGAGCGTGCGCCTGACCCGCGCCCGTCCCGCGGCCCCGGTCGCAGTCATGACGAGCACCTGCGCCGCATCCTGCATGTGCGGCTCCGGCTGCAATTCGGGTGTTCCGTCCGCGCCGATGACGATGTCGGTATAGGCGAAGGGCGAGGCGACCGCGCCATCCGCCGCGAAACTGTATCCGCCCTCGCCGATCTCCACGCCCGCTTCCATCGATTCGAAGGACGGCGCGGCGAGCCGTTCGTCATCGGTCATGTCGAAGTACTGGCCCGGCGCGAACAGGTCGCGGACCGGGCTGCGGGTCTGGTCCACGGTCCCGATCCGGGCCCCCGTCACGGCGAAGCGGCGTGCCCCGGTGGGCGTGGCGGTGCCGACCCGGTCGATGTCGCGCGTCAGGCCCAGCGGCACCACGGTCTGGCGCACGGTCAGGCGGCCCAGCGGATGCAGCAGCACACCGGACGGGCCGGCGGCGGGCCGCACCGTCACGAGTTGGCTCGCGCCGTCGGGCAGCTGCGCCTGCCAGGCCCGCGGGGCGGCAAGCGCCGCGACCAGCGCCCCGAACGCATCGAAGGGCACCAGGTCGTTGGGGGTTCCGCCATCCACCAGCGTCTTGTCGAACGACACCGAGAAGTCGCACCACAGGATCTCGAAGCTGGCCTTCCCCGCGAGACGCAGCGGAAGCGGTCCCTCCAGCTCTCCCTTGACCGTGACCTTGAACAGGTTCCGGCTGCCTCGCTTCAGCTGCACGCTGGCGCGGTACTCGGCCAGGAAGTGGAACGGCAGAAGCTGGATCAGCACATCGAAGCCGACATTTCCCTGGATCGAGAATCCGAAGGCCGCGGCATGGAGCGAACAGTCGGCGCCGAACTGGACGGTGTTCGCCGTGATCGCGAAATAGGCCTGGCAGATCAGCGAGGGATTGTCGCCCTGGGTGAGCGCCAGCTGCAATCGCGCGACTGCGGGAAAGCCGCTCGGGGCGCGGAATTTCGGGTGCAGGCCGCCGACAGCCAGGGCGAAGCCGGGCGTTCCCTCCCACGCCAGGCGCATCGCCATTGCGCCCGTCAGCACGAACCGCCCGCACAACCGGGAATCGTACAGCACCGCGTCGAGCGCAAAGGTCCCGGCATCGAAATCGAGCAACCCGACCGCATCCATGTTCAGCCGGATGATCGCCTCGTCCGGCCGCGGCAGCACCGCGCTGACCCGGCCAAGGACGATCAGTCGATGCTGATTGCCCCATTCGTAGAGCAGCGCCAGTTCCATGCGGATCAGCGTCGGCTCGGCCCAGCCGATCTTCGCCAGCAGTCCGGCGAGATGGCTGCCGCGCCGGATCGGGAAAAGGCGCTGCAGGGCCTTCAGGATCTCGGCCGAGCGATGCACAGGATCGGCCGGGAACAGGACATTGCGCAACTGCCCGGTGGGCAGCGCCGCGCGCGTCGCTTCCACGTCGAAGCTGTGATTGAGCGCAATCATGCCTCCCGCGCCTTCGAGGTAGAAATTCATGCCCAGCGGCCAGGGCCGGGCGAACTCCACCGTCAGGATCAGAAGCAGCGAAAAGCCCTTGGACCCGTCGGGATCGCGCGTCGCGATCATCCCGATGCCCTGGATCGTCGTGCCGCCCTTGAGCGCGAAATCGAGGGTGCCGAAATAGAGCCCCTGGTCCGGGAAATGCTGGATCGTGCCGCCCCCCGAGATCGCCGATGTCTCGATATTGACGGCGACGCCGCGCGGAAACTTCACCCCGAGATCGAGGTCGATCAGGCGCAGGTTGCGCTCTTCGGGCGGCAGGCTGCCATCGACCTTTGCGCTGAGGCCGAGTTGGTCCAGACGCAGATAGACCGGCCCGATCGTGGCACTGAACGACGTGTCGGCCTCCACGCTCAGCACGTCGCGGTCCTCGGGCGCGGCCTCCGCAGGGCCTTGCAGGACGCGCAACGCCACTTCATGCACCGTCACCGGCCCGAAGGCGCGTCCCAGAGGGATCGTTGCGGCAAAGGCAGCACCACCCCCGCCCGCCAGCGGAGAAGTGCCCTGACCGGGAAGGCCCGACGCTTCGAAGACAAAGCCGCGGCGGCTGGACAGGCCCGATACGATTCCGAACGGCAGACGCAGCGGCGTCCGGCCCAGCAACTCGGCGACCAGCCCGTCATTGTCCGCCGGATCGATCAGCACGGCACAATCCGCCAGGGTCAGCAGGACCTCGGCGCCGGCGGAGTCGATCGAAAGCCCCAGACCGACCTCGCCGAACTCGATCCGCGAACCGCGGACCGACGGGAAAGCGAAGGCGACCTGCGGCGGCGCCGGGTCGTCGGCGCTGCGCGCCGGCGGGTGGGCGGAGAAGGCGGCGCTGACCTGGAACGCGCCGGCATCGGCAGGCCCGGAAAAACGGAACTTGTCAGTGCCGCCGCCGACGAGGATGGCCGCCCCGGCGTCGCTGCGCGCCTTCACGGTGAACTTCCAGCGCCGGCCCAGCGCCTGAGTGATCTCGGCCGACCCGCCGAGCGCCAGAAAGAAGGCCGTGCCGCCCTCGGCCTTGGGGACCATGGTCGTGGTCAAGGCGATCTGGCCTTCGGCTGCCGCGCCGCTCCCGGTCGTGCCGGTCTCGCCGCCAAGGGCGACCGACACCATCCGCGCCGAGACGAAATCGGCGGCGCTGGGGGTAACCGGCGAATCCACATCGAGGCCGGGTCCGTCCCAGCCGACCAGTACGTCGCGCACCACGGCGATGTCGTTCTCCGTCCCGCGCTCGTTCTCACGGTCGAACCAGCCGACGGTGATCGCTCCAAGCCGGACGGCGAAGTCGACGATCAGCGCCGCATAATCCCGCGGATTCTCGACGCTGGGGTCGATCTGCTCCAAAGCCTTGCCCGGGCTGAACAGGAACAGCCCCAGCGCCTTGAACGCCGTGGCGATGCGCACGGCGCTGCTGTCCCCGAAGCGGTCGCTGCCGACGCCATAGGTCGAGGTCACCTCCTCGAAGAAGGACAGGAACTGGAACAGCAGGAACAGCCGCGGCCAGCGCAGCCGGACATAGTTGGTCGCCAGAAGGTCGATGGCGGAATGAGCCAACTGCTGGGCCCCCGACCCCGCGTCGAAGGATCCGTCAGGAAAGAACCCCTCGACGGTGCCGATCAGCGCGTCGAGGCAGACGGCGATATCGGCAATCGCCTGCATGCCGGCCTCGGCCGAGGGGTTGGCGGCATCGCGGTAGGCCCGCACCGCATCGAGACGAGCAGTGGGGAAGCTGACGCCGCCCTGCCCCGGCAGTCCGGGCGGCAGTCCCAGATCCTTCCGCAGGGCCTGCTCGAACATCGACGGCGCCCCGGTAGCAGGATCGCGCTCCAGCGCGGCGCCGATTACCTCGAAGAAGTGCAACGCCTCGTCGGCCAGGGTCTGGAGGAAGTCCCGCTCGGCCATCACGCCACCTCCGGCCGGAATGGTTCGATCGCCTTGGCCCGCAGCCGTTCGGGGGCCGCCTCGTCTTCGGGGCCGAGCGGCGCGACCTGCACCAGCACCGCCTGGGGTGTCGGCTCCAGGGGCACCACGTCGTCGGGGGCCGTGAAGGTAGTATAGATCTCCTGCACCGCTTCGAGGCGGCCGTCTGGATGGCTGCGGAACACCAGGCGGCCGACATTGCCGCGGAACAGGAACTGCCGGGCATTGCGCAGCCGCTTCATCGCGAACTGATGCCGCGCCGCGAGAGTCTGATAGGCCGACAGCAGCGTTGCCGGATCGGCGAGATCCCGGGCGACCGCCGTCTCGTCGATCGGCAGCGGGCGGATTGCCTCGGGCCGCTGGTCATCGCTCCGTTCGTCGCGCAGAACACGGACACGCCAGCGCCAGTCGGGCGGCGCGGCAGGATTGAGCCGCGTGGTCAGCGCCGGATCGGGAACGGACGCGTCGGGGTCGTTGCGGTCCAGCCAGCCCCAGGTCGGCAGAAGCACGGGCGTCGCGTCGAGCCGCGCCCGCATCACCGGCACCAGATCGCCCGATGTCGCGCCCTGCGGCAGCAGGACCAGATCGTCGGCAGGCCGGTCCCAGCCAAGCCGTTCGGTGCCCAGATTGGCGCGGACGAGCTGCTGGGCGAAGCCGATGCCGCGGTCCACGAAGGTGATGTAGGAGGGCATCACGTTCTTGAAGCCGCTCGAGGTGAACTGCGCAAACCGCGCCGGCCGCGCCGCATTGCCCCGCCAGTAGCTCATCACCGTCGCCGACGAATAATGCACGTCGCCCGACAGGATCACCACACGGCCATAGGGCTCCAGCCGGTCCAGGAAATGCTCGAAGGTCGGCGCGTCGAAGCTCCACGCTTCGATGGCATCGGGATTGGTGCCGACCATCTCGCGCAAGCCGGTGGCGCTTGACGGGGACAGATCGGAGTTCGACGACAGCCCCTTCAGGTCGAAGGCACGGTAGGCCGCCGGCGCGACGAGATCGTCGAGCACCGGCGGACCGATCACCTGCAAGGGCGCCACCACGATCAGGATCTCGCGGCCCGCCGGAAGCGGCGGTTCCGGGATCTGATCGAGCATCGCCTCGATCGAGACGTTGCCCGGCGGGCCGTTGCGCGACGCGTAGGACCGCCGCGTCCGGTTGTCGAGCGCGATCGCCCGATGCTTCGGCCCATCGATCGTGAAATGCCAGGTCAGCGGCGGGCGCACGGAGGCATAGCGGCCGTCCGGCGTCGGCTGGTTGCGCAGATCGTGGCCGAACAGGGTTGCCAGCCGGTCCGCGGCCGTCCGGTCGGGTCCCTTGGCAGCGCCCGACGGGAACAGACGGGGTGCAAGCGTCAGAAGCTCCGCCTTCGGGCCGCCGAGATAGTCGAGCGGCACGTTGCCCCAGTCCTGGAACAGCGCATAGCTCAGCATTGCGTTGCGCAGGATGTCCTGGCCCAGCTGGGTGGTCAGGACCCGGTCGCGCCAGATCGGATTGAGGAAGAAGTCGTCGGTAACGTCGTGGTCGTCGAGGATCATGTAGGTCGGGACGTTGGCCAGCACCCGCTGCACCTTCGGCAGACCCTTGTGAAACTCCCGGAGCACCTTCAGCTGGCGCCGCAACGCGCCGTCCCGCTTCACGGCGGCGGCTTGGGCGTCGGCGGGGCTCGGCGGCGTCTGCGCAGTGGTGGGCGCGACATAGAAGCTTCCGGCAATCCGGGGCGGAAACTCCGGATCCGGCATCACGATCCCTCCCGCTTCGGGAAGCTCGGAATCGTCGGCCCAGAGGATCGGGACGGTATCCTGCGGACGCGAGGGATCCGGCGCGAACCGGACCAGGGGGATCTCGGTGCCCCACAGGGCGTTGCTCCAGACCGTCAGGTAGAGCGCCGCAAACTCGCCGAGCGACAGCATGTGGTTCGAGCCGTCGCTGGAGGTGAACTGCGCGTCCCGCAGGGTGCAGGGCTTGCGCAGATCCTCGGGGAAATGGCGCCTGTCCGCCGGCAGGTCGGGATCGGCCGTGGTCGTTGCTTGCGGCTCCGGCTGATAGCTTGCCGCAGGGTTCAGCGGATCGACCGGCCCCTGCTTCCGCTCCAGGATCCGGTCAAGCCGCAGATGCTCGACCGGGCTGCCGTCCGGCGCGGTGCCGATCAGCTTCAGGGCCAGATCCTGCAGCACCAGCATGTGCAGCACGGCCACATCGTCGGCATAGATCTGGTCGCCGCCGAGGAACAGTTGATGCGGCCGCGTGCTCGGGTTCTTGTAACGGTCGTCGTCGAAGATCAGCGCATCGACCATGGCCAGCGCGTCGGGATCGGGATGTCCCGGTCGCCGGCACGAGCCGTAGAGGATGTTCAGATCCTCAAGCCGCGGCGGCGCGAAGCTGGGCAGAAGGCCGGGCTCGAAGCCGAGCGGCACCCGCTCCACCTCCTCGACCAGACCCGCCTGAAGCATGCCGAGCGATGCCAGGTCGTGCACATTCTGGTCCGCGGTGGTGATTTTCAGATCATAAGAATAGAGCGTGTCGGGCTGCAGCAGCTTTCCGGCGGTCGCGGGAATCTGGATCGTCACTTCAGCCAAATGAAGTCCGGCACCTAGCCGCAGCGTCCCCGTCGCCGCGCTGGCCAGAAGCGGGTCGGACCGCCCGCTGGAGGCGCGGCCTTCCCAGACAAGAAGCTCAAGCGAGGCCGCTTCGCGCAGGGCGATCCAGACCGACAGCAGCGCCGGCTCGACACGGCGCAGGATGGGACCTGCAAGCACCAAGGGAATGGCCATCTGACGTGTCCCCGGTTGCGGCAAATTTGTGTCGTTGCGCCAGCCGCAGCCGCAGCGGCCGCACGATCGATGGAATGGACCGGAACCAGAACACCGCCGTGCGTCGGATCGGGCCGCACATTCGGTTAACCATGATCAGGCTACCCCGACTCAGACGCCCCTCACAAGTCTGCCGCCCCGCGCAGACCGCCGGACCGGATCATGCCACCGAGGCGTCGCGCCAACGCCAGCGTGGGCACCAGTTCTGCCGCTTGAACGAAGCCTGTCGGCAGTCGCGCGATCGGGGCAGGTCACGTCCGCCTGGAGTGCTCGGGAATGTTCGGTTGGGGGATGTCCTGCGGCGTGTTCCGGCGGGCAGACACGGACGCATGAATGCGTGCGCCGTCAGGGATTTGGCGAGGCGCTCCGCCGGGAATGTACCACCTGCGCCATGACATCCGGCCGGGCGGTACAGTCCCGTGGGCCCGGCGCGGCACGAATTCCAGAATTCGCCAGAACAGGTTCATCGACTGGTGCGGCCGAGCCAACGGGTCCGGCGCCACGTAGTGCCCCGGTTCGGGCCCCTGCCCCAGGACCAGCCGGTCGACCGTCGCGCGCTTGTAGCGGACGCCAAGCGCCTCTGTCTCCTCGATCATCCAGTCCAGCGGGATCTTGGCAAGCTGGCTTTCCCGCTCGGGATAGCCGCCGCCGATATCGCCGTGCACGCCGGTGAACCAGACTTCCCGGACGTCCTGCGGGGTTTCCGCTCCGCTTGGGAACGGGCTGCCCCAGTTCGGCTGGTCCTCGGGCCAGAGCTGGGGCGAGAAGAGCGTCCGGCGCTCGTCGATCGCCACCGCGTGGCGCACCGCCGCGACCGAGGGATTTCGGCTGGTGAACGCATGCGACCGCAGACGCGGCCCGAACCGTCCCGGTTCGATCACCGACGCCACCGTATCGAAGAGACCGAGCAGATGGATCGCCGGACGCTTCGGCCGCAGGAGCCGTTCGTAGAGCCGGATCTCGGCGAAGGCGGCGTCGGCTGGATCGCCGCCCGTGCGTGTCCCGATGCCCTTGTAGGCGCGATACGCGTAATCGACGAGGTTCAGGTTGACCGGGTGGATCAGGCCGAAGGCGTTGATGAACCCAGCCAGCACCCGCGCGGAATAGGCGCCGCGGGAAAAGCCGAACAGGATGATCCGGTCGGGATCTTCGTGCCGGCCGTCGGGACGCTTTCCGTCGTCGTAATGCTCGACCAGGAAGCGGTAGCCGTCCTTCACATTGGCGTCGAGCCCCCAGCCCGTCAGCCGGCCCCAGATCTCGGTCAGCTTCCGGTACGCTTGGGACCAGACGTTGTCGGCCCCGAACGTGCCGACGCCAGGATCGTACCAGACGATCTGTTCGGGCTCCTTCTTCAGGGTGCCGTAGAGCCTGAGGATGTTGGTGCGGTCCTCCTCGATCTCGTTGGAGGTGCCATCGAAGAGGATGATCAGGTTGCGGGCCATTCCGTCCGGCCTCCCGTGTGTGTGGCTCCAGACATGGCCCGAATGTCGTCAAGGATCGTATCTGCAGCGCGCTCGCCGATCATGTGGACAGGGGCGACGAGGAAGTATCCGGGGATGCGCGGAAAGACCGAGGCGTCGGCCACCCGCAGGCCGGCGATTCCGTGGACGCGGAAGCGGCTGTCGACGACGCCGCCCCGGTCCTCCGGCATCATCGCGCAGGTGCCGCAGGCGTGGTGCCCCCAGGCATTGTCGCGCACATAACTGCGCAGCGCGTCGTCGGTTTCGCGGGAGCGGCCCGGTTCTTCCTCGGCCGCGGTCAAATCGTCCATCGCGTCGGCGATCTTGCGGACGAAGCGGATTCCGGTCACCACCGCGTCCAGATCCTCGGCGCCGCCCGGACTGCCCTCGTCGAAATAACGGAACTGGATGTCCGCCGGCACGGCCGGATCGGCCGAGCGCAGCCGCACGGTGCCGGCCCGGTTGTGGGTATAGGCCTTGAGCACCGCCCAGGTCAGATAATCGCGCGCCCGGATCCGTTCCGAATAGCCCGGATAATAGCCGCGGAAATCGGCAATGATCGCGAAGCAGAACAGGTCGGGCACCCGCAGTTCCGGACGCGATTTCAGCTCGACGGAATAGAGCAGGCCGTTGCTGGTGTAATTGCCCATCCGGAGCAGCTTCCACAGTTTGAAGGCTCGGTCGGTCGGGCTGTAGTTGATCCCCCGCAGCGCCGCCCAGGGCTGCTTCATGCGGTTGACCACGCCGATCTCGTAACGGTCCTGCAGGTTCGCTCCCACGCCCGGCAGGTCGCGCACGACCCGAATGCCGTGCGCATCAAGATGCGCCGCCGGCCCGATGCCCGACAGCATCAGAAGCTGCGGCGAGGCGAAGACGCCACCGCACAGGACGATCTCGTGCCGCGCCTCGGCCCGAACCTCCCGGCCTGCCTCGGCAAAGACGACCGCCCGCGCCCGGCCGTCGGCGACTTCAACGCGGCGGACCTCGGCATGCAGCCGGATCTCGATCCGCGACGGGTGCCGCCGGGCCACGTCCAGCAGGCGTTCGCGGGCGCCGTGGCGGGCGTGGCGGCGCGTCCCCATCGGCGTCACCCGGACCCCCGAGGCGTGCGGATTCCACAGACGGCGCGCATTGGGATCGAGACGCGTCGCCTCCCAGTCGAAGGCGTGGCCGGGACAGGCATCGGCCGCCGCCCCCATGGAGCGCAGGATCTGCATCCTGAGCGGGCGGTCACGGAGCACGCGCAAGGGCAGCGACCGCTCCGTCGTCAACCAGCCCCACCAGCCGTGCCCCGTCGGATTCCATCCGGTGAGCCACGCCATCCAGCGCCAGGGGAACCATCGGTACCGGCAACGCTCGATCCGCTGCCAGTAGCGCTCCATCGCACTCGCCCGCCAGGTCGGATCGCCGGTCACCTCGGCGATGTGGTTCCAGTCCTGATCGTTCGGCTTGACGATGATCATGGCATGGTGGGACGCGCAGCCGCCGAGTCCGCGCGCGCGGGGATAGAGAACCCCGTCATGTTCAGGGCGGTACCGCCAGTCGCGCGCCTGCCGGTCACTGTCCGCATAGTGGCGGACCCAGACGTCGTGCTTGAGGCCTGGATGCTCAGAGGCGAACGGGTGCCAGGCGGGAACCCGACAATCGCGGTCCAGGGACCGGCCGCCGTCGCCCGGACGTTCGGTCAGCGGGTCGCCCCCGGCCTCCAGCACCAGGATCCTGAGCCCGCCCTCGGCCAGCCGCGCGGCCAGCACCGCACCGGCCGCGCCCGCGCCCACCACGATGACGTCATATTGCGGGCTTCCCTCCATCCCGCCTGCCTCAGAACCGCTTGAGATAGGCGATCAGCGCCTCGCGGTCCGCAACGCTCAGCGCCACGCCGAAGGTGTGACCCTTGTTGACCACGTAGTCGGGACATTTGCTCAGCCCGACGAGCGCGTCGATCATCCCGGTATCGCGCACCACCTCGTCGGCATGGTGGCGCACTTCCGGATCGGCCAGTTCCACGGGCGAACATTGTCCGCCCAGTTGGCGGAATGCGCTCAGCAGCGTCGGGCCGGACCTCGCAAGGTTCATCAGATGGGCCAGCATGTCCGGCTCGTCATTGTCGGGCAGGATCTTCGTGTTGGCGAGCGCATTGATCGGAAAGCCTTCAGGGAACGGGCCCAGCGCGACGCCGCCCGCCTCGGTGACGGCCCAGGGGACGAGCCGGTGTAGCAGCCCGGTGAAGCGCTTCAAGGGTGCGGGAACGAAGTCCGGCGGCACGATCAGGCAGGAGGGCGCGGATGTGCGGTAGATGTAGCCCGGAACCGGCTCGGCGGTGATGTCGTCCTTGCGGCGCAGGTCGGGCGAGATCATCGCGCGGATCGAGGCGTCGAACAGCGCGACACGGTTCTCGACGCAGGGCAGGAAGGGATCGTCGGGGTCAGAAGACGGACAGTGGCCGGCGGTATAGCCGCCGCCATAGCCGGACCGTTCCTCCTCGTAAGGGGTGATGGCGGCCGTTTCGGCGGTGGCGCCATAGGCACCGCTCGACGTTGCACTGTTGTATTCCTCCGCTGCGGCCGCCGAATACTCGTCTGCCTCCGCGGCCGCGGCGCCGCCAGGATCCGCCGCCACGCCGTAATCACGACCTTCGTCCTCGCCGGAGGCGTGGTAGTAGTCGGCGCCGCGGTAACTGTGCTCGTAGCCGACAGAATTGTTGAGCATGTAGGGCGCGGTCGACCACAGGCTTACCAGCGACGCCGGTCGGATATAGCCCCGGCCATTGCCGAGCGACTGGAACGGCATGTCGGCGCCGGACACCGGATGCTGGACGGTGACGGGACCGGGCGGCGGCAGTGACTTGTAGGTCTGGGACGTAAAGTTGTCCCAGATGTCGCCCCTGAGCCCGTTCGTGGCAATGGCGCTGCAGGCATTGGTGCCAAGCAGGTCGAGCGGAACGCGCCGGTCGGTCGACAGGTAGTTGCCGGTCAGGAAGTCGTCTCCGCCGTCCAGCACCATCTCCGTCATCTTCGTCTTGAAGGCGTCGGACTGCGCCCAGGCCCAGAAGCGGTCCCAGCATTCGCGGTATTGGGGGCCGGTGCCGCCGCCTTCGCAAATTCCGGCATCGACACCATAGGTCGGGTCCGGCTCCGGCTGGCGCGACGAATGGCAGGCAGCGCAGGTCCGGGCGAAGACGACCATCCCGTGCTCGACCAGGTCTGGTGGATCGCGAGTCAGGATCGCCGCGCCGCCGGGGGCGTCCTTCAGCCGGTCGGCCCGCGCGGTCACCAGGAAATAGATCGCCATGTCGACGGTCTGCGCTTCGGTTGCCTGCCAGAAGACCGAGTTCCTTTCGGCATCGGCGATGGCGATGGGCGAGATCTTTCGGCCGCCGATGAACGGACGGAAATGCAGCAGCCATTCCTCGCTGAAGAGGCCGATGTTCAGATAGACCCGGTTCAGTGCACCCAGCCCGCCGACGCTGTCTGCGCCGTCCTTCAGGACGCGCATCGAGGCGACCTTGCCTGTCGCGGGGTCATAGAACGGCGCCAGCGCCTGGGTCGCCGGGTAATCCTGGAACTGGCGGTTGTCGCGCTCGCCGCCCTCAAGCTGCTCGATCCCCGTCTTGAGCGCGATGCCCAGCCGCGCGCGCAGTTCGTAGACCGCGTTCATCGTGCGGGGATTGTTCATGTAATCCGTTGAGACCAGCGACGTGTCGAGCGTGCCCGGCGGATTGGTGTGGAAGAGCTGGAACAGGAAGTTGCCTTCGTTCGGCGCGGGAACGCCCTTCTCGCGGCGCGGTTCGGTGTTCCAGAAGAAGATCCGGTCGACCCAGTAATATTGCGCGCCGGGATTTCCGGCGAGGTTCGGCCAGCCGGGCTTTTCGACCTCGGCCGGCGGGTTCACCGGCGATGGCCCGGTATGGCAGAAGGCGCAGGCCATGCCGACCCGGTAGGGCCGGACGAGGTTCGCGTCGTTGTAATAGTCCGGGTCGGTGTAGAACCGCTCGGGGTCCCAGCGCCGTGCGGCTTCGGCGTCGAAATCGGGATTCGGGAACAGCCTGAGACCGACCACCCCGGTGGGCTCGCCATAGTACGATCCGACCGGAAGCCGCCCGTCATCGAGCGAATCCGCGAAACGCTCGGCCACCTCCGCCGGCATCGTCTCGCCGCGGGCATCGACCTCTCCTCGATTCAGCCGGTCGGCCGGGATCTTGATGCCGGGATAGGTGGCCGGATCGACGAAGGGATCGGGCGGGCACTCAGCGCTGCGGCGGTCGATCCAGAGCCCGAAATGCGTCGGGTCGGGACCGTCGGGCGCTTCGAAACAGGGCTCGTTGACCACGCCCAGATAGCGGAACCGGTTCTCATGACCGTAGGCCTGCGACGGGTGGGAGGAGATCGTCTTGAGCAGATCGAACGATCCGATTGCGGTGCGCGCCGCGAAATCCCAGAACCGGTCGTTGCCGCCGGTCCAGATCATCCACATGTTCTGACCCCGGATCGCCGCCTGCCGCACCGCCTCCGGGTCGAGCTGGGTATCGCCGGCGACGTCGAGGATTTCGGGCGGATACGCCGCTCCTGCAGCGGGCGGCAGCAGTAGCCCCTTGTCCATCGCGGCGTAATAGGGATCGCCCGCGCCGGGCAGGCTTTCGACGCTGCGACCGGCGCGGCGCGCTTCGTCCTCGACGGTGCCGAAGCGGGAGGTATCGGGATAGATGAGGCCGCGCAGAACGACGATGCCCACGACGACCAGCACCAGTGCAAGCGCGACGAGACCGCCGAGGATCCAGAGCAAGATGCGTCCCAAACGCGCGAGCATCGGTGTCTCCCCTAAAGCGTCTTCAGAAAGGCCAGCAGTGCGGCCTTGTCGGGCGCGGACAGTTCCGTGCCGAAAAGGTGCCCGCCATTGCCATTGCCTGGTTCTGCCGTGTCGTAGCGGAAGAGCGGCCGCTGCGGATCGATATCGGGCCGGCTCACGAAGCCGCCGCCCAAGGGATCGATCAGGTCGGAGCCGCGCCAGAACACTGACGGCCGGTCCGCGGGCGCGTCGAGCAGCGCCTTGAGCGTCGGCACACTGCCATTGTGCAGGTAGGGGCCGCGCAGCCAGAGGCCGGTCAGTTCATTGGCAACATAGCCGTCGAACTTCTGGAAATACTCGAAGCCCCAGTCGTAGTCCGGCGCGTAGTGGGCGTAACGGTCCCGCGCCGCTTCGGTCCACATGTCGATCCGGTGCCGGTCCGTCCCCAGTTCGGCGACCGGGATCGGCGTGCGGAAGCGGCCGCCGCCGGGCTCGTGGCACTCGGCGCACTCGGCCTGATAGATCTCGGCGCCGCGGGCAACCCCGGCGGGATCGACGAAGAATGGGTCGCCGGACCGCAGCAGCGGCGAGAAAGGCGAGGGCGGCGGCGTCTCGACGCGCACAAAAGCCTCCATCTCGTCCAGCGCGGCCCTGGCACCGGGATAGGACTGGTAGGTCATCCCGTCGCCGATCGCGCCCGCAACCACCGTTTCGTGCAGGTCGGTCAGCAGGCCGTCCCAGTGCAGCGCGGCGCGGCGCAGCGGTGTCGGATCGGTCGTGGCCAGCGCCCAGAGCGGCATCATGTCCGAATTGCCGATCGTTCCGTCATCCGACAACCCGAGATTGTCGAACTTCACCGGATTGAACGGGTCGATCCGCCCCGGCCCCCAATCGGGCCGGCCGTCCATCCAGGCGAAATCCGCGGCGCGCTGCTTCAGCAGCTTGCCGGTCACCGGGATCAGCAGGTAGCGGTAGGTCAGCCGCTCCCAGAACGGCATGTCGTAGATCGCGGTGATCGCCGCCATCAGCCGGTCCGAGGTGAAGCGCGGATCCGTTCCGGCAGCGGTCAGGAAGCGGATGTAGGCTTGCGGATCGACGCGGGTTCCGGCGCCGGCCGTGGCCAGATGCGCGGGCTCTTCGGGGCGCAGGCGATACGTGCCCTGATGGCAGAATGCGCAATTGGGGGAGACGCGGTCGATCGCACCCACACGCTTGACCGCAAAGCCCACGGGCACCGGCGCGCCGGGCTCCCAGTAGACCCCGAGAGCGGCGTATCCTTGGGCCCGGTTCGGCAGGTGATCGGCGAAGACGACCGGCAGCACCCGCCAGATCCAGTAGGGCAGCCCCTGGGCGCCTTCGTTGCCGATGGAGCCGTGGTTGAAAAGCTGCGCCGCGTCGTTCGTGGCCGGCTGCGGCACGGGCCGGAGCAGCAGGAACCAGCCGCCGAGGCCCAGAACCACCAGCGCCACCAGCGCCGCGAACAGCCAGTGCCAGAACCTGAGGCTCATGCTGCCACCTGTCCCATGGCGATGTCCTGCTCCAGCCGCACGATCCGGATCAGGCAGTAGAGCGAGGCGATGGCGACGCCTGCGTCGATCACCGCGGGGACGAGAAATCCCCCGGCGAAGCCGAATCCCACCACCGCGACGAACAGGAACGTCGCGCCGAAGGTCCGCGACGGAAGGATCGAGAGCCAGGCAAAGATGCGGAACCGGTCCAGATCGACCGTCATCGGCATGTAGAAGACCGAGATCAGGACCAGCAGGCCGCCCACCAGTCGCGGCCAGAAGGTCGTCAGTTCCGCGGGAATTCCGAACAGCCCCAGCGTCGTCAGCGGCGCGACCAGGAGCGGCACGCAGTAGGAGAAATTGAGCAGGATCCCGATCCAGACGACGACGCCGTGGCGAAACTTCCAGCGGCTCAGGGAATGCGAGGCCTGCGCGGTCATAGCGTCTTCATGTATTCGACGAGCGCATCCTTCTGCGCGTCCGTCAGATCGGTGCCATAGGCCCGGCCCTCATGGCCCTCGTTGCCGTTGCCCGGCACGCTGGTGTCGTAAACGAACGCCCCGCCGCCCGCCTTGTCGCTGCGATAACCGACGCGGACCGGGTCGAACTCGTCGCTGCCGCGGTACCAGACCCTGGGGCGCGCCGAGGCGGGTTCCAGAAGGTCGCGCAGGGTCGGGACCGACCCGTTGTGCAGATAGGGCGAGCGCGCCCAGATCCCGTCGAGCGGGTGGTTGGCATACCCGTCGGTCTTGCGGAAATGCCGGAAGCGCCAGGGATAGCCGGCATAGAGCGTGTTCTGCGCAGCCGAGAAGTCCGGCGTGTACGACGCCCAGCGGCCGGGATCGGTGCCGATGGCAGGCAGCGCCACGACCTGGCCGAGATAGGGATGGCGGTCCCGACTGTAATCGTAGCCCGCGCTCCCGCCGATGCCATGGCATTCCGCACAATACTCGG
The DNA here is from genome assembly GCA_020425125.1 of Paracoccaceae bacterium. Lineage (GTDB taxonomy): Bacteria > Pseudomonadota > Alphaproteobacteria > Rhodobacterales > Rhodobacteraceae > Meridianimarinicoccus. The sequence goes on along the minus strand of JAGQRV010000032.1, from coordinate 9,829 downwards.
CGAAGAGGCCGGCTCCCTCCTCCGCGGCCGCCAGGTCGATCGTGTCGGGCTCCGGGTAGGCGGGCGGCGGCAAGCTGCGCATCCAGTCCTCGATCCGGGCGATGGCGGCGCGGTCCACGGTCACCGGTGTCACCCCCGCCCCCAGAGCCGCGCTCAGATTGCGTTCGGCGATCGAGGAATTGTTCCCGTCCCAATGCAGGTTCATGCCCGCGCGGGGCGCCTGCATCCAGAGCGAGGGGTAATCGGACGACGCGTTCAGCGCGACGTCCGAAATCGCCTCCGGCCCCATCGGAAAGTTGAACTGGATCGACTTGTACGGGTTGAACGTGTCGACGCGGCCCGGTCCCCAGGGCGCCTGCCGGCGCACGAAGTCGAGCTGGCCGTTCAGCGTCAGGAGCGCCTCCTTCAGCCTGGGATAGACGACAAGGCGATAGATCTGCCTCTCCAGAACGTTCAGGTGACCGTCCACCTGGTCGCTGTTGATCGCCGTTATCAGCGCGTCGGCGGTGAATCCCGGATCCTTGCCGACATCGAGCAGGAACAGGATCATGTCCTGCAGGCGCAGATTGTTCGACGGCGCGCCCAGGATCATGTGGCGCTCGCTTTCGCCCGGCAGACTGTAGGTACCCACGTGGCAGACCGAACAGTTCAGCCAGACCCGCTCCACCCCCAGCGCGATCCGCCGCGAGAAGCCGACCGGCAGATCCTCCCCGTCCTCGTATAGCAGCCCGAAGGATTTCCAGCCCTCCGGGCCAAGCCGGTCGCGATACATCACCGGAAGCGCCTTGAAGACGTCCAACGGCAGGCCGTTCGCGACCTCGCTGCCGATGGAGCCGTACTTGAAATGGTCCTGCGGGTCGGTGTGGGCGACGACGTATTCGTTCGCGACCACGAAGTAGTAGAACAGTGCCGCGATCACGGCGAGGATGATCGCCCACCGCCAGCGGCGGCGCTGACGCTGCGCGCGCTCGACGGGCGTCAGGCGATCGAGGTCTATGGCCATGGGCGCCTCCGTTGCACCAGCGACGTCAGGTGAAGGTCGGGGGTTCGAAGACCGACATCACCTCGGCGATCATCGCGTCGTACTTCTCGTCAAACGTGTTGCCGTCGTACCGGCTCAACTCGTAGCAGCCGAGCGGGTTCTCGAGGTCGTTGATCAGACACTTGTTGCAGTAGGTGCATTCCTTGCCCGGCGCCGGACCGTTGCCTTGCGCCAGGATCTTCGGCAGGTCGGGATTGGCGATCAGCGGCCGGCCAATCGAGACGCCGTCGCAGGCCCCGCTGCGGATTGCCCCGGCGATCGCGTCGGCGTGCTGCCAGCCGCCGGTGACCAGCACCTTCACCGACGGATCGACCGCGCGGACCGCCTCGGTGACGGCGCGCGCATAATCCGCGTTGATCCCTTCGATGATCTTGCCGCGCCGCCACAGCCAATAGCGGCGGAACAGGATGGCGCCGAGCGGGTTCGAGAAGATCGAATAGTTGAACCGCGCCCGCACCCCCTGCGACAGCATCCCGTCATACCAGCGCACCAGTTCCCGCATCGGCAGGTCGCCCGGCGGATTGCGCGGATGCGGAAAGGTGGAGCCGGACGAGACATGGATCGCGTCCACCCCCTTGCCGTCGTCCAGAAGCAGCCGGCAGATCTTCACGCTTTCGTCCAGCGTGTTGCCCTTCTTCTGCCAGGGATAGAGCCAGTCGTTGTGATCGACGGCATTGACCTTCATCTGCAGGTGGAAGTCCGGACCGACCTCGCGCCGGATCGCCCGGATGATCTCGAGCACGAAGCGCGACCGCGCCTGCCAGTCGCCGCCATATTCGTCGCTGCGATCGTTGATCCCCGAACTCAGGAACTGTGTGATCAGATAGCCGTTCGCACCGTGCAGTTCGACGCCGTCGAGCCCCGCCTCGCGCGCCCGCCGGGCCCCTTGTGCGAACTGCTCCACCACTTCGGCGATTTCCGGTCTAGTCATCGCCTGGGCCAGAAGCCCGTGGAAATAGTCCTTGTTGTCGGTGGAGCTCAGCCCCTTCTTGTAGAGGTTCTCCACCCCGCCGAGATCCTGCTGGCGGCCGGAATGGCTGAGCTGCATCAGGAACCGGCAGTCGTGGTCGTGCGCGGTCTCGCCAACGCGGCGCCAGAATGGGATCTTGTCGTCGTCGTCGATCATCGCATAGCGGGTGAGGATCCGCCCGCGTACCGAGACCGGCGTATAGGATGAAATGATCGCCCCGCATCCCCCGGCGGCGAACTTGCGCTCCCAGTTGATCCGCGCATTGCCGCCGTGGCCATTGTAATCGTCGAACATGCCGGACAGGTTCGAACGGAAAATGCGGTTCTTGACGTCGAGTGCACGAAACGCCAGCGGAGCGAAAATCGTGACCGCATCGTCTTCGTGGAGATGCTCACGATCCGGAGATCGTGCTCCGGGCGCGTCCAGCATTGGCTCCCTCCCTCATCCGCGCCGTCCATTATCGGTCGCGACGGCGGAAGGTCCTCGGATCGCATGCGATCATCGGAGGATCAGTGACCCCGATCCTAGCGCCGGCGACCCGATTCCCGCAATGCATGTGTCCCCGCAGTGCGGGAATTCCCTACCGCACCACAAGGATCTCCGGCCGTCAGGGTGGCCGGTCCCGGGTGCGATCGTCTCGTGAACCGGCGGCCGTTCAAACGGCTCGCGGCACATTCCGGCCCAGGCAGACACACGCGGAACACCGATCCCGACCGGCCACATAGGCCGGCAACGACAGGGTGATGGAGGCACCAGTGGCTGTTTCTTCCGCTGTGCCGGAACCGCCGGGTTGCCTCCGGATGCGGCAGGCAACATGTCTTGCCCAGAGAGAAGGAGCAGCAGATGCATCCGATTCATGCCGTCGGCGACATCCATGGCCAATTGGACCAGCTCGAGGCGGCGCTTGATGCGATCGAGCGGCACGGGGAGCCGTCCGCTCCGGTGGTCTTCCTGGGGGATTTCGTCGACCGGGGCCCGAATTCGCGCGGTGTCATCGAGCTTCTGATGCGCGGACAGACCGAGGGCCGCCCGTGGATCTGCCTCATGGGAAATCACGACCGCTACGTGCTGCGCTTCCTTTCGAACCCGAAATACGACGACCCGAACACGTCGCGCCCGCTGCTTTGGACCGACGCTCCTTTGGGCGGACGCCAGACGCTCGCCTCCTATGGCGTGGACGTGTCCGAGGACCGGCGGCTCGAAGACATTCATGCCGATGCGCATGAGGCGATCCCGCTCAGCCACCGGCACTGGATCGCACGGCTGCCAAGAATCCACGAGACGGAGGCGCACATCTTCGTCCATGCGGGTCTGCGCCCCGGTGTGCCGCTGGCCGAGCAGAAGGAGGATGACCTGGTCTGGATCCGCAGCGGGTTCCTCGACAGTTCTCACGACTGGGGGCGACTGGTGGTCCACGGGCACACAGCGCTGGACCGTCCGCAGCTCTATCGCAACCGGCTCAATCTCGACGGTGGCGCAGGCTATGGCAGGCCATTGCTCCCTGCGCTGCTGGAGGGACAGGAGGTCACGCTGCTGTCACGGCGCGGACGGAGCCGCCTTCACGCGGCAGCCGACGCATCGTCCTGATCCCATCGCGGGGCCTGCGCGAGTCCATCGGCGGACGAGCCGAACGGGGCGGCGCCGATCGGTGTTTGTCTGCCGGACATCTGGCAGCGCCGGGAACGCGCAAATCCAGTCGGAGTCGCCGGGGCGCTAGAGCGGGTGCAGAACGACCCGGGTTCCCAGCGGGACCTCGTTATAAAGGTCGATCACCTGGCTGTTCGCCATGCGCACACACCCGTTCGAAATGCGCTGGCCCAGGCCCCGCGGATTCGGGGTCCCGTGGATGCGCAGGTAACTGTCGGTGCCGTTGGACCGGTAGAGATAGAGCGCCCTGGCACCGAGCGGATTGCCGGGCCCGCCGGGCATCCCGGCTGCATAGGGCTTGTAGAGGTCGGGCTCACGCGCGATCATCGCGCGCGTCGGCGTCCAGGACGGCCATTCGCGCTTGTCGCCCACGTGATAGGTTCCGCCGATATAGCGGCCCGGCTGCCCGATGCCGACCAGATAGCGGCGTGCCTGCTCGCCCGGCAGCGTCCAGTAGAGGGCAAACTCTTCCGGGAAGACGTGAATCTCGTACGGGGAATAGCCAAGAAACGGCACGATGCGCGCCGGCGGCACATCGAACGGCATTTCGCCGGTGATCGGGACGAGCTGCACGGTGTCCGGCAACGGACCGGCGCAACCTGCAACGGCCGAGACTGCGCCCAGGATCAGCAATCGTCGCTTCATGACTCGGAACCTCGCTCTCGCGATGCAGTTGTCCACCGGACCCTACGGGAATTTGAGCAATACAGGAAAACGGGTGCCTGCGGTCGGACTTGGCGGTCCGGGGTGAGGATACCGCGCAACAGTTCCAAGGCCGCTGGAAAGTCTGCCAGACAGGCAACGGCGTTCCATATGGCCAGCGAGGCATATGCTGGCCATCTGGAATGTCGCAGATCCCAATATTTGGAAATGCCGCCGCGACAGGCATCAACGGTTCGTCCGCCCTGACGAAGAACGGGAGAGCCTCATGTCGTATCCTGTCCAGGACCAATATGCCGATATCCGGAAGGACTGGATGGCCGCACTGATCCGGTAGGAATACGGCGGGTCGGGATTGGGACTGACCGAGGCATCGGTGATCGTGGAGGAGATCAACCGTTCGGGAGGCAATTCCGGCGACTTCCACGGCCAGATGCACAACATGAACACACAGGTTCGGCATGGATCGGAGGCGCAGCGGCAGACATACCTGCCGAAGATCGCCGCGGAATGCATGACCGACGGCTACTGGTTCACCGATCGGGAGACCACGTATGTCAGCAAACGCGAGGTTTTCGGCCGGCCCGTCGGCCAGAACCAGGGCGTTCAGTTCCCGATCGCCGAAGCCTTCATCGAGGTGAAGGCCGCGAATGCCTGCCTGCAGTTCCACGGCGGCTTCGGCTTCGCCCGCGAATACGATGCCGAGCAGAAGTTCCGCGAAACCGGTCTCTGTCAGGTGGCGCCGATCTCCAACAACCTGATCCTGTCTTGAGTGGCCAACCACCTGCTCGGTCTGCGTCGGTCGTTCTGACGGCGGTCCACTGCCGACCGGCGGCTTCGACTCCCCGGTTGGCCGGCCCGCAGTAGCCGGCCGATCCTGTCGCCGAAACGCCGTGCGCAGAAGGGCAGGTTCCGCCCATTCCCGGAGAAAGCGCGTCTCGGTAGACCGGAGCGCGGGACGCTAGAGTCCGCGCACCAGCCTCAGTGCGTCGTAGATTGCCGCGTGGGTGTTCCGCGCCGCGACCGCATCTCCGATGCGGAAGAGCTGATAGGCTCCGTCCGGATTGCGGTTGACTGTCTGCGGCTGGCCGCCGACCAGGGCCTCGTAATCGACCTCGCCCAGGTTCGACGACCCGCCGCGAAGGTCGAAATAGAGATCGTCGAGCGGCCGGGTTCCGTGATTGACAATCACCTGGTCGACCCGCCGCTCCCGCGTGACGCCTCCGTAGTCGCTGCCGACCGTCGCGACGAGTTCGTTGCCGTCCCGGCGAACCTTGTCGAGCTTCCAGGTCACGGTGAAGGTCACGTCGCGCTTCTGCAATTCGCGCATCGAGGGCGTCAGCGACATTGCCATGACCTCTGGGGCGAAGGTCCGGTCACGGGTCATGATCTCGACCGCTGCGCCGGTGGCCGCGATCTTCTCGGCGGCCTGCAGGGCCGCATAGTCGCCCGCATCGTCGTAGATCAGCACGTTCGAGCCCGGCCGTACGTCGCCGGCCAGAATGTCCCAGGCCGACACAACCAGCGCGTTGCCTTCGTCCAGCACGTCCGTATGCGGGAGCCCTCCGGTCGCAATGACCACGATATCGGGCTTCTCCGCAAGGACCGTGGTGGCGTCGGCAAAGCTGTTGAAGCGGAAGGTCACACCCAACCGCTCGCATTCCGCGAAGCGCCACTGGATCAGCTGGATCATTTCGGCGCGGCGCGGTGTCTGCGCGGTCAGGCGGACCTGTCCGCCGGGATCGTTGGCGGCCTCGTGCACGATCACCTGGTGCCCGCGCAGCGCCGCGACCCGCGCCGCCTCAAGGCCGGCCGGCCCCGCTCCGACAACCACGATCCGGCGCGAGACATCCGCCGTTGCGATGTCATGCGGTTGCTCCAGTTCGCGCCCGGTGCTCGGATTGTGCAGGCACAGTGCCATCCCGCCCTGGTAAATCCGGTCGAGGCAGTAGTTCGCGCCGACGCACGGGCGGATCCGGTCTTCCTCGCCGCGCATGATCTTGGCGACGATATGTGGGTCGGCCATGTGCGCCCGCGTCATGCCCACCATGTCGAGCTTGCCACTGGCAATGGCGTGACGTGCGGTGGCCACGTCCTGGATCTTTGCGGCATGGAAGGTCGGGAATTCCGTCGCCGCACGGATTTCGCCCGCGAAGTCCAGATGTGGCGCGCTGCGCATGCCCTGCACGGGGATCACGTCGGTCAGGCCGGCATCGGTGTCGATATGCCCCTTCACGACGTTCAGGAAATCGACCATGCCGCAATCCTTCAGACGGCAAGAGATCTCCAGCCCGTCCTCTTTCGTCAACCCGCCCGGAAGTTCCTCGTCGCCCGTATAGCGGACACCGACGATGAAGTCCGCCCCGACACGACCACGGATCGCCTTCAGCGTGTCGAAGGTGAAACGTAGCCGGTTTTCAAGGCTGCCGCCGTACCGACCGTCGAGATCGTTGGTCAAGGGTGACCAGAACTGATCCATCAGATGGCCGTAGGCCTGGATCTCGATTCCGTCCAGCCCCGCCAGTTTCATCCGTTCGGCCGCGTCCGCGTAGTCCTCGATGATCCGCGCGATGTCCCAGTCCTCGGCCTTCTTCGGAAACGACTTGTGGGACGCCTCACGCTCGTGGCTCGGAGAGACGACCGGCAGCCAGTCCGCCTTGTCCCAGCGGGTGCGGCGGCCGAGATGGGTGAGCTGGATCATCACCGCGCAGCCATGATCGTGGCAGGCGTCCGTGAGCTGCTTCATCCAGCCGACGACCTCGTCCTTCCAGGCCAGGATATTGTTGAAGACCGGCGGGCTGTCCCGCGCCACCGAAGCGGACCCGGCGGTCATGGTCAGTGCGATCCCCGCCCGCGCCCGCTCCACGTGATAGGCCCGGTAGCGCTCCTTCGGCATGCCGTCCTCGGGATAGGCGGGCTCATGGCTGGTGATCATCAGCCGGTTCTTCAGCGTGAGATGCTTGAGCCTGTAGGGCTGCAGGAGCGGATCGCTGGACATGGGAATCTCCTCTCGGTCCCGGAGACGATTCCAGAAATGTTCACTAATGTCAAGTTTAGGTTCACTTGTGTATATTCTTGTTGAGCCAAGCTCCCGACCGCGCTAGGCTCCGTCCATGGACAGCACGACGCACATAGAAGACGACCCGCGGCCGAGCGGCTGGCGCGGCTCCCGCGAAGGCTGGCTCGAGGCGGCGAAAGCCGCCTTTCTGGAAGGCGGCATCGACGCCGTGAAGATCCAGCCGCTGGCAGCGCGGCTCGACCTGTCGCGCACCAGCTTCTACTGGTTCTTCAAGGACCGCGCCGCGATCCTCGATGCGCTTCTGGAATTGTGGGACGAGACGAATACATGCGCCCTCGTCTCTGCGTGCGAGGAATATGCGGAGACCATCGCGGAGGCGGTCCTCAACGTGATCAGCGTCTTCCTCGACGAGACGCGGTTCGAGCCGCGCTTCGACTTCGCGATCCGCGGCTGGGCGCACCAGTCGCCGGCCGTTATGGCGCGGGTCGCGGCCGCCGACGAGACGCGTCTGGCCGCCATTCGCGCGGTGTTCGCGCGCTTCGGCTTCCCGCCGGACGAGGCCGATGTCCGTGCGAGAACGGTCTATCTCGTACAGATCGGCTACATCTCGATGCAGGTGCGGGAGGACATTGCCACCCGCATGGCGCGCATTCCGACCTATGTAGCGGCTTATACCGGCCAGGCCGCCACCGACCGGGAAATCGCCCGGTTCCACGCCCGGCACGGCTTCCGGCCGGACGCATTGCGGCAAAATCTGTAGTGCCGCGGCCAACATTGCCGGCTTGACCCCAGCGGCCGATCCGACCGCGCCGAGGCGGCGGAGATTATGCGCGGCCTGATCGAGGCGGTGCGCCTGATGCCCGAGGACGGCCGTCTGGCGATCGAGCTCGTCGGCGCCCTGGCGGGGATTCTGGCGCTTGCGGACGCGAACGCGCCCCGGAGCGGGGCTCGCGGGGCGCGTTCGGGATCGGTGGTTGCGGGGGCAGGATTTGAACCTGCGGCCTTCAGGTTATGAGTCGTGCCGAACGAACCATGAACAATCACTCGGAACCGCGAGTTCTTGCGCAGTTTCCGACACTTGCCGATCCCGGTGAAGTGGCCCGGCTTCGCGCGATCTGTCGGGATTGCGCAGCGTCTTTCGGCCTCGTGCTTCCATAATGCTTCCAACGGGCCGACACCTGATTTTCCGGTAGCACGGTCATCTTCTCGAACCTCAAGGTCCGCAGCTTCGGTGATGAACCAACAGCCACTCTCCGAGGTCGTCCGTCCACGCCGGCGCTTCCTGCCACGGGGCGCTCCTGCTACCATGCCGACTGAAGCGGAGCTCTCATCAACGTCGCAAGGGAGCCGGATCACCAGAGTCGTTAAGGAACTGTACAAATTGGACCGTGGCCGCGAGAATCTAAGGGATCCCTATGTATTTGTCACATTCTCCAACCGGGGACACGGAAAGAGGATATTTGAAGGACATATTCAGCCAGCCCTTGTTCAGCAACAAATCCGATACTTTACACCTGACACCACCGACGCTGGCGCTCGGTTTGATGCTACTGAAACAAAGCGTATACGAGAGGCATCTGTAATTCTTGCAGATATCTCGGACGAGAGCTCTTGGGTCCTCTATGAGCTCGGTGTCGCCCGCGGAGCGGGCGTTCCGATAATAGCGATATGCTCCAAGAACAGCACCGCTCCATCAATCGTCTCGCACGTCATGCTTCTACAATACGATGAATCTAGCCGCTTCTCCATGGAAGGTTTCAAGTCGCGCTTGCTGGACACAATTAAGACATACGGCATAATGCCGTCGCTCATACAGCACAAGGAATGGTCCGCCCAAGACGCAGAAGCAGCGTTGAATGAAGCCAGTAAACTGGCTCGTAAGCAAAATTTTAAAGAGGCGGCTAATTTACTTCAAGAAATACTTGAGGGTAGTATTTTGGAGCGGGATAAACAAATTCGCGCAGACGCACTCCACCTCATTGGCCTAATCGAGCAGGCTCGCGGCGAGCACAACAGAGCGATTGCTTACCTCCAGGAAGAGCTTGAGATACTAGAATATCTCGACAACCCAGAGCAGGAGCTTTCCGCCTTAGCAAATCTGGGCAACGTCTTGCGAGACACCGGCGACGTTAGCAGAGCGGAAAGCTCCTACAGAAACGCACTAGATTTAAGCCAGCGACTTCAAGATCCCCAATCACGCGGAATCATTCTAGCGAATTTGTCGTCTCTCAGTATTCTACAAGGCCGCCTGGATGAAGCTGAAACCCTCTTGCGCGAAGCGATAAGTATCTTCGAGGCAAATGGTGATGCCGCCTTGCAGGCTCGTACTTATGCGCAGTTGGGAAATATCTATGAAAGCCGGGGTGAGTACGCTCAAGCAGAGAGTATCTTCAGGCAGTCACTGCGTTATTTTGAAGAATTGGGGGATCGTTCGTCCGCGTCGAGCATCCAGAATAACCTTGCATCGACTCTGTTGCGCAAATCAGGTGAC
>JAGQRV010000031.1:47729-48068 GCA_020425125.1 Paracoccaceae bacterium | reverse complement strand
TCGACGTGATCATGATGGCGCCCAAGGGCCCCGGCCACACCGTCCGCGGCGAGTTCGTCAAGGGTGGCGGCGTGCCCTGCCTCGTCGCGGTGCACAACGACGCCTCCGGCAAGGCGCTTGAAACCGCGCTGTCCTACTGTTCCGCGATCGGCGGCGGCCGCTCGGGCATCATCGAAACCGATTTCCGCCAGGAATGCGAGACCGACCTCTTCGGCGAGCAGGCGGTGCTCTGCGGCGGCCTGGTGGAGCTGATCCGGATGGGCTTCGAAACCCTGGTCGAGGCCGGTTACGAGCCCGAGATGGCCTATTTCGAATGCCTCCACGAGGTGAAGCTGATCG
>JAGQRV010000031.1:34020-47690 GCA_020425125.1 Paracoccaceae bacterium | reverse complement strand
CTACTCGATCTCCAACACCGCCGAGTACGGCGAATACGTGTCTGGGCCGCGGATCCTGCCCTACGACGAGACCAAGGCGCGGATGAAGGCGGTGCTGCGCGACATCCAGACCGGCAAGTTCGTGCGCGACTTCATGCAGGAAAACGCGGTCGGCCAGCCGTTCTTCAAGGCCACCCGCCGCCTGAACGACGAGCACCAGATCGAACAGGTCGGCGAAAAGCTCCGCGGCATGATGCCCTGGATCAGCGCCGGCAAGATGGTCGACAAGTCGAAGAACTGATTGCACGTGAACGGACCTGGCCTTCAATGGGCAGGTCCGGCGCGGTCCATCGACGTTCGGACGCATCGGCGCTATTCCGGAAGGGAACCTGCACCAACCGACCAACACGCCGCCTCAGGATCCGCCGATTGCTCCGCGCCACCATCCTCATCCCGTTCCTCACCGGTCTCAGCCTGACGGGACCGGCGGGAGCGACAGTGGTCGGGGGCGCGATTACCGGCGGGTCCGCCGCGCGCAACGGGGAGTTCGTGAAGCTCGATCCCGAGGACGCCTTCAGGGTCGGCCAGGACACCTTCCAGACCGAGAACCTCTACGCCTTCGACGAGGACCAGAACATCACCATCCCCGCGCCGATCGAGGTCGATATCGGCACCGGACCCCAGACCGGCGAGGTGGTGGCGAGCCACTACGTCTTCTTCGATCCCGGGAGCGGCCGCTCGCAGACCGGATACGTGGAGTTCGACGCGCCGATCTACGGGGTGGCGGCGCAGCGCGGCACCATGGCCGACAGCGACTACCTCGCGAATACGCAGGTCACCTATCTCAGTCCTGGCGCCCGCGGCCTCGAAGGTGGCGACAAGGTCGAGATCGATCCCGAAAATCCCAACCGCCTGCTGGTCAACTGGGCGGCCTCGTCGCCGGGCGACTACGTCCGGGTCTTCACCAGACGCTCGCCGCTGGCCGACGCGGCGTCGGGCGGCAAGGTGCCGCTCTCGACGCTGCGGCGGCCCTGACGCCTCCGCCCTAGCCCTGCTTCGGTCCGCCTTGATCCGACGGGTTCCAGTCGATGCCGAAACGGTCCATCAGGTGCTTGTGGAAATAGTCGCGGAACGCCGGGAAGCCCTCGGCGATCTTCACGAAGGCATCGCTGTCCAGCACCAGCACGCGGGAATCCTCCAGCGCCTTCACCGTTCCCGACCGCCGCCGGCGGCCCAGCACCGAACGCTCGCCGAAATGGTCCCCCGGCCCCAGACGCAGGATCTCCTCCTCGCCGGTCATCGCGTTGGGCTGGCGCAGTTCCATCGCCCCCGACAGCAGCGTGTAGACCCCGTCTGCGCGGTTGCCGGCCTCGAACACCCGGTCGCCCGCCCGGTAATAGAGGTGCCGCACCTGCGGCTGGGTATAGGCGCGCAGATGCACCACGCTGCGCGCGCTGAGCCCGTCGAGAATCCAGTTCAGCAGCACCCGCAGCTGGGTCCCGAAGCCGGGCAGGAAGGCCAGGTAATAGGCCCGCCACAGCAGCCAGGCCGGGAACCCGGTCAGCTTCATCCCCCAGACTTCGGCGACGCCGCGCCGCGCCCCGAGCGAGGCGAGCGCGCCCTGCGAGGTGTATTCGAACGGCGTGAGCGGTTTGCACTTGACCGCCGCCTCCAGGTTCTTCGCCAGATGACGCGCCTCGCGGACCGCGAACTGCGCCGTGGGCGGGGCGAAATCCGCGCGTTCGGTCGCGCCCTCCTTCATCGGTATCAGCGCGCAATCGCCCAGAGACCAGACATTCTCGCGCCCCGGCACGGCCAGGCTCCGCTCCACCGCGATGCGCCCGTTCGTCAGCGGCAGCGCCATGTCGCGCACCACCGGCGACGGCGCATTGCCGATCGTCGCCAGAACCGTCCGTGTGTCGATCACCTCTCCGGTCGTCGTCACCAGCTGTGTCGCGGTGGCCGAGGCGACCCCGGTGCCCAGCTTGATCTCGATGCCCCGCTTCTCGAGGTTCTTCATCGCATAGTCGGCCAGCGACTCGGGCATCTCGTTCAGGATCCGCTTGGCGAATTCCAGCACGATGACGCGGACCTCGCTCGGGTCGATGTTGGGATAGAACTTCAGCGACCGGTCGATCAGCTCCTTCATCTCGCCGACCGCCTCGATCCCCGAGAAGCCGCCGCCGATCACGCAGAAGGTCAGCGCGCCCCTCTTCACCTCGGGCAGCTGGGTGATCTCGGCATGTTCCAGCCGCTTGATCACATGGGCACGCATCCGCCGCGCATCCTCCAGCGATTTCAGCATCAGCCCGTGCTCGGCCAGGCCCGGCGTGCGTGACAGATCGACCCGCTGGCCCATCGCGATCACCAGGTGGTCGTATTCCACCAGCGTCGGGCGGCGCTGCACCCCCTGGAACACCGTCACGGTCTTCCTGTCGAAATCGACGCTGTCGACCACCGCCTTGCGGACGAAGACGCCCTTGAGCAGGAAGCGCAGCGGCGACACCGCATGGGTGGGCGTGATCGACCCGGCCCCGACCTCGGGCAGAAGCGGCTGGAAGATGAAATAGTTCTCGTCGTTGATCAGCTCGATCGCGACGCTGTCACCCAGCTTGCGGCGAATTTCGCGTGCAGCGTACATGCCGCCGAACCCGCCGCCGAGGATCAGGATTCTCGGTTTCACACACAGCCCTCCGGTTTACCCCGCGGCACTCATCGCGCATCCCGTTAGCGCTGACAAGCGGCGAAGCTCCGCACGGCGGACAGGCCGCGGAACTGTGTCCTCGGCGTCAGCCGCCGCCCTGGGCCGGCCTCAGCCCGCGACCGCCTCCACTGCCTCGACCACCGAGTCGACGACCCGGTCCAGAATCTCCGGGTCCTCTGCCTCGGCCATCACCCGGATCAGCGGCTCGGTGCCCGACTTGCGGATCAGCAGCCGGCCATGCCCGTTCAGCGTGCCCTCGGCCGCCGCGATCGCCGCCTGGACGCCGGGCTGGCTCAGCGGGTCGGCCCCGGCGGCGTAGCGGACGTTCTTCAGAAGCTGCGGGCACGGATCGAACATCCGCGCCAGGTCCGAGGCGCGCTTGCCGGTCTCGACCATCGCGGCAAGGAATTGCAGCCCCGCCATCAGCCCGTCGCCGGTGGTGGAATAATCCGCCATCACGATATGGCCGGACTGCTCGCCGCCCAGGTTCCAGCCGCTCCGGCGCATCTCCTCGACGACATAGCGGTCGCCGACCTTGGTGCGCACCAGCTTCAGGCCACGCCCCGACAGGAACCGCTCCAGCCCCAGATTGGACATCACCGTCGCAACCAGCGTGCCGTCGGCCAGCCGTCCGGCCGCCGCCCAGCGGCTCGCCAGAAGCGCCATCAGCTGGTCGCCATCGGCGACGGTGCCGGTCTCGTCCACCAGCACCACGCGATCCGCGTCTCCGTCGAGGCAGATCCCCAGATCGGCGCCATGCGCCTTGACCGCCTCGATCGCCGCCTGCGGCGCGGTGGAGCCGACGCGGTCATTGATGTTGAGCCCGTTCGGACTGACGCCGATCTTGATCACCTCGGCGCCCAGTTCCCACAGCACCTCGGGCGCGGCGCGGTAGGCGGCGCCGTTGGCGCAGTCGACCACGATCTTCAGCCCCGACAGCCGCAGCGAGCGCGGGAAGGTGGTCTTGGTATACTCGACATACCGCATCCGGCTGTCGTCGACGCGCGTCGCCCGGCCGATATTCTCCGGCTGCGCCAGCACGATGTCCCCCGCGACCAGCGCCTCGATCTCGGCTTCGGCCTCGTCCGACAGCTTGAATCCGTCCGGGCCGAAGAACTTGATGCCGTTGTCGCGGAAGGGATTGTGGCTGGCCGAGATCATCACGCCCAGATCGGCGCGCATGGAATGGGTCAGATAGCCCACCGCCGGCGTCGGCACCGGCCCCAGCAGCAGCACGTTCATGCCGGTCGAGGTCAGCCCAGCGGTCAGCGCGTTCTCGACCATGTAGCCCGACAGGCGCGTGTCCTTGCCGATCACCACGCGGTGGCCGTTCGACCCGTCGCGGCGGAAATAGCGTCCCGCCGCCATGCCCAGCCGCAGCACCGCCTCGGCGGTCATCGGATAGGTATTGGCCATGCCCCGCACACCGTCGGTGCCAAACAGGGTCCGTTCACTCATTGCACGCGCTCCACTGCTCTGCCCGGCGCCACCGCCGGGGCCATGTGCAGGTCAAACACCTGTCTGGTTTCGGCCGCGTTAGGGACGCGCAGGATCCGCCCTGTTTCTGCCATGGCCCGGCCGGGTCCGGCAATCGTCCGCCGCACGAAATCCCGGCAGCGGGTCGCCACCGGGGTCACAATGGTGAAATCTTTGGAACATGCAGGCGCGGGTGCGTGAGATCCGGCGGTTCACGGGTCCCGGAAACGGGCGGCCGGCGCGCAGGCCCGGACCGCCCCGGAGGCGGATCAGCGCTGCGCGACCTCGTCTGGATGGCGATAGAACTTGTGCGCCCCGATCGTCGCGGTCTGCGGAAACTTGCGCGACCAGGACGGGCGGACGCCCTTGGTGTGATAGAAGGTGGCGCCGTCGGTCACCGGGTCGGCCACGCCATGAAGCGCGAGCGACGCGACCTTGCGCACCTCGGCATAGGCGCCCTTCTCGCGGATCACCTCGGGCCGGCCGTCGCAGGTATAGCTGAACTGGCAGCCGCTGCGGCCGCCCTGATGCACCACGCCGCAAACCGAGTCGGGGAAGAACGGCGAGTCGACCCGGTTCAGGATCACCTCGGCGACCGCGAACTGGCCCTTGACGCTCTCGCCCCGCGCCTCGAAATAGAGCGCCTCGGCCAGACAGCCGAGCTGCTTGCCGTCCTTGGCGTCCTTCGGCGACGGGAAGCTGGCCAGCCAGGCCTTCGAATAGGGCGCGCCATTGGCGCCGGCATCGCTGCGGCGCGGCGTGACCAGCCGGCGCAGGCTGTCGGAATCCATCCGGTCGATCGCCGAGCGCTCCTGTCCGAGCATCGCGTTCATCTGCCCGTCGATCCGTGCCGACGGGTCGTTGGAGGCGCTGACCGTGGTCCCGGCAAAGCCCGAGGAGGCAGCGAGAGCCAGGAGCCCCGCAAGAAGAGTGGCTTGCAGATTCACAATTTTCACCAAATCCGTTCGTTCCGGGACGGGGATGTACCGGAAACGACCCCGGTCTGGCAAATCGGGGTCCCGAAACGACAGCGGATTTCGTGCAACTCGCGGCAGAACAACAATTGCTGCAGGTGCGAAAAGACCTGCGACGCAAGGCGTTAAGACATCAACCTGAATGAGCGGATTTCAGCGCAAGCTGGGCCGCCGCGAGACGCGCCAGAGGCACCCGGTATGGCGAACAGGACACATAATCGAAGCCCGCGGCGCGGCAGAAGGCGATGGATTCGCTGTTGCCGCCATGCTCGCCGCAGATCGAGAGCGTCACGTCCGGACGCGCCTTGCGGCCCCGCTCGGCACCGATGATCAGCAGCTCGCCCACCCCGTCCGCGTCGAGCACGTGGAACGGATCCTCGCTGAACACGCCCTGCCGGACATAGGCGCCCATGAACCGCCCGGCATCGTCCCGCGACAATCCATAGGTCATCTGGGTCAGGTCGTTGGTGCCGAAGCTCATGAACTCGCAATGATGCGCGATCTCGCCGGCGCGCAGCGCGGCGCGCGGCGTTTCCACCATGACGCCAAGCCGATAGGCCAGATCCTGCTCCTGCTCGGTGGCCACCGTCGCGGCGATGGTCTGGATCCGCGTCTTCACCAGCTCGACCTCGCGCACCGCCGACACCAGCGGGATCATGATCTCGGGCACCACCGGCGCCAGCCCGTCCGCGCCGCCGGATTCCCGGCTGACCGCCACCGCCGCCTCGAAGATCGCGCGCGCCTGCATGTCGTAGATCTCGGGGACCGAGATGCCCAGCCGCACCCCCCGCATGCCCAGCATCGGGTTGAACTCGGTCAGCGCGTCGATGCGGCGCTGCACCTCCGAGAGCGGCCGGTCCAGCGCCTCGGCCAGCTCGATCGCGCCCTGCCGGTCATGCGGCAGGAATTCGTGCAGCGGCGGGTCGAACAGCCGGATGCAGACCGGCCGGTCCGCCATGATGCGGAAGATCTGGATGAAATCCGCCCGCTGCATCGGCAGGAGCTGGCTCAGAGCGTCGGCCCGGTCTTCGGGCAGGTCGGCGAAGATCAGCTCGCGCATCGCGGTCAGCCGGTCCTCGGCGAAGAACATGTGCTCGGTCCGGCAGAGCCCGATCCCGTCGGCATGGAAGCGCACCGCGATCGCGGCATCCTCGGGCGTGTCCGCATTGGCCCGCACGCCGATGTCGCGGACCTCGTCGGCCCAGTGCAGAAACGTCTCGAACGCATGGTCGAGCGCCGGCTCCAGCATCGGCACCGCGCCGTCCAGCACCTCGCCGGTGGAACCATCGACGGTGATCTGGTCGCCCTCGCGCAGAAGCCGCCCGTCCTGGGTGCGCAGCGTCTTGGTGCGCCGGTCGATCCGGATCCCGATGGCGCCCACCACGCAGGGCACGCCGAGCCCCCGCGCGATCACCGCCGCGTGGCTGGTCACGCCGCCCTTCTCGGTCAGGATGCCGCGGGCCGCATGCATGCCGCGCACGTCCTCGGGCGTGGTCTCGCGCTTCACGAGGATGCAGGCCTCGTCCTGCGCCGCCATCGCCTGCGCGGTCGTCGACGAGAAGACCAGCTTGCCCGAGGCCGCGCCGGGGCTCGCCGCAATGCCGCGCGCCATCACCTGGCGCGGTGCGCGCGGGTCGACCTGGGGGTGCAGCACCTCGTGCAGCGCCCGGGGCGCCACCCGCATCAGCGCGTGATCGCGCGAGATGATCCCGTCCTCGGCCAGCGCCACCGCCACCTCCACCGCCGCGCGCGCGCTCAGCAGCACCGGCCGCGCATCGATGATCGCCAGCGCGCCGGCATGGATGGTGAACTCGATCTGCATCTCCTGCTTCAGATGCGCCCGGCAGGTGTCGCCGAAACCGACCAGCTGGTCGAATACCTGCGGCGCCAGATCCTCGAGCGAGGGGCCGCGGCGGTCGCGGGTCAGATAGATCGCCCCCTCGCGGCCGCCCAGCGCGTCCCGCCCCTGGCTCTGGCTCAGATAGCGCCCGGTGATCTGCGCCTTGCCGGTCAGCGGATCGACCGCCTGCATCACCCCCGCGCCGCTTTCGTCCGGGCCGACGCCCAGCGCCATCTGCTGCACCACGAGGCCGAGCCCGGCCTCGAGCGGCGCGCCGCGGGCCTGGCGCAACAGCCGCGCCGTGGTGCTTTCCCAGGCCTTCGCCATCGACCGCAGAACTCCGCCCAGCTGCGCCGCCGGGTCCTGCGGGAACGGCGCCTCGGTCTCGGCCTCGAAGGCGGCAAGCGCCGTCTCCACCACCACCCGCGTCGGTGGCGCGGCGGCGTCGAACAGCGCGTCGTCCAGATGCGCCACCTGCCCGGCATAGGTCTGGATGAAGCGCAGGTAGAGCGCGCTGGCCGCGGCCTCGCCGATCTCCGCCGCCATTGCCGCGAAGCGGTCGTCGTTCATGCCGATGTTCAGCACTGCGCTCGGCCCGCCCCAGTCCGGATCCTCGGCACTGGAACGCACCGAGACCAGCGGCGCGTCGCCGAAGGCCGACAGGATCCGCGCCTTGTCGGGCATCCGCCCGGCGGCGATCCCGTGCACCGTCTCGAAGCTCAGCGCCACCGTCTTCGGCACCGGCATGCCGAGGCGCACCAGCCGCTGCAGGCATTTGGCGCGGAAGCCGTGCTGTTCGCGGATGATCGGCGCCGTCGGCGTGATCGTCGTGAACTGCTTGAAGGTGGCGAGTTTCTGCATGGCGGGGCTCCTGGCGCGCCGACCCTACGCCAGCCTCCGCCCGCGGAAAAGCCCTGCCGGTCGCGGCGGAATATTCCCGCCCGACCCGGCCCGGGGGGCTCCCGCCCGTCTTCGCCGCCGCCCAGGGCGGCAGCTCATCCCGTTGGGCCCGGCGCCGCGCCTGCGGCGCGGCGCGGCCGGCCTGGCCGCTGCGGACCCGCCCGGCCGGGCGCGGTCAAGGGGCCCGTCCTTCAAGGGCCGGTGCACAGGGCGATACCGCCCTCCCCGCTAGCCTTGCAGGCGGGTCAGATCGGCGACGCTGAGGCAAGTGGTACGGATCAGATGCAGCAGGTTCAGCCGGTTGCGCCGGATCACCGCATTCTCGGAATTCACCACCACCGACTCGAAGAACGCGTCGATCGGCGCGCGCAGGGAGGCCATGCCCCGCATGGCCGACGCGAAATCCTCGGCCTCGATGGCCGAGGAGATCGCCCGCCCCTCGCTCTCCAACGCCGCAAAGAGCGCGCGTTCGTCGTCGCTTTCGGCGAGCTTCGCCTCCGGCCCGAACGAATACTCGACCCCGTCCGCCGCCTCCGCCTGCGCCAGGATGTTGTTCGCCCGCTTGAAGCCCTGGATCAGGTTCTCGCCGTCCTCGGTCGTCAGGAACTCCGCCAGCGCCTCGGCGCGCTTCACCAGAAGCGTCAGGTCGTCGGCATCGTCCCGCGGCACATCCGAGCCGAAATCATGGAGACAGGCATCGATCACGTCGTGCGGGATGCCCCGGTCGCGGAGGAAGACCTTCAGGCGGTCGTGGAGGAAAGCGAGAACATCATTGGCGTTCTCAATGCAATATTCTCTGGCTGTTGGTCCCAAGCGCGGCTTTACAACCTCATCGGGGTCGCCTGCCGAACGAAGGGAAGCGTACTCGCCGAAATCGAGCACGCGTCTTACGAACTGGTTCTGCTCGCGAATGAAATCAGAGCGACTTTCTAATTGATCTGGAGACAAGACTTCTTCGTTCGACTCGTCAACCTCCATCAAACCAAATTCAGCAATATTCACTGCAATCATTCGCATGTAATCTTCTTTTATTCCTTGGAAAATGAAGCGAATGTCTGCGGTGTCTGCCTTAGGACCGCGAATAAATTCTGCCAATACCTGCCGAATTACTGGATCCTCCATTCCATAGCCGACCCATGGGTCAAAGCCGCTGAAGCGTGTCGCGAAGACCATGTGCCGCAGGACCGCGTCAGAGAGACCCTTGACCATCCGAATCCGCAGATTGTTCTCCAGCACCAACCGGATCACCCCCAGCGCCGCCCGTCTCAAGGCGAACGGGTCCTTCGATCCGGTCGGCTTCTCGTCGATCGCCCAGAACCCGGTCAGCAGGTCGATCTTGTCCGCCAGCGCCACCGCGACCGACACCGGCGCCGTAGGCACTGCGTCGGACGGGCCGAGCGGCGCGTAATGTTCGGCGCAGGCCGCGGCGACCTGCGGATCCATCCCGGCCTGCAGCGCGTAGTACCGCCCCATCACCCCCTGCAATTCGGGGAACTCGCCGACCATCTCCGAGCGCAGATCCGCCTTCGCAACCCGCGCCGCCTGCCCGGCCAGCGCCTGATCGGCCCCGGCCGCCGGTGCCAGTTCCCGCGCCAGCGCCGCGATGCGGTCGATCCGCTCCTTCTGGGTGCCGAGTTTCGCGTGGAAGGTGACGTGGCCGAGGCCGTCGAGCCACTCCTCCATCCCCGCCTTGGCGACGGCCAGATCCCGCTCCCAGAAGAACGCGGCATCCGACAGCCGCGCCGCCAGCACCTTGCGGTTGCCCGCCAGGATCGTCGCGCCGTGATCGGCGGTCTCGCGGTTGGCGACGGTGATGAAATGGGTGATCGCCCCGCGCCCGGATCCGGCCGGATCCGCGCCCGACTCATGTGCAATCGGTGCGATTGCCAATTTCTCACCATCCGGTTTCCGGACCGAGAAGAACTTCTGGTGCGTCCGCATCGAGGTCTGCAGCACCTCGGCCGGCAGGTGCCGGAAGCGCTCCTCGATCTCGCCCATCAACACCACGGGCCATTCCACCAGCCCCGCGACCTCGGCCAGAAGCCCCCGATCCTCCACGATTTCCAGACCCAGCGCAAAGGCCAGATGCTCGGCGTCGTGGCGGATCCGGTCGGCCCGCTCGGCCTGGTCCAGCACCACATGCGCGCGCTTCAACCTGGCCACGTAATCGTCGAACGAGACCACCGGAAACTGCCGCGGCGCCATGAACCGATGCCCCCGCGTCACGTTCCCGGCCCCGAGCGGCCCGATCTCCAGCGGCACGACGCGCGCCCCCGCCTCGTCGGTCACGATGCACAGGATCGAATGCAGCGGGCGCACCCAGCGCAGGTCGCCCTCCCCCCAACGCATTGATTTCGGCCAGGGAAATGCGCGCACCGCCTGACCCAGAACTTCGGCCACGATCTCGGCCGCGGGCCGGCCCGGATGCACGATCGTGGCGAACCAGACCTGCCCCTTGCCGGCATCGCGCGCCTCCAGCGCCTCACGCGCCACGCCTGCGGACCTGCAGAACCCGTCGAGCGCCGCCTCCGGCGCCCCCACCTTCGGCCCCTTGCGCTCCTCCCGCCGGGTCGGGCTTTCCGCGGTCATCCCCTCGACGGCCAGGGTCAACCGCCGCGGCGTGGCAAAGGCCGCCGCCCCGGCATAGGTCAGACCGGCCCCGACGATGCCGTCGGTCACCAGACGCTTCAGATCGTCAGCCGCCCTTGCCTGCATCCGCGCCGGGATTTCCTCGGAGAAGAGTTCGATCAGCAGATCTGGCATGGGCAGGTCCTAGAAGCTCAGGGCGGCTTTGATGACGATGGCGTTCGCGATGTCGACGAAGAAGGCCGATACCAGCGGCAGCACGATGAAGGCCAGGGGCGCCGGGCCATAGCGCTGGGTCACCGCCGTCATGTTGGCGATGGCCGTGGGCGTCGCGCCAAGCGCGAACCCCGCGAAGCCGGCAGAGATGACAGTGGCGAAATAGTCCCGCCCCATGGCGCGAAAGACGACGGCCACGATGAAGAGCGCCGCCGTGACTGCCTGCAGCGCCATGGTCACCGCCAGCAGCGACGCGTGCTCGGCCAGCGTCCAGAGCTGCATCGACATCAGCGACATGGACAGGAAGACCGACAGGCTGAATTCCTGCACGAGCCCCATCGCCGGCGTCGCGGCAGGCCAGTTCATGCGGGGAAGCAGGCGCGGGATCGAATTCGACAGGACGATGCCCACCAGAAGGCAGGGCACGAACAGCGGCAGCATGACGCCCGCCTCGTCCAGCGCCTCGTGCACGCTGACGCCGATCGCGACGGCGACGTTGATCCAGAAGATGCTGCGCAGCAGGTCGGAATTGGTCACCGCGCCGACCGTCTGTTCCGGCTCGTGGAAGGCGTCGCCGCCGAACGAGTCGCTGTCGGCCGCAGGCAGGTCCAACCGGTTGCGCGTGATCAGGAACCGCGCGATCGGACCGCCCAGCACGCTGGCGGCGATCAGGCCGAGCGTCGCTGTGGCGATCCCGATCTCGGCTGCACCGGCCACGCCATAGGTGTCCTGTACCACCGGCCCCCAGGCAATGGCGGTGCCGTGTCCACCCACAAGCGATGCGGTTCCCAGCATCACGCCGGCCTGCACGGGGAGGCCGAAGACCAGGGCGGCGACCATTCCGATCGCCGCCTGCACGACCATGAAGCCCACCGTCAGGGCCAGCATCAGCGCAAGGACCGGCCCGCCCCTGATCAGGTCGGCGACACGCGCCGACAGGCCGACCGTGGTGAAGAAGTAGACCAGCAGGAAATCCCGCGCGGACAGGTCGAAGACGACCTCGCGCCCGGTGAACGCCACGACGGCCCAGGCGATCAGCGCCGCCAGGATACCGCCGCTCACCGGTTCGGGGATGGAGTAGGCGCGCAGAAATCCGAACCGGCCGGTCAGCCGGACCCCGGAAAAGTAGACCAGGATCGCCACGGTCACCGCCGCGAAGGCGTCGATCCGGATCGCATCCTGCAGTGCCGCGGGTTCCATCGCCGGTTCGTCCTCGGATCACTCGCCAGCGTCGGGCCGAAGCTGGTTCCAGGCATAGGCGTGCCCGTCCTCGAATACTGCCACGACGCGGTCAACCCCTTCAGCGACCGAGGATTCGCCCAGGAAGGCCAGGGCCGCGCCGGAATTCAGCGCCGCGTCGATGGCGCCTGCGTCGAAACAGTCGAACCACGCCGGCGCGTTCAGCGGGACCGGATCGTCGTAGAGCCGGTAGGTCTCAGTCAGGGTGGCCAGCGAGACCGGCGTGGTGAAGCAGGCCCGGAAGCGGATTGGTGAGCTGGTGGCGTCGATGGCGCGAATGTCCGCGGACGGGATCGCCTCGGGCGCCGCATCGGTCACGGGGGTCAGGCGAATGGCCACCGCCGCGGGATCGATGCGCTCGTAGAAATAGTATTCCTGCAGGAAATAGACCGCCGCACCGGCCAGAACCGCCGCCGTCACGATGAACCCTCCCACCAGCTTGCCGTTCATCATCGCCCTCAAACGACCGCGGGGACGCAGGAGGTCGCATGGGCGCGACCCGCTGCCTGTGCTAGCCCGGCCCCGCAGACCGGGAGACCGACATGGATACCGCCTTTCTCATCAAGTTCTTCGGCGCGCTCTTCGCGATCATGAATCCGTTCGTGAATTTGCCGATCTTCCTGTCTCTGACCGCAGGCCGCAGCCCCGGCGAGATGCGCGCGACCGCGCTTTCGGTCGCCTTCTTCAGTGCCATCATGTGCGTCGTGGTGGCGGTCGCGGGCACGCAGATCCTGACCTTCTTCGGTGTCAGTGTGGACGATTTCCGGCTGGCCGGCGGGCTTGTCCTGCTGCTGATCGCGCTCGGGATGCTGAATGGCCACGACAGCACGGCCCATACCGGAACGGCCAAGGAACAGGAGCATCACGCCGAACTCGACAACGTCGCCTTCTACCCGATCACTTTCCCAATGATCGTGGGTCCGGGCACCATCGCGACGCTGGTCGTGTTCCGCGGCCAGCTTACCACCCAGGGCCAGCACCTCGCCTACTGGGCTGCCCTGGCGGCGATCCTCGCCATTCTCGGCGTCGTACTGTTCTCGGCATCGTCCATCGGCCGGCACATGAGCCAGACGCTCCGCGTGATCATGACCCGGCTGATGGGGATGATCCTGGCGGCGATCGCGGCCGAAATGATCGTGGGTGGGCTGAAGGCCCTGTTGCCGGGGCTGGCCTAGCCGCCGCCGAAGGCTCACGCCTCGACCCCGGCCGCGCGGGTCTGCACGAAGGCGTCTGCGCAGTCCTTGGCCAGCGCCCGCACCCGGCCGATATAGGCCTGCCGCTCGGTCACCGAGATCACTCCGCGGGCGTCGAGCAGGTTGAAGATGTGGCTCGCCTTGATGCACTGGTCATAGGCGGGGTGGGCCATGATGATGCGCTTTCCGGTCCGCGGATCCTCGGCCGGGGCAGCAAGGATCGCGCGACATTCGGCCTCGGCATCCTCGAAATGCTTCAATAGCCTGTCGGTATCGGCCTGGTCGAAGTTGAAGCGGGAGTATTCCTCCTCGGTCTGCCGGAAGACGTCGCCGTAGCTCAGGGCGATCGGCGCGTCGGGGTCGTTGAACGGCATCTCCATCACGTGGTCGATGCCAAGGACGTACATCGCCAGACGCTCCAGCCCGTAGGTCAGTTCGCCCGAGACCGGCTTGCAGTCATGCCCACCGACCTGCTGGAAATAGGTGAACTGGCTGACCTCCATGCCGTCACACCACACTTCCCATCCGAGCCCCCAGGCACCCAGCGTCGGGCTTTCCCAGTC